>CAZAFH010000071.1:0-40917 GCA_964484265.1 uncultured Singulisphaera sp.
AGTGATTCTCGTCGTGCCGATGTGTTTGCTCAGCTCGATCGCTGGCGTGTTGATCGCCCGGATGGACATCAATATTTTCACCCAGATTGGTTTCGTCGTGCTCGTCGGCCTGGCGAGCAAGAACGCCATTCTCATCGTCGAGTTCGCCAAGTCCCAGCGCGAGCAAGGCGTATCGATCTACCAGGCAACGCTTGACGCATGCGAGCTTCGCCTACGGCCCATCATCATGACGTCGCTGGCGTTCATCCTGGGCGTCGTGCCGCTGGTGATTGCCGAAGGCGCCGGCGCGGAGATGCGCCGCACGCTCGGCACCGCGGTCTTCGCCGGCATGCTCGGCGTGACCCTTTTCGGCATCTTCCTGACGCCCGTGTTCTACTTCGTAATCCAGTACCTGGTGGAACGCTTCCGCCCAGAACCGGAGGCGGTTCCCGATTCAGCCGCACCGGACGTCCCGCAGACGCACCCGCCGGAGTCTCCACACAACGGCTTCACGGCTGTATGATCCGGGCAGCCACATCTTTGTGTTACTATGAAAAAAAAATCGTCGCGAGCAACGAAGATTTCAGACGATCCAAATTCGGGAATGCGAATCACGAAAGTACGAAAGGCACGAAAAAGCCATAAATTGTGAAGTGGGCAATAGCGGAATTTGCCATCGATCTTTGCCTCCCTCGTTTTTCTTTCGCGTTTTCGTACTGTCGTGATTTCGTGATTCGTATTGGTTTGCGGCTTGCCGCCCTGGGTTCCAGGGCAAAGGTGTTAGGACCCCTTCTGGCAATTACCGACAAAAAGGGTCCTGGCACCTTTTTTCGCCACCACAACAGGCTATCATCAATAAGCTTACGTTGACAAGCGAATTGCATTTGACATATGTCAAATCAAGCGTATAATGTATTTCAGTGGGGTTGAGATGCCGCCAGAGGATGATCCCCAAGAATTGGACTTGGTCCACAAAGCGATTGGTCTCGCGCACGTCGGCGGTTGCTTGGTATGGAATGAAAAGGAGGAAAAGAAGTTGCGGGCCCAACCGCCCATAACCGATCTTTTCCCCGATGAAGTCACGGACCTCCTTGTAGATTTCGTCAAGAGCGGAGGCGTCATCGAGCAAGTGAAGGAAAAACGGCCACATTGGCAAGATCGCCGACAATATTGGTACAAGGCGAAAATCCCCTTTGACGGCCTACCCAAAGGCCTCTTCGTCGAGTTTTGGCTCAGCGATGACGATCCCGATTGCCCAACGGTTGAACTGGTCAACTATCACAAGTGATTCGGCGTCTTGATGGTGATTCCGATGAAAATGAAACCCTTCCCCTGGAAATGCGGCGAGTGCCGAGAGAAGTCGGTTCAGTTGGCGACGATACCGTACACCACAGATGTGGGCCACGACGGTCGTACTTACACCGTCACCATTCCCGATCTCGAAGTCGGCCGGTGCGAACGATGCGGGGCAATCGTTCTTCCCCACGATGCCAGCAAGCGGATCACCGAGACTTTCCGTCAACAGCTTGGCCATCTGCGACCGGAACAGATTCGCGAACGCCGCGAGTCACTTGGCCTGACGCAAAAAGAACTCGCCAAATTGATCGGCAGCGCGGATGCCACCCTGTCCCGTTTGGAAACGGGCGGCCAGATCCAGCACCGCGCTCTGGACCGACTCCTGCGGCTTTTCTTCGCGTTCGAGAATGTTCGCACCGCTTTGGCAGACGAGGCAACACTTGCCCAACTGGGATTGGAAGACGATTCGCAACCGGGACCCGACCAAGGTCTGGATTTAGGTACACCAGACGAGAACGCCGAGAAAAAGGTGTCAGGACCCTTTTCTGGCAATTACCGACAAAAAGGGTCCTGACACCTTTTCCCTGACACCTTTTCCCGCGCCGGTTCCGCTGCCTTCGCCGCGATTGTTGCTTGGTAAAAGGCGGACGCGATATTTGCACAGGACGCCGTTTACTTGTTACGTTCCTCAATCTCTTTCACAGCAGCACGAGCAAATTCTCTTACCGTTCTATGATAGTCCTCATTCGCGATCACCCGAAGCTTCATTATAGCGCTCTTGTCACCCAGTTCTTGCGTAATCCAAATTCCTATCAATCGATGTTCCCAGTTACCCAACTTTATTAGTTCGGCCGTTATTTCATGGCCGCGAATAAGAACTTTTCGCGCTACGGTATCGGATTTATTAATGCGCACAAGCATGGCTGCCGCAATTAGTCGCACATCCTCGTTGCGTTCGTCGTCAAAGACTTGCCGAATCTGGTCTTTCGACTCGGTGAGGTCTTTAATGTGCCACATAGCAATTAGATTCTTGACCTTTTGGGCTTCGTCTTTTGTTTGAAGCCCTCTGGCAAGATATCGTTCTACTTTCTTTCCATGTTTAGAATTTCTTGCGAGGTAATGAGCCCAGACCTGTCTCTCAAAATCGGGAACTTTTTTGTCGTCTATTCGCCTCAGAAAAAAACTCGCGGCTACTTCGTTCTCGCAATCAATATCCGCAATTGTCGCACAAATGCGACCCTCGGACTTTGGCCGTTTCTTCAAATCTGTTAGCAACAATGGAACAGCCGCGCTGGCGTCCGGCCCGACACTGGAAAAATAATCTATTAAGGCAGCTTTTCCAGTATCACCCGTCCTTTCAGAAAATGCCACAAGAACAAAAGGGAGGGCAGGCCTCCCTTGGTTATTTATTATTTCGCTCAAACGAAATCTTATGGAAGGCTCAGGATCTTCCAGGTTCGCAATTGCCACTGGAATTACATCCTTCAAATATTTGGTCGGCAGCTTTCCATAATGCGGTAGGGATGAAACTGCCCAGCCAAACGTAGACTTGTATTTTTCTTTGTTCTTCAGCTGGTTTACAAGCGCGGGAATAATCAAATCCGGTTGGACTTGCTTCGTCGAGAACTGATAAATCAAATAAGCTGCATCCTTCTTTCGCTCTTCATCGGTGCTATCCAGGTCCCTAATCGCCTGACCAATGCGCGCAGATTCCTGTGAGATCCAATGATAGGGAGTTAGCTGAATTAGCAGCAGCAAATAGAAAACAACAGACATGCTCTATCCCTCACTTTACGTTGGGCCGTTTCGAGAGAAGGTGTTAGGGCCAATCATACCACCTTCTCGCAGGTGTGCCGTGCGGAAAATTGCGATTTCCGCTTCGCAGGGGACGCGGCCGCAGCACAATGCCAATGCAGCTTGCCGGCGTTGAGTACAACCCCGGCCACGGGTCCGATTATCATACCCGCGTGACTGCTGGAGCACCGAAGGTGCGCGTACTATCCAGCCCAGGGCAAAGCGTAGCGGCGAAGCCGCGCAGCGACGCCCTGAGTTTCCATGGTGAGAAAGCGTAGCTCTGAAAGAGCGAAACAACGTCAATTCTGTCCGTCAATCCCAAACGTCCTACCAGATTATCGCAGGTTCTTCGTCGGCGATTGCGATGTCGGTACGTTCCGCCGTGTTTCGCTCTTTCAGAGCTTGTGCCTCTGCAAACCATTACCCAGGGCGGCGCTGCGCGGCTTCGCCGCTACGCTGGGCTAGAATGTTTGCGCACCTGCGGTGCTCAGGTCCACCTCGGACCCGCCATAAGTGGTGGCAATATTCAATCCAAATGTACCGCGCCGGGGATTCGGTTCGCAATGTGGTTGCGGCGATTTTTTCAAAAAAAGCACCGGTTGGCCAACCCCCTCTCCCCCACGGGAACTTGGCCAACACCCCCCAAAAGTGCAAAAAAAGGCCGAAAAAGTGCAGAAGCGCTTGGCCATCGGCTGTTGGCCAAGCGCCCTGGTGGCCACGGGGACGACATCAATTCTAGCGGGCGCCCGTCCACACCCGGATGGTCGCGTCCTGGCTGCTCGACAGCGCCAGGCGGCCGTCGCGCGAGAAGGTGACGTGCCAGATGCGGTCGCGGTGGCCTTCGAGTTGACGGATTTGCTGGCCTGTTTGCGTGTCCCACAGCCTTAGCATGTTGTCGGCGCCGCCGGACAATATGCGACGGCCATCCGGCGAGACGGCGACGCACAGCACATAGCCTGTGCTGCCTTCGAGGACGCGCTGCGTCAAGCCGGTCGCAAGATCCCAGATTCGCAGAGTGCGGTCGCTGCTGCCGGTGATGATGTGCCGGCCGTCAGGCGTGAACGCGGCGCCTAGCACGGTATCGGTGTGGCCTTCGAGACGCTTGACGACGCTGCCCTGGGCGACGTCCCACACGCGTGCCGTCTTGTCGAGGCTGGCGGAGACGGCGTGCTTGCCATCGCGAGAAAAAGCCACGCACCAGACCGTATGATCGTGACCGGTGAATTGCTTTTCTTCTTTCCCGGTGCTGACGTTCCACAACCGGACTGTGCGGTCATCGCCGCCGGAGAGCACCCACTTGCCGTCTTCCGAGACCGCGACGGAGCGGACGTAGTCCTTGTGCCCATCGAACACCTTCACGACGCGGCCCGTGGTCAAGTCCCACATTCGCACCGTGCCATCGAACCCGCCGGAGACGGCGTGAATTCCATCATCGAAGTAGGCGACGCACCAGACCTTGCCCGCGTGGCCATCGAGCTGGCGGATTTCCTTGTAGGTGCGCGTGTTGAAAACGCGGATGGTGTTGTCATACCCGGTGGCGAGGAAACGTTTGCTGTCGGGCGAGAATGCACAGCCATAGACCGGGCCGCTGGGGACGTCGATTTTCTTGAGTTCGATGGCGATCTCGCCAATACGATGCTCGGCGGGCAGGAGTTTGTTGATTTCGACGAGCTTGCCTTCGATCAACCCGCGCTCCTTGGCGTCCGCGCCGCTCAGATTCTCCTGATACCAATGGTAGGCTCGCAGCAGCGCCTGGGTGCGCATGGCCGGGTCGGTCGCCTTGTCGGTCGCGGTGAGATACCAGCCGAGCGCGACGATTCGGCGATCGCCGACGTTCGTCGGCCCCGCGAGATCGGATTGCGCCAGTGCCGCGAGCTTGCTCTTCGTGCCCTTGGCGAGAAGGGGCAAACCGCGTTCCCAGTTGCCCTTGATGAGTGCGTAGTAGCGGCCCATCTCGGAGTTGGCGGCAGCGTCCGTGGGGTCGGCGGCGAGCTTGTCGGCGTGGACTTTCCAGCGGGCGAATTCCTTTTGCTGGCGCTGAATCTCTTCCTGCTTCTTTCGCATCGATACGGTGAGGACGATGCTCTTGAGCTTGCGAGCCGCGGATTCGGCGGCGGCGATCAAATCCAGGCTGGCGGGGTAATTGTCGGCGTCGAGGGTTTCATCGAGCACCGCCAGCGAGCGTTCGATGACCGAGTGATACGCCTCGGCCGGGGCGCCGTCCGCCTTGGCGGCTTGCTGGAGCATCTTGATTTTCATTTGAGCAATCGCACCGGGCGGCAAGGCGAAATCGCTTGCCAATTCGTCAGCGGCCTGCAGAGCCGTGTTCACGTCGCCAGCTTGGGCCGCCAGCGCTTGCGCCCTGGAAAAGAGCACGTAGCGCCCGGCCGAGTCGTCCTTGGTCTCTTTGCCTTCGAAGAGCAGCGTCTGCGCGAGCCGAGCGCGGAGAACGGTGTCCTTCTCGGCCTTGAGGAAGTCGTCCTTGTAGAGTTCGTCGAGCAGCTTCTCGATCCTCGCCTGCGCTTCCTTGGTCGGAATGGGCCGTTTCTTCAATCCCTGAGCATCGGCAAACAACGAACACACCAGCAGTGCGAGAACTAGCCAAAGACTACGCATGACGGCCCTTTCCAAAAGGCGAGGGAGAGTTTTTCGTAAAATCAGTTTCCGCCCAATATGATACGGCAAACGCGTGGCATCGCGCGAACGCTAAACGGGGGGATCGCTACCACCGCTTCAGCATTTCCCGCGCGGCGTTGTAGCCAGCGATGCCCATGACGCCGCCGCCGGGGTGGGCGGCGGAACCGCACAGGTACAGGTTGCGGATCGGCGTGCGGTAGTCAGCAAAGCCGACGACGGGGCGGAACATGAATAGCTGGTTCAGGTTCATGGCGCCCTGGAAGATGCTGCCGCCCGTCAGGCCAAAGGTCTGTTCCAGATCCAGCGGCGATACCATCTGCCGATCGATGACCGATGCCTTGAATCCCGGAGCGTATTGTTCGACGATGTCGAAACAGCGGTCGGCAAACTTGTTTTTGGCGGCGATGTCCCACGTGCCTTCCTTGAGCTTGTACGGAGCGTATTGCACAAACATCGACGCCAGATGTTTGCCCGGCGGCGCGACGGTCGAGTCGAGTGCCGACGGCATCGTCATTTCGACAATCGGATCGCGCGATGGGATGCCGTACTTGGCGTCATCGTAGCCGCGTTCGATGTAGTCCTGATCGGGACAGAAGTGCATCGTGCCATGGTGCTGCGGACCGACGCCATTCGACGGCAAGGCGGTGAAATTCGGCGGAGCCGACAGGGCGACGTTGATCTTCATCGACGCGCTATCGTAGCGGATGCGTTTGACGGCGGTGACGAAATCGGGCGGAAGGTCCTTCGGTTCGATGAATTTTTCAAACGTCCAATGCGGATCGACACCGCTGCCGATTTTGGTGGCGTCGAACTCTTCGCCGGTCGCCAGGACGACGCCGACGGCGGCGCCGTTGCGCACCTTGATCTTGGCGACCTCTGCGTTGCAGCGGATCTCGACACCGAGCGCCTTGGCGGCGGACGCGATGGCGTTGGAGATGCCGCCCATGCCGCCTTTCACGTAGGCCCAGACGCCCTTCTTGCCGTTTGTCTCGCCCATGACGTGGTGAAAGAGGACATAAGCCGTGCCCGGCATCGACGGCGCCGCGAAGGCGCCGATGATCGCATCGGTCGCCAGCGTTCCCTTGAGTTCTTCCGATTCAAACCAGCGATCGAGAATCGTGCGAGCCGGTCCGGTCAAGATCTCGATAGCCTCGCCGAGCTCTGGTCCGAGCTTGCGGAACGACTGACCAAGCTGAAACAGAGACCACATTCCGCTGATACCCGGATTGAGCACGTTCGGCGGCGTCATGTTGAGCGTCGGTTCTACCACCGAGGCGACGCGTTCGAGCATCTTCTCGTATTTCGGATAGTTCTCGGCATCTTTCTTCGAAAACTTGGCGATCTGTTCGAGGTTCATCCCCGCGTCAGGTCCCATAAAGAGATGCCGGCCATCCAGAAACGGCGTGAACGACGACGGATTGCGTTCCAGCTGGGCAAAGCCATAGTCGGCCATGCGCAAATCTTTGATAATCGTCGGGCTAAACAGGCTATTCACGTAGGCGCAGGTCGAAACCTTGTACCCCGGGAAGATATTTTCTTCGGTCACGCAGGCGCCGCCGACGAGGTATCGGCGCTCGAGAACCAGGACCTTCCACTTGGCGCGAGCGAGGTAACAGGCAGTCACCAGACCGTTGTGTCCACCGCCGATGATGATCGCGTCGTATTTCGTTGGCATGAAGCCTCCTTGTAAGATTTCCGTATTCTGTATTCGTTTAGCGTTTGCCGCGCCTCATGCGGGTGCCAAACGAGTAATGGGTGTGTTTATCACGCATTCCGGGTAAAAACCTGGCCGATATCCACTTCGGCAAAATCGAGCGAGCGTAGAAATTTTAGGCCAGGCAGGTTGGATTCCTCCAGTTGCAGTTCGACCAGCGTAAAGAACTGCTCCTGGATGTATTTCATGATGAGCGACAGAAAGTAGCGCCCGACTCCCGTGCCCCGAACGGGCGCAGCAACTTCAAAGTCGAAGATCCCGATCGTCGGTCTTCGCCAGTGCATCGAGAAGATTTCCATCTCCCAGACCAGCGTGCGGGCGACCCACGACCCGGCTTTGCGATCCGTCAGCACGAACTGAAGCGGATCTACGTATCCGTGCACGGCTTCATGCCAGGCGCTGAGCAAACGGCGAGGCGAGCCGAACTCGAGATCGTAGCGCGTGCGCATCGGAATGAAACGCGGATCGAACATTCTCATCGGTTGGTCGAGGATGCGCTGGAGGACGATGATTTTCTGGTCGAGTTTGTAGCCCTTCTTGAGGAAAAAGGGCGCCGCTGCCGCATCGCTTTGAAGAAATCCAGGTGACTCGCAGCCACCATACAGCCCCATATAGAACGGATTGTTCGGCCAATGGCCGCCGGATTGCAGAACATCGGCCTTGCGTTCGCGAAGGTATTGCTCGCAATGCCGAAGCAACTCCGTTCCGACGCCGCGGCGTTGGTGGGTCGGTTTGACGCCGATCAAGCAAATCACGCCGACTGGCTGAACGTTGAACGGATTGCCCGACATCGCCGCGTGGGCCCATCCGATGCATTGATCGTTTTCGACGGCAAGAAAAACCCCCTTGGGATCGAAGATCGTTTTCGAGAGGACGATTCGTTCAAAAATGGAGTTGGCGGCAATCGGCGGGGCGCCTCGCCTCGTAAAGGTCTCGTTCCACACCGACACGAGACGCGGCGTATCGGAGTTGCGAAAGGTGCGGTATTCAACCACGTGGCCTCTCCCGGTGCGGAACATTTCGACACAAACCCATGGGCGAAGGCGACCGGCCCTGGGATAGAGGAAAGAAATTATTATACTTCCCTGATACCAACCGGAGTAGGTTTCTCGCAGACTGGAGCCAACAATGCGCCAAATGATTCTCGCACCCATTGCACTGATTCTGTGTTTCTTCACGCTATCCATGGCCGAGCAGAAGAAAAAAATCCCTGACCCGACACCGCGTAAGGAAGCAATCCTCAAACGCTTCGTGGACGAATTCGTCGCCATCACGCCCGGAAAGGGAAAATTTCCCGCGAGTTTCATGATGGGTAGTGAAAAAATCGGCAAGGACAACGAACGTCCGGCACACAAGGTCACCTTCAAGGCCGGCTTCGATATCAACAAATACGAGGTCACTCAGGAGCTTTACGCCGTCGTAATCGGTTACAATCCCGCGCAATTTCAAGGGCTTCGCAACGGCATCGATCGTGTCAGTTGGGACGATGCCGTCGCGTTCTGCGAAAAAGCGACCGCACAGTTGCGGGAGCGGAAGCTGATCGGCGCGAACGAGCGCATTCGCCTGCCGTCGGAAGCGGAGTGGGAATATTGTTGCCGCGCGGGAACCACGACGGCGTGGTCGTTCGGCGACGACGTGAAGGAGCTCGGGAAATATTCCTGGTTCAAGGAGAACTCGCCGAACGAAGATCCGCCGGTTGGTAAAAAGCTCCCGAACGCCTGGGGGCTTTACGACATGCACGGCTATGTGTGGGAATGGTGCCTCGACGTGTATCACCCGAGCTACGAAGGCGCCCCCAGCGACGGCAGCGCTCGCGTGACGGGCGACTCGAAGAAACGCATCCTTCGCGGCGGCGCATACCCTGACCTGCCCGACATGCAGCGATCCGCATTCCGCCACAGCGCGGAGCCAGCGGCGAAGAGCGGCGCGATCGGTTTTCGCTGCGTGAAAGACTCAGTTATGAAGTAACACGGGAACCAAGCCCAGGGATGAACGCAGCAAATCCCTGGGATAGGCCTGCTCGATTATCCCAGGGATTCGCTGCGCTCATCCCTGGGCTTGTGAGAAATCCACCATGGCCGACTACCTTCTGTATTTCCGTGCCGCACAGAGCGCCGCACTCAAGGCTTCGGAAGTACTACTCCACTGGCGCGAGAAATTTGAAGTCAAGGAAAAAGGCCGATTCGATCTGGTGACGGAGGCCGACGTTGCTTCTCAGCAAGCGATCGTGGCATTTCTGTCGTCGTCTTTTCCCGATCATGCGTTCCTGGGCGAGGAAGAAGGCGCGAGCAAGACTCGCCCGGCGCCGGACGCACCTCCGACCTGGATCATCGACCCGATCGACGGCACGACGAATTACGTGCACGACTGCCCGTTCTATTGCATATCGATCGGCTTACAGGTTGGCGGTGAACTTGTCGTCGGCGCCATTTACGATCCATCGCGCAAGGAGATGTTTGCCGCCGGCAAAGGCATCGGCGCCTGGCTGAACGACCGCCGTATCAAGGTGAGCGCCGTGCCGAATCTGACGAAGGCGCTGATGGCGACGGGTTTCCCGGCGGATTTGCGAGGCAACGAGAAATCGCTCGAATGGTGGCGGCACTTCTCGTTTCAAACGCAGGCATTGCGGCGGACTGGTTCAACCGCACTGAACATGGCCTACGTCGCCGCCGGCCGATTCGATGCTTATTACGCCTTTGACAATAATGTCTGGGACATCGCCGCCGGCGTCGTGATCGTCCGCGAAGCGGGTGGCTCGGTGACGAACATCGACGGCTCGCACTACGATCCCTACACGCCCGACGCCCTGGCGACGAATGGGCATCTGCACCACGAAATGGCATCGTTGTTCCGCGCCGGACTGCCGACTACTTAAACAAACTCCACGCTCACGGGATTCGGTATCACACCCGCCCGGTGGGCTTCATCAAGCAGCAAGCGTACCGCCTGTCGGCCTCTCTCGCCGTAATCAAGCGTCCATTCGTTGACGTACATGCCGACGAAGCGATCGGCCAGACTTCGATCCATGTCGCGCGCGTAGTTCAAGGCATACGTCAGCGCATCCTGGCGATGATCGAGGCTGTAGCGGATGCTCTCCTTGATGAGCCGGCTGATGTCGCGCATCGTCTTCTCACCCAGATCACGCCGCACGACATTGCCGCCCAACGGCAGCGGCAGTTTGGTCTTGTCCTGCCACCAGACGCCAAGGTCGGTGACGAGATGCAGCCCTTGATTTTGGAATGTCAGCTGGCCTTCGTGGATGATCAGGCCCGCGTCGTATTTTCCCGCCTCGACCACGCCGAGAATCTGATCGAACGGCACGACGTCATACTGGAACCCCTGGGGCAACAGCAATCGCAGCGCCAGGAACGCCGTCGTCATCGTTCCAGGGACGGCGATCTTGAGTTTCGCCAACTCACCCACCGTCATCGGTTTGCGTGCGACCACCATCGGTCCGTACTTGTCTCCCATGCTGCAGCCGCTTGGCAGCAACGCGTACTTGTCGAGCAGAGATGCATAGGCGTGAATGCTGACCGCGCTGACCTCGAGTTCGCCCTTGAGAGCACGGCGATTGAGCGTCTCGATGTCTTGAAGTTCGTGCTTGAAAGCCAGGTCGCCCGTATCGATCTTGTCATGCGCGAGCGCGTAAAACATAAACGCATCATCGGGATCCGGGCTATGGCCGACGGTTATCTGTCGCTTGGTCATGGAAACCTCATGCTGGGGGCGAAACTATCGAAATGCAATTTGACCACGGATTACACCGATCCGCACGGATAAATGCACAAAACATAGGAAAGGCTCGCTATTATTCTCTTCCATCCGTCTTCATCTGTGTCATCGGTGTTATCCGTGGTTAGATTATCAACCTTGCTTTCCAACCGCGAATGCGTCTCGCGGTTAACTGGTTTTTCTCGAAGCATCCCGTTCACAGCGGCGCTGGCAGATCGCGGCGAGTGAAGTATATCCACGCAAATGCGTAGCCGCCGGCGCCGAATCCAAGAAGGACTGCGAGGTGACCCCACGCCGGTGCACTCCGCCAGCCATCGCGCAGGATCATCAGCTGCGGTTGGTAGTGGTAGTAAACGGTCGCGAGACGCAGCCAATACAGCCACTCGGGCCAAATTTGGCCGAAGATGTTGACGAGGAACATCGCCAAAAAAAGCGATACCGCACAGCCCCAGATGATGGCACGCGATCGTCCCATGGCCGACATCGCAATCGTCAGTCCGCTGATTCCAAAGAGCAAGCCCGCGACAAACGGCAGCGCCCGCAGAAAGACGAAAGGATCGACAGTCAGCGCTTGTCGGGCTTTTTGCAATGACTCCTCTGTCACGGGCAGCGCGGGCCGTTTGGAAGATTTCAGTATCGCGGCTGCATCGGGCGGATTTTGCAGCTCCATCCACCATGTCCCGCAATAGGTTCCGAGCCACATGACGATACAGATGGTTGGAAATGCGATTGCATCGACGATGAGATGCGAGAGGATAATCGCCGAGCGCCGAATCGGCTGGGCCAGCAGAAGCTCCATCGTCCCGCGATCGATCTCGCCGGCGATCGCGTTGGTCGCGCGGCCTATGGCCCAGATGCCGAGGATAGTGATGACAATCGGGTGGACATAGGAAATCGACATCAGGTCAGCGCCATTCTCGATGCGGATATCCTCGCCGCCCATGATGGCCTGAACCATTTGGCCTGGTAGTTCGGTCTTCGGAAAAAGCGTGTCGCGGATGAACTGCGGAGTGGCGTCGAGCTGTGCGAGCATGGGCAGAATCTGTGTCGTCACACGCTGCGTGATTCGTGCCCACAAGAGCTGAAACAAAAACAACAAGAGCGCGACGATCAGCCAGGGAATGCGAACGTCGCGAAGCAATTTGCGAATGAGAACGAAAGTCATGAGCACGAATCTCGCGGGGGTCTAGCGTATCGGCCCCATGCGTTCGATCGGGAAATAGACCGCCAGCGCTCGGCCCAGCATCAGGCGTTCAGGGACGACACCCCAATCGCGGCTATCGGAGCTCGCCTGGCTGTTATCGCCCAGGCACAGATAATGGCCCGGCTGCACGAACATCGTCGAGTAATTCACCTTGCGAAACTGGTCGAAGCGATCCGGCCGGCCCCACGCATCCGCGCTAATCTGATTGGAATAATCCGATCCGAAAACGGATGCTGTGTAATAAGAATCGCGCCAGAGTCTCACATGCTGAACCTTGACCGACGCGCCCTTGCTGCCAAGCGACGCGGGTTGCAGGTCGTTCTCGGTCGGCCCGCGGCGCTTCTCGGCGTCGGCGAAGGTCTCGCCCTTCTGCGGTAGTTCGGGCGGCGGATAGTCTTTCCCGTCGCCAAACGGCAAAGAACGGTTTACCCACACGGTGAGGCGGGCATCGAAATTGGCGAAGCGCAGGTTGTATTTCCCCGGACCGCTAACACCGGCTGCCTTCGTTTCCCATTCCTCGATCTTTCCAGAAAGATTTTCGTATCGCGACAAGGCACACTGGCCGGACGAGAGGTCAAATTTCGCTCGATACCGATAAGGCCCTTTACTGAGCTCCATCCAGAACTCGCCCTGCGATTGAAGCACTTCAAGCTCGCATTCGAGCATCAGATCGCCAACCCAGTGAGGAACCGGCGCCACGGACGGAAACTGCGGCTCGCCCATCTGCTTGCCGGTATTGCGATCGACCGGAATCACCTTTACGGAGTTGTAGCTCATGCTATCAGCGATGAGCTTCGGCTCGGCAGGTCCCGTTCCAACTGGCGGGCCATCCTCAGGCCGAGTCACATGGCGATAGCGGATCCAATCGATCGAGCCTTCCCCACCGCCGACATGCGTGAGGCCCGTGTTGTTCTCGACCTTCCAACCGCTCTTTGTATCGGGGTGCCAGCGTACGTAGCGCTCGAAGTGCCGCAAGTCTTGAGGCTGGAAATCGTTGTCGAATACGATCCGGCGAGTGGCAAGCATGACACGGGCCGGCTTGCGGACGATGCGGAATTCGCCTTTCTCGAACAGGTCACGCGCCTTGGGATCATCCACATGGCGATATTCTTTGCGCCAAAGATCATTGGGATGGACCTTGTCGTCGTTGAAGAGCGGCGCCTGCCCCTCGGCGGGCGTCCACACGAAGATTCGACCGAAGAAAATCGCAAGGATTTCACCGGGCAAGCCCATGAGACGCTTGATGTAGTTTGTCGGCACGTTTCGACTTACCGGAGCCGTCGGGTATTTGAAGACCACAACATCGAAACGGCTTGGGCTTGTGACGGCATTGTAGCTGCACTTCGACACGATGACACGGTCGCCGCTGCTCCATGGGTTGTTGCAGCCGACGATTGTCGAGAACAACAACAGGCAGACGATCCATTTTCGCAACGGCATGATGATGCTCCAAAACTCAGACCTGTCGAAACGCCCTGAAGGGTCTAGCTAGAATTAACGTTCGCCGCCGCGCGGTCGATTGTTCCAGGCCTGGCAGTTTTCACAGCGGTATTGCACGACCACTTGCAGATGGAAATGCTCCTTCGGTTCAGCCTCGGAGCTTGCGTTCAGCAGATTCGTGCTCCCGCATTTTTCGCAAACGGCCTTGTGATGGTAGCCTAGCAGCGTGACAGCCATCGACCCCGTTGGAATGACGAACGCTTCCGCGAGGAAAGTCTTCAGCATGAGCACGAGAACAACGACGAAGACAATCGTCTCGATGAGTTCGCGAAACGAATCACGCGGCTCCTGGGCGGGTTTCTTGACATTCGTGCCGGGATGCGGCTTGGTCGCGGGACGTGCCGAATTGGGATCGAGCGGGATCGGCGGAAGCTGCATCGGCGTCGCGCTGACAGCCCCTACAGGGACTGGCGCCGCCGGCGTGGCCCCGCCCGGAGTTGGCGTGATGGCGGACGGGTTTTGCATCGGTTCACCGGGCTTCGGCGAGGTCTCGTCAGACATTTATTCCTACCTCTCATCGTCTCCACGACGCGCATTATTGATCCGTAGGCATCACGCCGAGATTTTCTTCCGGGTGAGCCAGGAGCGTAAGCGACTGGAGGAAATCCACGGTTATTGACCTTTCCTCCCGTCGCTCACGCTCCCGGCTCGCCAAACTGTGACAGGCTCTCCGCGTGATGTCTGCGATCGCTTATCGTCCGCTCGATAATCGCCTTTGTACTGGTCCAACCAGGCATTCGGTCGGGATTCGGCCCTGGTCGGGCCAAAATCGACTGTCCTCCGAGCGTGGACTATTGTCTCCTAGTACAAAGTATTGCCCCGCGCCTAAACGAACAGCCTTGCCATGCACGCCATGCGTTCCCTGCTGCCCGTAATGAACGTCACGGAAAAGCTGAAAACGGTGCAACACAACGCGAGCGCCTCGCGCTTCCAGGCGAAATGGCTGCTCCACGCCGGCGCGCTCACGCGCTTCAGGCAAGTCGCGCTGTAGCCAGGTCGAACCGTTGACCGATAGCGTGAGCCGACGATCGACGAAAGCCAGCGTCAGCGAATGCTTGCCCGGTTTGATTGACTTGCCGACCTTTCCCAAGCCAATCGACGTAGACATCCCGCCAATCATCGGCTCGGCGAAAGCGTGTATCGTTCCGGTCTTGCCGACGGGCACGCAAACTCCAGCCCAATCGCCTCCATCGGATAGCTTGAGCACGAACTCGCCCGCGCTTACTTCCAGATCACACTGCGCGAGAAAATCGTGCACGCACTCTCCGTCCGGGCGCACTCCGGTGTTGTAAGAGTATTCGTCGCGAATCGGTTCGCATTTTTCTTCATCGAGATCAAAATTCCGATAGCTCAGGCTCGCTGGCCGTTTGCGCCCGTCGATTACAAACAGGTCACCGGAATAATCGCGTTCCCATCGCGATTCGACTGCGGGCGAGCGATTCGATTTCTCGATATCGCAGAGCCGCACGCGCATGGCCAGCGCTTCCTCCAGCGATTTTCGGCACAGCTTTCCGTTGATGTAGATATCACCATCGCGAATCTCGATGGCGTCTCCAGGCAATCCAAGGATGCGCTTGACGAAGTAAGAGCCGAACAGCCGAAAGACGGCAACCTCCCAGCGAGCCGGCGTCCGCAGACGGTAGGTCATCCGGTTCACGAGAACGCGGTCTCCCTGCGTCTCCGCCGATGTGTTCATCGGTACCGGAAACTGCCCGCATTGCTGGCAGAACACCTTGCGATAAAGGCGTGCCTCGCCCGATCCCTTGGTGTCCTCGGCATGGCGGCCTACTGGAAAGATCGTCCCGCAGCGCGGACAGGTGCACAAGCGGTGGAACCCCACGAGATTTGGCGCCATGCTTCCCGTCGGTACTTCGAACGTCGCCAATGCGAGCGCATTGACCACGACCGCGGCGCACACGATTAACACCACGAACATGACGGAATATCGGCAAATCCGCGAAAACCAGAAACGCAACTTTGACGCGGACGACGAGGCAAGCTGGGGCATTTCGACCTCCTGCGAGACAACACCTCATCTTCACAATTCAAAATCCCGTATAACAATCGGTAGGCAAAATCGCCATACTGCTTTCGGCGACTCACCAACCCAACCCACACCCATGCAATCGCCGCCAACAACGTATCGTCAACTCCTCGATGCTGTTTCATTTGCTGCGCGAGCACATGACGAGCAATATCGCAAAGACGGGGCGACGCCTTACACGAGCCATCCGTTTCGCGTTTGCCTCGTCGTTCGCGAGGTGTTCGGCTTCGACGATCCTCACATGCTCATGACGGCACTGCTCCACGATACCATCGAAGACACGACGACCGATTTTGACGACCTCGCTGACCGCTATGGGGGCGAAGTCGCCCGGTGGGTTGCCTGCCTCACGAAAGACAAACGATTGCCCGAAGAGGAACGCGAACGCGATTACCTGGATCGATTGATGCAAGCGCCCTGGCAAGTGCAGGCGTGCAAACTGGCAGACATTTTCGACAACGTTTCCGACATCGTCCACCTTCCTGTCGACCGACGAGGCAAAGGCATCCGAAGGGCCGAGCAGTATTTCGCAACGCTACAATCGTTGAGTGCGCCCGAGCTGAAACACCCGATCCACCTGGTTCGACAACTGATCGACGAAGCGCGTTCCGCCCTAAATTAGTGCTGTTTTAAGATCCTGTGTTGGTTGACAATTATCCACCCAGATGATAACGTCCTATTTAGGAATTGAGAACCGACGGCAAATTTGAGTTGAGCGAAGTAGATCGTTGCGATTTCACTTCAATTTCTCGCCGTTCATCGATTGATACGACCACCATGGGACAGGAACTTACTTCCTCGCGCGAAGCGGACATTCTGGAAGAATGTCAGAAAACGATCGGCTACCAGTTCCGATCTCCCGAATTGCTGCGCTCCGCGTTGACGCACACCTCCGGCGCCGATACCCGGCAAGACTCCAACGAACGCCTTGAGTTCCTGGGCGATTCCGTGCTTGGTCTCGTCTGCTGTGAACAACTCTACAAACGTTTTCCGGCGTACCAAGAAGGCGAGATGACGAAGGTGAAGTCGGCGGTCGTCAGCCGGCGAACCTGCGCTCAGATCAGCAAACAGCTGAATCTCGGGGATTTTTTGTTTCTCGGCAAAGGCATGAATTCCCAGTCAGCACTGCCTGCAAATCTCTTGGCCGACGTGTTCGAGTCCCTTGTCGGCGCGATGTACTTGGACGGCGGTCTCGAACCGGTCAAGGAATTCATCCTGAAATACCTGAATCCGGAGATCGAACAGGTAGCCGAGGCGGAACACGGGGGCAACTACAAGTCGCTGCTTCAACAGGTCGCCCAGCAAGAGTTCAACGCGACGCCGGCCTACCACTTGCTCGACGAAAAAGGTCCGGATCATAGTAAGTGCTTCAAGCTCTCCGCCGTCATCGGGCGTTATCACTATCCGGCCGCCTGGGGTCGAACCAAGAAAGAGGCCGAGCAAAAAGCCGCGATGAACGCCCTGGCGATGATCAACAGCGAGCCGATACCCTTTCAGGCGGATTAACGATGGCAATGCCCCCCTACCCTATCTATTGTCAGAATGCGGATTGCAAGAATCTCGCGAAGTACAAGATCGCGGCTCGGTGGAGCGACGGGAAAGTCAGCGAGTTGAAAACGTACTGTCTGTGCTGCGAAGATTGCCTCGCGAAATCGCTGCCTCGGGCGCGGGAACGCTACCATTCCTGCCGGCTGATTCCAGGGGAAACGCCCGAAGAACCGGGCATCTACCAACTCCAACGCGGCGAGCGCGATCAGAGCCTGCAGCGTCTGGTCGATCTGGAAGCGAGCGTTTTGGCGAAGTAAGCAATACCACCTATTTCGACGCGTCGTTCTCTTTCTTCTGATACTGAGGCGCGATGGCGACGTAAGGCCAACCCAGGAATCGTTTGACGCCGGCCCATTCGCCGAGGTCGTTGCCTTCCACGAGATGCCCGATCCACTGCAACAGATAGCCGAGGACGAATGCGCCAATGCCCCACATCCAGTCGGGCCAAAGCACGAACAACAGCGCTACGCCGACCAGGGTCATCGGAATGCCGATGAAGTGTATGCCGCGATTGAACGGATGCTGATGCCGCTCCAGCCAGTTGGCGAGCGCGCGTCGCAACGGCTTGCGTTCGAAAAACCCGCGCGGTTCCGACATCGTTGGCGCCCCTCTCCAGACAATAAACGTCCCCGACGTTATATCGCAAAAAAGCGACAGCAACAATGAACCAACGAAAGCCCTTGGCACGAACCGGGCATTCGTTATGATATGCTTTGCTCGGTCAACAAAGCGTCATCGGCGAGCCTCGCGGGTGACAGAGCAACCAACCCCACGTGGAATTCTTCCGTATGGAAACTACACCCAGCAATCCCCTTGGCACCCGCATTCGCCTGGTTTGGCCAACGGTGGCCCGCATGCCCGCGGTCGCGAATATCGGCAAGATGCTAACCAACACCATTGTGCTCGCGCCGCTTGGCTGGCTGATTATGGCAGGCGCGTACTTCGGGAAGCTCTTGCCCTTCATCGGCATCCGCTATCAACTCACCGACAAGCAGGTACTGATCCAGCGCGGCTGGGCCCAAAAGGTCAGCGAATCGATCGCTCTGGCGGACATCGACGACGTCAAACTCGATCCCGCAACAGTCGATCAATTCTTCCGCTCGGCAGACTTGCAAATACACAGCGGTGGAAAAGTCGCGATGACGCTTACCGCCGTGCCTGATGCCGAGTCGTTCCGTCACGCGATCGTGAATGCGCGCAATGCCTTCGCGCCGGGCAAAGTGAAACAGCTTCCGTTCATTTCGTCATCGGCGACGAAATAGGGGTCCACTCCGCGCTCCGGACCAATTCTTTGCGCGGCCAAGAAGCATCGCCATTCAATCGGTAATCCGACGTTCGTCCGGGCCGCGATCGTGAGGGAGCGGCCAACAGGATGCCGTGCCGGAACATGCGACTTCGGCCACTCCCTTACATCGTGGCTCGGAAATGTTCTTTCCGATTCCCGATGCGCCAATTCAAGCCGCGTGAAAAACAACAGCATTCCTTCTAACGTGCGCTTGCGCTGATGGGTGGCTGTTTTTCCAATCCACCGAGATGCGTCTGCACCGCCAATTCCGGAGTTACTGCGGGGATGGCGTTCACGAGCCTCGGACGCAGAGGCGGCGGATTTGGGTTGTTTCGCAAATCCTGCAGATAGCCGAGCAACGCCTGTTTCGCCTGCGGGGTCGAGCGAAGCATCAGGTGAACCCACGCCCACGATTCGCGGTACTCATCAGGCGTCATCTGGTGGACGTTCTGCAACTTCTCCAGCCGATCCAGATCGAATCGCGCCTTCGTCTGCTGGAGATGTTCGACATGCTTTCCGTTGACGCCTCGTTGTGCCGGCGGCAACTCGAAATACTCGGCCAAACCTTCGTCGAGCCAAATAGGAACGTTCTTGAGTACGCAATGCAACAAGGCATGCGTCAACTCGTGCCTCAGGTCCTGCTGGATCTTATCCCCGAGGTACGTATACACATTAAGATCCTCGACACCGCCCAACCGCCTTGGCTGCACGACGAAGAACGCTCGACGTATCGGCAGATCGCGGTATTTGGACTGCATGAATTTCTCGTAGCGCACCTTGTCTTCAAACAGATAAACCCAAACCTCGCGGTGTGATGTCGGCAGGCGAAGATCGCGATTGACCTGCTCGCGCAGTCCTGCCAAATCCTTGAATAACGGATGATCCTTGCGGATTTCAAAATCGGCGAGAAAGATGAACTGGCCGAGCCGAAACGAGTGCTTCCCCGGCGCCCCGGCGAGTGGTTCCTTCTCCGTCTTCTCGGGAGTGCTTCTGGTGAAATGCGACAACAATTCGCATCCCGCCATCAACGGCATCACGAGAGCGACGAGTACAACCAGGAACCGCAAGCGGCGCCAAAGCACAAATATCTCCTATGTTCAGTTCAACCAGAAAGGAAGAAGCATCGCGGTATACCGGTTCTCGCAGCCCACCGCAAGAGACGAACCGCGACTATTATCGAATCGTAAGGTGGAAACTTCAGATCAAAGCAGCGGTTTGCCCCGGCGCAGGTTGCGCTTGACTTTTTTCTGCGTTGCCTGTTCGATCTCGCTCCACCAGCTTTTCCAGTCGCCTGCGGCGTAGGCGCCGTAGTTCAGGTAGCGCATCAGGAAACGCAACCGGTCGGCACGCGAGATTTTCTCGTTTCCGTGAAAGCTCGCATTGAGCCGGGCGAGGTTCTGCACTCTGCGTTTCCGCGAGAGCCGATCGAATCGCTCGACGCCGACGAGGTCGATCAGCCACACGGTGCCTTCCGGAACGAACAGCAAATTCTCGACGTCCTGCGAATAGGAGGATGATTCATCCTCGGGAGCGTCCCATTTGCGCACAAGGATGTTCGCGGCCTTGAGATCGCGATGCGATAGCTGCCGCCGATGCAATTCGCGGATGCACCGCGCGACACGTTCGATCAATTCGTGTCGCATCTTGGTCTGGGCTTCGGGCGGCAGCGGCGAAATGCTGCTCGTGAAATCGTGCAGATCGTAGGCGTGGTCAATTTTTTCCGTCAGCAGATACCCCTGATGCCACATGCCCAGCCGCGTTCGATGCAGGACGGCGAACGGCCTGGCCGTGGCCAATCCGCGTTCGCGAAAGCCCTGGCCGTGGATCCACGACCGCAACGCCGGCGTGGGTCGAAACAGCGACGCCACGGGATCCTTCCACGCCGACACATGAAAGCGTTTGAAGATCACCGGCCTCATCTTGCCGTTGATCAGGAACTCCATCTCAATCACGGTGGACGAAATCGAATCCTTGAGCACGCGAACATCATCCCGACGAAACGGCGCATCCGGGTCGCGCATCAGTTCGGCCAGCTGTGCCGAGTCCACCTCCGTGAGAGCGTGTCCGACCACGCCCGGAGCCTTCACTTTGCGGTAGTACCGGTTGTTGACCAGGCAGCGTTTGTCACGGCGGAGCCAAAAGCGCAGATTGCGAATCCAGCTCTTGGTTTCGATCTCGTGCAATCCGTTGGCGTACCGCTTGGTCCCGAATGCGTCGCGCTCCCAGGGTCCCATGCCGCGCGCGTCGAAGTACGCCTTCCAGAAGCGCAGTCGATCCGCCCGGTTGACACGAATGGTGAACCAGCAGTTGATCATGACGAGATTGTCCCGACTCTTTTCCCAGTCGAGCGGCGCCCCCGTTTCAACAGCAAGCAGGTCGATGACGAACAACTGCACGGAGCCGGCGTCTCCGATTCGCACCAGCAAGTTGCCGGCATGGAGATCGTGATGCAAAATCCCCGCGTCGTGAATGCGTGCGACGAGGCGCCCCAACTCCACGGCGACGCTTTGCCGTAACCGTGTCGCTTCGGGTTCGGAGTAGGTAGGAAGGACGGAAGACAGGAACACGTGCAGCGGGATCGCGCCATCAAGGCTCTGCGTGATGAGGATACTCTCGCCGGAACCGATACGCGTAACTTCTTCCGCAAGAGCCAGCGGGGAAATCGTCGGGATACCGCGCGAGGCTGCATCGCGAACACGGTCGAACTCGATTCGCGCCTTGCTCTGCCTGACCATTTGGCGAAACCAGGCACGTTGATCCTGAACGTAATTGTGCTTGATGAAGAACGACAGACCTGGCAGTTCGACACGGTATACGATTCGTGTCGGCCCGTTCTTGACGACGCGTGCCTGACCCGAAGCAAGCCATTGCTGAATGCGCAGACCGTTCTCGTCGAGCAGACGATGCTGCAAGTCGGGCAGCATCGTCCAGCGAAATCCGCCGACGGTTCGTTCGGTCAATTGATTCAATGGCGCATTCATGCGAAAGACGATTCCGTTCGGGGAGAGTTCACGTCACACACGGCTCGGAGCACTTTCCGCCACAGCTTCGTGCCGCGACTCGTGTCATACTCGGCTTGCACGCGCCGTCGTCCGGCTTCACCCATTCTGCGGCGCAACCCCGGATCGTTCGCCAGGCGGTGCACGGCCGTGATCCATTCGTTGGTCGTTTCGGCAAGGAAACCCGTTTCGCCTGGCGTCACGAGCGTCGCCTGTACTCCGACGGGATTGGCGATCACCGGCAAACCCGCAGCCATATACTGGAGCACTTTTAGGCCGCATTTGCCGTCGCTCCAACGATCATTGGGAAGCCAGCTGATGCCGATATCGGATTCGGCAAGGTCGGTCGTTTCCGTGTTTTCGCTCCAATCCCGAAAATCGACCCGCAGATTCGTCAGTTTCAAGGATCGGTCACAAATGATCCGCAACTCCACTCCGAGCGCGGATTTCCCAATTTCCTCCAACAATCCACCAATTCTTTCCAGGCCGCGCAAAGTTCCGGAAGACCCGATCCACGCCAGTTTGACTTCTCGCATGCGGTGATGTGTGGAAACGGGATAACGCGATACCTCTACACAGGTCGGAATCAAGTGTACGCGTACGGGATCGGCTAACGCACAGGCATGTTCTCGGAGAAAGGAATTGCCCGCAACGATAATATCCGAGGATTGCGCGATTTCGCGAAATTGGCGAAAACGCCGCGGACAGGAAGAACCTTCCGGATTGTAGGAACTGTGCTGGAAAACCGCGTCGTCAAAATCGTAAACGATTCGCCGCGCGATTCGCCGCAGTAGCCTCCACTGCCAAAGCGTGAAGAGTCTGCGCTGAATGATGAGAAGGTCAGCGGGTTTGCGACCGCCCGCGAGCAATTGACCGAACATCCAGGCGGCGGACCACGGGCGGACTTCCACCTCGTGCCCCTGCCGTTCCCAGTCGGAAACAAACGGAGCGATGCGGTATCGGCAACAGACGTGATCCCTGTTCTTCACCAGCGCGATGATGCGCATGGCGTCGGTCCTCCCTGACCAGTCAAATATTAGCGCCGGCGATTGCCCATCGCCTTGCGGATTTCCTTTTTCGCCTCCGCCTTTTTCTGCGACTCGCGCTTGTCGTGGAGCTTCTTTCCTCGTGCGACGGCGATTTCAACCTTGGCCCGGCCGTTCTTGAAGTACAATCGCAACGGAACCAGCGTGAAGCCCTGCTGCGACGCCTTACCGGCGAACTTATCCAATTCATTTTTATGCAGCAACAGTTTCCGAGCGCGTTTCGGCTTGTGGTTGAGGCGGTTCCCCATCGTGTACTCGGGGATATCCGAACCTACGAGCCAAAGCTCGCCCTCGTCGATTTTCGCATATGCATCTTCGAGGCTGGCAGCGTGCTCGCGCAGACTCTTCACCTCCGTGCCTTTCAGAACAATGCCGCACTCCAGAGCATCGAAGACCTCGTACTCGTGGTAGGCACGTTTGTTTCGGCACACGATGGTGATTTCGTCGTCACCCTTGGCAGCTTTCTTCTTCGCCCCGGCCATGATACACGATCTCCCTGTGTGGAATGTTATCATAACCAGGGAGAAACGAAAACGTCAGGTGGTTCGGGAAACCTATGGCCTGGGGTTGATCGCGGGACAAATAGAGCAAATAGGCATTCTGGCGAGGCGATCCTGGCCGCGTAAGCGGCAGGTTGAACAGTCAATCGCAAACTGAACCTGCCGCTTACGCGGCCAGGCTCGCCGGATATTTCAAATCCAGCCGCGCGGTGTATACTGATAGAATCTTCAGATATTTGGAAATCGCGATGACCAGTTTCAAGATGCAACGAATCACCCACACCGCCCCCGACGCGGCTGCGCGGCTCCACGCGCTATGCAAACAGCTCAGCTTGCAGGCCGACGTTGTTTCGCCGCGCGGTCGAGCGCTGACGGAGCAAGTCTTCGGCCAGGCGTTGACTCCTGCGCAGGTAGTCGACCGCATCTGCACGGACGTGCGAACCAAGGGCTTGCCTGCAGTGTTGCATTTCACGCAGCAATTCGACAAGACGACGCTGTCGCCCGAGACAATTCGCGTCTCCACGGCGGAGTTCGCGGCCGCACACGAAGCTGCGAGCGACGAGTTCTTGGCGACGATTCGGCGAGTTCGCGACAACATCCTGTCCTTTCAACGAAAACTGGTTCACGCCGACGTGACGCTGACGAAGCCTGGCCACCACGAGCTCGGCCT
Organism: uncultured Singulisphaera sp.; assembly: GCA_964484265.1. Lineage (GTDB taxonomy): Bacteria > Planctomycetota > Planctomycetia > Gemmatales > Gemmataceae > SIAQ01. The sequence continues at coordinate 23,949 of CAZAFH010000071.1, forward strand.
GCGCTACCGACCACTCCGGCGCATCGGCGTCTGCGTGCCAGGCGGGGCGGCGGCGTATCCGTCGACGATTCTGATGACGGCATGCCCCGCACAGGCCGCCGGCGTCAAGGAGATCGTCCTCGTCATGCCGCCAACCAAAACAGGCGCGGGCAATCCGGATTTGCTTGCCACCTGCAAGGAACTCGGCATCTCCGAGGTCTATCGCATCGGCGGCGCCCAGGCAGTCGCGGCGATGGCGTATGGCGTCGAGGGGCTGCCGAGAGTGGACATGATTGTCGGGCCGGGCAATATCTTCGTCACGCTCGCCAAGAAATATGTCTTCGGCGACGTCGCCATCGACTGCCTTGCTGGCCCAAGCGAAGTCGTCGTCATCGCCGACGAGTCGGCATCGCCGGAATACATCGCGGCCGACTTGATCGCCCAGGCCGAGCACGATCCGGCGAGCAGTATCCTCATTACCTGGCATGAGCCGTTGCTCGGCCAGGTCGAGGCAGAGATCGCGAAGCAATGCGCCAAATTGCCTCGCGGTGATTTGGCGCGAGCGTGTCTGGAACGCTTCGGCGCCCTCGTGCTTGCAAAGGACTGCGCCCAGGCGATAGAATGGAGCAACCAGATCGCACCGGAGCACCTGCACCTGGCGACCCAGAACGCGCGCGAACTGGTTGATAAGATGGAATACGCCGGGGCGATCTTCGTTGGACATTACGCTCCGGTGGCGCTGGGCGATTACGCCGCCGGCCCGTCGCATGTGCTGCCGACGGGCGGCACCGCGCGGTTCACGAGCGGGCTCTCCGCGAGCGATTTCTTGCGGCGATCGAGCGTGTTGTCGTTCACCCGAGAGGGACTGGCAGCGCTTGCGCCGGACGTGCGTGTGCTCGCCGAAAAAGAAGGCTTGACGGCGCACTCGGCCAGCGTCGATGTGCGATTGAAATGAATTGAGAGAAAAATCCACATTCCGCGATCGCCGCTTGCGGCTTAGCGCTCGACGAAAATCCTGCTGAGCGCCAAGCCGCAAGCGGTGATCGCGGCGAACAATTGATTATCACGCATGCGAAACCCCACTGAATTCGTGCGCTCCGCCATTCGCAAAATGACGGCGTACACTCCTGGCGAGCAACCGCGCGGCGACGGAATCATCAAGCTCAATACCAACGAAAACCCCTATCCACCATCACCCGGTGCTCTCGAAGCGATGATGGCGATCCTTCGCGGTGATCGCCTGCGCAAATATCCCGATCCGATGGGAACCGCATTTCGCGAATCCGCGGCGAGAATCCTCGGCGTTGATCCCGAAGGCATTCTGATCGGCAACGGTTCCGATGATATTCTGACGATCCTGACCCGCTCCTTCGTGCCCGAGGGCGGCACAATCGTTTCGCTCACACCGAGCTATCTGCTTTACAAAACGTTGGCCGACATCCAGGGGGCGAATTTCGAGACGATCCCGTTCGCGCCAGGCTGGCAATTGCCGACGCCCTGGCCCAAACGCGACGCGCATTTGACATTCGTCGCCAATCCGAATTCGCCGACCGGAACCATCGTCTCGAACGCATCGCTCGAACGCCTGGCAGGCGAGTTGAACGGCCCGCTGGTGATCGACGAGGCCTACGCCGATTTTGCGACCGCGAACGCCATTTCGCTGACCAAGTTGCCGAACGTAATCGTCACGCGAACGCTTAGCAAATCGTACAGTTTCGCGGGTCTACGTTTTGGCTTCGGAATCGCCTCGCCGGAGTTGGTACGCGAATTCAATAAGGTCAAGGACTCCTACAATTGCGACATGCTTAGCCTGGCCGGCGCGCAAGCGGCGCTAGAAGATCAACGCCATTTCCAGCAGACTCGTGAGCGCATCCTCGCCACACGAGCACGCATGCAGTCCGAACTGCCGAGACTAGGCTTTGATGTGCTGCCGAGCCAGGCGAATTTTGTCTGGGCGTCGCGCCGCCAAGGCCCGGTCAAACCGATTTTCGAGGAATTGAAAAAGCGCAACATCCTTGTGCGTTACATGAACTACCCCGGTTTCGGCGACGGTCTGCGCATTAGCGTTGGCACGGACGCCGAGATCGATCAGCTGTTGGATGAACTGAAAAATATTGTTTGACCTATAGCCGCCCGCCGAAGGCGAGCGGCTAAACAGGGAACCTCGGAACTACGCATGACCACACCGCGCACCGCCACTATCAAACGCGACACCGCTGAGACGCGCATCACGCTCACGCTCAATCTCGATGGAATGGGAGTCTCCAAGCTCGCCACCGGCGTCGGGTTCTTCGATCACATGCTCACTCTGCTCAGCAAGCACAGCATGATCGACCTCGATGTCAATGCCGTCGGCGATCTGCACGTTGATGCCCACCACACCGTGGAGGATGTCGGCATCTGCTTTGGCAAAGCGCTTACGCAAGCGCTCGGCGACAAGGCGGGGATCCGCCGCTACGGATCGATGACGCTGCCGATGGACGAAACGCTCGTCACCTCGGCGCTCGACCTCAGCGGGCGCGCGTTCTGTGTCTGGAAGGTGGATCTACCCGCCGAATTGCTGGGGACGTTCAATACGTCCTTGGCGGAGGAGTTTTGGCGTGCCGTCGCCGGCGCCGGACTGATGAACTTGCATGTGATTTGCCATCACGGAAAAAACAGCCATCATATCATCGAAGCAATCTTCAAGGCGACCGCACGGGCGTTGCGCCAGGCCGTCGAGCACGATCCGCGTGGCGGCGGGATTCCGTCCACCAAGGGCGTCTTGTAACGCCTCGACTCCGAAAGTCGCGATTGGTATAATAAGGTGTTGATATTGGTTAGGTCTGGAATTAACTCCGTAGGAGCAACGAAATGAAGCGTTTTTTGTCGGCCGCCGGCATGATATTTTTGTCCGTCGTCCTCATCGGTTGCGGCCATGACACGCACGAAGGTCTGATTCAGGACACCGTCGTCATGATGAACGCGGCATCCACGCAAGTGAAGAATATCTCCGATCGCGTGAAGGAAGCCACCGAGCGGTACAAGACCGACTCGAAAAAAGGCCTCGATCTAACCGATGCCTTGAAGGCGGCCGACGAACTCAAAAAGACGGGCAATAAGGCCCTCCAAATCAAGCAGGCTATCGACCAATATCGCAAGAACATCACCGACGAAGACCAAAAGGTCAACGCCGAAAAACAGAAGGATGATATTCGCGCTGCCTTCAAGAAGCTGTATGAACGCCGAGACGAATTGCGTGCCGCCCTCGCGGAAGCTGAGAAGCTGGACAACGGCAAGGAAAAGGCCAAGGTCGAAGCCCTTCGCGACAAGATCGTGGAAGCGGAAGGTCCCTACGAATCGCTGACGCGCTGATAATGTTGTGGGGAAGGAGTTCCTAATGTCGAAAGTACACGCGGCACTGGCTGGCTGCTTGCTCTTCGCGATTTTCGTGGTGGCAGGCGAGATGTCGCCTTACGAAAAAGCGCTCACGCAAATTGTCGAGAGCTTCGAGAAAATCGGCACGACACTGAAAAACATCAGCGACGAAGAAGCAGCGAATAACGCAAAACCCGATCTTCGCAAGGCGGCTGACACCTTCCTCAAAGTCCGAGCCGAGGCGGCAAAACTCCAGCCGCCCGAAAAAGACGAGAAGCTGCGGCTTGAGAAACAGTTCAAGCCCAGGCTGCAAGACGCGATGAAAAAAATGTTCATCGAAATTCAGCGCGTTGCCGTCATTCCCGGAGGAAAGGAAGCGCTCAAGGAAATCGCCGACGTGCTCAAGAAAGACGAGAAGGAAGAGAAAAAAGCCAAGCAATGAGCTTCTCGCCCGATGGAAACCGAAGATGACTCGAGCGAATCGAATTTTTGTCGCCTTCATTCTCCTCGGCTCTTTGTTCGGTTGTACCAAAGAAGAGGATTACCTCTCCGTTTTCCGCGAACAGCAGAAAGCCCGGCAGGACATTGCCGAGATACTCGGCACGGTGCGCGACGAGAAATCGATGGCCGACGCCAAGGAAAAACTTGACGGTATGTCGGAGAAGTGTGCGGCCATCGCCAAGCGGGCCAGTGCATTGCCGGCGCCGTCGAGGAAGGTCCAAGAACGTTTGATGCAAGAACGCGAGTACGTTCAGCAAACGATGGATGACCTCAAGCGCGAGGTCGGCAGAATCCAGCAGCTGCCTGGCGGCCCCGAGTTCATCCGGCAATTCGTGTCCAATCAACCTGGGTTGATGGGAGCCATACGATGAAGCTATGCAAAATCTTGCTGACGCCACTCTACGTGTTCTTCCTGGTAGGTTGCACCGATACCGTCGATTCCTTGTCGCGCGAATATCGCAATGCGAACAACGAAGGCATCGACGCATTAATGATGATCACGTCGGACGTGTCGGCACAACAAATGGCGATCCGAGTCTTTCGCCCGCTCAAGGACCGTTACGACAACATCGACAATCGGCTCAAAGCTGTTCAAAATAACAGCACCAACGAGAACTTCGTCACGACCACCTTCCAATCGAACAACGTCCACCTTTACCTCACCGAACTCGGTGTGAACCGCCAGCGCTTTACCCTTGAAATGCTGAGACTTCGCCGACTGACGAACAGCCTCATGGAAAAAAAACTGGCTGAAGACCCCAAAGCTCAGCCTGCTGATGTACTACCAGGCCTTTACGAGGTGGTACTGAAGGAGGGAACCCTTAGTGCTCTTCAAATGAACATCAAAAGTCCGAAATTGATATTCGATTACATGGTGAATTTTCCAAACCTAAAAAACGTGAAGAACTACGACAAGCTGCATGAGAACTTCAAAAAGCTTCGCACCAGCCTCACCTATGCACCGCCGGATATCAAGCTTGTCGATTAGAGAGACCGTTGGGAGAGAATCATGAATCCAGAAGTGGAACGCCAGCAGCAGAAGGCCAAAGAATTCATGAGCCTTTTGCCGTTGACGGTGGCTCTCGCCGGATTGCGAGAGTGCGAGCCAGGAAAGGTTTTTTCGGAAACGCAGCTCGAAGCTCGAGCCACATCGTTGCGCCAAGCCTACAAGGCGGCGAGGCAACTCATCGTGGATATTGCCAAGTAATCATCATCGTCATATCAATGCGGCGAGGGCGAAACAGATCGTTCCTATCGCACCGCATCCACACGCGATCCACAGTAGATTACGCAGTCCCCTCGAATCAGCGTCGGCTTTCATGTCGACGGCGGTGCGCCAGGCGTGGTAGGTCAGCAGGCCCAGAAAGCACGCGCAGAACCAATGCATCAAACCATCTCGATGTCGAACAAAGCAAAACGCGGAGTGCGGGACAGCTCGCGCTACCCCGTACTCCGCGGAAATTTGTTTCGAGCCGCCTCAAATCAATTGGGCGGAAAGTACGGCGTCGGAGCCGCTTGTGGCACCTTCAAGATATTCGGAGCTTGTTGCTGCGCGGCCGGGATGTTCGTGATCGGGATCGGCGACATCGGCATGCCGGCGGGAGGCATCGTGATGATTTGACCGGCGGGAAAATCCGTCGGCGGGAGTTGCGGCCCGTGCATGCACTCACATTCGGGATGAGCTGCGCCGGCCGGACCGTGGAATCGATCCAGGATGGGCCGGTGATAGTTGGTGCGGAACAAGCGAGGGAAGAGGCGGCCATCCTCGCAGAATCCACAGCACCCCGACAAGGTGGTCAACAACCCGCACGCCAGGGCCAGGGAAGCCAAACGTATGCGGCGCATCGATAATTCCTCTTCTGAATTGACTGTTCCGATAGTTTCATGCACTGTTCCGAGACCTCGCCCAGCAAGGCCGTGCTGTAATATCATGCGCGTTGTTTGATACTTGAGCAAATATCTGCGAACTGTTTAGGGTTATATTTTCGCGCGTATGCTTGTTCGGCATAGGTCGTGACATTCTTACGCTTTGCGCCGGTTATTATTTGAAAATGTGGAAAACCGACAGCGAGTTTTGCGCCTGCCTAATTTGGGTTGCCAGCGGCCGCTGCGAGCACGAAGCGCTAATTATCCGCCCGCCATTTTTACGCGAAACCCGAGTTCCTTGAGCACCGCGCTAATGCGTTCGCGCTGATCACCCTGGATCTCCACGTGCTGGTCCTTCACCGTGCCGCCCGTGCCGCAGCGTTCCTTCAACTTGGAAGCCAACTCGCGCAGTTCGGCATCGTCGAGCGGGAGTTCGTCGACGATAGTGACGCCCTTGCCTCGCCGGCCTTTGGTCTCGCGCCGAATCCGGGCCGTAGGCGCTGGTTTCGCCGCCTGTTTCGCCGGTAGCGATTCTGCCGCCACAGGTTCCGGCGGCGGGCCTTCGCGTTTCGCCCCCGTGATCAATCGAGCCGCCAGGGCCATGACTTCGCGCTCGACCAACGGCAATATTCCAGGCACGTCGTCCACTTCCCAGTATTCCACGACATGTTCATAAGTGGGATACCGCTCCTGCATCAGCGGGCGGTGCTCCGTCTCCTTGAGTGCGACGACATGGCCAGCCTCGTCAAAATCGACAGGATCAGCCTGCTTCGGGAATCGCCCGGCTTCGTCGCCGACGCGGACTCCGAGGTTCGCGAGAAGCTGCAACGTCGCCGGCGCAATCGGCCCAACGTTGTGGATGCCCCGCTCCAATGCCAGTCCGCGCGACGTCGCACGCCAGGGCAGTCCCATGCGCTCGGCCAGGCTGTTGAACAGGATCTCCGCGAATCGGCTGCGGTAGTAGTTGCCGGTGCAGAGAAACATGACGATTTTGGCCTTTTTCGATCCCATTTTCCTATCCCGTGCAATATTCCCACCAATGCCCCATCGCGTTTCGGGGTTGACCAGCTTGCAATATCCCGCTATACCACCGATCTAGCAAAGTTCTTTATAGTCAAAGAATCGATCGACCGATAGGAATCGGCAGGTTCACGCCTGGGCCCGATATGGAAAGGATTTCCCCACATGGAACGACGTAAATTCGGCTGGTTCATCGCTATCGCGGGGATCTTCCTGGCCGCCTCCGCTGCCGTGGTTAGCGCCGTCGTGAAACACGAGCCGAACTTTTACCGAGAAGCACAAGTGCCGCCGGGAGCGCTCCGAATCGAATCCGCCACGACGTTTGTGAGTGAGATCTCGAACATGGTGGCCAATCGCAAGACACGGCCCGAATGGAGCTGCAAGCTTTCGCAGACGCAGATCAATAGCTTTCTCGAAGAAACGTTCGTCCAGTGGGGTGAAGCTGAGAGCCTACGGAAGATCGGAATCCATTCTCCAACCGTCGTTCTCGAAGACAACGGAATGCGCGTCGCATTTCGCTACGGTTCCGGCTGGTTTAGCACGGTCATCTCTTACGAGTTGAAGGTTTGGCTGGTGCCCAAGGAAACCAACGTCATCGCGATCGAAGTGCTTAGTTCACGCGCCGGCGCGCTGCCGATCACGAGCCACACCGTCGTCAACCAGCTGTCGGAGTTTTTGCGCAAGAACAATTTCAAGGTGTCGCTCTACCGCCATGAACGCAATATGGTCGTCGTTGTCGATCTGGAAAACGATCAACCGCACCCGGCACATCCGTTGACTGCATTGAACGTGAAATCCGATGGATTTTTGATATCGGGCCGAACGCTTGAACACGCCCTGACGGCGATTCCGATCGTGGATATTCCGAAGACGAAACGGCCATGATTGGATTTGATGCTGGCGGAGATCACTCTGATTTCAGATGGAAATGCAAGTCATCTCGCTTGGCGTCGATCTTGACGCGGATGTCGGATTCAGCGTTAAAACGCTTGGGCAGATACTGTTCCGTGACATCCTTAATGGGGCTATCCGGGGCGTCTTCGTAGACTTTTCGCGTGCCAACCACGCGCACACCGGTAACGCGGACGATCCATTCGCCCGCTGGTAGCTCGGCTGAATACTTCCCGTCAGTGATGCCGCCGCCTTTCGCGGATGGATTTTTTCCATCAGCCGATTCAAAATGGACGAGGCCGTTTTCGACGGTTTTACCATTATAACTCACTTCACCCTTGACCGGAATGTAGCGCGGCCCCGAATCGCAGCCCAGAACAATCGGCGCGAGGAGGGCGACCGATCCAACGAATACCCAGCGCGGCATGCCGCTCTCCCTGTTCTACAGAATCATTGCAATGAATAAATGAAGGTATCCGAACCATCTCGCGTTCCGAGCGCCCGCCAGCTGTTGATGTCGATACTGTTGGCAATGAACCGGACCGTTCCGTCGGCGAAAAGCGCGTGAGCGCCGCCGGGATGCCGGCTTCGCGCTGCACCGTTGACGCCCGAGGACGAATTGGTGCATGGCATGTACGGATCAGCGGCGGCGACACATTGGTTGACGTCCGTTCCTCCGTTGGGCGTATTCACCGTCATGAATTGGTGATTCGTGAAGGCGCCGTCGTCGTTGAGAAAATCGCCTCGGCCATCCCATTGGTTGTCATCCTTGGCGACGAGAACCTCGGCCATGAGCAGCGTGTTCGACGTGCCATCGGTGATCTGAACCAGCGTGATCTGCCATGGCGTGGATGGATTGCCATTCAGAAATCCGAACGGCGCACTGCCATTGGGAAACGTGGTCGGCCAGGGATTTCCCGTGATATTGCCATAGTTGACGACGTAATTGCCACGCGAGCGCCAGTATTGATCGCCTTTCCAGAATGCCCCCACTCGATCCGCGGGGCAAAAATACATCCCTGGCTGCACGCAGATTACGCCCGAAAGCGTATTCGAAACTGTGTTGGGAGGCAGGTAGAATCCGGTCTTGAAATCGTAGAGGTTGGCGGCCGCCCCCTGATCGATGTAGGCGAAGAGATATACCGGCCAGGCCTTGCGAATATTGTTCGACGCGCTGGGCGGCAGCTTCTTGTTGGCATCGTGGAACGAATGCATCGCGATGCCCCATTGCTTCAGGTTGTTCAGGCATTGCGTTCGCGCAGCCGCCTCGCGGACTTTTTGTACCGCCGGCACGAGCAGCGCAATCAATATCGCAATAATGGCGATGACGACGAGCAATTCAATCAGCGTGAATCCGCGTCTTTTCATGGGAATCTCCCTGACGATTCAGATAACAAAAAAAATCTATTCAAAGCTTACCCCATCTCCGATGGAATGACAGGGTAAAATCGCTCGGACCGCCTGAAAATGAAGATGTTGTAACTCGATCCGTTTTCCACGCTGCGAAATGGCAGTGCGAACGGAGGAGAAGGCACTTTGGTCTTTGCAGCTATTTCGCACAGACAAGAATGTCTGTGCCACCAATGCCTCACCTCGAATTTCGACCTGTGAGCATCGCCGAATTCGTCATTATTGCTTTTCGCGCTTCTCGCCGACCGTCACGGTGAACGGGAAATTATCGTAGGGTAGTTGAAGATCGGTGATGCTATAGGTCCATTCGCCAGGCATGGCGCCGGGCACTTCGATGATGGCCGTCGATTCCAGGTCGGCCGTGAATTGCTTTTTGTCGGGCGAAACCACGCGAAATCGCAGCTTCGCTCCCTCGTTGCGAAATCCCAAAGCGAAGCGCAAATCGCACGGCGACTTGTTCGTGTATTTTTTCTCGATCGTGTTGTTGCGTTTCGGCGTGCTCAGCAGGTTCGATTTCTGAGGCGCGAATCCGCCTTCGTCGAGCTTGGCGCTGACCTCGGCATCGACACCCGCCGTCACGAGCGAGAAGACGATGTACTGTAGAAGCTTCGTTTCCGTCTCGCTGTTTTGTCTTTCGTTGTGAAACGACGTGAAGATGACGGTGCCCTTGCCGACTTCGAAGCGAACCATGAGCGGCGCTTCGATGACCTGGCTTTCCGCTTTGTACTTTCTGAATCGGCCCTGAATCAACGGCTTGACGCGCGGTCCGCCAAAGGCGGCAGCTTTCCAGTCACCGATGTCAAACTTGAGGTGAATCTTGTTGCCCAGAAGGTCGCGCAAACCCGCATCGACAATATCGGCCTCGATCTCTTGCTTCGCTCCGGCGGCCTCATACTGCTTCTGCACCATGTCGGGAAATGCCGTCGCCACGGCGCCATAGCGCCAGTCCGAGGCGTACAGAATGCCGCCGTTGGAGACATAGTCGAACAGCGCGGCTTTGAGTTCCTCGCCGCCGGCGGCACAGGTAAAGAACACGACGTCGTAGTCGTTGAGTTTTTTCGGGTCCAGGGCGATGTCCTGGATTTTCAGTTCGTCGTACTTGTATCCCTCACCCATTTCGTGAAGCAGTTTGCCCATATCGTCCCACTTCTCCGCCGGCTTCTTCGTGAAAGGATCGGCCGGGAACACTCCTGTCGGCGTGACGGCAAGCCGCAATTTCTTAGGATCGCGGAACTTGGATGGGATGACGTTAGCCTGCAACGTGTTGACGCCCGGTCCCGATACGCCTGAAAGGAAGAAGACATCGACGAGAAAGACGCAGAACAGCGCGAAACCCAGCGCAATCGCCGTTGCAAGATCGATAATGTGTCGAACGAAATCGGGCATGGCGTAGGTTCCCTTATCAGTTACGCTCGAAAGGAGCACTATGGTCCGTGATCCAAATTCGGCTGGCGTTCAGAACGTCGTGAAGCATTGCTTGCAGCGGCGCTGGCCTGGAATACCCGTAATCTTTTTGTTGCAAATCGGGCAGGTGCCTTCCTTCGGTTCATTAGACACAGCTGGTGTCGGCGCCGGCTTCGGTGCTGCGGGCTTGGGAGCAGGCATCGGAGGCGGCGCCGCCGTGATGGCGCCAGGCGGTGGTGCGGGCTTCGGCGCTTCTTTCACCTGTGATGGCGGCAGCGTCGTCGGACCGTCGCCATGCTTGACGCGCTCATTGAACCGGACCACGTTCACGCCGAATTGAATCGCGTCGCCGTCCTTGAGCATGGTAGGCTGAGCGATCTTTTCGCCGTTGAGCAACGTGCCGCCGCGCGACTGATTATCCTCGAGCATGAATCGCCCGTCGGGTTGCTTGGTGATCTTGAGGTGCGTCGGTTCGACTCCCTTCGCGCCGAACGCGATGAAGATGATGCTCGATTTTTCAGAAGTCCCCATCGTGACGACGTCGGAGCCGAGAATCATCTGTCGGCCAGGCCTGAAGCCGTCTTCGACGGTGAGCCAGGCTTCTTTCAGCACGACCTGCACGAGACCGACGAAGAAGCCAATGCACAGTCCAAGCAAAACGAATGCCGTCGCGCGGCTCGTCACGGAGCTTGCGAGGAAGGCGATGATGCCGAACATGACGCCGCCGAGGAACCCGCCGACGACACCGCCAAGCAGGCCGTTGCGGAGTTTGTTGTAGGAACGATCGACGAATCCCTCGCTCAGGCCGATGCCGGCGCCGATGCCGATGCCGATCAGGGCGAAGCCGAGAATTCGGCCGACGAACGTAAGAGCGGGGATAAAGCTGACGACGGAGAAGATGCACGAGCCGAAAAGACTACCGAGCAATCCGCCGACAAAACCCGCGACGAGACCGAGTGCGAGGCGTTTGATGAGGTTCAATATCTGCGGATTGGTAAGCCCGGACGCGGCGCAGATGCCGCCGCCGATCGGAACCGAAACGAGCGTGGCCATGAGAATGGCAATGTACCAGTGATGGATCCAGCGATGCAGAACGACTTCGGTGAATAGCCAGCCGAAAAACGCGGACCACCCGCCGATCAGGCTGCTCCAGACGATCAAACGCATCAGCGACATAGGAGGCGCCCCTCGTGTTGGTTTGGGTCAGTTTATGGCAACAGCGACTGGGTTGCAAGAACAAGCCGACTCCGAAGGCAAACGCCACTCGGGTTTTGAAAAGCAGCCGCGAAAAAACACAGAACGCGCAAAAGACATTTACTTAAAGGAGGAAAGAGCTAGCGTTACACCTGTCAGAGCAACGATTGAAACACCCAACCGATTGCATAACGATGCTAAAGACTACACTTTTGAGCACTTTGTGTTTATTCGCGGCGACTACGAGCGCTTTCAAGTTCACCCCGCAGGCGGTGCCCAAAAATCAGCAACGCGATGCAATCCGGCCAGTCGTAAGCCTAACGCGATCAGGGATTGAATCGGATCGAGAACCGCCCGTCGCAATGGCGTAATAAGCGGCAGGATTACGCCCAGCACCGCGCCGAGGCCAAGCCAGCACATAACCGCGAGAATAGACCAAAGCATCAAGAAGCCGATACCGCTACGCTGGCCGAGCGTCAGATGCCAGAGCATGTGCGGAATCATTTCGACAATCAGGAAGATCGCGGAAAGCGTGGCAGCGACCGCGAACCCTGCCCCGGCGCCGGCGATCAATCCCCACGGCGAATCGGCCGTACCGCTGCCGTGCCGCCAGACCAGCAGCAAGCCGACCACCGCGCCGACCCACCACAGCCGAAGCACGAACCAGCGAATGAAATAGCTCGCGAAGTAGTGCCGAAATTCGCTCATCCTCAGCTCGGCGTTATTGCCCGGTTGAAACGTGCTCGCCGACATCGTCCCGTTGACCCCGGCGAGAATCGGCAGCCAGCGCACATGAAGCCAGCCGCCGATCTCGGCAAACGGACTGTCGTCGGTCGGGTCGATGCCAAGCTTCTTGATCGCAGCCGTCGCGACACTGCCTCGGCCGTACCAATCGACGATCGGCACGAGGCACATGCGCATGAGCAGGCATAGTACCACCACGGTGATGAATGCCGGCAGCAACCGCCCCGATTCCTTCGACGTCTCCGCTGGCGCCTGCGTTGCAACAGGCAGCGGCATCGGCGCCGGCCCGGCAGCCACCGCTGACGGTTTTAGCGCCGCCATCGCGGGCATCGTCGCCGCCGGCTTGATTCCCGATAGCGTCGGACTCGGCTCTCGCCCCGGCGCGCCGAGGACTTCAACCGTCGACTTTACGACGAACTTCTGCCCGCCGTTCGCCGTCAGAGTAAGTCGGCCCTCGCCGATCGTTCCTCCCGTCCATGCTGCCGTGTCGATCTCGAACGGAACCGTCGCCTGCTGGGCGCCGCTGACCTGCGGCATCAGCGCTTTCAGCCAAGGGCTATCGCTTTTGACGTCCGCGTACACCCATTTCTTCACGTCCGTTGAAAGCGTGACCTGCCCTCGCACCGTGTCGGGGTATTTGCACGTGAATCGAAATTCCTTCTGCGAGAGTTGCACCACGGGCGGCTTGGAGAGTCCCATGCCCTCGAAGAACTGTTGCACGCCGCCCACGCCCTTGATCTGCTTGCCGGCGACCGGATACGTCCATCCATTCAGCTCAAACCACCGCTGAACCTCTCCCGATTCCAGGATTGGCACGGCCGCCTTGGGCTGCAAACGCATTCGCTCCGCGAAGTCTCGCTGGGTGCGAACACCTTGAAACGGCGGCTTGGCAAATGGCTGGGCTGCCAATTCCATCCGCAGCGGCACTTCCACAATTCCGCCATTCGTCACCACGGTCAGCTTGGCGCCGTAGGTCTGCCCGGCCGCTATCCCTTTCGTTCGAATCGTGAGCCGAACCGTCTGCTCGCGCATCGTCGCGACGTCCACCTCGTGCAACGGCTTGGAATCGCTCAGGCTGAGCCAATCCTGTCCCTCCGTCACCGTAATCGTACCCTGCAACATTCCGGGGCCACGGTTCGTGACCGTCAGCGGCACCGTTTTCGTCTCGCCGACCAGCAGCGCTCCGAGCAAGATGCGTCGCGGCGTCAAGTCCAGTTTCGGCGAATGCGTGCGCGCCCCAGGGAGCGAGATGAGGAACGTCGTCAGCGCAATGTCCGGATTCGCCTGAGCCTTGGCATCCTCCGCGGCACGGACAAGATCCGCCCGGCGTGCTGCGCGAAAATACTGCGCGAACACGCCGCGCGTCAGCAAATCGCGCGCTGCCGTCCATTCTTCCTGGCAGCCTTGCGCCAGTTCGTCGAACGTCTTGCAGCGGCGACCGGAGGGAAAAATGAACTCGTTGGGCAGACGATGTACGGCTGCCTCCTGATGGGCCTGCAGCACGACTCCATCATAATGGCAGTAGATCGCATATTGCGGATTGACGTGCTTACATCGCGGACAAATCGTAACCGACATACACCTCGCCTTGAACGTAAAACTCGCAAGCAAACCGCGAGCCTCGCCGCATGCAACATAGTGTACCGATTTGCCGCGAGATGGTTAGCCGAGCACGCCCGTCGCGGATGCCGACCTGGCAACGGTTGCCGGGGGCGATCATAATCGTTTCCGCGAGTGTCAGGCGATAATATTCTGTACATGTAGCAATCACCATTATCTTTTGCCGGATAAAGATGCCCGCAAAATCTGTGAGAGCATGCCATGATCGCCTTTTCCTGCCAGAAGTGCGGCAAGCATTTCAACCTGAAGCCCGAGTTCGCGGGGCGTGCGACGACTTGCTCGGGGTGCAAATCGCCGATCGTTGTGCCGGAGATTCCTCCAGTTGCTGACGCTCTCGGCTCGCCAATCGACAAGATCGCATTTTCGTGCGCGAAGTGCGGGATGAAGTTCGACGTTTCGCCGGTGTTTGCGGGCCGCAGAACAAGCTGTCCGACATGCAAGACCGCGCTGGTGGTGCCGACATTGGACCAGACGGCCGCGCTCGTGCCCACGGCCGGACGAATCGACGGGCCGAGCAGTAGCCTGGCGCAGGCCCATGTCGAAGCGGACGTCACGCTCAACGATGGCAGTGCGAATTCGTCGCCGGCGATTCACGGTATCATCGGCAATGGAGCGCGGTACGTCATCGACAAGGAACTCGCGCGCGGCGGCATGGGTGCGGTGCTTCGCGCGATCGACTGCGACATCCGCCGTGAGGTGGCCATCAAGTATCTGCTCGATCAGACGAATGCCAAGAACAAGGTTCGCTTAGTCGAAGAAGCTCAGATCACCGGGCAACTCGAACATCCGAACATTGTGCCGATTCATGAACTCGGCGTCGATGCTCAGAAACGGATCTTCTTCACGATGAAGATGGTCAAAGGCCGCAGCATCGCGCAGATTATCACGATGTTGCGCGATCAGCCTGAAGTCGCGGAGAAGGAATATACGCTGAGTCGATTGCTGAACATATTCGTCAGCATCTGCAACGCCCTGGCCTACGCGCATTCGCGCGGCGTGGTGCATCGCGATCTCAAGCCGGCGAACGTCATGGTCGGCGATTTCGGCGAGGTCTACGTGATGGACTGGGGCCTGGCGAAAGTGCTGGGGCGGCCATCGGTTGCCGATGACAAGACAAATCCGGGAGCGCAATTGGTGGAAGTACCGAGCGCGACGTTGGCAACGTCGTTAGGCACAGGCAATGTGATGACAAGCCGCGAGGCGGACGCCGATCTGACGCAAGCCGGCGCTGTTATAGGCACGCCAGTATACATGCCGCCGGAACAGGCCGCGGGGCGCATTGAAGAGATCGACGAACGCAGCGACATCTATTCGATGGGTGCAATCCTCTACGAACTGCTGACGTTGCAACCGCCGATCGACAAGACCGGCGGGTTTTGGCCAATCATCATGCGCGTCGGACAGGGCAAGATCGATGCCCCGGAGATACGTGCGCCCGATCGCGCCAGGGCAGGCAAGATTCCGCCCGAGTTGTCTGCAATCGCGATGAAGGCGTTGGCGAAGGAGAAACGTGATCGCTACCAGACGATCGACGCATTGCGAAAGGACATCGAGCGTTTCACGGAAGGCCGATCGGTCAGCGCGAAGCAAGATACGGTTAGGGAGCAAGCGATAAAATTCGTCAAGCGGAACAAGGCAGTGAGTTTCGCCACGGCGGCGGCCCTTGCAGTGCTCCTCGTGATCGCCAGCATCTTCCTGAAAGTCAACTACTCCGCTCGCGTCTTGGCAGAGAACAATCACGCCGCCTACCTGAAAGAGCAGGAGCAGCGAGTAAAACAGGGACGCGATTCCATTCCTTCATTGCTTACGGCGGCCAAGCTGCTAATCGAAAAGCGAAACTTTGACGCCGCCCGCGCCCAAGTGCGCGTGGCCCTGGAATTTGACCCCGACCACACGGACCTTTTGAACCTGCGTGGCCATCTGGCCCTGATCGCGCAGGATCTCGCCCCGGCTCAAAAAGATTTGGAGGCCTATGCCAGCCGGCGTCCGAACGATCCGCTGGCCCGTGATCTGCTTCAATGGCTGAAAAACGCCAAGGCGAACGATGTCGGAGACCAGGTGCTTTTAGCAGAAATCTTCACTCGGCACCTGGCCTACGATCTGGCTGACGGCACGCTGCAATTTCTAGGAGAGAATGTGCCCGCTGTGCAACCGAAACTGCTCGCACTTTTTCGGCAACGCGTGGACAAGGCATGGCCAGGCAGTGGAAAGCATTTGACGTTGAGGACGGAAGGGTTCTCCCTGGACCTCGCCCCTTACCAGGTCACAAGCCTGGAACCAATCAGGGGCATGCCGCTCACCGCACTGAGTCTTTTCAAATGCCACAAGGTGCGTGACCTGGAGCCGCTCAAGGGGATGCTGCTCAATAACTTGGACCTTCAGTTTTGCGGGGAGGTGCGCGACCTGGAGCCGCTCAGGGACATGCGACTCTTTCGCCTGAGTCTTCAAGGATGTGAGCGTGTGCGTGACCTGGGACCACTCAAAGGGATGCCTCTCAACTTTCTGGACCTTCAGGGTTGTAGGCAAATTTCGGATCTGGAACCGCTTAAGGGAATGCCTCTGACAAGCTTGAGTTTAACTTCCTGTGTCAAGATCACCGATTTGACGCCGCTTAAGGGAATGCCTTTGACAGACTTGGGTCTGCGGGAATGTGTCAAGATCACCGACCTGACGCCGCTCAAGGGAATGCCGCTGAAATTTCTGAGTCTGTCCCAATGCGCCGACTTAGACCTGACGCCGCTCGCGGGCATGAACCTCATTCGAATCTCACTGCCGCCGAACGCGACCAAGGGAATCGAGGTGATTCGCTCCATGAAGTCGTTGACGAACATCGATAACCTGCCGTCCGAGCAGTTCTGGAAGAAATGGGACGCTGCGAAAGGGAAGTGACGCACGCCGGGAAAAAAACATGACCATACATTAGACGGATTCCTCACGTTCCGCAGCTCAATTTTGAGGTTGAGGCGGACAAGATAGAAGGTTC
>CAZAFH010000072.1:0-40874 GCA_964484265.1 uncultured Singulisphaera sp.
GGAGCAAATGCATTGCAGACAAGCGGTTACGGAGTTCATATTTACGAATCCAGCGCTGTAGAATTAATGAAGTTTCAGAGAAGAATAAGCGATCTTGTAAGCCTTTCGATTCGAGCCTGAACACCGATGGGGCTACCGAATTTCAACGCCATCCACGAAGCGTTTGCAACGCGGCAGCGCTTCGACGAAACGCCGGCCATACGCCTTTGTCATCATGCGCGGGTCCAAAATGACGACCATGCCCGTGTCGCGCTTGGTACGGATCAGCCGACCGAAGCCCTGCTTGAGCTTCAAAATCGCCTGGGGCAAGCCATAATCGCCGAACGCGCTGCCGCCCCGGCTTTCGATCGCTTCGCCGCGCGCCTCCGTCAACGGGCGGTCGGGCGGTTGAAACGGCAGCTTCGTGATGATGACGTTTGACAGCGCTTCGCCCTGTACGTCCACGCCTTGCCAAAAGCTATCGACGCCGAACAGCACCGCCCCGGTCGCCGAGCGGAACGCCTCCACCATGCGATTGCTCTGCATGCCCTCGCCCTGGACCATCAACGTCAGCCCGGAGTCCTTCATCCAGTCACGCAGCTGCCTGGCTGCACGCTGCATCGCCTGGTTGCTCGTGAACAGCACGAACGCCCGCCCATGCGTCCGCTCCACGTATTCGCGAATCTTTGCGATACATGCCTCCTCGAAGTCGGCGGCCTGACTCGTCGGATCGGGCATGTCGCGAAACAGATGAAGCTCGGCCTGCTTCGCAAAATCGAACGGGCTGCCAAGCTGGATCGCCGGATCGTCGGGCGGAAAGCCGAAGCGTTCCTTGAAGAAGCCGAACCCGCCCGCGCCGCCGACCGTGAGCGTGGCGCTTGCGAGGATTACGCTTGGCACGCGCTCGAAGAGCTGGCGGCGCAGAATATCGCCGACCTCGATCGGAGCGCTGGCGAGCTCGATCTTATTGCCTCGCGTGCCGTCGCCTTCGATCCAGTAAACCTGGCCCTGTCGTAGCTGCTTGAGCCAAATTTCGATCCGGGCGGCCAGGTCGCCGCACCGCAGCGCCGCCGATTCGTATTCGATCTTCAGCTCCGGCTTCTCGATCTTGTCCGCGATCGCGTCCAGCATGTTTGCGAGCGTCTTGAATTCCTCCGTCAGCGTATTGGCGATGATGTTCGGCTCGCGGATGCGCAAGGTGTCGCCCGTCTTTACCCGTTTGGTCTGCAAAAGCGTGCGGTCGCGCCAGTCGAGAACGTTGTTGAAAAACTGGTTGACGAGCGTGCGCGTCTTGTTGACCTGGTGCCAGGTGCTTTCGTCGCCGAGAGTCGCGAAGAGGCCGAACGCCTTGTTGCGCCGCTCGAGAAAAAGCCGATTGAGCAGATAATCGGCTTGACCGCGCGTGATGGTCAGGCCCATGCTCTCGGCGGCGACATCCTCGAGCGTGTGGGCTTCGTCGAAAATGACGGCGTGATACTTTGGCAATATGCCGACCTCGGGATTGACGGCCCGGATCGCCAGGTCGGCGAAGAAAAGCGCGTGATTGACGACGAGCACCTTGGCGTCTTGAATGCGCCGCCGAGCCTTGAAATAAAAGCAATCGCCGAAGGTCTTGCAGTGCTTGCCCAGGCAGTTGGCCGAGTCGCTGGCGATCGTTTCCCACACTGCGGGGCTGGGGCGAAGATCGAGATCGCTGCGGCTGCCGTCGGCGGTCTTCTTGGCCCAGCGGGCGAGCGCGTCGAGTTCGTCCAGCGAACCGGCGTCGGCGAGCATCGTCGGCCCGCGTTCCTGGGCGACTTGCAGCCGCCGTTTGCTAAGGTAGTTGCCTCGGCCTTTGACTAGCAGCGCCTCGAACGGCGTCGGCATGACCGATTGAAGAAACGGAATGTCCTTATGGATGATCTGTTCCTGCAGACTGATCGTATGCGTGGAAATGACGACGCGATAATCCTTTTGAGCACAAGCTGCCTGGATCGCGGGGACGAGATAGGCGAAGCTCTTGCCTACGCCCGTGCCTGCCTCGACCAGAAGATGGCGACCCTCGGCCAGTGCATTCTCGACGGCGTCGGCCATCGCGAGTTGCTCGGGTCTGGATTCAAAGTTCGGCAATTGCCGAGCGATCCTGCCGCCCGGCCCTAATATTTCCCGCTGAGCCATGCAGTCATTGTGCCGAATTCCGAAAGATCGGCGAGGCTTCCTTCGCCGGCGCCATCGGGCATCCATACGCAGAGAGCGTAGCAACGCCGATTGTGTATCAAATTGCAACACCAAATGCCACGAAGCGCTGCCGAATGCGGTGCGCTACGGCATGCCACAACGAGGTCGAGTGCCGTCGGATCGCCGAGCGGCGGGCAGGAGGGGCGCTTGGCCATTTGCTGTTGGCCAAGCGCTTTTGCACTTTTTCCCAGTTTTTTTGCACTTTTAGGGGGTGTTGGCCAAATCCCCGAGGGGGAGAGGGGGGTGGCGAAACGGTGCATTTTTGAAAATTCCTCTCGCAACGACATTGCGAACAGAACCGCCAGCGCGGTAGATTGTAGATGGAAGCGACATCCGTTGTCGCCCCAACAACCGGCCCTTGTCGGAGGTCTTGATTTGCGCCGGCGAATAAGCAACGGCAGCAATCCTTACCGAGTCCCCCCCCCTGTAAATACCGGCAAGACGCCTATTTCGCCGCGACTTTTTTGCGTTGCGCCATGGTATGCTGGATCGCGTTGGCCAGGCGCGGGTTGGAGAGCAACTCGGCCACTTCGCGTTCCATGGCGTTGCGCAGGATAACGAACGGGTCGAGCGTGGCCGTCATTTGCTGAACCTGTTTGGTCAGGTCGGGAGCGCTGGTCTTGGTCTTGCTCGCGCCATGGTGCTGATCGAGCACGGCGGCGAGCATTTTTGCGGCCATCTTGTGGCGAATCTCTTCGCCGCCCGCAAGCAGCCATGCGCCCTCCGCTGCGGCCTGGTCGCGGATCGCCTTCCACTGCGGTTGGGTTGCATTGGCGCCGTTCTCGATTGCGGCGCCGAGGATTTCCAGAAGGTCCACCTCGTCCTCATCGAAGATTTGCAGATAGGCGAGAACCTGCCCCGGCTGCATCATGCGGATGACGAGCGTCGCATTGCGGCGGGCGCTATCGGTGATGGCGACACGGTCGTCCAGTGCAATTTTTTCCTTGTCCATGATCTCGGCAAGTTTCTCGCGGAGGTCGTCAATCTTTTCGTCATCGCCGGCCGCCAGTGCATTGCGAAATGCAGTGAGGGCCTTGGTGAACGCGGGTGTGACCTTTCTCGCGCCGACAGGTTTCTCGGAGGACGCTGCACTTTTGGAAAAGCGAGCTAGTGCTTCGAGTTGAGCATCGGTCAGGTCAAGCCGATGAAGCGTCTGCAGCGCAGCCACTTCCAGCGCAACGGCCTGGACATTCTCGCCAGCCGGCAGGCTTTTTTTCTGTCCAAATGCAATTGACGGCGACTGTTCAGCCATGACGACGGCAAGCACCAAAAATCCAGCAATACGAGCAGCAGAGAAGATCATGTGGGAATCTCCAAATCGGTGGAAAAGATCGCATTGCCGTCGGATAAAGTGACGGCAATGCATGTGGGGGAGTCAGGAGATGACAAGTGTCAGCGGAGCAATTTCCGCAGTCGGCTGAGGTCGGCTTCGAGGCGGGCCTCATCGCGGCGGATTTGGCTGACGAGGCCGCCCGAGCTGCCGCTCCGTCGGGACTTGGCTTTGCCGTGCTTGCGATGCTTCTTGTGGTGCTTGGCTTTTTTGCCTTTGCTCTTCTTGGCGCTTGCCGTTTTTTTCTTGTTCTTCGAGTTGTTGACTGTCGGTGTTTTTTTCGCGGGTGCCTTCTTCGCGGCCGGCGCTTTCGCCGGTGCTGGTTTGCGAACCGGAGCTGCGTCGGCGTCCACGGTAGTCCAGGCCAGCAGCATGATGATGAATGCCGGCCCGAAGAAACTCCAAAACCACGGATGGGAAACAGGAGATGCGTGCATTTGTTCGATCCTCGCCTTTTGAAAACTATCCCGTTGAATCGGATTCGGACGTCGAATCCGCGTTGTCTGCTTGCATCACATCACGCAGTTTTTTCAAACCGCGATGAAGCAGGCCCGCCACGGCAGGTTTGGTGCTGTTCAATTTTTCCGCGACTTCACTCAGCGTGAAGCCCAGCAGGTGATGCCATTCCACGGCCTGGCGCTGTGCCTCGGGCAACTGGCTGAGCGCGTCTGCCAACCGCAGAAGCTGCTCGTTTTTTTGCGCCTTCTGGCTCGGCGACGAATCGCTGGCCGGCAGAAGGGCGCCAAGTCGGCCAAGCGAATTGTCGAGCGACGCATCGAGCGATTGTTCCATGCGAATGTCGCGCTTCTGCGCGGACAGCCGACGAATCTCATCCGTGAGATTGTTGGCAAGCGTTTGGCGAAGCCAGGCCGCTTGCCGTTCCTCGTTGAGCGTCGCCAATTGGTCGATCGCGTTATGCGCCTCGAGCAACGTCTGCTGTACAATTCCCGAAAGATCGAGCCTGGCAGCCGTTCGGCCAGCGGCCTGCAATCGGGCCAACAGCGAAAGATACTGGCGGAAGCGATGGAGCGTCTTGTCGTGGTCTGCGTTGCTCATGAATGTCCTCTCTAATATCAGGCGTGAAGCTGCGAAAAGATGTGCGCGCGGATGCGTTTTTTTTTCAAAGTCAGCAAACTACTGCCCGTAAACGTCGCGCATGAGTTGCTGCAATCGTGTGGAATCGATGGGAACGAGGTTTCCGCTGGCTTCGTCCAACTCCTGGCCAAGCGTCAGTTGCAAGCCGCGCATAAGGTCGGCGGGCGTGCCGAGCTGGGGCGATAGATCGATGCGCGACCAGGAACCGTCGGATGTCCATGTCAGCAGATTCCTGCCATCCGCGGAGAACACAAGCCGGCGCGTGGAATCGAGCGGCGCCGTCGAGGACGCCAAAGGCTGCCCCGTGGCGGAATCCCAGACGCGGATTCGGCCTGCGGCATCCAGGGCGGCGAGCAGTCTTGCATTCGGGCTCCATGCGACCTGGCGAACGGGAGACCCGTTGGTCAACGTTGGCGTGAGTGGCTTTCCCGTGGAGAGGTCCCAGATGCGCAGCGATCCATCGCCAAGCCCAGCAATGCCGACCCGGCCCGTCGGCGCGAAGCGAAAGAATTCGGGGATGATCGCGAGTTTCAGAAGCGGTCTGGATTTTCCGCTTCGGCCATCCTGGATTTCCAGAGCCCCCTTGTTTCGCCAAAGCGCCAGCCGTGTGCCGTCGCAATCGAGCATGTGAATCTGCTTGGCGAGCTTTTTCTGCCAAATGACGATTCCGGTCCCGTCCCAGGCTTTCACTTGTGCGGAATTCCACATCGTCAGGATGGTCATGTTCGACGCGTGCTGCAATTGCATCGAGAAGTCGCCGACCTTGTCGAGCTTGACGATCGGCGAGATGGCCTTGCCCGTCCGTGCATCATGAATGCGAGCGCCGTCGGGAGTCGCAATCGCGACGTGACGGCCATCCGGCGACCAGACGCCTTTTGGATTGTTCCCAGAAATCGGAATTGCCTGGCCTAGCTGCTTTCCGCTGACGATGTCGCGCAACAGCGCTCGCTTGGCCTGTCCGATCAGGGCCGTGGCGCCATCGGGACTCAGCGAGATCAACGAGCCATTGATTCCAAGATTGATTGGCGTGAGCTCTTTCGTCACGGATTCCAGGTTCCATAAACGGTACGAATGATCGTCGCAGCACGTCAATAGCCAACGATCATCGCGGCTCATGAAAGCGCTGGCAATCAATTTGGGATGCGGCAGCGCATGGCCGACTTGTTGGCCGTTATTCGCTCGCCACAGACGCAGGCCGAGGTTTGCCGTCGCCGTAATGATGAATCGGCCGCTCGCGCAGTAGCGTGCGAGCAATACGGGCGATTCGTGAGGCAGTACAAACGCCGTCGTGCTTTTGGGCAGGTCGAGGATCTTGACCTCGGTGTTGTGGATTTGCAGGGCGCGATCGGCGTTCGGGGCGAGCCAATACGGATAATCCGCCTTGGGGAATGGGCCAACGGCCGATGCAAGGAGCTGGCCCGACGTGTGCCAAAGATGCAGCTTGTTGGTGGGGCTTACCGCGAAGATGCGCAATCCATCCCGGCTGAAGCCGACGTTGCTCAGGCCCTGGGTTGCCGGCCACGGCAGAAATACATCGCGCCCGGTGGCGAGGTCCCAGATGCCGAGGTCGCCGTTCTTGTTTTTTATGTTCTCCGCGTAGCTGACAAGCTTTTTTCCCGACGGATGAAAGGCGATCAAGCGAATCTCTTGTGAATGTTTCAGTGGCTTGCCAATCGGTTTCCCCGTGGCGGAATCCCAGAAGCGAACGCACTTGTCGGCGCCGGCGGTGGCGAGCATCGTGCTATCCGGATGGAACACAAGTGCGTGTACATCGACCGAGTGCGTGATGATTTTTTCGGTCAGCGGGCTGCTCTTGACGGCGGCGACATGCACGGTCCCTTTGGCGGATGCGAAGGCGAGATAGTTGCCGTCGCGGCTGAATTCGATCAGGCCGCCGGCGACCTGGCTTGCCTCGGTGTTGCGTAGGTGTTTTCCGGTCCGCGTGTCCCAGATTTGGATGACGCCGTCCGAGCGGACTGCCGCCAGGTGATTGCCGGTTGGGCTCACGCGAACGTTGTTGGGTTTGGCGGTCGAGAACCACAGTTGCGAGAGTGTCGGGAGTTGACGCATGAGGCTGCCGAGGCGGACGCGGTGGGGCCATTCCCTGTCGGCGTCGCCGTGGTCCTGTTCAAGGGCCGCGACATACCAGAGTGCTGCGGAAGCCGCATCGCCGCGCTGTGTCAAGTCCAGTGCGTTCGCGAGATATTCGCGTGCCAGGAGTTGCCGTCGCCGTTCCAAAGCTGCGGAAACCGCATCGCGTGCCTCTTTCTCTTTGGCGAGCGTCACCTGCAGTTCTTGTTTTGCCTTCTCCGCCTCGGCAAGAGCTTTGTCGGCATCGAGGCGCGATGTCGTTTCGATCGCGGCTTTTTCCTCGGCGATCCTTTTGTTGTCGTCGGCATGCTTATTGGCCTCGAGAAGCTGGTGGTTGAGATCGCTGAGATGCCAGCTCACGCCGATCGAGCCGACGATCAGGGTCGTCATCAACAGCACGATGACAAGACTCGCAGCCGTCGCCCAGGGATGCCGGCGACACCATCGCCCGATTCGCTCGCGGGCGGTCGGTGCACGCACGGCAAGCGGGTCGCCCTCCAGCCAATGCTCCAGTTCCTCGGCAAGTTCCTCGGCGGAACCGTAGCGATCGTCGGGATTTTTTCGCAGGCATTTCAAGCAGACCTGTGCAAGATCTGGATCCAGCCTCGGCTGAAACTGCAAGGGCGACGGCGGCTCCTTCTCGATCGCCTGCAGCAGCACCTCCATCTGGTTTTGGCCGGTAAACGGTTGCCGTCCGGTGAGCAATTCGAACAAGACGGCGCCAAGACTGTAGACATCGGCGGCAACGCTGAGGGCTTGTTTCCCCGTCGCCTGTTCGGGCGCCATGTACGCCGCCGTGCCGACGACGGCTGTGGAATGCGATGCCAGTCCGTCATCGCTGAAGCGCTTCGCCAGGCCGAAATCGGTCACGAAAGGCGTCACTGTCTTCGGGTGGAACGCTGCCTGACGCGGGATGCCAGAAACGGGATATTTGTCCTTCTTGCGGTCGCCGCTTCGTTTGGCGCGTTCCAGCGGACCGAGCAAGATGTTTCCTGGTTTTAGATCGCGGTGCAACACGCCGCGCTGATGTGCATGGTGGACCGCCCGTGCGACGGTGATGACGATGCGGACGGCTTCCTCGGGTTTGCCAAGAAAATCGTCAATGTGCTGGCGCAGGCTGGGCCCGTCCACAAATTTCATGGCGTAGTAGGTGGCGCCGCCCTGCTCTCCCACGTCATGAATCGGCACGATATTCGGATGATCGAGCGAAGCGACGACCTCGGCCTCGGTGCGGAATCGGCGTAGCCCCTCGCCGCCGGCGAAATCAGGGCCGAGCATCATCTTCAGGGCGACTATCCGTTGCAGCCGAATGTGCCTCGCCTTGTAGACGACGCCCATGCCGCCGCGGGCGATCTCGCCGAGAATTTCGTACTCGCCGATGCGCGAGCCGGTCTCCCGCGTCTCAGGCACGCGATTTCCCAGGCCGCCCGCGGCCGATGCGAATCGGCGTTCGTTGGCGAAAAACTCCTTCAGTTCGTCCGCAATCTGAGAATGCTCGCGCAGAAGGACCGGGATGTTCGGAGCCTCGCCGCGCTCCTTCGCTTCGAGGTAAGCGGCGAGGACCTCCTCAAACTCACGTGTTCGGTCAGCGGCAGCCATCGACATGCATCTCGGAAGACGAACCAAGTATCTTCAATTTTACGCACCCTCTCGGGATTGGAGAACAGGCCGATCGCGAAAGTTCCCCGGCATGCGATCTCATTTTCTTCACAAATCGGCTAGACAACTCGGCAGTCTTGGTTTATATGCCCGCCTCTTACTTCGACCGACAAAGAACGGGCAACGCGACAGGCAGGAGCGTCGCCCGCCTCACGCGGCCATCGGGGGATGACCGTTTGTCCAGCGCGGATTTAACGATCAACGCGGGAAGTCGTGGGGATTTTGCGGGGAGTGAGATGGGGGCTTCGCTGTTTGTAATTAATTCCCTCAAGCATTCAACTTGAGGGGTCGATAAACACGAAGCGAGTGGTTTTATCATGACGGGCTCCCATCACGGGGGACGACGCATTCCGTTCGTGGCGTGCGCGTTCAGGTGGGTCCCGTCGTCTCAAGGGGTTCAGGCTAGCGGAGCCTGGCAGGTCATCAGCTCACCGGGGGCGATTTTACGGGATTTGTGATAGATGCCGACGGCTCGCGTCCTGGGGAGGGCGCGAGGCGAATCCATCGGATGGCATCTTTGCAAACCCGCGCTTCGGTGACGCCGACGAAGAATCGCGGTCCCGCTTTTGGGGAAGCGCCGCGATTCGCCACGCCAAGTCTGACTGGACCTCATCAGGGAGGAATCCATGGTGACGCACGTGGACGTAGACGTCCCGCAACTCTGGCGCGACTACCGCGCGGAACCGACGGTCGAGTTGCGGAACCAACTTGTCGAAATCTATCTTTCTTTGGTCAAATACAATGCCGAGCGGATTTGGTCCCGCTTGCCCGATGGCGTCGATATCGACGACCTCATCAGCGCGGGCGTATTCGGACTCATGGACGCCATCGATGCGTTCGACCTGAATCGCGGCGTGAAGTTCGAGACCTATTGCGTGCCCCGCATCCGCGGCGCGATGCTCGACGAACTCCGCACCATGGACTGGGTGCCCCGTCTTGTCCGCAGCAAACATTCCAGGCTCGAAGAAGTGCGCAAAGGGCTCGAGGCCTCATTGGGACGTCCGCCTCGCCCAGACGAGATGGCAGAGAAACTCGGCGTGTCTCTCGAAGAATTCGAGAAGATCCACGGCGACGCCACGGCCGTCAGTCTCGTCAGCCTCAACAAGAAATGGTACGAAACCGACAGCTATAAGGACGTGCGCGAGATCGACATCCTCGAAGACAAAAAAGCCGAGGATCCGACCTTCAAATTGCAAAACCGCGATCTGATGCGGCTCGTCACACGCGGCTTGAATCGCAACGAACGGCTCATCATCATCCTCTACTACTACGAAGACATGACGATGAAGGAGATCGGCGCCACGCTCGACCTGAGCGAATCGCGCGTGAGCCAAATGCACTCGAGCATCGTCGCGAGATTGCAGCAACAACTCGCACGCCGCCGCCCGGAGTTTAGCGTTTGAACCATAGACGGTCTCCGCTCTCTCATCGCTGCGCAATCGGAGAGCGGAGGCCGCGTTTCCTGGCTTCTTTGGCAGATCGCCGTACTCATCCCTGGTCTGGTGCTTGACTCTTTCCCGGGGCAAGGCCTTCAATTCCGCTATCGTCAGCGGGTTGCCGCCTTATACCTCCATCATTAGCTTCTATTCATAGGCACGAAGCAACACAAATGTTTCGTTCCTGTGTGGATTTAAGATTTGCAGCAGATCGGCGTCAAACATCGTCTCCGCATCGCGAAGTTGATCAACCAAGCCAATTACACATCCGGTCAATTCCTCGGGGAACCGAGAGTGGCTTGCGGGCCGGGTTGGAAGTCCTTGATTTCGAGATCGATCGATTTGTAGCCTTGCCATTCGTTCCAGCGCGGCGTGTAGACGAGACAGCATTGGCCTGCCTGCGACATCATTTCCGGCAGCCGATCCGCCATGCCGAATGCGATGGCGCGCATTTCCTTGCTGCCCTGCCTGACCTTGAAACTCAGGTGGCGCTCCCCGCCGCCAACTTTGCGCGGCTCGCCGACAATTTGCAGCCGATCCGATAGGAGCAGCGGCGGCGGATTGCCCGAGCCATACGGTTCGAGTTTGTCCAGCGCTTGCATGAGTCCGGTCGTCATGGCCGAGAGCGGGATCTCGGCATCGATGGTGATGCGATGGGCAACCGGCTCATTGCCAAACTGATGTGCGACGACGGCACAGAAATTGTCGCGGAAGGCATCGATTTTTTCGGGCAGGATGCGAAAGCCCGCCGCCGAGGCGTGACCGCCATGCCCGACGAGATCGCCCGTGCAGGCTTGCAAGGCTTCATGCAAGCGGAAATTGGGCACAGAGCGGCCGGAGCCTTGGCCCACGGGATGGCCTTCGCGGAGGGCAATCATCAGCACGGGCCGGGCGAATTGATCCACAAGCCGGCTGGCGACGACGCCGAGCAAGCCTGGGTGCCATTCGGAATTCGCGAGCACGAACGCCGGGGCCGACAGATTTTGCGCCGCCTGTTCGCGTGCCTGTTTGAGGATCTGCCGTTCGATCTGCTGGCGTTCGCTGTTTTGATGTTCGAGGTAATCGGCGATGATATGCGCACGCTGAGCGTTTGCCGTCGTGAGCAATTCGACGGCAAGCCGGGCGGTGCCCAGGCGTCCTGCGGCATTGATGCGCGGCGCCAGCGCGAAGCCGACGTCGAACGCGCCGAGGTTGGTTTTGTTTTCTAGTTTGGCGGAGCGAAGGAGCGCCTGCAGGCCGATCGGCGGTTTGGTTCGCATCCGCGCCAGACCATGGCGGACGAATATGCGGTTCTCCTCGAAGAGCGGCACGACATCGGCGATCGTGCCCATCGACGCGAACAGGATGCCATCGAGCAGAAACTCTCGCAATTCGGGCGTGACCTTGGCGCTGCCGCACGATTTCTTGCACAACGCCCAGGCGACTTTGAACGCGACACCCGACCCAGCCAATTGACCAAAAGGATACGACGCGCCAGGCAGGCGCGGATGCACGATGGCGGCAGCGCGAGGAAGCGTTTCCTTCGGTTCATGGTGATCGGTGATGATCAGTTCAATGCCAAGCCGATGCGCCTCCTCGGCCTCGTCGAGGCTGGCGATGCCGCAATCGACGGTGATGACGACGTTGACGCCGCTTGCCGCCAGTTTGCCAAGGGTGTCTTTGCTCAGGCCGTAACCGTCTTCAAGGCGGTGTGGCACATGAAAATCCACGTTGGCCTGGAGGTGTTTCAGGCACGTGAGCAGAATTGCAGTCGCTGTGACGCCGTCCACGTCGTAGTCACCATAGACGCAGATTTTTTTCTTGTCGGCGATGGCGGCGAGAATTCGTTCGACGGCAAGGTCAACGCCAGGAAGCGCCTCCGGATCCAGGAGGCCGGTCAGTGGACACGAGAGGAATCGCTCGGCCTGGGCTTGCTCGCCGAGGTTGCGATTGAGCAAGAGTTGCGCGACGATCGGCGGCAGGTTCAACGCTCGGCAAAGTCGTTCGATGGCTCCGTCGTCGTGCGGAAACAGATGCCAGACCTTGGCGTTCGTTCGTATGGTTTCGTCCATGCAATAGATCGCCGAGATGGATGGCTGGGGTCCAAAAGATCAGATGGTTTCGGCACTGCTGCCCTTCGAGAATGCAGCAGATATACCCGACGGAAATTCACGCGTCTCATTTCGCGTTACGCCTTCAACGGCCTTTCGTAATCCGTTGTTTCGATCGACTTGATTTACACAAGCGGACAAGCACCACTTGGCGAGCGGAGCCGTTCAATTCTTGAAGCACTGCCTCAGGATATTCCGAGAAATCGTTACCCCACCAGCGTTTCGTTCGGCGATTCCAGATTCGCCATCCCACACCCGATTCCGCCTTGGCGACATATTTTTCGTTGGTGGACATTGACTGCCTATAAGCTGTGCCGACGGAGATGGCGTTGGTACTGTATCGGGCTCTTCGTCACCCCGTTTTTCTCTTGAGTTTTTTCTCCAGCACAGACCGATCGGAAATACCGAAATCTTCGATTGCGCTGCGGACAATCACCATGTGATGAAGGTATACTTTTTCATCGTCCGGATAGAGCGGAATCGTAACTAGCGCGCCGGTGTCCTCGTGCTCGTATCGAACGCCCTTCCCGTGACGTTCAAATTCCCGCCTTGTGAAGCCGAATGAACGAAGAACTTTGTCAAGTCGCCCGTAAGTAATCTCTGTTTGTGGCATCATGGCTGAGTCTCGACGATCTGTATTTCGTTGTTCTTTAGGTCGCGGAAATACCGGATAGCCATACGATCCAAGAGGTTCGCTCGATCAATCTGAACGCGAATCCATTTCGCACCTGGTTTCGGTCGGTGCGTTGAATCCGCGTGGAAATAACCCTGAAAGTATACCCAATACGCTAGTGCCTGCGATACGTCGTACAAAATAACAATGACCGGAAGCTGTTCATTGATCCAGAGATTGTAATCGCGAATATTCAAGTCAATGCATACGACTGACCTCGATAGGTCCAAATTCTCCTGAGCTTTTATTTGAAACAAAATCGAATCCGGCTCAATATATCCCTGATCGTCAAACGTCCGCATCGCGAGGTCGTATCCATAATCATACCAGATTCGTTCTGCCGTATGGCCCTCCGCGAGGATAAAGCCCTCGACGAAATGCACACTCTGGTCCGCGATCACGTGCTCGCGCGTCCTGCGTTTTCGCGGACCGTAGATTTTGCTGGGCATTGCGGTTCACCCGGTTAGCTTACCCGCGCAAGCGGCAGGTGGAGCATGCGATTGCACCATCAACCTGCCGCTTACGCGGCTCGGCTCGCCGACGATCAGCATCTATCCGCCAGCCACCAACCAAACCCAGGCCGATTTGGCTGATAGCTGAAAGCTGATAGCTGTTAGCTTTTTACCCCACGCGATCCGGCACCACAAAGCCTTCGCGGTATTGGCGGGTAAGCAGGCGGTTCGCTTCGGCGTTGCCGTTGAAGTTTTCGGTGCGTGCTTGCACCATCAGCTTCGGGCCGACGCGAAGGCGCATGCCGTCGAGCTGGAGGTTGTGTGGCGCGCCGGTCAGGTGGGCTTCCATGCGTTCCACCGATTCGAGCATATCGCGATCCTCGGTGGTGCGGGCGTGGCGCGGGCGGAATGCGACTTCGGTGCCAAGCTGATACGAGATGTTGGCCAGGTGGCACAGGGCGCTCGAGTAGTGGCCTTCTTCGATATTCGCGTTAAGGTCTTGCTGCCTGCCGCTACGAACGGCGGCGATGAAATTGGCGAAGTGGTTGCTGCCGCCGGGCCCGCGCGTGGCGTTCATGTTCGGAATGGCTTCGGAGGCGTCGCCGCCATTGGGGTGGAAGCGATGGCCGGCGATGACGCCTTGTTCGAGATGGAACACATTGCCGACGCCCTGCCCGCGATAGCCTGGCGATCGCAGACCGCGGACTTCAAAGATGAGCTTGGTATCGCCGAATTCCATGAGCGTGACTTGCGTGTTCGCGGTTTGGCCTTGATCGACGTAGCCGAACCGGCCACCGACGGAAACGACGCTGGTCGGCAAAGTGGCGCCGCGGATCGCCCAGCGAGCGATATCCATCTGGTGGACGCCCTGATTGCCGATATCGCCATTGCCGAACGCCCAGAACCAATGCCAGTTATAATGCACGAGATTCGCATGGAAGGGCGTGCGTTGAGCGGGTCCAAGCCACAGGTTGAAATCGACTTCCGCGGGCGCGTCGCTGTTGGGGCGAGTGCCGATGCTATTGCGGAGTTTGTAACACATCGCGCGCGAAACGAGCAATCGCCCGTATCGGCCCGACTGGATGGCGGCGACGGTGTTCGCCCAGGCGGTGTCGCTGCGGCTTTGCGTGCCGTGCTGGACGATGACGTTGTGCCGACGCGCGACTTCGAGCGTGATTCGGCCTTCGTGGACATTGTGGCTCGACGGTTTTTCGACGTAAACGTGCTTGCCTGCCTGCGCTGCCCAGATTGTCATCAACGCATGCCAGTGGTTCGGCGTGGCGATCGAGACCGCATCGACGTTGTTTCCTTCGAGGGCCCGGCGAATGTCGGCGATCGTCTGTGGAGCCGGTCCGCGAACCTGGGACAATCGCCGAGCGAAGGTGCGCGAATCGGGATCGACGAGGTGCGTAATGCGCACGCCTTGCATGCCGGCGTAGGCGCCAACATGGGCGCTGCCGCGGCCGTTGAGACCCGCCACGGCGATGCGGATCGCGTCGTTGGCGCCGCGCACTTGGCCGCTGGATTTCGTGCCGGAAAGCGTGATCGTCGCCATGGCGGCGATAGTTCCCTTGCCGAACTGCCTTCGGTTGATTTTCTGGATCATTCGATAGCCTTTCACATGGAGAGTCAAAAGCGAAAAAGTGGGTGGGTTGTATTAGATAGGTTATAACCCACCCGCTGCGACAACGCAATAGGCTGCCTGAAAAATCTACTATCGTTCGTCGACTTGGGTAGCATGTGATTTGTTGGCGAGCCAGGAGCGTGAGCGACTGGAGGAAGGAAAAGAAGCTATGTATTTTCTCCAGTCGCTAACGCTCCCGGCTCGCCTTTGTGAGAATAGAAGTTGATCTGCGTCTTGACTTTCCTTGCATGATCCGGGTAGAGTTCATAATGAGGGAATCTCCGGACTCACGGATGGGGCGGGGCATGTTCAAGCATCGCAGTCAACTGCTCAGCATGTGGTTTGCCGTCAGCGATATCGTGCTGACGGTGTCGGCGTGGTTATTGTCTCATTTGTTGCGCTTTGAGTCCGGGCTGTTCACAATCGACAAGGAACCGCCGACATTCGCGTTGTGCGTGCAGAATATTCCCCTGGTGATTCTGGTAAGCCTCTTGGCGTACCGCATCACAGGGCAGTACCAGATCAACCGCTTCCGTCGCCTGCGCGAGGAATTCGTCAGCGTCTTCATCGGAACGGCCCTTATGGGCCTGCTGCTCATGGCGGCGACCTTCGGGCTGCATTCCGCCTATGAGTCGCGCGGCGCGATTTTGCTTTTCATCGCTGTCGGCATGTTCCTTATCCTCGTCTTCCGGCGAATCAGCTGGGCGGCAGTGCATTGGTTGCGCAGCCGGGGCTACAATCAGACGCAAACGCTCATCGTCGGCACGGGACGCGTCGCGCGCAAAACAGCGCGTTCGCTGCGAATGACTTCTTGGCTGGGCTTCAAGAATGTCGGCTTCATCGAGGACAAACCAACCCACTGGGCGAGCGATTTGGACATCCTCGGCACGATCAACGACTTGCCCAGGCTCGTGCAAAAGTACCAGGTTTCGCACGTCTTCATCTGCCTGCCGATGAGCCGATTCGACGAAGCGCGGCGTGTTTTCGACACGCTCTCGCAGACCTATGCCGACGTCCGATTGATTGTCGATCTGCCGGCGCTTGCGGGAGTCAGCTTCACGACGACCTACTTTGACGGAATGCCGATGGTGGGTTTGCGCGAGAGTCCGCTGCACGGGATGAATGTCGTCGTAAAACGCATGATGGATGTGTTGCTGTCGTTCTTCGGGATTCTCTTTCTGTCGCCGCTACTGTTACTGATTGCCGTGCTGGTGAAGGTGACGAGTCCCGGTCCGGTATTTTACAGTCAGGAGCGCTGCGGTTTGAATGGTCACCGCTTCCGGATGCTGAAATTCCGTAGCATGCGCGTGGATGCGGAGCAGAAGTCCGGCGCCGTCTGGGCGAGCAAGGACGACCCGCGCAAGACGAAACTGGGCACGTTCCTGCGGAAGACGAGTCTCGATGAATTGCCGCAACTCTTCAATGTGCTGATGGGCGACATGAGCCTGGTCGGACCACGGCCTGAACGACCGATATTCATCGACAAGTTCGAAAAAACGATCCCCAATTACCAGGTTCGCCACGCTATGAAGGCCGGAATCACCGGTTGGGCCCAGGTCAACGGCTGGCGCGGCGACACCTCGCTTCGCAAACGCATTCAGTTCGATCTGTATTACATCACACACTGGACGCCATGGCTGGATCTGCGCATCCTGTGGCTGACGATTTGGCACGGATTTGTGAATCGGAACGCCTACTGAGGCGAATCTATTTCTTCTCGTCGGCTTTCTTCCTTAACGGGAGTTCCGCACGCACGCGTTTGACAATGCGATCAACGTCCGCGCCTTTCAATCCTTCGGCCGCGAATGCGTCGTTCTCCAGGATCTTCATACGGTAGTAGAACAACACGGTCATATCCGCCTTGGGATTGAGCTTGTACTTGGCCGGCCCTGTTTCGGGATACAGGCCGAACACGGTATGCTTGAACGGCTCCGCGCGTTTGGTGATTCGTTCGACAAGCTTCTCGCGGCGCACCGCTTCCTTCACTAGCTCTTCCGACTTTTCCTCCGCAGCATTGTTCGTCGAATCGCGCGCATCCGGGCTGAGCACGACGACAGCGACGCCGAACCCGCGCTCCTGGAAATCCTCGGCCGTCTGTTCGAGTTGTTTCAGCAACTCATTGAACGCTTCATCTTTGCCCTCGGCCGGTTCCTTCGTGAAGATGATCACGGCGGGATTTAGACCAAATCGGCAAACGAAGCAGTGCAGGCGGCCTTTCGACGTGCCGTTGATGTTGTAGCACTCGAACGGTCCGGGCATGAACGTGCCAGCTTTGGGGCCGGATTGCAGTTTTTCCTCGTCCTGGGCGTGACCGATCGTTATTGAACCTGCCAAAAGGATGAATACCGCGAGTTGAATGGGACGCATCGAGAATCCTCCGTAGGGAGCGATTCTTTCAGCATGATCGGTTTTTGGGCATTCGTCAAGAGGAAGGCGGCAACGGCGTGGTGAATATTCGCTGATGCGGTGTGAAGAAAATCCAGTTAATAGGATCGTGTTACTGAAGCTCGTTTTGCGCCCGTTCCCAGGGAGCCTTTTCCCGACCGATGTCGCGCCGCCAGGTCTGGAAGTCAGACCACATTTTCAACCCTCCACCGACGACGCAAATCGCGATGGTTCCCGATGCCAGGCTCCAGAGGAGCGTGCTATTTTTCTCGTACGACTTTTGGCGAGCAACTGCCCGCTGGCGTGTGACCTGTCAAGGCTCCACCGAGCGCGGACGTCACGTCGCGGCCGCTGGCAGGGGCGTGGCTACCAGTAGAACTGCAATAATTATTGCCCAACCGATGGTCGTTCTCATTTTGAGCCTCCTCTTCGAATCGTACGTCATTTTCCGCCGGGTGTCAATTTGCCGGCTATTCACGGATGGATGCGAAGTAAGTGAGGACCCGGCTTAAATGGCCAATCCTCCGCGAACGAATAAACTGATAGAACGTGGTGCACCGTTTACCCAACGGAAGCGCTCGCGAGGGAGTCGTGTCGTGAATTCCTCCACAGATGCAGGATGCACTCGGCGTGTCGCTATTCTCGGGTCCACCGGGTCGATTGGCACCAGTTGCCTGAAGGTGATCGATCACCTGCCGACGCGGCTGAGGGCGTGGGGGTTGAGCGCCCATTCGCGCTGGGAGGAATTGCTCGAACAGGCTCGCCGCCATCGGCCACGCGCGATCACCGCGACCGATCCTGCTGCCGCCAAGGCGCTTGCCAGCCAGGCGTTGCCGGCGGGAACGCAATTGCTCACCGGCGACGACGCGGTCGGCACGATCGTCAGCGATCCTGAAGTCGATATCGTCCTCACGGCGATCGTCGGTTCGGCTGGCCTGACAGGTACCTGGATTGCGTTGCAAGCGGGCAAGACAGTCGCCATCGCCAACAAAGAAACGCTGGTCATGGCTGGGCCGCTCGTGATGGAGTTGGCCCGCGAGAAGAACGCCTTGCTGCTTCCCGTCGATAGCGAGCACAGCGCGATCTTCCAGGCGATGCGAGCCGGCCAGCCTCGCGAGGTTGAGCGCATCGTGCTGACCGCGAGCGGTGGGCCGTTCCGAGGCCGCACTCGCGCGGAGTTGGCCGACATCACTCCCGAGCAGGCGCTGAAGCACCCGACCTGGAACATGGGGCCGAAGATCACCATCGATTCCGCGACGCTGATGAATAAAGCTCTGGAGGTCATCGAGGCACGTTGGTTGTTTCAATTGGAGCCGGAGAAAATACAGGTTATCATCCACCCGGAGTCGATTGTCCATTCCTTCGTGGAATTTACAGACGGATCGATCCTTGCACAGCTATCGCCGCCCGACATGTGCTTGCCGATTCAATATGCCTTGACGTATCCGGAACGACTTCCGGGACCGGCGAAAAGGATGAAGTGGAACGAACTGAGCGGCTGGAGCTTTCAGCAACC
The DNA here is from genome assembly GCA_964484265.1 of uncultured Singulisphaera sp. Lineage (GTDB taxonomy): Bacteria > Planctomycetota > Planctomycetia > Gemmatales > Gemmataceae > SIAQ01. Next base: position 18,548 of record CAZAFH010000072.1, read on the forward strand.
AGACCTGGAGACCTTTCCAGCGCTGGGGCTGGGATTTGAAGTCGCGAAGCGAGGCGGAACCTGCGGCGCGGTGCTGAATGGAGCGAATGAAGCCGCAGTGGCTGCGTTTTTGGATCGGCAGATTGCGTTTTTGGATATACCGCGAGTTTGCCGAGAAGTTTTGGATCATCACCATTACAGCGAACGACCGAGCCTGAGCGAATTAATCGCGCTGGATCGGTGGTCTCGTCAGGAGGTATTGCGTTGGATAGCAACGAAGGGATAAAGCCGGAATCGACAGTGCCTGCCGTTCCGCCGCCTGAAGTGCCCTCGACGAATCAGGATGAGTCAGCCGAAAGCTTCTTCTCGCCGTCGAACATGGTGATGATCGCGATGGTCGCGTTCGGCATCGCGTTTGTCTTCTATCGCTTCAGCCTGGAAGATGTCTGGGCCATCGTGAAGGCGGCACTCGGACTTTCGTTCATCATTTTCCTCCACGAGCTTGGTCATTTCCTCGCTGCGAAGTGGTGCGACGTACATGTCGAGACCTTCAGCATCGGTTTCGGACCGGCGATTCCGGGGTGCCATTTCACCTGGGGCGAGACGACCTACAAACTCGCCATCATCCCGTTGGGTGGTTATGTCCAGATGGTCGGCCAAGTGGACGGCGATGAAGGCAGCGACGGCAGCGAGGATGATCCACGCTCGTATCGCCGCAAGACGGTCGGCCAGCGCATGCTCATCATTTCCGCCGGCGTCATCATGAACGTCATCCTGGCGATTGCGTGTTTTATCACGGTCTATCAGGGGCCGGGCAAAGAGAATCCCGTGGCGGTCATCGGCACGATCGATTCCGCCGCGCCGGCGTATCAGCGCGGCTTACGCACCGGGGCGAAGATCACCTATTTCGAGCCGTATGAGGATCCGACGTTTACCGACCTTATGCAGTCGGTCATCAATAGCCTCGAAGATCAGGAGATCGGCATTACCTACGTTCGACCCAACGAAGCGCCGTTCGAGACCAAGATTCACGCGATCCCGCTGGAGAATAGCCCTGGGCGTGCCACGCGCCCGATCATCGGCGTGCAGTCGCCTCCGAGGCTTCGGCTCGCGGTTCGGCGCGAGGCGCTGTACGGCCCCTTCTACCCCGGCACGACAGCGGCGGATGCAGGCTTCAAGGCGGGCGACCAAATCGTCGCCATGTCCGATCCGGACGATCCGATGACGGTCACGCCCCTGCCCGACGATCCGCGCTTCCCGAACATGGGCAAGCACGATTACTTCGAGTTCCACAAACGCATGGAACATCTCGCCGGCGAGGAAGTCATCTTTCGCGTCGCCCGAGGCGAATCCGGGGCGGAAACCGCCGATATCAAGGTTAAGCCGATGTACCGCATCGATCTCGGCGTTCGCATGCAGATGGGCCCGATTCGCGTCGTGCGCGACAATTCCCCAGCTTCCAGGGAAAACCTGCGAGGCCCCAACAAAGAAAAGAAGCTCGAAGGCGACCTGATCGAAGCCGTCACCGTAATGGATATCGACGGGAAACCGATCATCTTCAAAGACGCGACACTTGACCCGGAACGACTGCCCACGCAACTTCGCCAATGGGCGGATCGCCTTGAAAAGAAGAAGTCCAAGGAGCCGAGAATCGTTAGCCTTCAGGTTCGCCGGCATCGCGAAGAGCCAGGCGCGCAACACGAAACGGTAAAAGTGGACCTGAAATGGGACGGCGATTGGCGGTACGACCGCGTGATACCGCTCAGCCCGACGGCGCCGATGCCGATTCCCGAACTCGGCCTCGCTTATGAAATCAAGTCGATCGTCGCGGATGTTGTGAGCAAAGATTCACCGCTGAAGAAAGACGATCGAATCATCAACATCAAATTCGAAAGGGTGGGCAGCAAAGAAGACATCAAGGCCGATTGGTCGAGCGCCGAAATCAAGGAAGGACAGTGGGCGAACATCTCGTTCCTCTACTTCCAGCAACCATTGACGTACAAGAAGCTTCAACTCAAGGTAAAGCGCGACAAAGAGGAAAAAGAGCTTGATATCCCCATCGTTCTCGACACGAAGATGCCGCTCGATGAATATGGCTGGCTGTTCTCGCAAGATACTCGGCGCGTCAAGGCGGCGAATCCGCTCGAAGCAATCGAACTCGGTTTCCGCGATACCCATCGCCGAATGACCGAGGTCTTCCTCAACATTCGCGGCATGGTGACCGGGCGGATCTCGCTCTTCAATCTCGGTGGTCCGCTTACGATCGCACGAGGAGCGTTTATCTTCGCGGGACTCGACTTCGGCGAGTTCGTGTTCTTCCTCGGATTGATCAGCATCAATCTCGCCGTCGTCAACTTCCTGCCCGTTCCCGTGCTCGACGGCGGGCATATGGTGTTCCTGCTCTACGAAAAGATTCGCGGCCAACCGGCCTCGGAACCGGTCCGCATTTGGGCCACCTGGGCAGGCCTGACAGCGATCGCGTCACTCATGCTGCTTGTCTTGTACATTGACGTGACGCGTTGGTTTTTCTGAGTATCATCTCCAACCCCAAGCCCCACCATGAGCGCAGCGATTGGTGGGGTGTTTTCCTAGGACGTTCCACCCCCAGGAATCGCTGCGCTTATCCTGGGGCTTGAGTCACACCCACCATGAACGTACTACTCACGGGCGGCTATGGCTGCATCGGCAGCTGGATTGCTCGCAACCTCTTGCAGCGCGGCGACAAGGTCTGGGTCTACGATCTCAAGGAAGACCCGAAACGCATGCGGCTCATCATGGACGAGGCTACGGTCAGCAAGGTCTCGTTCATCCAGGGCGATGTCACCGACCTGCCGCGTCTGCGCGAGAGCCTCGAGCGAAACGCGATCACGCACATTGTCCATCTCGCGGGCTTGCAGGTTCCGACCTGCCGGGCCGACCCGATCCTGGGAGCGAAGGTCAACGTCATCGGCACGCTCGCCGTCTTCGAGGCGGTGAAACAACTCCACGGCCAGGTTCAGCGGTTGGTTTATACGAGTTCCGCCGCCGTCTTCGGACCGCCTGAACATTATGCCAAGGGAAAGCTCGCCGACGACGTGCCGCTAACGCCCGCAACGCATTACGGCATCTTTAAATGTTGCAACGAAGGCAACGCGCGCATCTACTTCCAGGATAATGCCATTTCCAGTGTCGGATTGAGGCCGTGGACCGTCTTCGGCGTCGGCCGCGATTTCGGTATGACCAGCGAACCGACCAAGGCGATCAAGTCGCTCGCTCTGGGGCGAAAGTACCACATCACCTACGGCGGCATTCAGGATATGCAGTACGTGGACGATGTCGCCAAGATCGTCATCCGCTGTCTGGAAGCGCCATACCAGGGCGCGAAGTCGTACAACCTGCGCGGTCATGTCGTCGATCTGCCGACGCTGCACCGCGCGATGGTCGAAGCCGAGCCGAGCGCGGCAAATCTGATCACGTTTGGCGAACGGCAGATTTCCATCGCATACGATCTCGACGATGCCGCGCTCCAGCGCGACCTCGGCCCGATGCCGCTCACGCCGCTCGTTGAAGGTATTAAGCAAACGCTGACGATGTTCCGGAAATTGCAAGCCGAAGGCCGCCTCGACACCGACGACCTGGACGGGAAGTAGGCGTATCCTCTTGCCATCAATCCATAACGTGTCGCTCGGTTCGCGGGTACTCGATAAAGAGCTTGCTGATGTCGTTGGCGATGCGGGTCAGGAATAGACCGCGGAATTGGCTCGGGTTGGCCGTGCCCGCGTCGATGGGGCCACGAGCGCCCGGATACTGGACGTGGAAGTTCTTGTCGAAGACTTTCCGATTGGTTTCCTTGCTGTTGACGTCATACAGATCGACAATGATGTCGGTATTTCCCCGGAACATGGCGGGATAGGTGTTTTTCTCGTAAAGCGTCATCGCGCCGACGGTGATTTCCAGAACGTAGTCCGCCTTGAAATGTTTGCCAAGCTCGATCTTGTTCACGTCGCGCGTTGCCAGTTGTTTGTGGTAGTAGCCGCGAACTTCGGTGATGGGAACGATCTTGAGTTTATGACTGTTCTCCTGAGCGTTTTTGCGAAGCGTTTGCGTGACGAGTTCCGCCAACTCGACATCGGCTCCTGTCAGCTCCTGGCGCAGTTGCGGTTCGGAGAAATGGCAGAGCACGGCCATCGTCACTTCTTTTTCACCCATGACGAGGTACTGCTTCTCGCCCTTGAAAATCTTGTGTTCGGGTTGAATATGGTTTTCTGGAAAGAGAAACCCGAACGTCGCCGGATTGCACCCGATGGAGCACCAGGCGAGAAACCCGCTCAGGACCAGCATCCAGCGCCATCCGTAGCGTGAGCCGGGGAACCGCGTGGGGTTGCTTTTCATGATCTCTCCTCCGTGAGTGCGAATCGTCTGAATCCGTCAGAAGAACCAGTCGATAATCAACACGACCGCCCAGCGGCCGAACAGCATCACCAAAAAAACAATCGCGAGCCGAAATACCACCATTTCCAGCTGGCGGAAGATCACGATTCGTCCCAGGAATGCGCTGGCGAGCGCCCAGGGCACGAAGAGCAATCCGAACGTCGCGAGTGCCGTGCCGGCGAAGTTCGCTTTCATCGAGTTCCAGACATCGGCATGCATCAGCAGCGAGAAACTCGTCGTCATCCCGCACGAGGGACATGGGATCGTCGTCAGCATTTTGAAGTTGCACTCGGGCAACCCCAGCTGCTGATGCGTGCCCATGCGAAGCGGCCCGCTTTCGGTGTACGGATTCAGGTATACCGCGATAGACAACACGATCACCCACGGCACCGTGAGCCCGAAGAGCAGATATCGCATCCACCGCTGGAGCCGTTCGGGCCGATCGATCGGTTCCTCGTCTTCGTCGATCGTTTGCAGTTCGATGACCTCTTCGAGCGCATCAGTCGTGTTTTTCGGTGGAGGGTTAATAGCGAAACTCCCGATTCAGTGCAAGAGCAATAATGAGCGTGCGGCCTGGCGATTCGACCATGGCGCAAACGAAAAAAAGAAAGAAAATCTCCGCGCTGTTCTGAACAATGGTGATGGTATTGTACACCGCGCGAAACCAGGTAGGCAAGCGAATGCCCATATAATGTCAGCATGGGCCAGCAATCCGCCATTGAATGGACCGAAGCGACCTGGAATCCGCTTACCGGGTGCGACAAGATTTCGCCAGGCTGCGCCAATTGCTACGCCGAGCGAATGTCGCTTCGCCTACGGCTCATGGGCCAGCCAAATTATCGCAATGGCTTCGATCTCGCGTTGCATCCGCACGCACTGGAAATTCCGCTGCGTTGGAAAAAGCCGCAGCGCATCTTTGTCAATTCGATGAGCGATCTGTTCCACAAGGATGTGCCGGTGGAATTTATCCAACAGGTATTCGCCACCATGAGGCAAGCATCGTGGCACCGCTTTCAGATTCTCACGAAGCGTGCGGATCGATTGGAGGCCTTGAGCAACGCGATCGATTGGCCCGTGAATGTCTGGATGGGAGTCAGCGTCGAATCCGAGGACTACACGTTTCGCATCGACCATCTGCGTACAACTGGGGCAGCGGTGCGGTTTCTTTCGGTCGAGCCACTGCTTGGGCCGATTTCGAAACTCGATTTAAGCGACATTCACTGGGTGATCGTGGGTGGCGAATCGGGGCCAGGCGCCAGGCCGATGCGCGAGGAATGGGCGATCGAAATCCGCGATCAGTGCCAGGCGGCTGGCGTGCCATTTTTCTTCAAACAATGGGGCGGCGTGAACAAAAAGCGCACCGGCCGACTGCTCGAAGGCCGAACCTGGGATGAAATGCCAGCGGTCACGGCGAGTAAGCAGGGAATGGCATAAAATTATTCGACAATTCAGAAAAAACGCGGCTGGTACGACCTTGGCAGGTTTATCGGCCAAGGATATGATGGAGCAGACGTTCACTATCTCCGACTCAATGGTCCGCGCGACGGATGCGCGGAGACAACGTTTCCCGAGGCGTTGCAATGCCACGATTGCTCTACTGTCCGCGCGGCCATCGCTGGCATGAATCCGCCGACATCGCCACGGCGGAGAGTGCAATGTCATGCCCGATCTGCGGCATGAACGGCAGCAGCGCGGAAGATCCGCCGACCACGGGATTCGACCGCGCGCCGACTGTCGTGCAGACGACGCCCAGCCTCGGCCAAATCAACGCTTCCTACGAGCAAGCACCGCCCGTCCTGCCCGAGTTCGACATACTGGAAGAGATCGGCCGAGGCGGCATGGGCATGGTCTATCGTGCCCGGCGGCGCGAGGACGGGCACATCGTCGCCGTCAAGGTAATCCGCAAGGATCGCCTGCAACACGAGGAATCGGTCCGCCGATTTCGACGCGAGGCGCAGGCCGCGGCAAGGCTCAGCCATCCCAATATCGTCAGCGTCCTGGATTCCGATCACGCCGGCGATACGCACTTTCTCGTCATGGAATACGTGGCGGGCAGCACGCTGGAGAAGGTCGTCGAAACCGATGGTCCGCTAAGCGTGCCCGATGCGTGTGAGTGTATCCGCCAGGCGGCGCTGGGCCTTCAGCACGCTCATGAGCAGGCGCTGGTGCATCGCGACATCAAGCCGTCCAACTTCATGATCAGCACGAATCCCGCAGGCGAGCGCGTCATCAAAATGCTGGACCTGGGCGTCGCGCGCATGCTGACGCTCGCCGGCGCGACGCCGACCGAATCGCTCAGCACGCTGACGCAAGGCGGATCGGTCATCGGCACGGCGGACTTCGTCGCGCCGGAGCAGCTGGAAAATCCCCACGCGGCCGACATTCGCGCCGATCTATACAGTCTCGGCTGTACGTTTTATTTCGTTCTCACGGGAACGGTGCCGTTTCCCGGCGGCAGCCTGATCTCGAAGCTCGACAAACAGCGCTGGCAGGACCCGACGCCGATCGAAAACCTGCGCGGCGATGTACCGCAGGCCGTTTCGCGTGTCGTGGCCCGGCTCATGGAAAAAAAGCCCGCGAACCGATTCGATACGCCCGGCGAACTCGTCGAAGCCCTGACGACGCTCGCCAACAACGCTTTCGACGACCCGCCGGCGCCGCCTTTGGAGATTCGCGAAATACGCCGATGTGCCGGACACGCCGACGCCGTCTGGTGCGTGCGTTTCTCGCCCGATGGTACGCGCATCGCCTCGGCTGGCAAGGATGGGCTGGCGCTGCTCTGGGACGCTCAAACGGGCCAGCAGATTCGCAAGTTCTACAAGCACCCCGGCGAAGTGCGCGCTGTCGCTTTCGCGCCGGCGGACGACCTTCTCGCCACAGCGAGCGGTTTCACCGTGCGCCTCTTCAATACGCGAACCGGCGCCGAGGTGCGGAAATTCAGCGGCCATACCGCATCCGTCAAGTGCCTGGTGTTCTCGGCCGACGGCAAACGACTTATCTCCGGCGGCGATGACAAGACCATCCGCCTGTGGGACACCCAGACCGGGCGCGAGGTGCAGCGCTTCACCCGCCATGCCGCCGGCGTCAACTCGCTCGCCTACATCGGGCAGACGAATCGCATTGTCTCCGCCAGCCGAGATCAGACCGTGCGAGTCTGGGATGTTCGCAGCGGACTCGAATCGGATTGTTTCGACGCCCAGGCTGGCAATGTGCTCGATGTTGCCGTCAGCCCCGACGGCACGCGCATCGCCTCAGCACATTTCGACACTATCTTGAGAATTTGGGATATCCCGTCGGCACAGAAAGTCGGCGAATGTATCGGGCACAAGCAGATGGTCTCGGCGCTCGCTTTCACGCCCGACGGCAGCCGACTCGTCTCCGCCGGGCAGGACCAGACCGTTCGGCTATGGGAGCTCGGCCAATTCGCGGAACTGACGTCATCTCCGCGCCACGCCGCCGGACTGCATGCGATGGCGGTAGCCCCCGACGGCAAGTGCGCCGCCATCGCCGCGGGCGATAAACACGTGCTCGTCTGGGCGTTGCCGTGATCTGTTTTTCGCTCAATACGACTTCGCAAACACGACGCGCCCTTTCGATTCCGCGCCGGTGACGATGCATTTGCCCGTTTCCTGCGGACGATTGAACGGAATGCAGCGGATCGTCGCCTTGGTCTCGGCCGCGATACGGTCCTCTGTTTCCCGCGTGCCGTCCCAGTGCGCCCAAAGGAAACCGCCGGGTTCTTCGATCTTTTTCTTGAACTCGTCGTAGGAATTGACCTCAAAGCTGGCAGCGTCGCGATATTTTTTCGCCCGCTCGAAAAGGTTCTTCTGGATCTCCTTGAGCAGCGCCACCACGCGCGTCGGTAATTCGCCTAAAGGCACGCCGACGGTCTTGCCCTCCTTGCCCGGGAAGTCTCGCCGCGCGAGCACGCAAGTCTGTTGCGCCAGATCGCGCGGCCCCATCTCGATGCGGATCGGCACGCCCTTGACCTCCCAGTCGATGAACCGCTGGCCGGGCGAGAGATTGAACCGCTTGTCGATCTCCACGACCATCGGCTCATATCCGAGAAACTCATCGCGCGGAAGCCTGACCAGCGATTCCTTCAGTTGCTCGGCGGCCTTCAGCGCATTCGCTCGCTCGTCGTCGCTTTTTCCCAGCGGCACGACGACGACATGGATCGGCGCCAGCCGCGGAGGGCAGACGAGGCCACCGTCGTCGGAATGGGTCATGATCAACCCGCCGATGAGTCGAGTCGAGACGCCCCAGCTTGTCGCCCAGGCATATTCACGCTGCCCTGCCTGGGTTTGGAATTGTACGTCAAACGCCTTGGCGAAATTCTGCCCGAGGAAATGGCTCGTGCCCGCTTGCAGCGCTTTCTTGTCCTGCATCATCGCCTCGATGCACAACGTGTAATCGGCGCCGGGGAACTTCTGCCCATCGCTCTTCGGTCCAGTCAGCACCGGCATCGCCATCCAATCCTCGGCGAAGCTGCGATACACTTCGAGGATTTTGTGAGCCTCCTCCTCGGCCTCCTGCTTCGTCGCATGCGCGGTATGGCCTTCCTGCCACAAGAACTCGGCCGTGCGCAGAAAGAGCCGCGTGCGCATCTCCCACCGTACGACGTTCGCCCACTGATTGATGAGCAAAGGCAAATCGCGATAGCTCTGGATCCAGTTCTTATACGTGTTCCAGATGATCGTTTCGGACGTGGGCCGCACGACCAGCGGCTCCTCGAGCTTCGCCTCGGGATCGACGACGAGACCTTCGCCGGGAATCACCTTCAAGCGGTAGTGCGTGATGACCGCGCATTCCTTGGCGAATCCCTCGGCCATCTGCTCTTCCTTGGCGAGGAACGACTTCGGGATGAATAGGGGAAAGTACGCATTCACATGGCCGGTGTCCTTGAACATGCGGTCGAGGGCCCGCTGCATGCGTTCCCAGATGGCGTAGCCGTGCGGCTTGATGACCATGCAGCCGCGCACGTCGGAGTTCTCCGCCATGCCGGCGTTTTTGACGATATCGAGATACCATTGCGAGTAATCTTTCCCGCGCGGCGTAATCGCTTCAGCCATGGATGATCCTTCAAATAAACAAACAAGCCCAGGGGTGAACGAAGTGAACCCCTGGGATAGAGGCAGCCCCGATTCCAGGGGTTCACTTCGTTCACCCGCTGGGCTTGGGGGTATTGTATGGATGGTGTAAGATGAAACGGAGTGTCTCAAGCGGAAGGATGGATCATGCTCACCGCGAAAAAGGTCTACACGATGCTCGACAACGAATCGCTCTGGGACGCGGCGATGCGCTGCCATCGCGTGCTTGCTGATGCGAACCTGTCTCATGCAATTATGGGGGGAGTCGCCGTTTGTCTGCATGGCTACCAACGTAACACGGTCGATGTCGATATGGTAATACGTCCAGCCGATTCCAATGCCGTTCGCTCGGCGCTCGAGGATGAGGGTTTCACATGGAACGCAGGTGAGAAGGAATTTCGGACGGAAGACGGAATCGCCATTCAATTCCTTCTCTCTGGTGATCGAGCAGGCACAGGTACTGAAGTTTTCTTGCCCGATCCAGGTGATGCGAAGGTCACGACGCACATCGAGGAATTACCCGTCCTGACGCTAGCCAAATTAATCGAATCGAAGATCGCGTGCGGCATGGGCAGCCTTCGCCGCACGCATAAGGACTTTGCGGATGTCGTCGAATTGATCGTGTGCAATCGGCTCAATAGCTCGTTCGCACGCTATTTGCACAAGTCACTCAGGGTGACCTATCGTGAATTGGTGCGCATGTCACGCGGGTAGGAATTATTAGCGCCCGCATGACGTCACGCGAACGCTAAACGAAAATCGATGATTACTTCGCCAGCGACACGCAGATGAGTTCGCGGTCGTTGCGGGCGAAGATGCATTGCTGGGCGAAGGCGGGATGCGACCAGGTCACATCGCGGCCAAAGGCTTTGCTGGTGGCGTCGAGCATATGCCAGCGGCTGATTTCTTCGTACTTTTTGGGCGAAAGCTTGGCGATGATAAGATCGCCGGTTTCAGAGGTGATGAAGAAGCGGTCGTCGTGTTTGACGATGTGGGCCGTGCCGCTGCCGGTTTTTTTCCCGCCGACGGTGGCGTAGGTTTCCCAGACGCGGTCGCCGGTCTTCATATCGACGCAACGCAATTCGCCATCGGTGCAGACGCCGTAGATGTATCCCGCTTCGAGGTAGGGCGTGTTGTTGACGGGATAGACCGATGAGTCGCGGCTGCCTTTCCAGACCATCTTGACGCCGGCGGCGTTGGGGTCGATCTTGTACAGGCCGCCCTTGCGTTGCCAGGCGCCGACGAATATCTGGTTGTCGAGCGTGCGCGGCGCCATGATGGAGGTGCCGTTGACGGTTTCTTGTTTGGCGGACCAAATGAGTTTGCCCGTCGCTGGATCGAGACCGTTGATCGCTTCGGGGTGCCAGACGAGCAGCTGGCGCTTGCCGCCCACATTGACGATCATCGGCGGGCTGTAGCCCGGTTCGCCGGCGGTGAGGTTTTTCCAGAGTTCCTTGCCGGTGTTTTTGTCGAAGGCGACGGCGACACTGCCCTCGCCGCCGACCAGGCAGATCAGGCGATCGCCGTCGATGAGCGGATGAGCCGCGAAGCCCCAGAGCGGCGCTTTCACGCCGTAGTTCTTCTTGAAATCAAGCGACCAGTGGACCTTGCCGGTCTTGGCATCGAAGCAATAGAGATTGCCGAGGGCGCCGAGGGTGTAGACTTTGCCCGCATCCACGTTCGGCGTGCAGCGTGGGCCATTGGGGTAGGAGACGTCGTAGATGGCGTCGTACTCGTACTTCCATTTGACGTCGCCGCTCTTGGCATCGAGGCAGAGCACGCGTTCCTTGCCCTTGAACTTGGCACGCTTGAAATTGTCTTCCTGCACGTTGACATCGGGGACGAAATCTGTGAGGTAAACGAGACCATCTGCAACCGCCGGCCCGGAGTAGCCGTTGGCGACTTTCGCTCGCCAAAGCACCTTCGGCCCGCCTTTCGGGAAGGCGTCGATTATGTTCTTCTCTCGCCAGACATTGTCTCGCTGTGGTCCCATCCACCCCGGCCAATCGTCGGCGCATACAGCCGAGGTGACAGTGAGAGCGATGAAAGACGCGATCCAGATTCGCATTCGTCTTACTCCTTGGAAATTGAATTTGCTCCGGAATTGCACCGCAGCGACCATTGTGATTTTGCGACGAAACTGATTCGTCTACTTCTGCCTTGCCTTGACAAGAAATGCGTCGATTTCCTCCGAAGTCGGATCGCGTTGCAGTTCCTCTCGAAGAAAAGCCTTCGCAAGTTCCCGACGCGGCAATCCTCGCACTCTATCCTCGGCGGACACGCCAGCCAGCCTTTCTTCAAGCGACATTCGGCTCAGCAATTCTTGTTGGACTTTGCGGTTGATGTCTTCAAAAGTCACTGCCATTTTCTCATCCTCCCTTCGGTACAACCGGATCAGCTCGTCGATGGTTCCGGAACTTTGCGGATTGGTCTTCTGGTACTGTTGGCACGCGAATTCTATCTGTTTCGGCACGACGCTGAACAACATCAGCATCGCGTTGGCGTTTTCCTCGGGCAACTCGCGAATTACAAGAAGCCGCACGGTGAGCGATCCCCATTCGATATCGTACACGCCCGGCTGTCGTCGTACCAGCGCGATTTCTTTCGCGAGTTTTTCAGGAAAACGAGCCGCGATTCCGAGCAGACGAATTTGGGATGCGGGCAAAAGCATGGAAGGATCGGAGTTCACCTGCTTGCGATAGCAAACGTAGTAGCTGACCAATTCCAGCAACGCCCACATGTCGAACGCGTCCTGGTGCGACTTGAAACTGATCAAATTATGATCCGCAAGCGGGCCGAAACCGTCAGGGAGCGGCCGATCGAATTCACCGGTCTGCCTTCGAATTACGAGGATATCGAGAAACTGCTTTTTCAACGAAAGATCGACTTCCGTATCCACGCTGAAGGCTGAGCCTTGGAAAAAATCGATCAGCACCGCGCCTAGCAGATCGTGCCATTGCATTATCGTCGGCCTCGTCTCGGTGAATTCAACGTAGCCGCACCATGCGGACGCGGTGGTTGTTGCTGTCGGCGATGTAGAGGACGCCGTCGGCATCGACACAGCAACCGTGCGGGCGATCCATGCCGGCCTTGGTTGCGGGGCCGCCGTCGCCGCCTTTGCCTTTTTGGCCTCCCGCGATAGTCGCTATTTTCATCGTCTGAACGTCGATCTTGCGAATGCAATGATTCTCACAGTCAACGACATAGATATTCCCCGCGGCGTCGCAACGGATGCCTTTGGGGCCGGCGAAGACGGCAGCCTTGGCGTCGCCGCCGTCGCCTTTGTAAGCCCATTCACCGGTGCCGGAGATGGTGGTGATGATGCCTTTGGCATCGACCTTGCGGATCGCGCTGCCTTCGCGTTCGCAGATGTAGGTGTTGCCCTTGCCATCGACGCAGACGGCACGGGCGCCGACGACGCGGGCCTTGTCGGCAGGGCCGCCGTCGTCGGGTCGAGCGAGGACGCCGCGAAGCTTCATTTTGACCTTGCCAGTACCTGCGAAGGTCGAAATCATGCCCGTCGAGAGATCGACGCGGCGAATGCGCCAGTCGCCGACGTCGGCGATGAGCAGGCCGCTTTTGCCGTCGAGGATGCAATCGTTCGGTTCGACCATGGTGGCTTTGGAGGCGGGACCGCCGTCGCCGGAGTAGCTTTTTTTGCCCGTGCCAGCAAGCGTAGTGATGATGCCGGTCTTGCCATCGACTTTGCGAATGACAGCGTTGAGTCGATCGACGATGAAGAGATTGTCGGCCTTGTCAACAACGACGGCGTAGGGTTCGTTGAAGGTGGCGTCGGTTGCTTTGCCTCCATCGCCGGTGTAGCCTTTTTTGCCGTTGCCCGCGACCGTGGTGATTTCACCTGTTTTCAAATCGACTTTGCGGATGCAATGATTCATCGACTCGGCGATATAGAGGTTGCCTTTGCCGTCGGCTTCGACATGAAACGGTTCGCTGAGCGTGGCCTTGCTCGCATGTTCCTTGTCGCCCGTGAAGCCGCGCGTTCCTGTGCCGGCGAGCGTGGTCATTTTCGGTGAGTTCGCGCCGCCGATGGCGAACGCGATGACGAATGCGATGTGAAGCATCTTATCCTCATGGTGATGTTTAGCCGCTCGCCTTCGGCGAGCGCGAATGCGTATCATTCGCGATGCACGCTATTTGCGTCCCGCGAGGACATTTGAAAGATCCAGCCGTTTGGCTTCGTTCCAGGCTTCTTCCATGCCTATCGGAAACCAGAACGTCGAACGAACCACCTGAAAAGGCTCGACGGCGGCGAGTTGACTGACGTAGTCAGTGATCTCGTATTCTCCGCGCGGCGACTGGCCGATCTCGAACCGAAAGACAGAACGCGGAAACGCATAGGCTCCCGTGTTCGCAAGCTGCGGCGGCGGTAGATCCGGCTTTTCGACGAGTTTCTCGAGCGTGCCGTCGGCATTTAAAAAGGCGATGCCGAATTTCTTGGGTTCTTGTACCTCTTGTACGATGACGCCGCCGCCGGGGCAACTCGCCAATTTGGCCAAATCCGCAGCGCCGAAGAGGTCGTCGCCGTTGAGCACGAGGAATCGATCCGACTGAATATGCGTCTGGCATTTGCGCAGGGCGTCGCCCGTGCCTCTCGGCGTGCCCTGGGGAACGACGACCCAGTCCTTGAAAAATGTCTGTCGTCGGAGATAAGCTTCCACCTGGTCGGCAAGGTAGTGGACCACCACGACAAGCCGATCGACGGACGCAGGCAGCGCTCCGAGAGTCCAGTCGAGGATGGGGCGACCTTGAACGTCGAGCAACGGTTTGGGCGTCGTTTCCGTGTGCGGTCTCAATCGCGTTCCGAGGCCTGCGGCGAGCAATACGGCATCCATGGTAAAGCCTCTTCCGAATCAAATCGCCCCGTTTTGCAAACAGAATTCCACTTCTGTGGAGTTTATCAACTTCATCGAAATTGCCGAGATTGGCGATCCTGTGTTTTCGGGGAAAAATTCCTCAAGCAAGCAGTCTGCGGGCGACGATGAAAACTACGAATTCAACGTGTTTCGCGGTTGTGCTCGAAATAACCGAATGTACCGTTTCATGGATTGAAACGTTCGTTCACGTTTCCTTGCATTTATCTATCAGGAAAGGAACATCCCATGCGTCTCCTGTTCTCTGTTTTCTCCATCCTGCTCGTCTCAAGCGTTCTTACGGGGTGCAGCAGCACGCGTGGATGCGGCAGCGATTGCGACGGCGGTAGCTGCGGCACCAGCGGTTGCGGCACGGGTTGCGGCATTGGCAGCCGATCGCCTCGCTCGCACTCCCACGGCATCTGCGATTGTGCCCATGACGACTATTGCACGAGCCGTTCGCCCTGGATTCGCATGGGTGGAGACGCACAACCGACGATGCCCTCGGAGCCCTTGGCTGTTCCGTCGAAACTGCCCGACGGCAAGAAGGGACTGTAAAGCACACCAATCGAAACACGGCGAGCCTTGCCGCGTAAGCGGCCGTTAAACAGGCAAACGCAAATTCAACCTACCGCTGACGCGGGCAGGCTCGCCAGATCTAAGACTCCGCTACACCAGATCGCCCTGGCGTTCGAAAGGAATTTTCGCCTTCGCCAGGTCGATGAAGGCGGCGACGCCCACGAGCATTCGCGAGACCCGAATGTTTCGATTCCCCGCACTGACGAGGTACCAGCGGTTGAGCGCCGAATAGCGCACACGCTCAATCTCGCCCCAGGCCAGCGTAAGATTGGTTCGCCAAGCCGAGATGCGAGTAATGCCGGCGTCGGTCAAAATCACGCGCGACCTCGCCGCCTCGATGAGCAGGCACCCTGGCACGAGACCGAGCACGAGGAACGACGCGCCGGCGATGGCCAGCGTCCACTCGTCTCGCCAACTCAACCGCCAAATGAGACTGAGCAAGAGCGTCGGCGGGGTCATCGCGAAGCAGAGCGCCATCACCCGCAGAACACGCCCGTAGTGCAACTCCGCGACGATAGTCGGCAGCGCGATCTTGACAGGCCGACGACAGGCGACAGTCAGCCAGCCCGCCAGCATCGCGCTCGCCAGCACCGTGAACACGACTTGCAGCATCATCATCGCGGCGACTCTTCGGCGCTCAAGACCACTGCGGGGCGATCTCGAGGCTCGGCGTCGAGCAATGCGGATTTTTGTTGCCTGGGTTCGTGCAGCAGAGTTCGCAATTCGGAGATGACCTTGGCAAGGTTCGGATCCTTGGCAAGGTTCTTGTGCTCGCGCGGATCATTCTGGTGATCGTAGAGTTCGATGCCTTTCTTGCCATCATCCCATTCGTTGTAGCGATAGCGTTCGGTGCGGACGGAGTAGCCCATGAAACTCTTGTCCTTTCCGCCGCCGCGCGTCACTTGTGTGTAGGCGCCTTTCTTGAATGGCAGCGTCGGGTCGTCGAGGTGCTTGGCCAGGCTCATGCCATCCACGGGATGTGCGAGTTTCACGCCCGCCAGGTCGGCGACGGTTGGATAGATATCGATCATTTCGACGACGCGATCACACGCTTTTCCCGGCGATTTACTATTCGGAGCCGCGATGATCATCGGCACGCGGGCGGATTCCTCGAACAGGTGCATCTTCTGCCAGCAGCCGTGCTCGCCCAACAGCCAACCGTGATCGCTGATGAAAATGACGATCGTGTCGTCCCAAAGATTATTCTCATCGAGTGCGGCAAGCAACCGTCCGACCTGGGCGTCCATGAACGTGACCGAAGCATAGTAGGCACGGATCGAATTTCGGCATTCGAGATCGTTCAGCCCATAATTCGCCGGGTTGACAGCGATAGCTGCGGGCGGAACCTGGGCGCGAAGATTCTTCGGTTCTACAGGCATCTTGATGCGGTCGAGTGCGAACGGATCGAAGTACTTCTTCGGTGCGATCCACGGCACGTGCGGCCGATAGAATCCAACGGCGAGGAAGAACGGCTGATCGCGCTTTTGCTTGAGCACCTTGATCGCCTCCGTGGCGCCGATGCCGTCGGTGTGGGCGTCGTCGTTGGCGTCGGAGGCATGCCAGGCGAGCGCGGCGCCGATGCTGCCGCCTTTCTTCGGCGTGTAATTTTTGAGCAGCGGTTCCTCCTTGGTACGGTCCACGCCGGCGGGGTTGATGACCTTGTCCCACGATTTGTCGTCGTCGAGGCCGTTCGTGCCGATCTGCGCCGGCACGCCGTAGTGGTAAATCTTGCCGATGCGCACGGCGTAATAACCCGCGCGCCGGAAGAGTTGCGACAGAGTGAACGCGTTGGGCAGATTCTGTCGAAAATGGGTCGCGTTGTTGTATACTCGCGTTCCGTCTGGTCGCCGACCGGTCATGAACGACGCTCGGCTGGGATTACAGAGCGGAAATTGGCAGTAGGCGCGATTGAACATCATGCCTCGCTTGGCAAGGCGATCGATGTTCGGCGACTTCGCGAGCGGATCGCCATAACAGCCCAGACGGTTATTGAGATCATCGGAAATGATGAGGAGCACGTTCTTTTTCTTGGCCTGCGCAAGGCAGATCGATGGACTGACGAAAACAAAAACACATGCCAGCGCCACGGCTATTTGTCGCATGTTCACGCTCCGATATGTGAAATGGTGTTCGAGCTCGGCAGAATTGAGTGTATTCGACTTCGCTAAAAATTCCGGCCCTTTTTTCCGAAAGGATATGCAAACATGAATCTTTCGTCAGGTTAGTCCTTTACAAAAGGCCTCGTTTTCATTAGAATTTACTCATTTCCAATGGTGCCCTTTATGCCCATCGTCACGAGTTGCACAGGTTGCGAGAAGAAATTTCGAGTGGCTGACAAGCTCGTGGGCAAGTCAGTCAAATGCCCGCACTGCGCGCAGAAGGTGAAGGTCGTCGGCAACTCGCCGCAGACTGCCACGAAGACAACGGCGAAAAAGCCGCAAACGTCGATCACCGTGAACGCCCAGTCCGCAACAGCTCCGGCGTCGGCCGCCCCCTCGAAGACGAAATTGGCGAAGGCGCCGGCGAGCCAGCCGTCTCTCGCCGTCGGCACAAAGCCTCTGCCAGAGAAAAAGAAGCCAGCCCCAGCTGTCGAATCACCAGCGTCCAAGCCCTCGCCGCCACCTCGCGAACAACCGAAGATCGAAGCACCGAAACCGACGCCGAACAAACGAAAAAACGATGATGACGACGATGGCTCAGGTTCCAGGCGGATGATCTTATTGCTCTCCAGCGCTGCGTTACTCGCCGTCGTCGGCATGGTGGTGGCGTACTATTCCTTCTTCTCCGAGCCGCCGCTGGGCAACGTCTCGGGCACGGTGCTGTTCGAAAGCAAGCCGCTTGAGCAAGCTCTGGTTGTGTATCTTGGAACGGGAACTCCCAAAGCCGGGCCGTTTCAATCGCCAACCTCGAAAGATGGCAGCTATCGACTTTATGGCAACACGGGCAAGGGAATTCCTCCAGGCAAGTATAAGGTCACGGTGTCCAAATTGGTGATGCCGAATGGCAGCATCCCCGAAGGGCCGGCGGGCGAAATGGCACGCGAGCAAGGTGCTCTGCGCGAGCTACTGCCAGCCGAATATAGCGTGATGGAAAGAACGAAGCTTGAAGCCGATGTCAAGACCGGCAGCAACGACATTCATCTCACGGTCACCAGGACGCCGTGATGGATTCTAATTTCTCATTATTTTTTTTCAGGTAGAGGTGTCGTCATGAAGAAATCGCGAAGCGGATTCACGCTGATCGAGTTGCTGGTCGTTATTGCGATCATTGCAATTCTGGTCAGCCTGTTAGTTCCGGCCGTGCAGAAGGTGCGAACCGCCGCCGCGAGCATACAGTGCAGTAACAATCTGAAGCAGCTGGGTGTTGCGCTTCATTCCTACCACGACGCCAACAAGCAATTTCCACCCGGCGGTGGCAATGGCTCGGGAAATCCAGCGACTTTGGTCGCCGATTTCAGCTGGGCTTACAAGATCCTGCCGTTCATCGATCAAGTGCCGTTGTATGAATCCGTCGGACCGACCGCTCCGTATTCTCTCACGCTGATCGATACGCAAATCGTGCCTGCGTATTATTGCCCAATCCGCCGCTCGCTTCGCGTTTATCACGGGCAGGCCGTTTGCGACTATGCCGGGAACGCCGGCACGGTTTCCGGAAGCGGATCGGACGGCGTGATCGTGCGGACGGGCACGGGCAAGCTCACCATCCAATCGATCCTCGACGGCACGTCCAACACGCTTCTCCTGGGCGAACGCCGCATCAACATGATGTACATCGACAAGCCCGGCAGCACGAACGACTGGGGCGATAACGAACCCTATTGTCGGCCACAGTACGACTCCGACGCGGTCCGCATCGCCATCCCGTCGGGTGGAAGCTGGATCGGACCGGCCGCCGACCTTCAAGACCCCGTCGCGTCCGCTGCCTCGCCGGCGCCGTGGGTTTGGCAGTTCGGCGGCTCCCATCCGGGTGCGATGAACGCCCTAATTGCCGATGGAACCGTGCGCTCGATTCGTTTCGGCGTGGACCCGGTCGCTTTTCGCAATCTCTGTCAACGCGCCGACAACCAGCCCGTCGATCTCAGCAGCATGGATTAACCGAATATTGGTAAGCCGCTCGCCTTCCGCGAGCGCGGGCGCGGCGTTCGCTGGAGGCGAGCGGGCACACGGTGCGTCAGATCGTCGCCCACGGGGCACGGTTTTCGCGGCTGCGTAGGCGGTTGGCCTCGGCGTCGTTGCGGAACTCCTCGCGTGCTGGATCCCACGTCAACCGCCGCCGTAGCTGATAGCCGATGTTGCCGAGTTGGCAGATCTGGGCCGTGCGAGCGCCGATTTCGACGTCGGCCACGGGGCGTCGGCGATTGCGGATGCAGTCGAGCCAATTCTGCCGATGGCTGTTGCCAATCGCGGGCAGGCGGAAATCGCGATCGCCCAACGGCGTGGCGAGGATCGCCGCGGGCGTCGAGCGAATGACGCCGCGATCAACATAGATCGTGCCGTCGGCTCCTTCAAACGTGCAGCCGCTCGGACCGCCGTGGAACATTTCAACGCCGTTGGCGTAGACGAAGCGCAGCCCCGTGTCGCCGCGTTCGGGCGGATGGATTTCGGTCGGACCACTGGCGTCCATGTCGAGGGCCCACTGCGCGATGTCGAAGTGATGCGCGCCCATGTCGGCCAACCCGCCGCCGGCGTATTCGCGGTAGCTGCGCCAGGCGGGAAAATGCGAGTGAATATTCAGCGGGCACAGAACCTGGTTAAACGCTCGCGCCGGCGAAGGACCATTCCAAAGATTCCAGTCCACGCCATCAGGTGTCGCTTCATTGGGCAGGTCGCACGGCCGAGCTGGCGCCCCGACGCCGATGCGAATGGTTCTCACGCGGCCAATCCGCCCACTGCGAACATATTCCACCGCCTGTCGGAACTTGCCGCCGAACTCAGTGCGTTGCTGGCTGCCGGTCTGGAAGACGACGTTGTTGTCGCGTGCTGCCGTCACCATCGCGCGCGATTCAGCAATCGTCAGCGAGAGCGGTTTCTCGCAATAGATATCCTTGCGAGCACGAGCCGCGAGGATCGCCGGGATCGCATGCCAATGATCCGGCGTGCCGATGACGACGGCGTCGATGTCGCGGCGTTGGAGCATTTCGCGAAAATCGACGTAGGCCGTGCAACCGCGATACGTGCCGGCCTTGCGTTCGGCGGCATAAGCGCGATGCACGCGCTGCACGGCATCTTCACGGCGGATGCGATGCACGTCGCAAACAGCGACGACCTGTGTTTGCCGGTTGCCCAGGAAACTGCCCAAATGGCCGCGTCCCATCATGCCGATGCCGATGAAGCCTAGGTTGATACGATTGTTCGGTCCCTGCCCTCGGCGCTCCTGCGCCAGGATATTGCCGTCAAGAATAAACGGCGCTGCAAGACCCATTGACGAGGTGGCGAGAAAACTACGGCGGGAGAGGTTGGATTGAATCATGTGGAGGCTCCGTGAAAATTGGCGGAAATCTGAACTCGTTTTGTGCGTTGAAACTCGCTTCATCCACTTCCGGTATAATACGCATGTCTGCAAATGTCCATTGATTTCGAGGATGTTTCGATGCGATCGTTGTTCCTGGTTTCTCTCATATCCACACTGGCGCTCGCCCCGTACGTCGACGCGCAGACGCCAGCACGAGCCATCGCCGATTTCACGCTCCGCGATATCGACGGCAACAATTGGTCGCTCGCGGCCTGCAAGAACAAGGCGATTGTGATTGCATTTATCGGCACGCAATGCCCGATCAACAACGCTTACGTTCCTCGCCTGATCGAGTTAGACGCTCAATACCGCGACAAGGGCGTGCAGTTCATCGCCATCAATTCCAACGAGCACGATTCGCTCGACAGCGTCGTTAAACATGCACGCAAATTCAAGGTGCCGTTTCCCGTGCTGCGCGACGACAAGCACGCCGTCGCCAACCGCTTCCGTGCCGAACGCCATCCGACCGTTTATCTACTCGACGACAAACACACTATCCGATACGAAGGCCGAATCGACGACCAGTATGGCATCGGCTACACAAAGCCCGCGCCGACACGGCGCGATCTCGCCGTCGCTCTCGACGAAATGCTCGCTGGCAAAACCGTGACGACGGCGTCGGCGCCGGTGCAGGGCTGCTTCATCACGCGCGTGCCGTCGGCGAAGAAGAAATCCGACGTGACGTTTACCAAGGAAATCTCGCGCATCGTGCAAAATCGCTGCCAGGAATGCCATCGCGCCGGGCAGATCGGGCCGATGCCGCTGGTGACGTATGACGACGTCTCGTCGTGGTCGCTGATGATTCGCGAGGTGATCGACGAGCAGCGGATGCCGCCCTGGCATGCGGACCCGAAGCACGGCAAATTCAAGAACGACCGCCGACTTTCGGATTCCGATCGCGCCGCGTTTCTCGCCTGGATCGACGCCGGCTGTCCCGAGGGCGACACCAAGGATCTGCCCGAACCCCGTAAATACACTCAGGGCTGGACCATCGGCACCCCGGATATCGTCTTGACGATGCCCCAGCCGATCACCGTGCCCGCCAAAGCGACACGAAGCTCGATTCCCTACAAGCACGTGCTCATCCCGACGAATTTTGCCGAGGATCGCTGGGTGCAAGCAGCCGAGGCCAGGCCGGGCAACCACGAAGTCGTGCATCACATCATCGCCTACATCGTCCAGGGCGGGAAACGCCTACGCGATCGCACCGACGGCATCGGCAGCGGGATGCTCGTCGCCTATGCGCCGGGCGATCTCGGCACGATCCTGCCTCTCGGCGGCGCGAAGAAACTGCCCAAAGGCTCGTCCATCGTCTTGCAGATGCATTACACTCCCTCGGGCACGCAGCAGACCGATCAGTCGTCCATCGGCCTGATCTTCGCCAAGAAGCCGCCCGAAAACGAAATCCGCACCCGCGCCATCACCCAGCAACTCTTCATGATCCCGCCTGGCGCCGACAGCCACAAGGTCGTCAGCGCGACCACGTTCACGAAGGACGCCATGCTCTTCAGCCTCTTCCCGCACATGCACCTGCGAGGCAAAAGTTTTGCCTTCGAAGCGATCTACCCCGACAAACGCCGCGAGGTTTTGCTCAACGTACCCAACTACGATTTCGGCTGGCAGTCGAACTACATCCTCGAAAAACCGCTTCGCCTGCCCGCGGGCACGCGCATCGAGTGCACGGCAAAATTCGACAACTCGACGAAGAATCCAAATAACCCCAATCCGAAGGCCTACGTATTCTGGGGCGAACAGACCTGGGAAGAAATGATGATCGGCTTCGTCGATTATGCGTACTTGGAATCAAGCAGCCAAAAGAAATAGATTGAATACATGCAAGCCCAGGGGTGAGGTACTCCGAACCCCTGGGATCGAACGTTGGCATAA
>CAZAFH010000073.1:0-40867 GCA_964484265.1 uncultured Singulisphaera sp.
CCGAGTGGCCCCGTCCTCACGATCGAAACTGGCTCTCTTTTTTCGATCGGTATCATTTCACCCGACTGCGATATGCGATGAGGTAAATGGCGCGGTGAGGCGCTACCGCAGTTGCCAACGGTGCGGCTTTGTCGTGCGGACAGTGGAGCAGAGAGGGTGATCTAGAACTGTCCGTTCTCTTTGCCTAAAACTCGAAAAACCCTGGAAATCATTTCGGAGAAAAATCCCCAGAATAACGCCTTTTGAGACGCTTTTGTGCAGTGCCACGCACAACCCACGTCGATAGACTGAGTGCAGAAAACCGCGTGTTTTCCTTGAAAAATACTCGGTTTTCGTGGCATCAACCGAAGTTTCAAAAACGGTGTACTTGATCTTTTGGCTCTCTTTGTCCTGGTTCGAATCCAGGCGGGGTAGGTTAGATAAAAGCCGCAAACGTAAGGGTTTGCGGCTTTCTTTTTTTTTCGGAATATGCGACGCTGGCATTTGCGACGGGAGACCTTGATTGCATCAGCTCGCAGTGAAGTTGGCTGCCTGGGCACCGGCGGTGCTGCGGATGCCAGACTTTCCTGAGCTTAGCGACGTGTCGGAGAGGGTGATCGCCGTGACGCTGTCGGTTTTCAGGGTGAGGGTGGAGCCGATTACCTCGAACTCGATCAGACCGCTAAATGAACCCAAAGTCTTGGATCCCAAGAACGACCAGACACCGTTAACGTTCTTGTAGATGAGTGTGGTATACTGGCCGTTGATGTTTCCGACGGCGCCCCAGTACATGTTGGTATCGCCCGAACCGGAGTAACGGGCGACCAGGCCGAAGTACTGATTCACCGGCACGTTCACATTCGCACTCAACCTGGCATCGTTTTGCGAGACATTCACCGTGGCCAAATTCAAGCTGGCAAGACCCGTCGCTCCGCTCGAACCTACCTCGTAGGCGCCAATTTGTTCTTTCCAGGCCAGGCCGAGTTCGTTGCCTTGCGCGTCCTGGGAGTTCGTTGTCGCATTGTAGCCAGTCGAGAAATTGTCGCTGAACGACAACGGCGTCGCAGGTGCCGTCAGGGGCGTCCGAACGCTTGCGGTGAATGCGTTGGGCGTTCCGGACCAGACCGTGCCTTGCGTGGAACGGACGCCGACAGAACCTGCCGTCAATGCGGAGTCGAATGCGGAGCCGGCCCAGACGCCGTTGACGAGGAATTTGAGGCTGTCGTTGACGACCTCGAAACGCAAGTTCTGCATTCCCGTGAGGGCGCCAATGTTCCTACTGCTCAGCAGCGTCCATGTGCCGCCCAGGCTCCGATAGATCACGGCGGTGCCCGTGCCATCGATGTTTCGGGTCAGGCCGGCCCAGTACATGTTCGTGTCGCCCAGACCGGAGTACCGCGCCACCAGGCCGGCCCACTGGCCGAGCGGCAACGTCTTCGCGGAACCTGTCACGACGACATCGGCCTGTGATACGCCGTTAAGCGTTGCCATGGCCAATGCCGTGTTGGTCGTCAATGTCTGAGTGCCGGCCGTGGTGTCGAGCGTGAAATTGCCGACGTTCTCGCGCCAGTTCAGGCTCAGTTGATTTCCGTTGGTCGCGCCGGTCGAGAAGGTGTCGGTAAAGGGTGTGGTGGACGAGACCGTCGGCGTCGTCAAAGGATCGTGTACTCTCGCGTTGAAGGCAGACGTGCCGCTCCACACGACACCCTGCGTCGAGCGCAGACCGACCGAGCCAGTCTTCAACGCGGAATCGTTCGCCGAAACGGCCCAGACACCGTTAATGAAGAACTTGAGGCTGTCGTTAATGACCTCAAAACGCAGGATCTGTGATCCGGAAATTTGGCCAATGTTTCTGATGTTCAATAGCGTCCAGACACCGCCAACATTTCGATAGAGCATGGCCGAGCCCGTCCCGTCGGCGTTCCTGGTCAACCCGGCCCAGTACATGTTCGTGTCGCCCGGACCGGAGTAACGAGCGACCAGGCCAGCGTATTGGCCTGCGGCGAGCGTCGTCACGGTGTGAGTCACCACGACATCGGCTTCAGACACGCCATAGATCGTGGAAAGGTCCAGACCCGTGGTGCTGGTGAGAACACCTGCGTTGAGCACGAAGGTTCCGGCGTTCTGACGCCAGGTGGCGCTAAAATCGGTGGTATTGCTGAACGCATCGGAGAAACCTGATCCCGCCAACGACACCGGGGCCGTCATCGCGCCCGCACTGAAGGCCGGCGAACCGGTCCACACGGCGCCCTGCGTCGAACGCACGCCGACCGAACCCGTCTTCAAGGTGGAATCATTGCCCGTGACGGCGAGCGTTCCATTGACGAATAGCGACAAGAAACTACCGACAACCTCGAAACGCAAAGCCTGCGTTGATCCAGTGATGTTGTAGGCTGAATTGCTGAGACTCTTGCTCGCCAGCTGGGTCCAGACTCCGCCGACATTGCGATAGAGATAGGCGGTGTAGGCCCTGCCGGAATTGCCGATGCCAGCCCAATACATATTGGCGTCGCCCGGACCCGAGTAGCGAGCGACGAGCCCCGCATACTGTCCCGCGGAAACCTTCACGCTATCAGAGACCACGACGTCGGCCGCCGACAAGCCGTTGAGCGTGGCGACATCCAGCCCGGTCGAGCTGGTCAAAGTTTGATTGACCGTGTCGAGCACGAAGTTGCCCAGATTTTGTCGCCAATCGAGGCCGAAGTTTGCGGAACTGGTGAATGATTCGTTGAGTGACGTCGGCGTCAGCGAGACTGGACTATTCATTGTCACAGCAGAAAAGGCCGGCGAGCCTGTCCAGACCACGCCTCTCGTCGAACGCACGCCAACAGTGCCGGTCGTCAGTACGGAGTCATTAGCGAATGTAGCCAACTGGTTGTTGATGAAGAAACTCAAATAGCTGTTGATGACCTCGAATCGCAGGGTCTGAGTTCCCGAGATTTGGCCGATGTTCTTGCTATTGAGCAGGGTCCAGATGCCGTTGAAGTTGCGGAACAGATATGCCGTGCCCGTGCCGTCGGCATTCTTGCCAAGGCCGGCCCAGTACATGTTCGCGTCACCGAGACCGGAGTAGCGAGCGACCAGACCTGCGTATTGCCCGGCAGTAAGCGCGGATACGCTATCGCCTACAACGACATTGCTCTGCGACACGCCGTTGAGCGTTGCCAGGTTCAGCGCGTCATTGCTTACGAGGGTATTGCCCGCGACAGTGAAGTTGCCGACGTGCTCGGTCCAGTTGCGGCCGAGTTGACTGTCAGCCGTGGCCGCGAATGGATCGGAGAAGGATGACGATAGGTTGGTCGGAAGCGGTGCGATGGCGTTTGCGGAAAAGGACGCATAGCTCGCGCCTGTCGGACCCGCTGTGTAGGCTCGCAATCCGATCATGCTGGCGCCCGCGCCCGATATTGCGGAGTCGTTGGTCCAGACTTTCAGGCTATTGTTGACGAACAATTTCAGCGAATCATTGAATACCTCGAAGCGCAGGGTCTGTGCGGACATGGTCACGGCGCCAAGGCTTTGTGTGGCGAGCAGAGTCCAAACCCCGTTGTAGTTGCGGAAGATCGTGGCTGCCAATGTACCCGATCCGTCGGCGTAGATCGCTCCGAGGTACATGTTCGAGTCGCCTACGCCCTGATAGCGCGCAACGAGTCCGGAAATCTGAACGCCGCTCAGCGAACTCAGGCTCACATTCGCCTGGACAGAGACGTTCGCCGCCGACACGCCGTTGAGCGCAGCAATGTTGAGGCCTGTGTTGGCGACACCGATCGAGTTCGTCCCGTTGGTCGCGAATCCGCCGAGGGTCGCCGTCCACTGCGGACCAAGGAATGGCGAGGACGTGCGATTGAAATTATCCGAGGCGGGCAACGAGACATCCGTGGTCACCAGCAGATTGAACGTCGTGCTAGTCGTCACTCCCATGCCGTCCCTGACACTGACGGTAATTACCGCCGTCCCGTAGGAACCGGCAGCCGGCTTTATGATCAACGTCCGTTTCGAACTTCCCGTCGGGCCGGAGACGATGTTGCTATCGGGAATTAGAGTTTGATTGCTGGATGTTGCCGAGACGATCAAGTTGTTCGGCCCATCCTCCGCGTCGTTGACCGTGAAATTGACATTGAGAACGGAATCCTGTGCCATGATCTGACTGGCAAAAACACCCGAACCAGCGGTGGAATTATTGATCGTCGGCGAGTAGTTGACGGGCGCGGTGAAGGTGAGCGTGATGTTTGTGTTTGTCGTGCCATAGATGTTCTGGGCGGCGAGAACGATGTTCAATTGCCCGGAGAACGGTATCGAGGTCGAGTTATCCTGAATCACCAAATTGCCGTTCGACGTATCCAGACTGACATTCAGATTCGGAGTAGCGCCCGTGAAGCTTTGGGAGGCGATGCTGAAGCTTATCGCAACCGAACCGCCGTTTGGATCCGCCGCGAAGAACGGAATGAGCAAGCTGCTCTGCGAATACGGCATCGACCAGTTAACACCGTGCGGCATTACAACGACGGGCAATGCCGAAGCGACAGGCACCGTGGAACCGGTCCCACCTGAAAGTCGGCCGCCGCTGGCGATCGTAAAGACCGAAGCGGCGTTACTGCCATTGTAGCTGGTGCTGCCGCTGTATACAGCCATGACGTTGTGCTGGCTGCCGTTAAGAAGCGTGATCGGTGCGGAAACGGCGCGGCCGGTTGAATCGAGTTGCACGCCTGATGCGATGGCCGTGCCATCGACATAGAAGACGACGGATCCCGTCGGAGTGCCGAATCCTCCTGTCATTGGCGCGACATTGGCAGTGAAGGTCGTAGCGGAAACATTCGTGACCGCAGTCACGGACATCGTCGTCCCGCGCTGGGGCACGACATAGGCCACGGAACTGGAGGTGCTCGGGTTGAAATTGGCGTTGCCGCCGAACGACGCAGAGATGGTGTACGATCCGACGCCAAGATTCGCGGACACACTGGCGCTGCCATTGGCGCCGACGGAACCCACGACGACGGTGACGGTACTGCCATTATTGATGCTAAACGTCACGTTTCCGGAGGTGGGGATTCCGTCTCCCGCGAGGCCAGCCACGCTGGCGTTCAACGTCGTCGCGCCGGTGGTAACGACGCCGAGCGCCGCAGTGACACCGATGCTCGTGTCGGCCGCGGCAACTGCGACAGTCTGTTGACCGCTGCGAACCCCGTCGCTCACCGTGATGCTTCGGCTTCCGGCTGATCGCAGCACAACTCCGCCCACAAACGTGTGTACGCCGGCGTCACCAGCGATGAATTGATAATCTGCGGGAAGAGTTGCCAGGCCGTCCGAACTCGTAAAGTGAGCCGAGCCGAGATAGCCGACGGCAATGTTGCCAAACGGGTCGAGCGCGGTCGCTGTCACGTTGAGCGCCTGGCCGACGGTGGCGCCAGTCGGAGCGTTGAGTGTGATTTGAGTGGCACTGGCGGGGCTGACGTTCGTCGCGCTGCTCGAACCCGTAATGGCGGACGCGTTTGCATCGGTCGCGGTAATCGTCTGATTGCCCTTCGTCTTGAAGGCACCTGTGAGCGTGCCGACGCCGTTGGTCAACGCGCTGGCGACTGGCAAAACGGCTTGACCATCGGTGCTGCTAAACACGACCGCGCCCGTATAGCCGGTCGCCGTGTTGCCATAGACATCCAGCGCGGTGACCGTAAACGAGAATGATACGCCCGCAGTGGCGGTGCTCGGTCCGTTGACAACAACATGCGTTGCGGTCAACGGTTGAACTGCAATGCTTCCGCTCGTCCCGGTGAGCGACGGGGTTGCGGTGTCGGCCGCGCTGACGGTTTGGCCGCCCGCGGTGCGGAGTGTGGCGGCGAAGGTCCCGACCCCGTTCGTGAGCGTGATTATGCCAATCGGGAAAGAAACCTGACTGTCGCTGCTTGTGAGCGTGACGGAACCGGTATAACCGACGAAAGTATCGCCGAATTGATCCCGAGCCGTCACGGTGAAGCTGAGCGCCGTGCCCGCATTCACGGACGAAGGAGCACTCACCACGAAGCCCGAGAGCACGGCGCCTGCATTGGCGACAGTGACGGAAGTACTCCCGGTGATCGTGCCGTTGGTCGTGTCCGTGGCGATGATCGTTTGGCTGCCGCTTCGTTGCAAGGTGACGGAAACGGTGCGGACTCCGTTCACGAGCGTAACGTCCGTTGGCAGTGTGGCCAAGTTGTCACCGCTGGTGAAATGGACAGTTCCAGCGTATCCCGCGGCAGTGTTGCCGTACAAATCGAGGGCCGTAATCAGCATGTTGAACGCGGTCCCGCTCGTCGTCGTCGCGGGAGCGCTGACCGCAAACGACTTGGCGGCATCTGGACTGACGGCAATCGCATTGCTGCTGCCGGTGACGGCGCCGTCCATCGCTGATATGGCCTGGCTTCCGGCTGACTTCAATGTGGCGATAAACGTCCCGACGCCGTTCGTCAACGATACCGGGCTCGGCAAAACTGCCTGAGCGTCGGCACTGGTAAAAGTGACAGAGCTGGAATATCCTGTTGCAACGTTTCCGAATGTGTCACGAGCGGTCACGTTGAAGATGAAGGAACTGCCCGCAATCGTCGTTGTTGGAGCGCTGAGCGTGAAACTCGTCGCCGACAACGGTTGCACGAGGCTGGCGTCGCTGACGCCGACGATGGCGTTATCTGTGGCGCTGATCGTCTGACTGCCAGCTTTGCGGAAGATGGCGCTCAGCGTGGCGACACCGTTGACGAGTTGGGTATCCGCAGGAAGGCTTGCAGCCGAGTCGGAACTGGTGAAGTGGACGGTGCCGCCGTAACCCGTCGCCACGTTGTCGAACAGGTCGTAGGCTTTGATCGTAAAACTGATGCTCGCTCCAGCTGGAGTTGAGGCAGGCAGGCCGGTGATGGCAAATCGCGTCGCGGCCGCGGCGCTCACCGAGATTTGGCCGCTTGTTCCTGCTAGCGTGCCGTTGTTCGTGTCGGTGGCGGCGATAGTCTGGCTTCCCGCCGATACAAGGACGCCGGAAAACGTTCCCTGCCCCGCGCTGAGCGTTGCATTGGCGGGTAGAGTGGCCCGAGAATCCGAACTGGAGAAAGCCACCGTCCCGGCATAACTAGTCGCAGTGTTGCCAAAGGCATCAACGGCCGTGAGGGTCAGCGCTACTGCTGAGCCTGCGACCGCGGAAGCAGGCGCGCCGACGATGAACCGCGCCGGCGCCGCAGCCCGGACGACGATCGAGCCGCTGACACCCGTCGTAGCGCCGCTGACGGCGTCGGTAGCCCTGATTGTTTGGGGCCCAGCCATGTCAAGCGTTGCAGTAAACGTACGCATGCCGTTCGTCAGCGTCGTGTCGCTGGGCAGCTGGGTCTGGGCGTTGGTGTCGCTGCTGGTGAAATGAACTGCGTGGGCGAAGCTCGAGTCGATATTGCCGAACGGATCGAATGCCGTCACTGTGAACGAGAACGAAGTCCCCGCGTCGGCGTTCGCCGGTGCACTCACTGCGAACCGGTCGGCGGCTGCGTGGCTGACGGCGATCGAACCGCTAGCGCCTGTGATGGCCGATTGAATCGTATCGGTCGCGGTAATGATTTGTGCGCCAGCCGAGGCGAGCGTGGCGGTAAAGGAACCGAGACCATTGGTCAAGCCAAGATTGGCCGGCAGACTCGTCTGAGCATTGCCATCGGTGCTGGAAAAATGCACCGTTCCGCTGTAGCCCGTGGCGGTATTTTCGTAGGCGTCGCGCGCTGTCACCGAAAAGCTGAACGCCGTGCCAGCCGTCGCCGATGTCGGGGCACTGACGACAAAATGCGTTGCCGACGTCGGTGTGACCAGGATGCCGGCGCTGCTCGCGGAGACGCTTGCACTCGTTACCGACACGGATCGGTTACCAGCAGTCGTCAATGTCGCGCTAAAGGTGCCGATGCCATTCGTCAACGTACTGTCAACGGGGAGCGTCGCATTGCCATCGGTACTGGTGAAATGAACGGTTCCCGCAAATCCGACGGCGCGATTGCCGAACACGTCGAGCGCAGTGACCGTGAACGAGAACGGCGTCCCGGCGGCGATGGTGCTTGGCGTGCCAGTGACCCCGAAATGATCGAGCCCCAGCGCGGAAACAGCAATCAGGCTGCTGACGCCGCTGAATGCCCCGCTCGCCACCGCGATGGTTTGCGAACCCGCGCCGCTCAGCGTCGCACTGAACGAGCCGACACCGTTCGTGAGTGACACGTCGGCAGGCAGACTGGTCGCAGCGTTGGTGTCGGTGCTGGTGAAATGAACCAGACCAGCAAATCCGGTCGCCGTGTTGCCAAACGCATCGCGGGCCGTCACCGTGAAAGAGAACGACGATCCGGCTTCAGAATTGGCGGGGGTTCCGGTCACGGCGAAGGAGCTGACTCCCGCGGGAGTGACGGCGATGGCAGAACTGCTGCCGGTGATGGTTCCATTCGTGACGTTGATGAACTGGCTTCCAGCTTGATCCAGCGTTGCATTGAAGTTGCCAACGCCTGCGGTGAGCGTGGTGGCAGCGGGCACGCTGCTCTGGGAATTGGTGTCCGTCGTCGTGAACGAAACGGCGCCGTTGTAACCGACGACGGTATTGCCGTATTGGTCCACGGCGGCGACGGCGAACGAAAAAGCCGTCCCTGCCGTGACGCTCGACGGTGTTCCCGAGAGGGCGAAATGATGTAGCGAGCTCGGCGTCACCGTGATTACATTGCTAAGCCCCGTAATCGAACCTGCACTGGCGGTGATCTGTTGACCTCCGGCGCCGGCGAGACTGGCCGTGAACCCAAGCGTGCCATTGACGAGCGTGCCACCTGCCGGGAGATTGGTTGCTGAATTCGTATCCGTGCTAGAGAAGGTTACCGCGCTGCCGAATCCGGAAACCGTGTTGCCGTAGGTGTCGAGCGCCGTCACCGTGAACGCGAACGAAATTCCAGCGGTCACGCTCGGCGGCGTTCCCGTGACGCCAAAATGATGCAGCGCCGCCGGCGTCACGATGATGATGTTGCTGATTCCGGTCACCGAACCAGCGATCGCGGAAATCCGTTGTCCGCCAGCCCCGGCCAGGGAAGCCGAGAAATCAAGCACGCCGCTCACCAACGTGCCGCTGATAGGAACACTGGCGCCCGCATTCGTGTCGGTGGTTCCAAGCGTCACGGCACCGTTGAAGCCCGTTAGCGTGTTGTCGTAGAGGTCTTTTGCCGTCACTGTAGCAGTGAAAGAATCCCCCGCAACGGTGCTAGCGGGCGTACCGGCTACCGCAAAATGGTGCAGAGCGAGCGGGGTAACCGTGATGACGGCGCTGATGCCCTGGATCCCGCCGGCACTGACGGTGATGGTTTGATTGCCCGCCTTCGTGAGCGCCGCCGAGAAGTTGCCGACGCCCGCCGTGAGCACGCTGTCGGCGGGCAAACTGCTCGCCCCGTTTGTATCGGTACTGCTGAACTGAATGGTGCCCGCAAATCCGGGAACCGTGTTGCCGAAGACATCCTGGGCAGTCACCGTGAAAGAAAAAATCGTCCCGGCGGAGATGGCGGCGATTGGCGTTCCCGTCACGCTGAAATGGTCGAGCGCAGCCGGTGCGACGTTGATGGTTGGGGTCGATCCCGTGAACGCTCCGTAATTGGCCGAGATCGTTTGGTCGCCCGGCGTTGCCAGAGTAGCGCTGAACGTTCCGACACCTGCGCTGAGGGTCGCGCTCGCGGGGAGGCTGGTGAACGTACCGGCATCGGTAGTCGTGAGCGTGACCGAGTCGGCGAAGCTGGTGACGGTGTTGCCGTAAAAATCGAGCGCGGTAACGGTGAGGGGAATCGCCGTGCCCGCGACCACGCTGGCCGGCGCGCCACTAACTGCAAACCGATTGAGTGTCGCTGGCGTGATGGTGATCGACTCGCTTTGGCCGGCAATCGCCCCGTCGTTGGCCGAGATCGTCTGCGTGCCTGCAGTCGTGAGTGTCGCCGAGAAATTGCCGACGCCGCTGGTGAGACCGACGTCCGCGGGCAGACTCGTGAATGCATTGACATCGGAACTGGTGAAATGGACGAGACCGGCACAACCGGTGACCGTGTTCCCGAACGCGTCCTGAGCTGTCACTGTGAATGAGATCGGCGAGCCGGCGACCGCGTCTGCAGGCGTTGCGGAGATCGAGAAGCGAGCCAGTGCCGCCGGAGTCACCTGGATACTGGCGCTAACGCCGGTAGTGGCGCCGTCCGCCACGGAAATCGTTTGCGCACCGACCTGATCAAGCGTGGCCGAAAAACTGCCGGCCCCGCTCACGAGGTTGACGCTGCCAGGGGGCAAGCTAGTCTGCACATTCGAATCGGTGCTGGTGAACGCTGGCGCACCCACGTAGGAGGTAACCGTGTTGCCGTAGATATCGAGTGCGGTAACCGTGAAATTAAACGCGACGCCTGCCGTAACGCTCGCCGGCGTGCTAGTCACGCCGAAGTGATCGAGAGAGGCCGGAAGCACCGTGAAGCCGGCGCTGGTTCCGGTAATCGAACTGGTCAAGGAATCGGTTGCGGTGATCGTTCGAATTCCTGCAGATTTCATCGTAACGATGAACGTGCCGACGCCGTTGGCGAGAGTGGCGTCTGCAGGAAGCACCGCCTGGAGGTCGCTGCTGGTAATGTGAACCGTGCCCGCAAAGTCGGCGGCGAGGTTGTTGTACGGGTCCAGCGCAGTCACGGTCACGTTCACCGTGTTTCCCGCAGTTACCGGGTCCGGGACCGTCGTGACTCGAAACTGCGATGCCGCCGCCGTCAGAGTGATCGTGATTCCGTTCGCGCCGTATTGCACGACGGGAACGAATAGATTCGGATTGTTGACGGTCACGACTTGCGAGAATGTGCCAACGATGCTTCCAAAAGTGACGACATTCGTGGCCGTTCCGCTCGTGGCCAACCCCGCGAGGTCGAGAGTCAGAGTAGACGTGCCGCCGAGTGTCAAAGCGCCGCTGAGCGCGAGTTGATCGTAGTTGGTTCCCGCAGTGCCAACGCCAGCGATCTGCACTGTCAGATTGCCGCTGCCGCTGAAGTTGGCGGAAGTGGCCGACAGGATGCCCGGACCGGCGTCGCCCGGGTTAACCGTGCCGCCGACCGCAGTGATAGTGCCCGCCGTTCCAGTGCCTCCGAGCGTTCCCCCGGTGTTGACGGTAGCCGCGGACGAGATCGAACCGGGGCTATCGACGAGCAAAGTGCCGCCGTTGATTTGCGTTGCACCGGTATAGCCGCTGACGCCTGTGAACGCTCTATTCCCTGCACCGACGATGACCACATTTTGGTTGCCTGAAATGCCGCCGCCGTAAGTCGAGTTTCCTGCCTGGGTGAGCGTGATGGCGCCGGTCCCTTGCACGATGTCGCCCGAACCGCTGAGCGAACCGTTGATGCCGACGGCGCCGGTGGTGCTGGAGCCGAGGGTGGCATTCAGAACGACTCCCGCTGCACCCGTCAGGTTGATCGCGGTGTTGTTGAGGCCTGCCAGCGCGGAGCCGACGACCGCCTGCCCGGCGGTTGTGGCCAAGTTGATGGTCGCCGCAGTGGTTTGACCGGAGATCACCGTGGTGCTTACGTTGAATGTCGTGGTGGCGGCTCCGGTTATCCAGATGTTTCCGAACTGGTTCTTGACCACGACGTTGCCGCCAGCGACTTGAATGGGCGCCGCAGCGGTTCCCACCAAATCCGCATTCGTCGTACTGCTCAGGATGGCGTTGATTTCCAGGGTTCCGGTTGCGCCCACGTTGATGATATTGCTCGGGTCCGCCAATGAGACCGTTCCCGACTGCGTGGCCGTCACCTGGTTGCTGCCGTTGAGGACGACTCGGCCGCCGTTGCCGACGGTGATATTGCCCACCTGCACGATGCCCGCCGTCGTAGTGGTCCCGCCGCCGATGTCGATGTAGACCGCTTGCGTGGTCGGTGTCCGCGCGCTGAGCGCGACGCTCTGGTTGACGATACTTGATGTGACAATCGAGGCGGTGCTGTCGAATTGCACCCATTGGCCGCCAGTGCTGACATCGCGATTGCCTTGGAGCCAGACCGTGCCGCTAAAGCCGGCGCCGCCGATGACAGTAGTAGCGCCATGTATTTCAAGGTTATCGTCCGCAGCAATGTAGATATTCCCGGTGACGGCACTGACGTTACCCGTGACGTAGAGGTTATGGCCGCTTGCGTTTCCGGTCACGACTCGGATGTTGCCCGCGCCGGTGGCGCTGGCGTCGGTCAAGGTGAGATCGATAGCGCCCCAGTCGGTCAAGTACACACCGCCGCTACCAGAATTCAAGCTGAAGTTGCTGCCGCCAGCGACTGCATCCGTGCCAAAATTGGTCGTCTGGATAGGCACGGAATCGGTCCCAATCGACCCGGATCCCGTGGCGGTGAACGTGTAGTTCGCGGCCTTGATAACCTGGGTTGGCGCAGCCCCGCCATTGGTCGTTCCGAGTTGCGAGGTCGTCAGCGCCGTGACGTCGGAATTGAGAATGCTGCCGCGGTAACTGTTGACGGTGAGCGTCCCGCCGCTGTTGCTGCCAACGGTGATCGTGCCGAGGACGGCGTCCCCCGTGCCACCGCTGGATTTGTTGACAGTGATCGATGCGGCACTGGCCGTGGTATTCGTCGTCGTGATGGTGGTCCCGCTGCCCTGCGTGAACCCGGTCGCACCAACACCGGCAGAATTAGCGATGATCGCAATAGTGCCGCTGCCGGCATTGACGTTTGCGTTCACGCTTACTCCGGCGGCGCTTTCGAGATTGATATTGCCTGTCGCCGTGGTGGCACCAGCGACGGTCAGGTTGCCGGAGCTATTGGTGAAATTGATATTCCCGGCGCCCGTCGCAGTAGCAGTGAGAATGACATCGCCGCTCTGCGTGATGAACATGCTCCCGGCGCCGGATGAAGCGACGATTGTGGCGGCTTGCGTTTTGAGGTTGCTGCCCGATGAGCCGATGGTCGGCGCCGTCACGTTGAGTGTTGCGGCAATGAGATTCTCACTCGCTCCCGCCGCGACACTTGTCACGCCGCTTATCGTCACCGTCGAGCTAGCGGCGTTCACCGTGCCATTCAATGTGAGGGTGGAGGCGTTATTGAAAATCAGTCCGCCGTTGCTGATCGTGACGCTGCCGATCGTTACGGCGCCGCTCGTCGCGCTGGCAAAGGTCGTAGTGCCGGAGGCGCTGACATTCAGGCTTCCGCCGACCGAAAGTGTATTCGATGGGTTCACGCTGATGTTGCCGCTGCCGGCGGTGATCGATCCGGTGCCGATCAATGTCAGTGGGTTTGCGCCGCCGATGCTTACGCCCGTCGTGCCGCTGAGCGAACCGTTGTCGGTGACGCTCGTGAATCCGCTGACGGCGACCGATGCCGTGCTCGACGCTGCTCCCGAAACGGTCAGCGTGCCAGTGCCGTTAATGGTCAGGCTGGCGGAACCTGCGCCAATTGCCGAGATCGTGTCGTTCCCATCGCTCAGATTCAACGTCACGCCGGTTACGCCAACCGACGAGCCTGATGCAACGCCGGCGTTGATGGTCCAACCCGCTGCGATGGCGTTGTTCGTAAGGGCGATAGCCCCGGCGGTGTCTTGGATCGAGTAGACGTTGCTCGCATTTGTAATCGTAACATTGCTATTGATGCTGGCGGCACTGTTGTAGCTCACCTGGCCGCCGATGACATCGACGAGGAGCGGCGAAATGGCCGTGATCGTCAGGACCACGTCGTTGCCGGCGCCATTGGCGTAATCAATTGAAAAATCATAGCCGAGGGCCGAGATCGTTGTGCCGGTCGTGAACTGGCCGGTGACAGCGCCTCCCGAGACGTTCTTGATGATCGTGAACTTGTCGTTGACCTGAAATCCTGGGGCGATGTTGACTTGCAGCACGGCATTGGTGAGGTTGATCGCACCCGTGACCTTGACCTGATCGTAGCCGGTTTGAACAGTCGTGGTGTTGAGATCGACGACTAGCTTACCGCCTGAGGCGAAGCTGAGATTGCCGGTATTCAGAATGGCCGTGCCGCCGCCCGCGTTACCGGGATTGATAGTTCCGGAGATTGCCGCGGCGCCGTTGACG
This sequence comes from uncultured Singulisphaera sp., assembly GCA_964484265.1. Lineage (GTDB taxonomy): Bacteria > Planctomycetota > Planctomycetia > Gemmatales > Gemmataceae > SIAQ01. Next base: position 14,018 of record CAZAFH010000073.1, read on the forward strand.
GTGCCGGTACCGCCGAAGGTGGTACTCGCCGCGACGTTCACCCCGCTGGTGGCGGAGAGGGCGCCGTTGACCAGCAGCGAGCCGGCGTTGATGGCAGTCGAACCGCTGTAGTTGCTGGTGCCCGTCAGAGTCAAAGCGCCATTGCCGGCCTTGATCAACCCCTGACTGCCGCTGATGGCGCCGCCATAGGTGGAGTCAACGGTTTCGGTGATGGTGAGGGCGCCGGTCCCCGTCACGATAGCACCGTTGCCGCTAAGTGCGCCGGTGGTGGCGATCGCTCCCGTAGTGCTGCTCCCGAGCGACGCGTTTAGCACGACGCCAGCGGCGCCGGTTAAACTGATGGTTCCGCCGTTGACGCTGTTCGTTGGCCCGCTGATAGTCAGTGCGCCGGCGCTGGTGGTCAGGACCATCGGCCCCGTAAATCCGCTGGCCCCGGAGATCGTGGCTGCAAAACTCGTAGCGCCCGTACCCGTGATGTATGTGGCGCCGTTCGTCGAGGTCGTGGCCGTCACCGTGGCGGTCACCGTTCCAGCAGTGACTACGATGGGCACTGAAGACGTTCCGATGGCCGTGCCCGAGGCGGCATAGGGACGCGCGATGAGAACGACCTGCCCTGTCGCGCCGGCATTGAGCACGACGCTGCTATCGAATGCGGTTATGTCGCCGTTCGACGTGGGCTGGGCCGTCGGAATGGTCGTGGCCGTGATTTTGCCGCCGTTCCCGACCGTGATGTTGTTGAGAGTAATTCCACCCGTGGCTGTGCCGTTGGTGGTGTTTCCTTCCAGAAGGACCGCATTCGCCGTCGTGTTGGAGGTCGTAATCGACGCGCCGGCATTCATGCGGAGATTGAGCCCGTTGCCGAGGTCGCGATTGGCAACAATATAAACGGTACCTGAAAAACCGGCGCCGCCGATGGCTGCCGTGACGGTGAGGTCATCGTCCGCGGCCAGGTAGATGCTTCCGGACCCTGTTGTGACAGGGCCGGTCACGTTCAGGTTGTGGCCGCCGGCATTCGCGCTGACGACTCGGATACTTCCGGTTCCCGTCGCGACTGCTCCGGAAAGAGTCAATGGGTTCGTCCAGTCTGTCCAATAAACGCCGCCGCTGCCCGCACTCAAGAGCACCGAGTTGGTGGAGGGGACGCTGGATTGAATAGGCCGTGACGTCGTGCCAATGGCCCCGGTTCCTGTCGCGGTGAACACATAGTTCTTGGCGACGAGCGTCCGAGTCGGTGCGGAACCGCCGTTGCTTGTGCCAATCTGCCCCGCCGAGAGCGCCGTCGCGCCAGCATAAACGACGCTGCCGCCGTTGCTGTTGACCGTCAAGGTGCCGCTGATGGCGGTGCTATCGATGGTGACGCTACCCGTTCCGCCGCCGGCAGTGTTCACGGAGATGGAGGCGGCAGACACCCCGGTGCTCGTCGAAGTGATCGTGCCAGCTGTCTGCGAGAATCCCTCCGTGCCCGCCCCGTCCGTGTTTGCACTGATAGTGATGTTGCCGGTGCCGGCGTTGATGTTGGCGTTGGCGACGAGATTGTTGAGGCTGGATAGTGTGATGTTTCCGTTTGCCGACGAGAGGGCGCCGTTGATGGCAAGGTCGCCAGTGCCGGTGTTGTTTAGCGTGATTCCCTTGGAGACCGTCGTGAGCGGACCATTAATGGTCAGGCCAGCGCCGCTATGATTTATGAAAATCGGCGCCGCATTGGATCCGGTTGCCGTGAGCAGAACGCCGCCGGAGGCGATTGTGTCGTCGCCGGTTCCAAGGTCGAGTATGACGCCGCTTGAACCGTTGCCAGAAATCGCCACGCTAACGGAATTCGTACCGCTGCCGGTCGCCCCCGATATGCTCGTCGTTATCGCCTCGGCCGAATCAGTGAATATGAAATTGCTTCCAGATGTGGTGACCGAGATGTTATTGCTCACGCCGGCCGTGGCGGTGTAAGTGAGGATACTTCCCGAGGTGGTGAGTGTTGCAGGTACTTCGCGGGTCTCGAGCTGTTCAATTTGCAGCCGAATGCTCCGGGGAGAATGCCCCTTGCGTAGCGGTGGCCGCTTGCCGATAAACCACGATCGGAATCTCGAAAGAGACAAGAATCGACTGAACATCACGGCAGTTTCTCTCGATGACTGGCTATTACACGGCGATGCTGGACGACTCTATTCCGGGTAGGCAGGAACTTTCTTAGAGAGCTGAAATGTGAAACTACGTGTGGAAATTATGTAGAAATGAATAATTACATAATTGAAATGAGAAATATGTGGTTTTTCTAATTGGACAGGTCACCTCCCCAGTTGTGAATACAACGAGACTGACGAAAATGGCACCATGAGAATGAACGGAAAAACGAAAAATCGATTGCGAGGAACGACGCTTACGGTCCCCTTATCTACGCGTCGAACGTCCTGGCGAGTTTCTTGGGCGCGGTGTTGCGCCACGCCGTGATTAGTGCTTGACGAACCGTCAATTCATTCGCGTCCGGCAAAAGTATGTGGGTCCATCCGCGCAGACCCCATGCACCAGGAATGGGGCGGAACACGTCGGGTTCGTCCGCGAGGAATGAGGCCTGCTGTTCGGGCTTGAGCTTGACCGTCCCGCGATTGTCTTTTTCGTGAGAGAGCGTCGCGAAGATCTTGCCCTTCACGCGAAAATCGGGATGCCCCATGTGGGAGCTTTCAACAGCTTCGGGCAGTTCAAGTGCGAGAGCGCGGAATTCGTTGGCGGTCATCGCGAGATCCTCATGCGGGAGATTGGCGGTAAGGCGCGAAGCCGTAGTACTTCGGCCGATCGTCGATGCGCACGTGCAGCCAGGCCACGCCAGCGCCTGCCGTGCTAAGCCAAGCAGGGCGAGCGTCTAACCGCCGTTGCATCGCCGATGCGACGAGCGACCAGAGTGCATGCAACTGCGACTGCGATGCGTTCCTCACAAACGCGGCTAGATGGCAGTATTCGTCTGAGGGTTCCTGTGGTCGGGGCACGATTAGTATTGCATCACCGCCTAGATTCGTGAATTCGATTGCGAGATCGTTTTCATCTGCCATCGAGAACTGATTGGCAAAGGCGCCGGGTTCAGGCTTGCGCTCGAGGCCTGGGGAATCGAGCAAAACAAACTCGAATGGCCGATCCATCGCGGCCAGGGTTATGCCGGGCGATTCCCACCGAAATGCCAAATAGCGTGAACCGGCAAGTAGTTCGTTGAAATACACCCGAAAGTTTGCATCACGCTGCATCGACGCGAGCCAATTCGCGAACGAGATCGGTTGGCCGTTTTCCACCAGGCGATAGCGCGTGGATCGTCCATCCAATATTTCGGCACTTGCGGTCCACTGCATACAAGCTCTCCGCGAAGCAGTCGAGTCGCCATGTTTTCATCCTATTTGACGGATCGCTTCCACCAACGCTTTCAATGCTTTCGGTTCGTGGTCCGCGTGGATCGAGATGCGCAACCGCGCCGTTCCTGTCGGCACGGTTGGCGGGCGGATGGCGCGGATATCGTAACCGAGCGCTTGTAAGCGAGTCGCAGTTTGTACGGCTTCGGAGTCGCCGCCGATCGGGATCGTGACGATATACGCATTTCCGCCTACACGTATTTTTTCTGATTCAGTCATACCACGAAATTGGCTTGCGTTTGCGTGCAAGCGGTCTCTGACGTCTCGATCGCGCACGATGCGGTCGAGCATTTCAAGCCACCACGCGCCGACGATCGGCGGCAGGGCTGTCGTGAAAATCAGATGCCGGCAGCGATTGACGAGCGTCTCCTTCAGGAGTGCCGAACCAACGATGTACGCGCCGGGAACCGCCTGCGCCTTGCCGCCCGTATGCACGCTCGCCAAGATTCGGCTTCGCAAACCCGCAGCATCGACACGTCCCCCCCCATGCGAGCCGAAACAACCGGTGGCGTGCGCTTCGTCAACGATTAGATGTGCGTCGAATCTTTGCGCCAGGTCCGCGAGTTCAGCGAGCGGTGCGAAGTCGCCTTCCATGCCAAACAGCGACTCGGTGACGATAAACCATGCCTCGCCGGTTTTTCGTTGGGCTTGCCGTCGATCCATCTTGACCAGGAGATCGCCAAGATCGTTATGTAAGAATATTTCCTTATCCGCTCGGCTAAGGCGAATGCCGTCGATGATAGAGGCATGGTTAAACTGATCGGAAAAAACGATATCGCCGGCCTCCAGCAATGTAGCGAGCAGACCTTCGTTTGCGGCGTATCCGCTAGGCATCACGAGCGCGGCTTCTGCACCGTGCCATTCGGCCAGGCGCGATTCGACTTCGCCCCAGATCGGGTGTTCGCCGCGCAAGAGGCGCGATGCGGCGCCGCTCCGTGAAAGATCGGCCACGGATTGCGGCTTCAGCTTGGCGTAACCGAGATAGTCATTCGAGGAGAAGTCGATTCCTACCGGTGGCGTGAGAGCGCGAAAGCGCCCCTCGGCGCGCAACCGATCGAGCGTTGTACGCCAGCGGTCTTCCAGGCTCATGTCAGGCTCACGCACGGTTCGGGCAGGCCCATGGCGCGGAAAAGCGATGCGTCGGCTTCGTTCGACGGATTCGGCGCCGTCAAAAGCTTATCTCCAAAGAAAATCGAATTCGCACCCGCGATGAAGCACAGGATCTGTAGTTCTCGGCTCATGCGGTCGCGGCCAGCGCTTAGCCGGACGCGCGCCTTCGGAAATGCGATGCGGGCCGTGGCGATGAGCCGAACGAGTTCGACGGAATCGACGGGCGGCGCGTCCGCCAGCGGCGTACCCGCGATCGGCACGAGGCAGTTGATCGGCACGCTCTCGGGTGGCGTCTTGAGGTTCGCGAGTTCGACGAGCAGTTTCAAACGATCGTCTTCGCTCTCGCCCATGCCGATGATGCCGCCGCAACAGACCGAGATGCCTGCCTTCTGCACATGGCTGATCGTCCGCAGGCGGTCATCGTATGTTCGCGTCGAAATGATATTCGGATAGTGTTCGCGCGACGTGTCGAGGTTATGGTTGTATGCCGTCAACCCCGCATCCGCGAGGCGCTCGGCCTGGTTGCTGGTGAGCATGCCGAGGGTGACGCACGCTTCCATGTCGAGATCGCGCACGGCGCGGATCATGTCGAGCACCTGATCGAACTGCGGGCCATCCTTGACCTCGCGCCAAGCCGTGCCCATGCAAAATCGCGTGGCGCCGAGTTCCTTGGCGCGATTCGCTTTCTCCTTGACTTCGTCGAGCGTCATCAAGGGCGTGGCTTCGACGCCTGATTTGAAGCGAGCACTTTGAGCGCAGTAGCCGCAGTCTTCCGGGCATCCACCGGTCTTCACGCTGAGGAGGACACAGCGCTGAATATCGGCCGGGTCGTGGAATTGGCGATGCGCTTGTGCGGCGCGAAAAAGCAACTCGGGAAGTGGAAGGTCATAAACCGCGCGAAATTCGGCGAGTGTCTGCATCGTAATCGTCCGTCCAACGAAGGAATTGGGCGGACGTTATTTTACGAAAAAATCAAGTCGTGTAGCCGCCCGAATCAGATCAACTGAATGCGCCTGCGATGTAGCTCTGGGTATGCTTCTCACGCGGATTTTCGAAGATATCCTTGGTCGGGCCGCATTCGACGAGATAGCCCGTTCGGCCTCCCTGGGTGGTATCGACATAGAGAAAAGCCGTCTCGTCAGCGACGCGTTTTGCCTGTTGAAGATTGTGCGTGACGATGGCGATCGTGTATTTCTTTTTGAGATCCTGCATCAATTCTTCGATTTTCAGAGTAGCGATAGGATCGAGAGCCGAGCAAGGTTCATCCATGAGCAGTACCTCTGGCTCCGTCGCGATGGCGCGTGCGATGCAAAGCCGCTGCTGCTGCCCGCCCGAGAGCGACAAGCCGCTCTGGTTGAGTTTGTCCTTGACTTCGTCCCAGAGGGCGGCGCCGCGCAGCGCCTGTTCGACTTTTTCGCCGAGGTTGCCCCGGTAGCCATTCAGTTTAAGGCCATAGGCGACGTTGCGGAAAATGCTCATCGCGAAGGGATTTGGCTGTTGGAAGACCATGCCGATATGGCGGCGGACGGCGACGGGATCGACCTCGGGGCTGTAGACGTCTTTGCCGCGAAACCGGATTTGGCCATCGAAACGAAAGCCGCGGACGAGGTCGTTCATGCGGTTAATGCTGCGCAGCACGGTGCTCTTGCCGCAACCCGAAGGGCCGATGAAAGCGACGACGGTGTTCTTTTTGATAAGTAGTCTCGTGTCGCGAACGGCTTTGAAGTCGCCGTAGTAGAGCGACGAAAGCTCGATTTCAACGACCGGCGAATGACCATTTGAGTGGCCATTGGTTGCTGAACGGCTTCGAGCGGGGTCGGTATTCAATTCGTTCATGACGAGTTACCTCAAGCTTTGTGGCTCCGGGCCGTCCAGATTTGTGCGGCGATGTTGGCGATCAACACAAGGACAACGAGAACAAGCGAGGCGGCCCATGCCATCGCTATCTGGTTCGGAAACGGGGAGCCGGAAAAATCGAAGATCAGCACGGCGAGCGAAGGCGTCGGTTCCATGAGATTGGCGGTAAGCCAATAGTCGCTGAAAAGGGCGGTGAACAAGAGCGGTGCGGTCTCGCCGGCGGCTCGCGCGACCGCCAGCATGACGCCGGTCAGGATGCCGGGCATCGCGGTGGGGAGCGTGATGTGCAGCGTGACTTGCGATGGCGTCGCCCCCATGCCGATGGCGGCGTCGCGCATGCGCTGGGGAACCATCTTGATCGCCTGCTCGGCCGTCAATGTCACGATGGGCAACATCAGGATGGCAAGCGCCACGCCGCCTGCCACGGCGGAATAGCGGCCCGTGAGAAGTACAACGGCCGCGTATGCGAACAAACCCGCGAGCACCGACGGCATGCCCGAAAGCACTTTGATGGAAAAGCGAACGAAAGACGCGAGCCGAGTTTCTGGACCGATCTCCGCGAGGTAGACGGCCGTGAGGATGCCGATCGGAACGGCGATGAACGACGCGATCCCGACCATGAGCAGCGTGCCGAGGATGGCGTTGCCGATGCCGCCGCCTTGCATGCCCGCCGCCGGCGGAAGTTCGGTGAACAGGGCGATGCTGATGTTCTGCCCGCCCCGATAAATCAGCATGGCCAACACGGAAAACAGCGGAACCATCGCCGTCAACGCCATCAGTGCGATGACGATCGTAAACGCCATGTTTACCAATGTTCGCGGCGAACGCAGGCGGCGCTCCAGGTCGGGCGTGCTCGTCGGCGGCGATGGCGGCGGCAGTTCGCCGACCGGCGCCGTCTCGATCGGCCCCAACCCACCAGCCACGCCAATGACCTCGCCCAGGCCAGGTTCGAGCGGCGGATCGCCGTTGTTGTTCGGTTTTTTCGGCTCGCTCATCGTTTGTGCTCCTGACCGGAAGTGCGCATCAAGATCAGCGTGCCAATGACGTTGATTAGCAACGTAATCCCCAAAAGTACCAGGCCGGCGTACATCAAGGCGCCTTTTTCGATCTCGCCCGCTTCCGGCCATTGGTTCGCCAACAACGCCGCTAGAGTGTTGCCTGGCGCGAACAACGACCAGCTGAACGTGTTGCTGTTGCCAAACAGCATCGCCAATGCCATCGTTTCGCCGACGGCCCGGCCAAACGCAAGGATGATCGAACCGTAGATCCCTCGCGACGCTGTCGGCAGCACGACTCCCATGATCGTCTCCCAGCGCGTAGCGCCGAGTCCGAACGCGGCTTCGCGAAGCTTCATCGGCACGGAAGCGATCGAATCTCGCGAGATTGCTGTCACCGTCGGCAGCACCATGATCGCCAGCACGAGAGCCGACGGCAGCAATCCGGGACCAACCAATCGCGTGCTGAAAAGCGGGATGGCGTCGAAATGTTGAAACAGCCAATTCGCCACCGGCCGAACCAGCGGAATGACGACGAAGATGCCCCATAGCCCATAAACCACGCTGGGAATGGCGGCGAGAAGTTCGACGACGTTCTTGATGGCGATTTCCCATCGATAGGGAATGAAGTCTTGCGTCAGGAAGATGGCCACCGCAAGACCGAATATCGCACCTATGCCTACGCCGAGGATGGAGCTATAAAGGGTTCCCGCGATTTGCGGGAGGATGCCGACTTCCGGTCCGGTTTTCGCTTTCGGGTTCCATGTGCTCGTGGTGAGAAATTTCGTGCCATGCTCGCGAATGGCGGGCGAAGCGGTTATGGCGATCTGAACGACCAGCAACACAACGACGGCGATCGACACGTAAGCCATGACGAATGTTAGCTTCCGGAACGCCCAATCGAATCCGTATTCGAACGGCGTGGGCGGGCGGGAGATGTTCTGCGATTCGTCAGTCATGTGCGGAATTCCTTGCGGAGCGGCGGAATCGCCGAAGTTATTTGGTGTCGATCTTCGCCACTTCTGCTCGAGCTCGCTCGATTGCCGGCGGCGGCAGATGAATGTATCCCAAATCCTTGCTGAGCGCCTGCCCACGACCTTCCGCGGTATCCAGGCAGTAAAGCAGCACCTCCTTGAGTTTGACAGCGATTTCCCGGTTCGGATACGTTTTCTTGCACAAAACCCAGGTAAAACTGGCGATGGGATAAGCGCCCGCTGCCGAGGGGTCTGGCACGCTCGCGCCGAGAACTTTGTTGAACTTCGCTTCCTTCAGCGCTTCGGGACTTGCCGAGCCTGTGGGCAATACGAAGTTTCCTGTTTTGTTCTCCAGAGCGGCCATCGGCAGACTCATCAACTCGGCATAGCCGGTTTCGATGTATCCAAAAGAGCCTGGCGTCTGCTGAATGAGAGCGGAGACGCCAGCGTTGCCGCGACCGCCGATGCCGATCGGCCATTGCACGGTTTTGCCCTTGCCCGGCCCCTTGGCCCAGCGCGGATCGATCGCGGTCAGGTGCGTCGTGAACACGGCGGTCGTGCCCGAGCTGTCCGCTCGCCGAATGAACTCGATCGGAAGGTCGGGCAGTTCAACCTCGGGATTGGAAGCACGGATGGCAGGATCGTTCCACTTGGTGATGATGCCAAGCAGCATGTCGATATACGTCTTGCGCTTTAATTTGAGGTTGACTGAACTCGAAAGGCCCGGAATGTTGTAGCATATCGCGACGCTGCCGCCGGTGAGCGGAATCTGTAACACGTCGGTTTTTAGTTTTTTGGCGATGTCTTTAAGCTTTTTCTCGTCAAGCGCCTCATCCGTGGCGCCGAATTGAACGAGCCCTTCCGAGAATTGCTGAACGCCCGCGCCGCTGCCGATGGCCTGGTAGTTGACCCGGACATCGGGATGAAGCCGGTAATATTCCAGGAACCACCGCTTGTACATCGGGGCGGGAAATGTGGCACCGCAGCCTTGAATCGTGACGGTGCTCGAGGGACCACAGCCAGAGAAAACAGGCGCGGAGAGGGACAACGCGACCGAAAAGAATATTCGGACCATGGGAGCAGCTTTTCATTCAAACAAGTTTTGTGTCTAACTGAGAGAATAGGCGTGTTACCCAGCAATCGAATAGGTGCAATACGCGGATTCATCGAGTCATCTCGGCCTCTTCACGAAATCTACATAGTCCGCGCGATGTGATTCGCTCCACGCTCCCAAGAGAGGTTAAAATCTACCGAACTCCCTGTGCTTTCAGCCGCCCCGCCTTGACGATTCCGCCTTGCAACACCGCAATAAATCGCGAACGATCCTCGAGCACGGCAATGTCGCCCATCACGTCTCCATCCACGACCAGGACGTCGCCCAGTTTGCCTTTTTCGAGCGTGCCAAACTCGTGACCTTGGCCCATGATCTCGGCTCCGGTTTTCGTTGCGCAGGTGATCGTTTCAAGCGGCGAGAAGCCCACGTACTCCACGAAGAACGTCAGTTCCTTGGCGTACGTGCCGTGCGGCGTCCATGCGAAGCCATAGTCGCCGCCCATGCCGATTCTGCCGCCGGCCTTGAGAATTCGCCGAGCGCTTTCAGCGCCAGCTTCGAGCGTTTCGCGATGCCCCTCGACCACGCGCTGCGACATGCCGAAACTCGGCCCGATCTCGATGCTCGCATGTTCGAATTGCAGCGCGGGCACGACGGGAGTATTTCGCGCGAGTAACAGGTCAAGCGTCTCGTCGTCGATGAACGTGCCATGCTCGATCGCATCGTAGCCCGCCAGGAGCGCGTTCTTGATTCCCGCCGTCGCCCGGCAGTGTCCCGTCACCTTCAATCCATGATTGTGCGCCGTGGCCACGCATGCGTGCATTTCGTCGAAGGTCATGCAGAGCGTGTGATGGTCGTTGGTGTCCGGCGCCGCGGCATCGCCTGTGGGATAGGTCTTGACCCATTCGATGCCGTCCTTGACGAGCTTGCGTACGGCAGCGCGGGCTTCGTCGGCGCCGTTGACGAGGAGCACGAGGCCTTCCATGCCGATCTTGCGAAAATCCGGGTTCCAGTCCATCAATCCGCCGACGCCGCAGATTTCCCGGCCGCTGGACGCCAAGCGAGGACCGGGAGTGATGTCATTCTCGATGGCTTTCTTGAGCCAGACATCGATGTTGAACAGACTCCCGCCACTGCGAGCGGCTGTGTAGCCGCATTCGAGGGCGAGGCGAGCGTTGGCGGCGGCGAGCAGCGTGACGTATTCAACGGGGTACTTGATATCGAGGTCTTCGAGTGCCGCGACATTGAAATAGGTCGGGTGAAAATGCGCTTCGACCAGGCCTGGCATAATCGTCCCGCCGTTCGCGTCAATCGTTGGCGTAGTCGCGGCTACTTGAGGCGCGTCCGCAGCGGGGCCGGCGAACGTGATGCGGCCATCGCGAAGATGCACCTCGCCGTTGGGAATGGGCGGCGCTCCCGTGCCGATGATGAGCGTGCCGTTGCGAATTACAACTGGATCGGTTGCGGTTTTCATGGGACTTTCTCGTCGATGATTCGAACGGCAATTCGAGATATTCTACTCGAATGTGGCGCATGTTATTAAAACGGACTCATGAATTCTCATAGAATCTCGAAATGAAGATCGCCCCTGGTTCGCCCGCATTATTTGCTGCCACGGCTGTTATCAGTTCAAATGGCGTTTTCGCAGGAATTGATTAACAAAAGGAGTCCCAAAATGCGTTGCATGATGAAATCCGTTCGAGCAATCTTCGGCGTGGCTCTCGCCGCCACGTTGCTGCTAGGAACTGCGAGCCGATCGCAGGCACAGAATCGAGACCTCAAACCGACATTCGGCGCTGTCACCTTGAAGGCAGGCTTTTTGCCGGATCCGTTTACGAAGAACCTAATTGCGGGCGGAGCGATCGAGACAAAGCTCGGCGGCGTGCGAGCCAAGGTCGCCAACGCGCCGGACTTCAAGCTCTATTACACCGCTGGCGGTTTCCCCCTGACGTTCCGCGTGGATTCCAAGGCCGACACGACGCTGTTGATCAATCTGCCCGACGGCACCTGGGTAGCGAACGACGACGCCGACGGGACGCTTAATCCGCGGATCACGATCAGCAACCCCCAATCGGGTCGCTACGACATCTGGGTCGGAACGTTCGGCGGGGGCACTCCGCCGGCCCAGCTTATCATCACCGAACGCGTTGGCGGCAAGGCTGTCGTTCCGCCGCCGCCCGTGTTCGGCGTGCCGAATCCAAATCTGAAACCAACCTTCGGCGGCGTGACGCTGCGAGCAGGCTTCTTGCCCGACCCCGTCACCAAGGACCTCATCGCCGGCGGCGAACTCGAGATCAAGCTCGGCGGCGTGAAGGCCAAGGTCGCGACAGCTCCGGACTATCAGCTCAACTACACTGCGGGCAATTTCGCCTTGACCCTTCGCGCGCTGTCTGCCTCCGACACGACTCTCTTGGTCCGCTTGCCGAACGGAACCTACGTCGCCGATGACGACAGCGGCGGCAACTTCAACCCCAAGATCACCTTTGCCAGGCCGCAATCGGGCCGATACGACATCTGGGTCGGCACCTACGGCGGCGGCCTGCCGAAAGCCAAGCTCATCATCACCGAACGCGAATCCGTCGTCGCTCCGCCGGGCAAGTCCGAGGCCGACAAGGTCCACCTTGTACTGCTCATCGCCGGCGCTGATTCCGCCATCGGAAAGGCCGACATCAAAGACGTCGCGTCCGTCAAAAACGCCATGTTGACCGCCTTTGCGGGAGACCGCGGGCGCCTCGTCATCCACGATTTCACTGGCAAGAATCCAAACACCCGAAAATACTACACGGGCGAGGAAGTCCTCGCGGGACTTCGGGCCATGAATATTGGCAGAAATGATTCCGTGTTCGTGTACCACTCCGGCCACGGCGGTATCGAAAACCCGCGAGACCCCGAGGGAAGCCACGTTCTCACGATCGACGGTGGCCGCATTCGCCGCAAGGCCATTCTTGACACCGTCCAGACCAGGCAGCCGCGCCTTGTGATGATTCTCACCGACTGCTGCAGCAACTTCACCAGCTTCGAAAACGAAGACGAGGGTGACGGCTGCCAGCCCGGCAACGCCCTGAACGTGCAAACCGTGCGAAACCTGACGTTGCACGGCGTCGGCGTCGCCAGCATCACGGCGGCACAGGATGGCAAATCCGGCATTGCATCCTACGTCGGCCCCAACCCCGGAAACGCAGGTAGCGCCTTCACCGTGGCGTTGATGCGTGAATGGTACTCTCAAAGAACCTACACCACCTGGGGCGAAATGTTCCCGTACCTTCGCGATGAAACGGGCCGAGCGTCGGGCGGAAAGCACTATGCTCGTGCCTTCCAATTGCCCATCCGCTAAAGATTGATTAGTCAACGGAATCTTCCTAGGGCAGAGGGATCGGAGGAAAGAGTGCCAATCTCTTTTCTTCGATCTCTCTGCTCTTTTTCGTAGACTACGTTCAGATCGCCACTCCTTAGGGAGGAATGCTGCAAATGGTACCGACGACGCAATCTCCACAGACCTTTGCCGCCAAGATTTACGAGAAGCTGACTGAGACTCGCGCGGACCAGAACATGGTGCTTTCGCCCTTCAGCATCGACGTGGCGCTCGCAATGTGCGCCGCCGGGGCCAAGGGAGAGACTCGCCACGTCTTGACGGACCTGCTTGGCGCGCCGCACGATGTCGCTCAACAAAATCGTCGCTATGCCGGTCAGCTAGCGTCCCTCAATGCTCTTGACGACGGCGAAGTTCTGCTGACGACGGCGAATGCCTTGTGGGTGCAGCAAGGCGAACGGCTGCAACCGGAATATTTGAAAGCGGTCGCCGACTGTTATCGCGGCATTCTGGCTGAGTTGGACTTTCAAAACTCACCGGACCAGGCCGTAAATGCCATCAATACCTGGATCAAACGTGAGACCAGCGGGAAGATCACGGAATTAGTACAGAGACAAAATCTCACGCCGGACACGCGTCTGATCTTGACGAACGCCATCTACTTCAAGGGAAAATGGGCAAGCGAATTCGACAGTAGCCGAACTACCGAAGAGGATTGGTTTGGCGCCGGAACGCCAGGCAAAGTAGCAATGATGCAGAAGCGAGACAATTTCCTCTTCTACGAATGCGCGGATTTCCAGGCTCTCGATATCGCCTACCAGGGCGAGCAACTTTCCTTGCTCGTCATTCTGCCAACGAAACCTGATGGCTTGACAGCGATGGAGAAACGGTGGGCTAACGGCGACACCTATCGGCAGGTGACGCAATCGCTGGGCGAGGCGGAGATCATCGTCTCGCTGCCGCGTTTCAAGATCGAATCGGAATTCGAACTCAAACCCGCGCTGTGCGAACTGGGCGCTGACATCGTTTTCAGCGACAACGCCGATTTCTCGGGGATCAGCCCGCAGCGATTGAAAATCGCGGAGGTCGTCCACAAGGCGTTTATCGAAGTCAATGAAGAAGGCACCGAAGCCGCCGGCGCAACAGGCGTCATGATGGCGAAATGCGCCGTGATGGCCGACCCGAAGTACTTTATCGCCGATCATCCGTTTCTCTTCGTGATTAGAGATCGGGCAACGAATAGCGTGTTGTTTACTGGCCGAGTGATGAAACCGTAAGATTGCGGTTGGCCGTTTACCATCCAATCAATGCAATGGAACAAGCCGTGAGTCGAGTCACCGAACAATACGAACGAGCGTGCAAATCATTGGCGGGCGGCGTAAGCTCTTCGACGCGGCTCAATCGCGCCGTCGGTCACGCGATGTACTTCGACCGCGCCGCCGGGTGCCGGCTATGGGATCTCGATGGCCGCGAGTATATCGACCTCTGTTGCAGCCACGGCGCGACGCTCCTGGGCCACGGCGACGCGCGAGTACGGCAGGCGGTCGATGCTGCCTTGGCACGCGGCGCAGCTTGTTCCTATGAAAATGAGCATCACGCCGAACTCGCAGAGCTGCTATGCGATGCCATTCCCTGCCTCGAACGCGTTCGCTTCACCGGATCGGGCACCGAAGCGACGATGCATTGCATCCGCCTGGCGCGTGCTTTCACCGGTCGCAGCAAATTGCTAAAGTTCGAAGGCAATTTCCACGGCTATCACGATCAGGTCATGTACGCCATCGGCACACCCGCCGATCAACTCGGCGCCGAGGAGCATCCGACGGCTTTCCCCGGTTCGACCGGGATGACGCCAGGGTTGCAAGACCAGATCATCGTCGTCCCCTATAACCGCGTCGATCTTCTTGAACGGGCTTTCAAGCAACACGGGCATGAACTGGCAGCCGTCATCGGCGAGCCGATCTATTACAACGCAGGGTGCATTCTCCCGCGTCCCGATTTCCTTGCCGCCCTGCGCGACCTGACGACCCGGCACGGCGTCTTGCTCATATTCGACGAAGTGCTCAGCGCGTTCCGCATGGGCATCAGCGGCGCCCAGGGCTATCTGGGAGTCACGCCGGATTTGTGCACTCTGGGCAAGGCGGTCGGCGGGGGCTATCCGCTCAGCGTCTTCGGCGGGCGGCGCGACATCATGGATCGCCTCATGCCCGTCGGCGACTGCCAGCATTCCGGAACCTACAATGGGCATCCTGTCGTCGTTGCGGCAGCGCTGGCGGCGATCCGGGCGTATCGTGAACCGGGCTTTTACGATCATATTCACACGGTCGCAGGTTTGCTCTACGACGGCCTGACGACGCTCCTTACCAAACATCGCATCAACGCCCGCGTGCAAGGGCTTGGCGCTCGCTTCGGCATCTACTTCGGGATCGACGGCGTTCCGCAAAACTATCGCGACGTAGTCCATCATCAGCGCAGCCAGATGCTGCGCTTCATCAAATCGGCGATAGGACAGGGCGTTTACTTTCACGACTACGGCGGCGCTGCGTGCCATCATGGGTTCTGCGCCGCCATGTCAATCGCCGACACGCGCGAAGCCCTCGATCGCCTCGATCGAGCGCTCGCGGTATTCGGCAGCGGCGGCTGAAATCGGCCCTCCGGCGACTTTGAAATAGAGTCGAGGCGGAAATTGCACTTGCCAAATCGGCCCATCTCGGGTATTCCTCCGCGCATCACGGAGGGACTATCTTGGCCAAGGCTCGGCTGATACCCGCGTATTCCACGCGGTTGGGAAACGCTTATTTGGGCGATGCCGCGGAGGTTCTCGCGAAACTGCCAGAGGCTTCGATCTCGCTCGTCTTCACGTCGCCGCCCTTTGCGCTGCGCCGGCAAAAAGCCTATGGCAACGTCACGGCGGACGAATACATCGCCTGGTTTTGGCCCATCGTCGAGCAAATCCACCGCGTGCTCCGCGACGACGGCAGTTTCGTCATGGAACTGGGCGGCGCCTGGAATCCCGGCGGCACGCGCTCGATGCTGCCCTACGAACTGCTAATCAAGCTCGGTAAGATCTTTCATCTCGCCCAGGATTTCTACTGGTACAATCCCTCACGGCTGCCTTCACCCGCCCAGTGGGTCACGATCCGCCGAACGCGCGTCAAGGAAGCTGTCACGCATATCTGGTGGCTGTCGAAAACGAAGGAACCACAGGCCGACAATCGCCAAGTACTGGTTCCCTACTCGAAATCGATGAAGCGACTGCTGAAGGATGGGTACCAACCCGCGATGCGTCCGTCGCAGCACGAGATAGGCCCGCACTTCCAGCGCGATAACGGTGGCGCAATCCCGCCAAACGTACTGACGGTGCCGAACACGCGTTCGTATGACGAGTACCTGTTCAAATGCCGGGCGGCGGGCGTGCCGATACATCCCGCACGGTTTCCGCCGGAGTTGCCGGACTTCTTCATCCGCTTTCTGACGCACGCGGGACAAACGGTGCTCGATCCATTCGCGGGCAGCAATACCACCGGCCAAGTCGCAGAAAAGCTTGGCCGGCAGTGGATCAGCGTCGAGATCAATGGCGATTACATTGCAGGTTCCAGGCTGCGGTTTTCGGACGAACGAGCTGCAGCATGAAATTATTCCCCAAGCCCAGGGATGAACGCAGTGAATCCCTGGGATGGAGGCACTCTGCAGATATATTCCCAGGGATTCACTGCGTTCATCCCTGGGCTTTGGGTCATTTCCGCGCCGGTCTGCTTCGCAACAGGTTCAGGTGGCGGTCAAATCGATCCTCCATGTAACGATGGATATTCGTAAGCACGCGGATGTCGCCTGCCGTGACGACACGGCCGCCGGACGTTTCCGCGTCGGTATCGGCAAGGACGCGGTCCAGTTCCGCAAGCGACTTGGAGACGTCCTCGATTCTTTCGTCGAGCGCATCGCCCTTCATATTCTCCGTGACGCTCCAGTATCGGCAGGCGTCGGCGAAGCTCAGGTCGGCTTTGCGGTTGTCTTCGAACTTTTGAAATGCCGAGGAATCGAAGAGCACCTTGAGAAAACGCTCTTGATCCCGCGTGAGGCGTCTCGTCATTGACGATGGCGCGTGCTCCTCCTCCTGCATCATCACGCGGCGGATGACGTTTCGGCCGTCGCGCGTCAGGGCATAGAGCTTCTGCCCCATCTTAACCAGCCAGCCTCGTCGGGCGAGTCCTTTCTCACCCATGATGCTGCTGAGGATCTTGTTCGAGTCCGGATGCTTCTCCGCGAACCCTTTCAATCCAAAAGTGCTCGGAAATCTCTGCCATGAGGCGACAATCAGCGCTTCGGCCGTGAAAGGCGATTGTCCCTGTTTTTCGAGTTGGTCCGCGGCCAGCAAAATCTTTTCGGGAACGGTGAAATCATCCACGTTCGGTTTCGCAGACACAATGGTCCCCCAATCGTCTAAGGTTTACCTGAACGGATACGAACCTCCTTTGGTTACGATCCCCATGGGGAATTGAAACAGACTGGCCTACCCTTCGTCAAATCAATTCGGGAAAGATTTTATAATTGTTTCATTGAAAAAAATACCGCCTTGTCCGCGTCGAAATTTTTTGCGCCAGCTGCACGCACGCGCCAAATTACCTCACTTCGCAACAGCTGCCGCAACTGGCGGAATTCTGGTGGTTTGCGACCATGAATAGTTCACGGGGCGCAATTATTAACTCATTCGCCTTCTTCAAGCTGCACGTCGGACTTGATGATTTCACGCAAAAGCCCAGTCGCGTAACTTCCAGCGGGGAGACGGAACAACAACCGAACGCCGCTGCTTTCTTCCTCAGCTGTGAGGCCTTCTGGAAAGACGAGATTGTGCCGGCGCGTGCCCATCAACAACTTGCCGAAACCGTTGAACATCGATGCATTCAGGCCCATGCGTTCGAGCGCTTCCCGTTCGCGATCCAGAGCGACTCCCTGAGCGGCGAAGGTCTTGCGGCCAACGATCGGGCCGGCGTGCACGATTTCTCGCGCATCGAATCGAGCCTGTTCCGTCGTTGTATCTTCCGCGACGAACATGCCGCCGAAGGGGATTTTGCACATCACGTCACCGCTAATCACACGGTGAAGCAGACCGTCGCGAGATCGTGTGGCCAGGTAATGGTTGAAGATCGCCGATTGCACTGCCGAGAGCGCCAGCTTTTTCAGAAATGGATTCCGCACGGGTTTGATTGGCGTCTCGCCGCGCAGGAGAGCGAGACCGATCTTGAGCGTTTCACCGTCGCGTCCGAAACGCTGGGTGCCGTAATAATTCGGCAGACCCAACGCGCGGATTTTTTCGACGATGGCACACGCCCGTGCGAAAGTATCGGCTGCCATGCCCGCGCGAATCAGAATGCGGAATCGATTGCCGTGGAGATGCCCGGTCTTGAGTTTGTTGGCGTGTCTGCTGACGCGCAGCACGCGGATGCCGTCTCCGTCAAGCTGTCCGAGAAGCGGTTCGGCGTTGCCGGGAACCGATACCCACTGCCGCGTGACGGCGCGGCGATCTTTCAGTCCTGCCGTGCCCACTTCACTGATCGGGATGTTGAGGCGTTTGGCGACCTGGCGTTCAAAGTAGTCGGCGCCCATGTCGCGTTTTTCGATCCAGAGATAGAGAAACTCGCCCACGCCGCCTGGCTCGTAGGCGGGGATTTCCTCGACCTCGAAATCTTCGAGTTCGACCTTGATCGCGCCGCCGATTCCTGGGAGATCGGCCGTGAGGCAGGGCGGGTGGAGGATGTCTTCGGTAGCCAGCATATCGTGTTCCTCGGATTCGCAAGTCGCCAATGACATTGCCAAGGAGAAATTCTAAGACATATTGAAGTCGCCAAGGCGACTTTCGGGCGAACGAAGAGACGCGTCCTTGCCACCGGAAGATCCAACTGACGATGAGTAATGCCGCCGCCGAGAATAGTCGTGACCTTGCCAGGAACCTGAAGCACATCGGGCGCGGCGAGGCCGCGTTTCCGGAACTGCATCGCGAGCCGGTGCGATTTGTGCCTCTGGATACAAATCCGTTGGTCATTGGCAGCGGCGCGGAAGCTAGCCTCGTATTGCACGACGCGACAATCGCTCCGAAGCACGCTGTCATCGAGTGGGAGCAGGGGCATTATTTCGTCCGCGATCTGCGTTCGAAGTCGGGCACCTTCGTCAATGGCCGAGCTATCACGCGCGAGTCGCTATCGGCGGGCAGCCTTATCCATATCGGATCTTACCTCTTCCTTTTCAAGGGGACGCATCTCGTTTGGATCAAGCAATCGGCCGCGCCGACGCTCGCCTGTCTGAATCTCTGCCAAAAAGTCGGCGACACGGTACTTCTCGACGACATCACGCTTTGCTTTCAACCCGGCGAGTTCATCGGCCTGCTCGGTCCCAGCGGCGCTGGCAAGACGACGCTTCTCGACGCGTTGCATGGGTTTCGCCCCGCCCAATCGGGCAAGGTCTTTCTCGATGGCGAACCGCTCTACGAGAAATACGACCGCCTCAGCCATCAGCTTGGATTCGTTCCGCAGGCCGATCTCGTACATCCCGAGCTTACCGCCCGGCAAGCGCTGGACTTTGTATGCCAGCTCCGGTTGCCAATGCTCTCGGCGATGGAGCGCTTCCGCCTCGTGGAAGAAACGCTAAGCGTCATCGATCTCCAGGATCGCGGCGATCTCACGATCGCCAAGCTTTCCGGCGGACAGCGCAAACGAGTTGCCGTCGGCGTGGAACTGCTCTGCAAACCTGGGGTCCTGTTTCTCGACGAGCCGACAGCGGGACTGGATCCAGGCACGGAGGCCAAGCTCATGATGAAGCTGAAGCAGCTTGCCGAGTTTGGCAAGACGGTGATTTGCACGACGCACATCATGGATAATGTCGATCTCTTCGACAAGATCGCGGTCTTGGTTCCAGGCGGGAAGCTCGCGTTTTTCGGCTCGCCGACGGAAGCGCGAACGTTCTTCAATGTCGAACATCCGATTGACCTTTATGATCGGCTCGAAGACAAATCGCCCGCGGATTGGCAACAGCTCTACCGCAAGACCGATGCTGCCCAGACCGTCAA
This sequence comes from uncultured Singulisphaera sp., assembly GCA_964484265.1. GTDB lineage: Bacteria > Planctomycetota > Planctomycetia > Gemmatales > Gemmataceae > SIAQ01. The sequence continues at coordinate 33,758 of CAZAFH010000073.1, forward strand.
GGCGCAAGCCGCGAAGGAGCGTCTGCCGAAGCCGCTGAAAGAACAACTACCTTCCAAGCCGCCCGAACAGGCGACGCCGTTGGGGCAGTGGTTGGTCCTTACCCGGCGTTTCATCCAGGTCATGCGTTCCGATCCGCAGAACCTGGTGATTGCGCTCGGGCAGGCAGTCGTCATGAGCCACCTGATTTGTCTGGCGATGGGCGATATGCCGGCGATCACGTTTTTGCTCGTCGTCTCCGCGCTTTGGTTTGGCTGCAGCAGCTCCGCTCAGCAACTCGTGCGTGAACGTTCGATCTATCGCCGCGAGCGCATGGTGAACCTGCGGCTCGATTCGTATCTCTTCAGCAAATTCGGTCTGCTTGCGCTGATCGGCGTTGCCCAGTGCGCGCTGATGCTCGCCATGGTGCGCCTGTGGAAGGACGAAATCGATTGGCAGGTCATGCTGCCGACGCTGATCCTGGCGTCGTGGAACGGCATCGTCATGGGGCTGATCATTTCCGCCATCGCCAGCACCGCGGACAAGGCGACAGCGATCGTGCCGATGATCTTGTTGCCGCAAATCATTCTCGCCGGTGTGTTGACACCGCTGGGGAACATGAGTCCGGCGATGTCGGCCGGGGCACAGATTGTCGTCGCACGCTGGGCCAATCAGGCGATGGAAGTGAGCCTGATGGAAGGCAAAACCATCAACGCCGATTTCCTCCAGGATGAATCCAACCTTAGGCCGTTGTGGAACCTGTACCCGGAATTCAATCTCTGGAAGGACGACGGTCGGCGCGACTTTCTCCGCAAGTACAACGACACCGTCGTGCGGCGCCGAAGCTGGCTTGCCGCCGACTTCGCCGCCCTGAGCGGCTTCTTGATCGTTCAGTTCATCGCGGCTGCTGTCGTCCTGCGCAAACAGGATGTATTTTGAGGTCCGGCGAGTTCTTTTCGCAAAATGGTAGACGCCTACCATCGAATAGAATGGTGGAGAGTTTTCGAGCTTTGTTGGTAGAAAGGGACAAATTATGGAACCGTGGATGTACTTGGCCATCGGCGGCGGCATCGTCGTGATACTCGGCCTCTTCGTTATCATGACCTACAACGGCCTCATCGCGAAGAAGCTCGAGACCGACAATTCCTGGTCGCAGATCAGCGTTCAGCTGCAGCGCCGGCACGACCTTATCCCGAATCTTGTCGAGACCGTCAAGGGCTACGCCAAGCACGAGCAGCAAACCCTCGAGAAAGTCGTCCAGGCACGCAACCAGGCCATCGGCGCAGGCAGCATCGCCGACAAAAGCGCCGCCGAGTCGCAGCTAACGTCGGCCGTGCGCGGCCTGCTCGCCATCGCCGAGGCGTATCCCGATCTCAAGGCGAACCAGAACTTTCTCGCCTTGCAAGAGGAACTGACCGCAACCGAGAATCGCATCGGCTTCTCCCGCCAACATTACAACGATGTGGTCACCCGATTCAATCACGCGATACTGACATTCCCGGCCAACATCATCGCGGGCATTTTCGGATTTCGTCCCGCCGATTTCTTCACTCTCGATCCAGTCGAGGCCGCAGCCGTCAAACAGGCACCGAAGGTGCAGTTCTGAGCCGCTGTCAAGTAGGTCCCGCGAGCCGAGGGAGCGTTAAGATCCTGAGTTCTGCAAACCTAGATCACGCTCCGCTTGATGAAATGCATCACGCGGAGCGTGATGCCTACGATAATCTCCGAACATCCGCGCAACGCGCACTTCCAATTATGAGCGAGCGGAGAAAAAATGGCCGAGTCGTTTCGCGATTTGATCGCCGAAAACAAGCGCAAGAGCTTTTGGCTCGTGGCGTTTTTTTTCCTGTTCACGCTGGTAGTCTGTGGCGTCATCGGTTTGGCGATCGTTCTCACGATTGATCCATCACTGGCGGACCAGATATCGTGGACCAATGGCATCGTTGCGGGAGTGATCGCGGGGGTGGTGTCGTTTCTCATCATGTACCTGTCGTACGTGGCTGGCGATAGCATGATCCTCGGCATTTCCGGAGCGAAGCCGATCGAGAAGGCCGACGATCCGCAGTTGTTCAACGTGGTGGAGGAGATGGCCATCGCTGCGGGCGTTCCGATGCCCAGGGTGTATTTGATTCACGACAGCGCGCCGAATGCCTTCGCCACGGGCCGCGATCCTGAGCATGCGTCCGTCGCCATCACAACGGGATTAAGGACGAAACTCAATCGCGAGGAGCTGCAGGGAGTCATCGCACACGAGATGGCTCACGTCCGCAATTACGACATTCGCCTGATGATGCTGCTTGCCATTCTGATCGGCTCGATCGTCATGCTGGCAGATTTTTTTTGGCGGATCATGTTGTATTCCCGCGGCGGCCGCCGCTCGAATCGACGTGATGACGGCAAAGGCGGCGGCGGGTTGATCGTCGTGATCGTGATCATCCTGGCGATCGTGCTGGCGATGGTCGCGCCGATATTGGCACAGCTTCTCCAGCTCGCCGTGAGCCGGCAGCGGGAGTACCTCGCCGATGCCAGCGCCGTCGAATTCACGCGCAACCCGCTCGGTCTCGCCAGCGCTCTGCGAAAGATTGACGCCGACCCCGACGTGCTCGAAACGGCGAATCGCGGCACGGCGCACCTCTTCATCGCGAACCCCATCAAGAAATTCGAGGCCCGCGCTAACTCGATGTTCGCAAGCCATCCGCCAATCAAGGACCGCATCAAAAGGCTCGAGTCGCTCGTGCAGTGACGCTACTCCGGATCCATGATCTCCGCCAGTTCACGCAGTACATCCGCCGGCAGCGGTGTCGTCGGATCGCCGGATTTCGCCCACGCCTCCGCACTTCGTTTCAGCAACGCGAGTGCACGCATCGTCGGCGTCAAAGTTGCCGGATCAAGCTTCACCGGCGCGGCAGCGGAAGGCGCGATGGGCTTGCCGCTTGAAATCCTCGGCGGCGCGTCGCGCGGGTAGTCGAGCGCCTCGTTGCATAGCGCGTCGGCCTGCGTGTTCTGCTCGCGGTAGACATGTTTGATGGTAACCGAATCGAATCGCTTGCGAAGTTCGACAGCTTGCCTGTACAACTCCTGCAATCCGGGGTTCTTGACGCGATACTCGCCACGCATCTGTTTCACCATCAATTCGCTGTCGCTATTGACGATGACGACCGTCGCGCCGAGTTCGAGAGCGTGCTCGAGCGCCTTCACCAGGCCAGTGTACTCAGCGATGTTGTTAGTTGTCGAGCCGAGGTAGCATTTTTCCTCGATGTCGGCTTCACCCGGGCGTTTGATAACATAAGCGTAGGCCGCCGGCCCAGGATTGCCGCGCGATCCGCCATCGGTGTAAATGATCCATGATGTGGTCATAGGAAAATATTATAGGATTGGGCCGGCCATTAGCTGGAGGCGGGAACGAAATCAGCGTCATGCAGCACTTGCTCCTGATCGAAACATCGCACCGCATTGGCCGCGTCGCGCTCGCGGCCGGCGATCGGATCCTCGGCGAGCGTTCGCTCGATGAATCGCGCCGGCATGCGCGCGACCTTGTGCCCGCGGTGCATGCGTTACTCGGCGAGCAAGGCATCAAGGCACGCGATCTGGCTGGCGTGCTTGTAAGTCATGGGCCGGGCAGCTACACCGGGCTTCGCGTCGGTATCATGTCAGCCAAGACGCTCGCCTATGCCACCGGTTGTGCTCTGCTGGCCGTGGAGACCTTCGCGGCCATTCGCTCACGGACGCCTGCCGAATTCACCGAGATCGATGTGATAGCCGACGCGCAACAGGACCGTGTCTACGTCCAGAGCTTCGGGTCGAATCCTTCGCCGTTGCGGATCGTTCCGTTTTCCGACTGGCTCGCATCAGCGCGCGACCGCAATCGTGCTGTCGTCGGGCCGGCACTCGAGACGCTGGCCACACGTGTCATTGGCGTTCAGGTGCTGGGAGCGGAATATTGGTATGCGACACCCGAAGGGTTGTTGGCAGTCGGCTGGGATCGATTCGTTCGAGGCGTGCGTGACGATCTATATACGGTGGAACCGCTGTACCTGCGTGCGAGCGAGGCCGAATCGAAATGGGACGCCAGGCCCACAGCTGGCTGAGTCATTTCGCTGACAGTACGCCTTTTCCGGTCGCATCGACGACGCGCAGGAAGAATTCCCAGTTCGGCTCGGTGTTCGGCGCCGCCGATTGGCTGATCTTGACGAGCACCGAGTTTTTTCCCGCACGCAGTGCGACCGGGAAACGATGGCGATCATGGCGAACGCCGTTGCGCCATTCCTCGAAGGAAAAGACCTTCGCCCCATTGACGAACACCGCAAAGTTGTCGTCCGCGGAGCCGCGCATCTCGGCTTTCATCGCCTTGGCGACTTCGAATTCCGCATAGGCGAAGGCGACGGCATCGTCGGCATTGCCGAGTGCCGACTTGTCGCGCAGATTCACCAGAGCTTGATGACGATCCGAGGACGTGTTCGCGGGTTCCTTCGCCTGGTAGAACTTCCAGCGAACCTTGCCCTTCTGCCCGTCGAGTTCCGCCTTCAGATCAACCTTTGCTTCGGGCGGGTAGGTTGTCTGCAGGCCCTTTTGCCCCTTGCCGTCAAACGGGCCGATGAGGTGCCAATCGGTGAGAAACCCCATCTGCCGGGCGACGCTGACGGTGATTTTCGCTTTCTCCAGTCCCAGGGCGGCATCGCGCAGCTGCTTCATGTCCCGGCCATGCTCGAAGGCCTGCCTCGCTAGCTTGACGGCCAATTCAGAGTTGCCTGCCGTCTCCGCTTGCTTCGCCTTCGCAAGCACGAGCGCGACGGCTTCGTAGCGAAACTCGGGATCTTCCAGGCTTTCGACGTACATCGCCTCCGCGGCGCCGGGCGTAAGACGATCGAGAAACTCCAGCCCCAGACGGCGAGGCCGACCTTTGTTCAAGGTGTTTTTCACGAAGGCCAGAATCTTTGCTGAATCGACCTTGCGTTTTGCGTTCAGAGAATTGTCGGCAATGCGATCGAATGCGAGCCGGAGCCAATTTACCGACGAGGTGTCGCCGGTATTCATGGCAGCGAGAATTGCGGGCAGGGCGTCGGAGTCTGCCTTGCTCAGGCGATCCCAGGCGGCGCGTCCGTCTGCCGTGCCGCGACCTTGTTTGGCGAGCGTCTCCAGATCGCGCTGAACGGAAGCGGTATCGCCCGCAAAAGCAACGCTGGCAAAGGTGAATACGGCCGCAGGGATCAGGTAACGCATGTTCAACCTCGTTGGACGGGCGATGAGGTTGATTGTGCGAGAGGTCGCGCGCGAAGTCAAGAACCGCGCTCGACGTCTTCGGCAATATCGCGACACGCCCAGGCCGCCTCGGACTTGGAGTTCACGGGCAATTCGGCTCGGTTTGCCGGCGGCCATTGTTCGGGCCACAAGCGCTTGATCGGCACGACCAGGTGGTAGGCCGTCTTTCCGAACGGAATCAGGATCGCCAGGTTAAACGCGATCACCAGCGCAAAACCGATAGCTCGGCGTTTTCGCGCGACGGTCGGTTCACAAGCCTCGATTCGGCTGCGCATCCAATGCGTGATCTCGGCCAATCCAGCGCCTATCAGCAAACAGATGCCTGGCAGAACAAAGACGATCAGACGAGACTCGAACGGATATTTCCTTAACAAGGCCGCAAAGAACGCCAGGCTCGCCGGGCCAAGCAACATCGCCAGCTCGGCCCAAGACGACTGCCTGCGGCGCATCCAGATGCCCACCGCTAACGGCGCCACGAGGATCACGCCCGTCGGACGCCAAAAATGCTCGAACAAGCGAAACAGCGAACCTGCGGTCCAGACTGGTACGGTCCAGGGCTCGCGCCAGTTCGGGTAGTCGATCCAGAGCGATTGCAAAACATCCGTACGCTGGGCCTGGATAGGTCCGAAATAGACGAGCGCAAACGAGCCAAACACGACTGCCGTGAGGAAGCAGTACGCCGCCCAGATTGTTACCGATCGGCGAATCTGCCAGACCGACGGCAGCAGCGCCGTAAGTAGGCTCCCGCAAACGAAACAGCCCGGGTAAGACGAGAAAATCACCAGCGGGCAGATCGCGACAAACATGAGAAGACGCACCCCGAGCCGCCAGGATCGCGTTTCAAGAAAGAGCCAAAGGACCAAGAGCGCAAAGAACGCGTCGATGACATAGGGTTTGACCTCGCACGTGTAATCGACGAGATTGTTGGAAAAGCCGAAAATAAATATCACCCACGGAATTGCCGCACTCGACAGAATCAGGCGGCCCGAGCGATACAGCAACAGCATTCCCAGGCAACTGGCAAGCAAAGGCAGCGATCGCAAGGCGAAGATATTGTCGCCAAACAGGAGCCAAATCGACCGCTCGCTCCAAAGAAACAGCGGCGGCGCCGCCTGGATGTCGAACAACGGCCCGAGTTGTTCGATATAGGTTTTGTCCGTGATATTCCTGAGGATCCAAATTTCGTCGCACCATACTGCGGGATTACGCAGGAAATGATAGATCCGCAGCCCGATGGCTGCCAGCGTCAACCACCACGCAAGACGTACCCAGCGATCCGTCGCCGAGGTATTCGCAGATTGACTGGCCAAATCGCTCGATGTGGACGCATGCATACCAGGCGCTCTTCCTTGAAGGGTTCCGTTTTTGAAATCGATTTTCGTACATCCAGCATCGGTATATACGGAGTGCGAGATAAAATAAATTGAGGATTCTACAGGACTCGGAAAGCTATTCCGCCCATTTTACCCAATCCATAGATTTGACATTCTAAAGTGCTTTCCAGCAAAAAGACCTTGCCTGGATTGCCGCCGCCCAGGAACCGCGACGGGCGAACTCGGCAAAGATACGAGGATGCTGATGAACCCGCCACCCTCACGCCGAGCGGTCGAACGCGCCCTGGCCAGGAGGCGCTTGGCCAACAGCAAATGGCCAAGCGCTATCGCACTTTTTCGGCCTTTTTTTGCACTTTTAGGGGGTGTTGGCCAAGTTGCACGGGGGGAGAGGGGGGTAACTGCAGATTGATGATTTCAGATTGCAGATTGAAATGCAACTCAAGCCCAGGGGTGAGGCGAAGCCGAACCCCTGGGATCGGAATAACGCCTGGCCAGGGGGCGCTTGGCCAACAGCCGATGGCCAAGCGCTTTCGCACTTTT
>CAZAFH010000074.1:0-40662 GCA_964484265.1 uncultured Singulisphaera sp.
GGGGCGAGGGGAGAATCACTCGTCACTATGTATTTGAACGTCCAAAACCCGCCCTTGGTGTCTTCGGTGTAGGTTTCGTCGTCGGCCACGCTGGTTTGCAGATGCGGATCCCAGTTCACGAGGCGTTTGCCTCGAAAGATCAGGCCGTCCTTGAACATCTTGAAGAACGTCTCGCGCACCGCACGGGCGCAGATCGGGTCGAGCGTGAAGCGCGTGCGTTCCCAGTCGCAGCTAGCACCGATTTGGCGCAGCTGGCCGAGGATGCGGGCCTCGTACTTGTCTTTCCATTCCCAGATGCGTTTCACGAGTTCATCGCGGCCTATGTCGTGGCGGGTTTTCTTTTCCTGGGAATAGATGAGTCGCTCCACCACCGCCTGCGTGGCGATGCCGGCGTGATCGGTGCCTGGCATCCACAGGGCGTTGCGGCCTTGCATGCGCCGCCAGCGGATGAGCACGTCTTGCAGCGTGTTGTTGAGGGCGTGACCCATGTGCAGGGCGCCGGTTACGTTGGGCGGCGGGATGACGATGCAGAACGGATCGCGCGAATCGGGCCGAGCGTGGAAGTAGCCCTGGTCGTTCCAGAACTTCAGCCATTTTTCCTGTGCTTCCTGCGGATTGTATGCTTTCGCCAATTCCATCGTGGGTCCTTATGTTGCATTCGTTTAGCGTCCGCATGGTTTCACGCGAGCGCTAAACGAAGAAATAAACATCACTGCGGCCAGACCGGTTCGTCGCCAATAAAGAGCATCACGAAGCCGAAAAGTTCGCTGCCGTACAGCCAAAAGAACGTACCGAACAAACTCGCCGCTAGCCCCAATCCCAGGAGGTTGAACCAGAGCATTGATCTGCCTTCGGGATCGGTGTCGTTCGTCATCCCAGTGTCCTCAGGCATTGTTTCGCTGCTTGAGAGCCGCTTCGAGTTCGTGCAGTCTTGCCTCGGCCGTTTCGCGAGCCGCCTTCTCGGCGTCGGCGCGTTGTCGTTCGGCGTCGGCGCGGTTGTGTTCTTGGGTTTTGGCCCGGTCCAGGTCAAAGTAGTTCAAAAGTTTTTCGCCAGTTCGTCCATCGTAGCAAACGATTTCTTTGCCTTCGGCCGCCAAAAGCAGCGAGAGTTTTCGATACCAGAGCCGGCCGTTCGCGTCCGGATTGAGCGGTATGTATGCCAATGGCGTCCACTGGAATCCGCGCAGAGACCAGTCGTCTTCCTCGGTGATACGGGCGAAGATAAAATAATAAGGAACTTCGGCCAGGTGATACTCGACCATTTTTGTTTCGACATCGTTCTTCCGCGTGTTGGGCGAGACAACCTCAATGATCGAATGTGGCTTCACCCCTTCTTCGCGCACGGAGAATGACGACCATACTGGCTTCGGCTTTTTGATTCCGAAGATAGCGCACAGGTCGGGCGAGTGATACTCAAGGTCGGGATGATCCCAATAGACTCCGGTGTCGGATAGGATCAGCGCCGTCGGATCGTCCTTGACGCGATTGCGAAACACATGAACGAGATACATAATCTGCCAGATGTGCAGGTCACTGGTCACGATATGATCTCCTTCAAGCGGATGCAGCGTATCCTCAAGTGTTAGCGGCGTCCGAACGCGCTTTTGCGTACCGTCCGGTTGCGCGATCCAGCTATCGCGCCAGCCGTAATACCACGGATTGTCCGGCGGAGGCGGCGTCACTTTGCGTTTGGATTCGATGACGGTGCTCATTTTGTGTCCTCAGTGGACGATGAACGCAGACGAGTGAGTTCCGCTTCAAGTTCGCGTAATCTGGTCTCGGCGGCCAAGCGAGCTTGAGCTTCGGCGTCGGCACGTTGTTTTTCGGATTCCGCGCGTTGTTTTTCAGATTCCGCGCGTTGCTTCTCCGCGTCTCTTTGGCGTGTAACCTCCGTGTAGTCGCCGATGATCGCGCCCGTCTTGCCATCGTAGCAGACAACCTTGCCGGCTTCCACACCAAGCCAGATGCCCAGGAAGTCGATCCAGAATCGGCCGCGTTCGTCAGTCGCCAGGCGGAAATAGTGGCTTGGCGTGTATTGGTACGGCACGATCGTCCAATCGGTATCGGATTTAACGCGATCGACGATGATGTAAAGCGGAACCTGCAATTCGTGGTACTGCTCGAACTTGGTTACAACATCATTGTCACGCAGGTTACGGGATACGATTTCGAGTAACATGCGTGGAAAGACGTGGAATTTTTTGATCTGATAACTGTCCTCGCGCATGACTCGTTGTGGGTTCGGCAATCCGGTAATCACGGTGATATCGGGGCAGTGATGGCCGTGGTCAGGGTGGTCCCAGTAGACGCCGCAATCGGAAAGGACCAGCGCTTCGGGATCGTGTGCCAGGCGCGATCGAAACACGCCGCCGAGGTACATCCGCGTGGTATCGTGCATTGGGCCTTCCGCGATGTGATCTCCGAGTTCGGGGTAGAGGGTGTCCTCCAGGGTCAAAGGAACGTGCTCAAGGTAAGGCTTGCCATCGTCGCGCAATTGCGTTACTTCGCGCCAACCATATCGGTAAATGTGGCGAAGTTCTTCGTCGGAGCGTTTTGGCTCGGTAGCGGTGCTCATGTTTGAATCTCGCTTACGCCTGCATTTCTGCGTCCTTGAATAATTTGTACTCGAAGCTGTCTGCCAATGCCAGCCAGCTTGCTTCGATGATGTTCTCGCTGACTCCAACCGTGCCCCAGACGGCATCGTGATCGCGCGATTCGATGACGACGCGCACTCTGGCCGCCGTGCCGGCACGCGAGTTGACGACGCGCACCTTGTAATCGACAAGCTGCATCTCGGCCAGGCGAGGATAGGCTTGTTGCAACGCCTTCCGCAGAGCGCCGTCGAGCGCGTTGACCGGGCCATCGCCCTCGGCGGCGGTGTGCTGCAACGTGTCACCAATCCGAACCTTGACCGTCGCTTCGGTCGTCAGTGGGCTGGCGGAGGTTGTCTCGACGTTGACGCGGTAGGAGAGGCGTTCGAATTTCGGGCGATAGGTGCCGATGGCCTTCTTGACGAGAAGGTCGAACGATGCCTCCGCTGCCTCGAATTCGTAGCCCTGGTTTTCGAGATCCTGCACCATGTCGCGCAATTTGACGTTGAGTTCCTTGTTGTTTTCGATCGCATATTTTGCCGTCTTCATCAGTATGTTCGATTGACCAGACAATTCACTGATGAGGATGCGGCGTTCATTGCCGACGAGCGTGGGATCGATGTGCTCGTAGCTGGAGGACACGCGGGCGACGCCGTGCGCGTGCATGCCGCCTTTGTGGGCGAAGGCGCTGGTGCCGACGAACGGTTGGCCATTGCGGAAATTCATGTTGGCGATTTCGTAGACGTAGCGCGACAATTCGGTCAGATGGCGAAGACTGCCGGGTTTAAGCATGTCGTAGCCGCGTTTGAGCGATAGGTTGGCGATGACGCAAACGAGGTCGGCGTTGCCACAGCGTTCGCCGATGCCGTTGATCGTGCCTTGCACATGCGTGGCGCCTTGGTAAATCGCGGCGAGTGAGTTCGCGGTTGCCGTGTCGGAGTCGTTGTGGCAGTGGATGCCGAGCGTCACGCTGGGCAGTGCGGCGCGGACCTTGGCGACGCGCTCGGCGATGTCTTCGGGCAGCGTGCCGCCGTTGGTATCGCACAGGATTAGGGTTTTCGCGCCGCCTTCGAGTGCCGCCTTTAGCGTCTTGATCGCGTACTCGGGATTCGCCTTGAAGCCGTCGAAGAAATGCTCAGCATCATAGAGCACCTCGGTCACGTGGGGTTGCGATTTGCAGTGTCGCACCGAATCAGCGATCATGCGCAGGTTTTCGTCGAGCGTGGTGCCGAGGACTTCGGTCACGTGCATGTCCCAGGTTTTGCCAACGATGGTGATGACCGCCGCCTTGGAATCGACGAGTGCCTTCAGGCAAACATCCACAGCCGGGTCGCAGTTCTTGCGGCGGGTCATGCCGAAGGCGGCGACCTTGGCGTGCTTGAGCGTTAGCTTTTGCACTTCCTGGAAATACTCGAAGTCCTTGGGGTTGGAGAGCGGATAGCCGCCTTCGATGTAATCGACGCCAAGTTCATCGAGGCGCCGGGTGATGAGCAGTTTGTCCTGCAGCGAGAAGTTGATGCCTTCGCCCTGGCTGCCGTCGCGAAGTGTGGTGTCGTAGATTTCGATGCGTTTCATGTTATTCCTCAAAGCCCAGGGGTGAGGTACTTCGAACCTCTGGGATAAAATAGCCAATAAAAAAAGCCCTGGAGAGAAACTCCAGAGCTTGGGATGAATGAGCACGTACCGGCGCGTCAGCCCTGGAATGAACCCTCGACGATAGTAACGATAACGCGCACTCCCTGCGCGGTGTTAATGTCGATCGGAAATTGGACTGAATTAAACATGCAATAATGATACCCAGGAAATGGCTGGAAGTCAAACGGCTGGCGCATCATTAATTTTCTTTGCAAGCAAAGTGCGCGCTTCGTCGAATACGCGGCACAAACTTTCGCGTTGTGCCGGCGTATCGCAGCGTGCTTTGTCCTTCGCCCAGATATGCAGCGCATCGAGATCGGCGAGCAGATTCCGCACGGTAATAGCGTCGGCCCAATCTGACGAACCTTCACGCAGAACGGCGACCGCTGAGGTATGCGCGAATACACGCTGTGGCGCGGGCCGACTTGGCAAGAGCATTTCGCCGACGCAGCGTACCGCCAACCAGCCGCTGCGATCGGCAGGGATCTCAATCTGCATCGTCGCGGCATGTGGCCATTCCATGCTCGCGCTTTCCGTTGCAATCACGTCGCCGTTCCAAACGACCTCCAGCCGATCGAACGGCACGTTGCTTCGCGCTGTTGCGTGTAGGTAAAGCGATCCGTCACCCGCATGCCATTCGATGCGAGCTCCGGGTCGTCGCCCATTGACAGTGACATCAAGTAGCGGTCCGTTGCTGACGTAGGTTCGCCCCGCACGCACGGCTTCGATCCATGCAGCGAAGGAGAATGGCACGCCGTCACCGAGATGCGCGTAAGTGCGCATCGAACCGAGCGTGATGCCGTTCGAGTCTTTGCCACTTGCGCCAACCAGAGGCACGATAAGGCCTGCTCGCGCAAGTTGATAGTAGTCCGCCAGGGCGTCGAAAGGCGAATCCTCGAAGAACGTGAGTTCGAAGGCGTCGATCTCGCCAAGTATCAGATCGGCGAGCGGCTCGCCATGCGTCAGCGCTTCGGTCTGATGCAGCGGATTCGCCCACACCACCAAACCTTTTTTGCGATGGCATTGGCCACACCAGTCGAGCAAGGTCCAATCCTCCCGGCCCAACGGCCCGCCGAACGTCAGCGGATAAACGACGCGATGGCAGTGCAACAGGGCCAGACTACCGAGCACCGGATGTTCGTTGAGCGTGCCGACGGCGACGGCGTGGCGAGCGGTCGCATGGCACAGATTTTGGCCGGTGAACGCCATGATGTTTGGGATCGCATTGACGGACTTGCCAAACGTGTCGCGCAAACTGATTTCTTTCGCCAACACCTGAACGAGGGCGATATCCTCGGCAGCGGCTTCGAGAGAGGCGGCCTCGGTGCTGATAAAGTGCGTGCGCGTATCGCCGGAATGCCAGCCTTGGGTGCGCACGTCGCTCCAGCGTTCGATCGTGAAGCGCATCGACATCTTGCCGGCGAGCAGCGTCACGTGTTCGTCGATCGGTTTGTATTCGGGGCCTTTGGTAATTTCGATATGCAACTCGCCCGGCGGCAGCAGAATCTCGCACGCGCCATCAATGTAGGTCCAGGGCGTGAGGCCGACGAGCACATTGCCGCCGACGTCTTGGTTCGGTCCGGTCGCGAATTCGGTTAGCCGGCCATGCGGCGCGTAGTAGCGGCCATCGGCATCGGCGACGCGCAGACGCACCGGCGTGGGTTTGCCATCGGCGGCATCATTGATGCGGAGGTGGACTTGTTGGAGGGGCATGATTTGTTTGTCGAATTAGATCAAGGAAATTTGTTGTAGATATCCTTGCGATGAAGAAATCGACCGAGAATAATCAATTCTCCATCGAGGGGAAAGCCAAGGCGATAGCTACCGATGCGAATGCGATACGCATCCTTGTAACCATCAAGCTTCTCTACGCCCGCGATTTCACGTAATGTTCCCGCGCTCTCGATTGCTCTAATTTTCATTGCGATTCTTGCACGGAGCTTTTTATCCTTCACATCGCCCAAGTCGCGCTCGAAGTTGGAAGAGTATTCGATCTTCATTCGCGGCCCTCAAGAATATCGAATATTTTTTTTCGCGAAACTCGTTTGGTATTTCGTTCTTTTTCAAGAAGTTGGCCAAGCAGAAAATCCTCACGCGTTTCCTCGATTATTTCACGAATTAGCGACTTGTTGTCAGCAAGCATTTCACGAAGGACTTCTTGGACGGCTAGGTTCACTCCGCATACAAATGCCGCAGAACTGTCCATACTGACGCGATCCCGCAATAGGCGATCATTTAATTATACCTCCCACCCGCCTGCTCCACAATCGCCTTGAAAGCGGCCACGGCTTTCGGGAACAGGTCCGGTCCGGTCATGCCGCCGGTGGGGCCGCCGCCGAGGAGGTGCGGCTCCATTGTCGCGAATCCGGAGTACCCCATTTTCACGGCATCCGCGATTACGTCTGCCATCAGGCCGTGGCCTTCACCGGGGATGGAACCGTGCGGTTCACCGGCCTTCCAGTCTTTGATGTGGAAGTGGACAAGCCAGGGCTTGGTCGCCAGCCAGCCTTGCCAGGGATCGTAGCCGCAGAACACGAAGTTCGCGGGATCGTGCACCGCGCCGATGACGTCGGCGGAGAATGATTTACGCAGTGTGCTCATCAAATCGGTGACGCGTTCGGGCGAATCGCCGAAGATGCGGTGCTCGTTTTCGTGGACGAGGCGGACGCCAGCTTTTTTCGCGAGTTCGCATTTCTGCGTCATGCGCGACATGACCTCGTTGCGATAGGGCGTCCAGTTTCCGTCGAATTTGTCAGGCGGATAGTAGCTGAAGATGCGGATGTTCCTCGTGCCGAATACGCCGCACAGGTGGATCGCTCGCTTGACTTTTTCGAGGTGTGGCTCGAACGGATCGTCGATCTTTACTTTGCCGATCGGCGAACCGATGGCGCTGAGTTTGAAGCCGTTATTGTCCAGCAACGCCTTGAAATCAGCGATTTGCGCGTCGGTGAGCGCAAGCACGTTGGTGCCGAGAATAGAGCGGAATTCGATATGACGAACGCCGCACGATTTGAGCACGTCGATCTGCTCCTGGGGATCCGGAGAGATTTCATCGGCAAAGGCACTGATGGTGAACATGAGGTCGGTCCTTTATTCTCCCGCCACTGGATGCGGGTTCTTGGAAATTATTTATCGCTTCTTGGACGGCGGCAAAAAGGGTGCGGGGATGATAACCAACGTCCGCTCGCTCAACGCCTGGAGGTAGGCTGCCGCCGGGGTGTTGCCGTCGGCACTCATTGCGATCACGGTGTTTGCTTTCAGGCGTTGCCAGACTTCGTCGATGGGCAACTGCTTTCCGTTCGGCGTTATCACGCGGCTCTTCGCGATCTCGATCGCAACCATGCGCTGCTCTGCCACGGTGGTCAGGTCTTGCACATTCTTCGTGATTGCCATCCCGTTTTCGATCACGGTGATCGTTTTGATTACCGGAACCTGCCGCGTCACGGTATAGGCGAAGGTAATAATACCCGCCTTGGGATCGACGCCCGCCACGACGCGCAGGGCCGGTGGCTCGCCCAGGTTGGTGTTAGGCTGAGCGAGAAGTGTGTTGGCTCCGACCAGCGAAACCAGAAGGCATGTTAGGCACTTAATCATGGCAACCTCCCGAGGTTTGTGTGAAGACCGTTATAGCTCTTGAACGTGGCGACGCCCATTCCGTATCAGGGCCGCACGAGGAGAATCTCCGCCGCGCCGACGGTGACTTGCACGCGCGCGCCAGATGTAGTGGCCGTATGCTTCAAATTGCCTGATTTCACGCCGATAACACTTCCGACACGGAAGGGAACGTCGATATCTATCGTCGCCGATTGCGGCTGGTTGGACCAGTTTAATACGGTGATCGCGGCGCCTTTTCCCGAAATCAGCATCGGAGTCTCAATCAGCGCCCCGCCGGCTTCAACGCGGACCGGCGCCTTCACTCCAGCAAACGCGGTCGGTTCGACGATCAATCGGCGGAGACCAGGGGAAAAGCCGCTCGGCAGTTCGCCCTTGATCGCTTTACCGGTTCGGAAGTAGCTGACGCCAGGCAGCCAGGCGAAATGAACGAACTGCCCCTTGCCGACCTTGCGATGGATCGTCAGCGGTGACTTGTCCGCTGCCCAGGCCAGGACCTCGGCGCCATCGGTCTTCGTCAGGCCGCTAGCGACGCCGAACAAATCGAAAGCGCCGAATTTACTGTCGCCCGTACTGACCTTCTTCAACACTGCCGCGTTGCCGACGAGCAATCGCTGCCGCGGCGATTCGACAATGCCGAGCGCGTCGCGGAGGATCGAGCACGGCTCATCATAGCGATCGCGTGTGGCGGCGTTGCTGACAGTCACGAGCGTGCCGCCCGCGCGCACCCATTCCGCGAGCGATTTCTGACGCTCGATCGCCATATTTGGCTCGGTCACGTAGAGCACCTTGGCGTCCTTGAGACCGGCCAAGGAGAGGTCATCCTCATCCACGAAATCGCACGGCACATTCGCGTGTTGCAATGCAAGATAGAGGTCGAAGGTTTCGGCGAGATAATCGACAGTGCCTGCGTTGAGGTTGTTGTTCGTCGCATCGCTGATCCCTTTGGCAATCACCTGGTCCTTGGCGTCCCACATCTGCGAACTGCGCGGCGACAAGATTGCCACCTGGGCTTTCGGCTTTCGGCCTGCCCAAAGCAACTCCTCGGCGGCGCCGATCATGCGATGTGCCTCGGCCATTTTTGGCAGCACCTTGGCACGCTCCGAATAGCAGTTTCCGGGAAAGTTGTACTCCGGCCCAAAGACAAAATACTTGATGGCGCGAGCGCCATGCCCCGTGCAGCAGAGGATGCGCTGCAGAATGCCGTCTTCGCGTTCGCCGGCGGTGCGCGGGATGATATAGGCGCCGAAGACGACGTCGCTCTTGCTGGCCGCGCTATGGAGCTTGGAGCAGTAGAACGACCACTGATAGGCCCGCGAATCGCCGAACCAGTCCTCCGTCCAGAGCATCGTGCCGCCGCGCATTCGGCCGAATTCCAGCCAGTCGTGACCGCCCATGGCCGCGTCGGGGCTTTTCTTGTCGGCGTTGTTCGCGACGGGACCAGGCACGTAGAGTCGGCCCGAGAAAAAATTCCAGTTCGTAAAGATCGGCATGCCGGGATAGAACGCACTCTCCAAAGCCTTCGTCGATGCGGCGAAGTGGCGCGATGAGTCGGCGGCGAAGAAACGCGTCGTCCAGTAGAACAATCGCCGCGACGGCAGGTCGATAGCACTACTTCGGCCAATCGGTTGGACGTCGCTCCAGGCTGCCGCGCCGACGTCGCCGGGCGTCAGGCCTTGTGCATGAAGGTAATCTCGAAATCGTTTCATGCCGCGCGGGCTTTTCTTGAGCGTCTCGATCGTCCGCGGATAGTACCAGCCGGGTTCGTCGGACATCGCAAAGATGGCCATGTCCTCCTTCGCGTACCCGGCGGCGAGGTACGGTTTCGCCTGTTTCTCGGCCCAGTCGCGCAGACTTTCGGGCGTGATCGATTCATTGAAATCGAAGGCGTATCCGGGCGGACTATACACGGCCCAGGACGTTCGCTTCAGGCCGGTCTTCATATAGATGTCGCGAATCGGTCTCGATGGCGGCAGCATCAGCACGCTGAAGCCGGCGCGGGCAAGTTGCTCGATGCCTTCACGCCAGGAGATGCGGTCGTCGTCGCCGCCGATGAAGCGATCGACGATTGGGAACAGCTTCGGGCGTTCCGCTTCGGGAGCTTTCACGCTGGCGAGGTGTTTCCAGTAGCGGTGGTTGTACTGGGCCATCGTCGCGGCCTTGGGTTGCTTGTCCTCGCGCCAGATCAGGATGCCGAGATTCGGGCCGAACAGCTCGCCCTTTAGTTTGAAGGTTTCCTTGGTTTCGTCGAATCGGATTTCCGCTTCGACATCCGTTGGATCGGCGACCCCGGCGACGACAAGCCGAGCGACGACGGGATAATTGCGCAGATAAAGGGCAGGGTAGCCGTTGAGGATTGCGTCGATCTGCGGTTGCCCGAACGTCAGCCAATCGCTCCAAGCGTCGCCGACGGTGGACGCCGCGGTGGATTTCACATTGAAGCGAAACGTAAATTTGCGTTTGCCAGGCTCCGCGCCGGCGATTTTCGTCACGCGCGCACGAAGCTGAAATGTCGGTGCGTCCGCCGGTTTGGTGTTCTTCTTCGGCTGCGCGGGAAGCGGAGTCGCAAGGCATACAGAAAGGATAATGGCGACCAATGCGATTCGTTTCATTGCGGTGATTCTCGTTGGACGCATGGGACGAGTTGTCTCTTATAAGAGATAGATACTCGCGATCGTGAAGTAAATCACGATCCCGGTAACATCGACAAAGGTTGCGACGAACGGGCTGGAGGCAATGCCCGGATCGACGCCGACGCGCCGGAAGATTAATGGCAGCATCGACCCGACGAGCGTGCCCCACAAGCAGATGATGGCGACGGCCAGGCCGATGACGAGCGCCAAAAGCCAGCGGTCAACCGCCTTGGTGCGGAGTTGGCTGTTTTTGGGAATGTGGTAGAGTTTGAACGCTGTCTCCTTGCCGTCTTCGGTGTGCATCATCTCGCCGGGTTTTGAGTCTTCGATGCGCACCGCTTCACCCGCTGGAAGAATGATTTGCGTGCCCTTTTCGAGGCGGGATTCCTGAATGCACCCGTCTGGAAAGATCATTCGGCCTTCGCCGACCTTCGCCAATTTGCTCTCCTCACCCACAGGCACGCGAATCTGAAAATCGTAGTCGCGCTTCGTCATGTTGCCTCGAACATCCTCTGGGGTAAAACTTCCGCGAATGAATCCGATGCCGCCGAGCGTCAGACCGAGAACCAGTCCCATGGACAGTTCATGTTGCAGCACCTTGAACCAATCGCTCAGGGTCACTTGTCCGAGCGCCATGGCTCGCGTGATCAGGGTGGCGGCCTGGGAACCGGAGTTGCCTCCCGTGGAGATACACAGCGGAACGAATAGCGCCAACACGACGACGCTATTAATCGCCTCGTCAAAATGGGCGAGGGCGGTGAACGTGAAAAGCTCGGCGACGAACAGGCACGACAGCCAAAACGCACGCTTTCGCCAGACCGTGATGAAGTTCGCGGTGAGGTAATTCTCGGCCATCGGTCCGACGCCGCCCATGCGGTGCGCGTCTTCGGTGGCTTCCTGCACGACGACGTCGATCACGTCATCGTGCGTGATGATTCCGACCATGCGATTTTGTTCATCGAGAACGGGAATGGCGATCAAATCGTACTGAGCCATCTCCTTGGCGACGACGTCGCGATCATCCGAAGCGTGAACCGAGACCACCTGATCCTCCATGATGTCCTTGATGAGCACGTGTCGGGGCGCCAGGATCAGGTCTCTCAACGAGGCGACCCCCATGAGCCGATGGGACTCGTCGAGCACAAAGATGTAATAGATCGTCTCAGTTTCCGGCGCCTGTAGCCGCAATCGGTCGAGCGCTTCCGACGCCGTCAGATTTGGCGGCAGCCAGGCGTAGTCGGTCGTCATGATCGCGCCGGCAGTGTTCTCCTCCTGGCGAACGAGCGTCGCGATGTCTCGGCGGTCGGCCTCGTCCACGAGCCGAAGCAAGCTTTCCGTGACTTTGGGCATGAGCCGGCGCATGAGATCCACGCGATCGTCGTGGGACATGGCACTAATGAGCTTGGCCATGTGCTCGCGGCCCGTGCCTTCCACCATCTGCACCTGCCATTCGATCGGGAAATACTCGAAGATGGCAGCCTGGCTTTTGATCGTCGTGTGCTTGAGAAACGACCAGACCTGATCGACGTGCAGATCGCTTTCCAGTGCCTCGGCCACCGTCGCTGGGTGCAGCGAATCGCAAAACGCCTTCATGCCTTCGGCGTCGTTTTCTTGCAGAAGGTACTTCACTTCCGGCGTGAAAAGCGCGTGAGCCATCGGATATTCCTCAGAAGTCCGTGGTCAGTAGTCCGTAGTCCGTGGCAAAAATACCCGTTTGCATTTTGCTAGTGACTACGGATTACTGACTACGGACCACGGACACCATGACATTGTCAATCAATCGCGTCGTGCCGACGAAGACGGCCAACGCAATCAATATATCCCCTTCCACCTTCGTCAACGGAGCGAGCGTTTCTCGATCCACGATCGCGATGTAATCGATTCGCGTGTGCGGCGATGCGCTGATCATTGTCGCGGCATGGGCGATCAGTGAATCTGCATCGCGCTCACCCGATGCGATTTGATCGCGCATGGCCAACAATGCGCGGAAAAGAACCGGAGCGCTGGCTCGCTCGGATTCGCTGAGATAGACGTTGCGTGAACTCATCGCCAGGCCGTCCGGTTCACGCACGATTGGGCAGACCGACAATTGCACGGGCACGTTCAGGTCGCGAACCATCCTTGACAACACCAATGCTTGTTGTGCGTCCTTTTGTCCGAAATAGGCGACGTCCGGTTGAATGATGTTGAAGAGTTTCAGAACCACCGTCGCGACGCCGCGGAAGTGTCCTGGTCTCGACGCGCCGCAGAGCACGTTCTGCAGATCATGAACCTCAACATAAGTTTTGAAATCCGATCCATAGATCGTTTCCGCCGTAGGATGAAAGACGAGATCAACGCCAGCCCGCGTGCATAGCTGGACATCGCGCTCGAAGGGCCTGGGATAGCCTGAGAGATCTTCCTTCGGGCCGAATTGAGTCGGGTTGACGAAGATCGAAACGGCCACGAAGCCGCACTCGGATCGAGCTTTCTCGATGAGGCTCAGGTGGCCCGCGTGCAATGCTCCCATCGTCGGCACGAGGCCCACGCGCAGGCCGCCGGACTTCGCGGCGGTGACAACGTCGCGGCATTCGGAGATTTGAGTTGCAAGACGCGGCAGCATATTCGCAACACCAACGAGACAATATTTCTTGGAAGCCTGTTGCAGCGTACTTACTTGCATTCAAGAAGCCCGCAGTCCGCGGCAAAATGCATTCAGGTATTTTGCCACGGACTAATGACTACGGACCACGGACTCTAGCGACAGCACCATATGCAAGTACGATCGACGCTCGGAATCGTGCAGGTTCAATTCGCGTGCAATTTCCAGTAGTGCCCGCTCGGCTTCTTCTCTTCGGCCTGCCTCCGCAACGATTTCGATCTCGACGAATCGGCCAATGCCCTCGACCTCATCGCGGCAAACCTCCACCGAGAATTCGCCTTGCTTGAACTTGGAAACCGTACGCCGTTTCCGGACGACCGCCGTCGCGCGATAGCCCAGATGTTGAACGAGCTGCCGAAACTGCTCGGCCGTCGCGGCGCCGCTTGCGAGAGCAATCTCGATTTCGGCGCGTGTTTTGGCCAATCCGGGCTGCCTGGGGCCTTTGTAGGTAATGCGGTTCTCATCGCCGATGATGCGGAGGCGGAATGCCTCGTCCGTCTTCCCAAAGTCGCGGTCAGGGGCGTTGAAATAATGATCGGCCTCGTCGATCGTTGGCTGATCCGCGGCGTTCCATCGAGCAAGGCGAGCATTGACCTTATCAAAATCGGCGACGCGAAATTTCAATTCGATTTCAAGCATCGTTTCGCTCCGCCCAGGCGAGCCTTGCCGCGTATGCGGCAGGTTGAATGAGCAATCGTCACTTCAACCCGCCGCATACGCGGCAAGGCTCGCCTGGAACGTTGTCGTGATAAAAGGAATTTCCGCACCGACTCGCAGCAGTTTGATGCAAGTTCGTCCGCCGAATGCGTTCCTTGGTGTAGAATTAAGGTAATCGGCCCATGTGAAAAGAACCAGACGATTCATCAAGAATTCACTCTTTGCATGAGGATGGCATGAGCGATTTTCAGACGGTATGCAAACTGAGCGACCTGCGCGAAGGCGAAGGCAAGACAGTCGCGGTAGGCAAGAAGATGATTGCCCTTTTTCTCGTCAAGGGCGAACCGCACGCTATCGATGACATGTGTCCCCACATGGGAGCGTCGCTCGCAGGCGGATATTTCGAGAGCGGCGTCATCACTTGCCCGTGGCATGCCTGGCGGTTTCGCGTGACCGATGGCACCTGGGTTGACAATCCTCGTGTGAAGATCGGCTGTTATTCCGTCCGAGTCGTTGATAGCGATGTGCAGATCCAACTCGCCAATCCCGCCACGGAGAAAAAAGCATGACCATTCGCGCTCAACTCACGGTATTCGGTGTTCTCGTCGTCGGCATGGCCGCCGTTCCTTCCACGGCTCAGCAACAGCCAAGCGGCAAGATCACGCCGAAACTTGAACCTATCGCTGAGACTCGGCTCTTGATGGAAGGCCTCGCGCATGCCAACTTCCGCGGACTGGAGCGCAACCTGCTCAAGAATCCGATCGACGACCAGAGCTGGGTGTTCGCACGCGGCCAGGCGCTGTTGATCGCGGAGACGGCGAACCTGCTAATGCTTCGACCGCCCAAAATGCAGGGTCAGGCGGCATGGTTTGCGCACACCATGAACATGCGGACCCAAGCGAAATTGCTTGCCGAGACGCTGGCGAAAAAAGACGTGGAGCAGGCGAAGGCTGGCATGGCGATTCTGGCGGGCAGCTGCAATCGCTGCCATCAGACCTTTCGAATCAAGGTCGAAATCGTGCCGTTCCCGCTTCCAGAGGCGCCGCCTGCGCGAAAAGTGTGAGGTTTTCATCGCTCCCCTTGCGGGGCCATTTCGATTTCGTGCCGCTTTGCCAGGCATTTCTCCGGGATCCTCGAAAGTGCATCAAATCCCTATGCACTTGCGACGAAGAACCTTTTGGCACGCTTGACGCCATTTTGTGTTGGCATTAGTACAATCCCTGTACAAACTGAAATCAACAACTTGAAAGGCTGACACCGCCATGTCCGACCCGACTCCGCCTGCCGCCGCTCCCGCACCGGCCCCATCTCCGCCGACGCCGTCTCCGCAGCGAAGACGTATCGTGATTATCAGCCATTCCTCGTTGTTTTATTGGTGGCCGGTCTGGGCAGTCGGTTTCCTCATGACGATCATTTCGTTTTTTGGCGACCTGATGGCAATCGTCCCGCACGGCACGGAGATGCAGCAGAATGTGATGGTCGAGGTTGACGTGAAGGGAAGAAACGAGCAGGCTCAGCGCCACGTGCTGATCCTGCCGGCAAAGACGACGCCCACGGAGGCCAAGGAACGCGCACCGCGCCTCCACATTGCGAAGACCAAAAACGCAGGCGTGGTGTTTATCGCCGTCTTGCTTCTCGTGATCGTGATTACGAACGTCCCGCTGCGCGGGCTATGGTCCTTCATCGTGATCATGTTCATCCTCTTCTTTACGATCGTTTTCGCCATCATGGAATGGTGGGCGTGGATTTTTAGTTGGTTTAATTTTCTCGATATTCGCATCAATTTGGCAGGTTACCTGGTAATCTCCTCTGTTTTATTTGTCTTATGGCTCTTTGTTTTCGTGTTCTTTGATCGGCAAATCTACATGATTTTTGAACCTGGACAGATGCGCGTCTGCCAGGCGATCGGTGATGCAGAAACGTCTTACGACACCATGGGCATGACGACGATGAAACAACGAAGCGATCTCTTCAGACACTGGATTTTAGGCCTCGGGTCAGGCGATCTCGTCGTCAAGACCTCAGGCGCGCATTCCACGGAAATACATATGAACAATGTTCTTTTCATCGGCTACAAGCATGCTGAGATCGAGGAATTGCTGCGTTCTCGGGAAGTTGTAACGAACAACTCGGGTTCCTGACGGCTGAATCGAGTTGAAAAATCGCGCGAAACCGAGCGGGAACTTCAATGATTCCCACTCGGTTTTTGTGCGCGCGGGCGGTACAATATATTGATCTTCTCTTGATTACAACGTGATGCGAGTGTCCATGCGATATCTCTTCTGTTTCTGCGTATTTCTTGCCGTGGCGACGCCGTCGATTACCGCTCAAACCAACGACCAGGCCAGTCTCCTCGAGTTTTTCGAGACGAAGGTTCGCCCCGTGCTCGCGGAGAACTGTTTCTCGTGCCACAACAAGGACAAGCAGAAAGGCGGTATCGCACTGGATCTCCGCGAGGCGGTCTTCAAAAAGAGCGACGATCCGCTGGTCGTGCCTGGGCATCCAGAAAAAAGCCTGTTGATGCGCGTCATCGAACACAGAGGCGAGATCAAGATGCCGCCCGCGCCGAAGGCGAAACTCTCGGCCGCGGCTATCAGCGATATCGAGACCTGGATCAAACGGGGCGCCGCCTGGCCGGCGGGCAATGTCGTCGAGAAGGCGACCGATCCGCGCAAGCACTGGGCGTTTCAGCCGGTGAAGAAGCCGTTGATTCCGAAAGTGGAGGATGCCGCGTGGGCCATCAACCCCATTGACGCGTTCGTCCACGCGAAGCTGTCCGCCAAGGGGCTGGCGCCGAATCGACGGGCCGATGCGCGAACGCTTCTTCGGCGGCTCTCATACGACCTGACGGGTCTGCCACCCACGTTCGAGGAAATCGAAGCCCTCGCAAGCGGCAAGACAACCTATGAATCAGCCCTGGATCGGCTGCTTGCAAGCCCGCACTACGGCGAACGCTGGGCGCGGCACTGGCTGGACGTGGCGCGATATTCCGACACAAAGGGCTACGTTTTTCAGGAGGAACGCAAATACGCCTATGCCTACACCTATCGCGACTACGTGGTAAATTCTCTGAACGAAGATTTACCGTACGATAGATTTCTTATCGAGCAGATTGCCGCGGATCGACTCGTCGCGCTCAAACAGGCACAACCGAGCAGTCAGGCGGCGATGGGCTACCTAACCCTCGGGCGCCGGTTCCTCAATAACATTCATGACATCATCGACGACCGTATCGACGTCGTCACCCGCGGCATGCTGGGCCTGACGGTGACCTGCGCACGCTGCCACGATCACAAGTACGATCCGATCGCTGCGCGAGATTACTACGGCCTTTACGGTGTATTCAGCAGTTCCATCGAGCCAAAGGACCTTCCCCTTCTGGGAGAGCCGGCACAGACGCCGGAGTATCTCGCCTTTAGAAAAACGCTTGCTGGGCTTGAAAAGGCCGTGGCGGACTACGAGACGAAGTACAAGAAGGAGTTGAGCGAAAAGAACCGCAAGAACCGCGACGAATTGAAGGCACTCCAACGCAAGGTCGATGCCTTCAAGGCGACCTCTTCCGCGGCTCCGCCGCGCGGCATGGTGCTGGTGGATCGCCCGAACCCGGGTGACGCTCGCGTGTTGCTTCGCGGCAACCCCAACAATCCCGGACCGGTCGTGCCGCGGCAGTTCCTGCCGATCCTGGCGAACGAGAAGGCGACGCGCTTCAAGGATGGCAGCGGACGCCTGGAATTGGCTCGCGCCGTCGCCGACGCGAAGAACCCGCTGACGGCTCGTGTATTTGTCAATCGCGTCTGGATGCACCACTTCGGTGCGCCGCTGGTGGCCACTCCAAGCGACTTCGGTCTGCGCAGTGATCCGCCGAGCCATCCGGAGTTGCTGGATTACCTCGCCTGGCGATTCATGGAGGATGGCTGGTCGATCAAGAAACTGCACAGGCTGATTGTCACCTCCAAAACGTATCAGCTATCAAGTGCCGAGAACGCGAAGGCTCTTGCGATCGATCCGGACAATCGCCTGCTGGCGCGAGCGAACCGCCGTCGGCTGGAATTCGAGCCGTTGCGCGATTCGCTGCTCGCGGTGGCGGGCAATCTCGACCGCAGAATGGGCGGTGCACCTGTCGATATTACCAAGGCCCCCTGGGCCACCCGGCGAACGCTGTATGGCTTCATTGATCGGCAGAATCTGCCAGGCGTGTTTCGCACGTTTGATTTCGCGAACCCCGATTCGTCGGCTCCGATGCGGTTTCAGACAACGGTTCCGCAGCAAGCGTTGTTCATGATGAACCACCCGTTTGTACTCCAGCAAGCCCAGGTCCTGCTCAAGCGTGACAACCTCAGCGTAATGGACCCGACCGAGCGGATACAACGCCTGCACAGCGTCATCTACGGCCGAACTGCCGACGCCGATGAGGTTCGCATCGGCCGTGAGTTCGTCAAATCGGCCGGGCCGACCGCGTGGGTGCAGTACACGCAGGCGCTGCTCATGGCGAATGAATTCGCGTTCCTGGATTGAGGCCAAAGTAGCGGCCACAACGAATCACGCGATTGCGTGATGTATGACGGTGGAAACCTTCAGACCCATTACTGACGGCGAACTCGTGGCAGGAATTGATCTCCACACCATAATCGCTGGAACGATAGACCATGCACACAAATCTCACCAACTTCGCTCTCACTCGCCGCGAGTTGCTCGCCAGGTGCGGCACGGGATTCGGCTCGCTCGGGCTTCTGAGCCTGCTCGCGTCTTCGGGCAGCTTGACGGCGACGCCAACGACGCGCACGAACCTCTCGCCGCTCGCGCCGCGCCAGCCGCACTTTCCCGGCAAGGCGAAGCGTGTTATCCACCTGTTCATGAATGGCGGGCCATCGCACGTCGATACGTTCGACCCGAAGCCGGCGCTCGCACGCTATGCCGGGCAGCCTTTGCCTCGCGAAAATCTGCGCACCGAGCGCCGGACCGGAGCGGCGTTTCCGTCGCCCTACAAATTCCGCCGTCACGGCCAAAGCGGCATCGAGGTCAGCGAGATCTTTCCGCACGTCGCATCCTGCATCGACGACATTTGCGTCATCCGCTCGATGTACGCCGATGTGCCCAATCACGAGCCATCGCTGCTCCTGCTCAACTGCGGCGACGCTCGCCTTGTTCGTCCCAGCATGGGTTCATGGGTTACCTATGGCCTCGGCAGCGAGAACCAGAACCTGCCCGGATTCATCGCAATGTGTCCGGGCGGTTATCCGATTCAGGAATCGCAAAACTGGCAGTCGGCGTTTCTCCCTGGCGTGTATCAAGGAACCTACATCGACACCCAGCATACGGTGCTCGAGCGGCTTATCGAGAACATCCGCAACAATAGTCAAACGCGCGATCAACAACGCCATCAGCTCGACCTGTTGCAGCAGCTCAATCAACGCCATCTGGAAAAGCGTTCAAATGATGCACGGCTCGAAGCGAGAATTCAGTCGTTCGAACTCGCGTTTGGCATGCAGCGTGATGCCGAGGATGCGTTCGACGTGAGCCGTGAACCGCAGTATATTCGCGACATGTATGGCCCCGGTGTGCAGGCGAGGCAGATCTTGATCGCTCGCCGATTGCTCGAGAAGGGCGTGCGTTTCGTGCAGCTTTGGCACGGCGCGGGGCAACCGTGGGACAATCACGATGATCTCGAAGTGAACCACCGCCGACTCGCGGGCCAGTGCGACCGCGCGATCGGAGCCTTGCTGCGTGATTTGAAGCAGCGCGGCATGCTCGACGACACTCTCGTTATCTGGGGCGGCGAATTCGGCCGAACGCCGACGGTCGAACTTCCGACGCCCGGCGCGAATGCGGGCCGAATCAACGGCCGTGATCACAATCACTGGGGCTATACAACCTGGCTTGCCGGCGGCGGTGTGAAGGGCGGCTACGTCCATGGCGCGACCGACGAGTTTGGCTTCCGTGCCGTCGAAAACCGCGTTCACGTGCACGACTTGCAAGCGACAATTTTGTGGCTGCTCGGCTTCGACCACGAACGCTTCACCTACCGCTACGCCGGGCGCGATTTCCGTCTCACCGACGTCCACGGCCAGGTCGTGCGCGACGTATTGGCGTAGTTCGCTTGCCGTTTAGCGATCGAGAAATCCCTCGCTAGCGCAATAGTGCAAGAACATCGGAACAAACCATGCAAACAATGATTCGCTTCGCCTGCTTCCTCTTTCTGATTGGACTGCCGAGTGCCAGATCGCAGGACCTTTCGCTTCGTCCTGACGATCCCGCGTCGGCAGTGCATCCGCGCAAGTTCGGCGTTCCTGGCGGCATCGGCCAAACACGCGGCTGGTATGTTTGGCGGTCTTATGATGTCAAGACGGGCATGGCCGGGGTTAGCCACGAGGCAACCGGCGAGAAATTCACCGTTCGTGTGTTGCCCTGGCTGACGACCTATCGCCACCTTGCCTACGGAGCGAAGCCCGACGACTTGTTGCCGGGCGAGCGTGTAAACCTTTTCTTCAATCCAGATAACAAACAAAAGCGTGCTTACCTCGTGCATTTCCAGGACGAGATGTGCCAAATGAAGGGCCACAATCACGCGTGGGAAGTCATCAAAGTTATCGACGGCGGCTTCATCGCACGCGGCATGGCAGGCGAGAAACCGCTGGACGAGAAGCCCGCGACGTTCACGTTCGATGCGAAATGCAAGTTCTATCGGGAGGGCAAATCGGTAAACGCCGTAAGCCTGAAAATTGGCGAGCGCCTGCTGCTGACGTGGTGCTACGAAGGCGAGCGGCGCGTCGTCAAGCTGCTAAGCGACGCCGCCAGCGTCAATACGATTCAAAGCGAAGCGCGGCAGCGAATTCAATCACGCATCAAGAAGGAAGGCATGACCGCTTTCGTCGAGGAAGTGGCCAAAGACAACACGCAAATTCTCGTTTTCGCGACCTGGTGGCAGCAAGCCAGCGGCCTCAAACCTGGCGACACGATCCGCGTTCAACACGAACACGCCGAGCCGATCACCGCCAGGCTGATCGCTCGCAAGAACCTTGGAACCTACGGCTCGGGATGTACCGTGCTGACGCTCGGCGGCATTGATGCCAATCGCCTCGAAACGCTGAAAGGCTGGGTAGGCAGCAAAGTGGTGCGAGTGTTTGGGCCGTGACGTTGATTGCCTACAATACCGTGAGGAGATAGTCCCATGAGTCAAACTTTAACTATCCAAATCAGTGATCAAGCTTACTCTGCCATCCGCGCGGAGGCCGATTCATTTGGTGTTCCACCCTTGCAGATCGTCACACAAACGCTCGAACGCCACTTCTGCGACGATGTTCCGCGAACAGAGACGGAGAAGCAAGCAGCCCGTGCACGTTTTGAATCTCATTTCGGCGAAATCGATCTTGGCATGCGAACGGGATCCGACAACAACAGCATCGACGCAGATCTGGCGAGCGAATTGGTGTCCAATCATGAGGCCGAATGATGTTCCTCGATACATCAGGGCTACTCTGTCTTCATGATCGCGGCGAGGCATTTCACGAAATCGCGTGCGCCGATTACAGGTCCGCCAGAAATCGCATTTCTCACAACCTGATTTTGGCGGAATTTGTCGCATTGGCTCAAGCTCGTCGCTTACCGCGCGAGGCCGCGCTAAGTTTCGTCATCGACCTCGAAAGTAATCCTGATATCGAGTTGATTTTCGTCGACCAAGAGCTGTTGCGTGCTGGCCTTCAACTTCTATCGGCTCGTCTAGACAAGAGCTATTCGCTATGCGACGCCGTCAGTTTTGTCATCATGAAACGGCGTGGCATTGCGGATAGCTTTACGACTGACCGCCATTTCGAGCAGGAAGGTTTCAACCGACTTCTGAAACCAGCAAAAAATGAAAGGTGAAAGTACGCTTCGACCCAGTGAGTGCGAATCGTTTTGAATCACCTGGATTTCGCTTACCAAATCGCTGGCGATAGTGTATAAACAAAGAAAAAAGGGCAGTTCTCTTTCAAGGATTATTCAATGTCATTGCGCCATCCGCAGTTTTCGCGTCGGGATATGTTGCAAGTCGGCGGCGTCGGGTTGCTCGGGCTTTCGCTCGGCGATCTGCTGGCGATGCGAGCCGCCGCACAGACGCCAGCGGCGCCCAAGTCGGTGATCTACATCTTCCTTTCCGGCGGGCTTGCTCAGCAAGACAGCTTCGACCCCAAGCCGAACGCTCCGGACAACATTCGCGGCGAGTTCGCACCGATCCGCACGCGTATCCCCGGCGTGTTGATAAGCGAGCACCTGCCGAAACTTGCCGAGCGCATTGACAAATGGGCGATGGTGCGGTCGCTGACTCATCCATCGAACGATCACTCGCTAGGGCATCACATCATGCTCACCGGCCGCAGCCAGGCGCCGATCGGATTCAATCCTTCGATGCCGAGGCCGGCGGACTTTCCGTCGATCACGTCGATCGCCGGGCATCTCGTGCCGCGGCGCAACGGGCTGCCGTCGGCGGCGGTCGTGCCGTTCAACTACATCCATCACAGCGGCCGCATCATCCCCGGCCAATTCGCGGGCGAGATGGGTCATCGGCACGATCCCTGGCTGATTCAGGCGTCGCACAACTGCGCCGGCTACGGCGCGTGCCCCAATTGCTTCGATCATCAGCGTCGGCCGCACGAGCACGTCGGCACGCCAGTTTTCCAGCCACCCGTGTTGCGGCTGCCCGAGGGTCTCGACCAGGGCCGGCTCGAAAGCCGCCGCGGCTTGCTCGAAACCATCGATCGGCAGCAGCAAACGCTTGATCGGTCGGGCGCTGCACTCGACCTCGACCAGCATCGCGCGAGTGCGTTGTCGCTCATCACGTCGAGCCGAGTGCGTTCCGCCTTCGATCTCGGCAACGAGAGTCGGCAGATGCTCGACGCCTATGGCCGCAATCTGTTCGGCTACTCATGCCTGCTCGCGCGTCGGCTCGTTGAACTCGGCGTCGGCATGATTCAGGTGAACCTTGGCCGCAATGAAACCTGGGACACGCATGGCAACGCCTTCCCGCATCTGAAGAATGACCTCTTGCCGCCGATGGACCAGTGCGTGTCGGCGCTGCTCGAAGATCTTGAGGCACGCGGCTTGCTCGAATCGACGATGATCGTGATGGCGGGTGAGTTCGGCCGAACGCCGCGCATCAGCCACCTGCCGCAACATTATGCGCTCCCCGGACGCGATCACTGGGGCGCGGTGCAAACGGTGTTTTTCGCTGGCGGCGGCGTCCGCGGCGGGACCGTCGTCGGTTCGTCCGACCGCAACGGCGGCTACCCGGCCACCAGCCCGCAGACTCCCGAAAACATGACCGCGACCATCTACGACACGCTTGGCCTGCCCCGCACCATCGCCTGGAACGACGCCAACCAACGCCCACACCACATCTACCACGCGGAGCCAATCAATGGCTTGATGGGGTGAGGGGCGGATTGACCATCAGGGCACCCGGCCAAGGGGCACTCGGCCAACAGCCGATGGTCAGGCGTCGAGGTTGAGGGTGTTCAGAACGTCACGCCGTTTCGCTTCATCCCTTCACTTTCAGCCCGTCTCCCCTAATTAACAGAGAGAGAAGGGAGCAAACCCGCCGATCCTGGCGGGTTCGCATCATTCCCGTCGTGAATGACGGGCCATGTTGACGGGAGCCATCGCATGTCGACCGAAAACCCCGGTAATTCCGCCGAACATAAACCGTATGTGCCCGACGAACAGGTGATGCACGAATTCACCTGGTCGGCGGTCTTCGTGGGAGCGGTTCTCGGCATCATCTTTGGTGCGTCATCACTGTACCTAGTGCTAAAGGTGGGCATGACGGTGTCGGCGTCGATCCCTGTCGCGGTACTCTCGATCACGCTGTTTCGCTGGCTGGGAAATACATTTGGAATCCGCAAAGCGACCATTCTCGAAAACAACATCACGCAAACGACGGGATCGGCGGGCGAATCGATTGCCTTTGGCGTCGGCGTGACGATGCCTGCTCTTTTGCTCATCGGCTTTGAGATGGAGTGGACCCGCGTGATGGTGGTCTCCGTCCTCGGTGGTTTGCTTGGCATCCTCATGATGATCCCGCTTCGCCGAGCGTTCATCGTCCACATGCACGGCAAACCTGGCGACCCTGGCACGCTACTCTACCCCGAAGGCACGGCCTGCGCTCAGGTGCTCATTACCGGCGAAAAGGGCGGCATGAGCGGCAAGACGGTTTTCGTAGGTTTTGGTCTCGCCTTCGTTCACAAACTCTTGACGGAAGGATTCGGCCTACTGGTCGGCACAGTGTCCATTCCGCTTCGATTGGGACAAGCCGCTAGAGACGCTTTCAGCCGAGTGGCGAGCATTAATACGGAGATGGCGTCCGAACTTCTTGGAGTCGGCTACATTATTGGCATGCGCACCTCGTCAGTCATGATGGCGGGCGCGGTCCTTGGCGGTCTCGTTCTTGTGCCTACTCTCGCGCTTTCGTCCGATCTTTCGCAAAAGCAACTCTACGAAACATATCTCAGATCAATCGGCGCTGGTTGCGTCGCCGCTGCAGGTATCATCAGTATGGGGCGAACGATGCCGACCATCGTTAAGTCGTTCGCGGCCGGTATGAGAGGAATGAGCGGTAACACTATTAGCGAAACGCCCGGGCATCGCACGGAAGACGATCTTTCGATGAAATACGTCTTCGGCGGCTGCATCTTGTTACTAACATTGCTGGCTGCTTTTATCATGCACGAGTTGCATGGTGCATTCGGTGTTGTCAACAGCCTATTGTTTGCAGTCCTTGGTGCCGGACTCGTGTTGATTTTCGGATTTCTGTTCGTGACGGTTTCGTCGCGATTGACCGGCGAAATCGGCTCATCTTCGAATCCGATCTCAGGCATGACAGTCGCCACGCTGCTGATGACGTGCTTGATCTTCCTTGCCCTGGGAATGGTCGAACCGCTCCACGCGGTGCTTGCCCTCTCGATTGGCGGCGTCGTCTGCATTGCCGCGTCGAACGGCGGCACGACATCGCAAGACTTGAAGACGGGGTTTCTTCTCGGCGCCACACCGCGCTGGCAACAATGGGCGATCCTGATAGGTGCTATCACTTCCGCCGTGGTCATCGGCGGTACTCTGTTATTGTTCAGTTCGGCTGGCACGGTCTACAGTCAGCGCAACTTACCCAAAGTTGTCGCCAAGGAACAGTATGACGCATCGAATGAAACGATGACTGTCCACGGCATCGACCTGGATACGGATCGAACGACCGAGGAGTTCCGGGCCTGGCGGAACAACCGGGTGACGGCTCTGCCCATGCAGCTTTCGCCAAACGATATGGCCGAAGCGATTTCACAACTTGTGGCAGCCTCCGCCGGTGCGCCGGGGGCATCATTCGCCATCGTGTGCCAATTCATGCCAAGACTCGAGATGGTACAGCCTGGAATATTTCTAATTGATAAGAACGGGCAGTTGTGTTATCAAGTCGATCCGACCATTACCGGTAAAGTAGATCAGCGAGATGAAGTGAAGTCCCTTGGCGATATTAAGGGATCGCTATCCGCCGCTGAGGCCGGTCGCCTGAAGAGTACGTTCACAGTGCGTGAAGGCGGCAAAATTCGCTATTACCTGCTCTGGCGAAATGATCACGAAAAAGCCGACGAAGAAGCGAAGCGTAGCCCGGAGGAGAAAAGTAAGTCTGAACCTGTTCGCACGGATATTCCGGACGGGTTATACCTTGTCGCTGCGGATGGCACTCTGGTCCGTAAGGTCGAGGGGACGAAAGTATCGATGAAATTCAGCGCACCGAAGACACAGGTCATGGGCATTATTATCAATGGATTGCTTCAGGGTAATCTCAATTGGGCACTCGTAATGATCGGCGCATGCATCGCCGTCATGTTAGAATTCTGCGGCGTGTCATCTTTGGCGTTCGCCGTCGGGCTCTATGTGCCCATGCAGTATTCCACTCCCATTTTCATCGGTGGCCTGGTTCGATGGTACGTTGACCGACACTCGGTTCGGCAAGCCAAAAAACTCGCGGCCGACCGCAAGGGATCCATGACTGCGGAGGAAGCTGAAGTCAAGGCGATTGCCGAAAGCGAAACAAGTGCAGGCATGTTGCTGGCGTCCGGTCTCATCGCAGGTGGCAGTCTTGGCGGCGTCGTCGTCGCTTTTATGGAGTTCCTGCCACCCAACATCAAAGACCATCTCGATCTGGCCAAGCCGATCGCGGCAATTTTCAAAAAAATAAGCGAATCGGGCGGCCCATTATTGCAGGATACGGTCGCCGTCATTCTGTTTGGCGTACTAGCCGCACTTCTGCTCGCATCGGGAATCGGTAAAATATTCGCTCCGCCGCCGCCGAAAACCTGACGCGTTTTTGTTGCGAGCGTGCCCACTCGTTCGGCGGGGAAATTCGTCCGCGCTCGCCGAAGGCGAGCGGCTAAACGTAAACCAGTTCACCATCCACAGGAGGTTCATCCATGAAACGGTTACTGCCACTATTCTTTTTGACACTACTCATCACCATGACGCAAACCGACGCGCTTCCCGCTGACGAGGGCCTTTGGCTCTTCAACAATCCGCCCAAGAAACACCTCAAGGATAAATACAACTTCGATGAGCCGCAGACTTGGTACGACCATCTGCAGAAATCGGCCGTTCGTTTTAACTCCGGCGGATCCGGCTCTTTTGTCTCGGCCGATGGGCTTGTCATGACCAACCACCACGTCGGCCTGGGCGCGTTGCAAAAGCTCAGCAAGAAGAACAAGGACTACGTCAAGGACGGTTTCTACGCCAAAACGCTGGCCGAGGAGTTCAAGGCCGTCGATGAAGAGCTCAACGTGCTCATGGAAATCGTGGACGTGACGGACAAGGTCAAGTCGGCCGTCACCAAGGACATGAAGCCCGAGCAGGCGTTCGAAGCTCGCCGCGGCGCGATCGCCAAGATTGAAGCGGAATCGCTCAAGGCCACTGGCATGCGCAGCGATGTCGTCACGCTGTATCAGGGCGGGCAGTATCACCTCTATCGGTACAAACGCTACACCGATGTCCGCCTCGTCTTCGCGCCCGAGCAGCAGGTCGCGTTTTTCGGCGGCGATCCCGATAACTTCGCTTATCCGCGCTTCGATCTTGACGTTTGCTTCTTCCGCGTTTACGAGAACGGCAAACCCGCGAAGGTGCCGCACTACCTCAAATGGAGCAAGGACGGCGTAAAGGACGGCGATCTTGCTTTCGTCGCCGGGCATCCTGGGCATACCGATCGGCTCAACACCGTCGCCGATCTGGAATACCAGCGCGACGTGCGCTACCCATTCGCACTGCAACGGCTCAATCGCCTCGAAGTCATGCTTTCCGTCTACAGCCAGCGCAGCGCCGAAAACGAACGCAAGGCGAAGGACATGCTCTTCAGCGTCGCCAATAGCCGAAAGGCGTATTACTACGGCCTGGCAGGTCTTCAAGATGCCGCGGTCATGAACAAGAAAAAGAAGCAAGAGAAGGCGCTGCGCGACGCCGTCCTCAAGAATCCGGAATTGAAGCACCTCAATAGCGCCTGGGACACGATCGCCAAGATTCAATCGATCCGCGCCGCCAATGCCAAACGCTACAACTTGCTCGAAGGCGCGCAGGGCTTTAACAGCCTGCTGTTCGGCTATGCCCGCACTGTCGTCCGCGCCGCCGAGGAGTTGCCGAAGCCCAACGAGAAACGCTTACAAGAGTACGGCGATTCGGGCCAGGCGTCGCTCAAGCAGCGTCTGTATTCCAAGCGGCCGATCGACAAGGATTTCGAGATCGCCAAGCTAAGCGATTCGCTCGGCTGGCTGACGGAGCAACTCGGCGCGAAGGATCCGCTCGTGCAAAAGATTCTCGCCGGCAAGTCGGCCCAGGTCCGTGCCGCGGAGATCGTTCTCGGCAGCGAGCTCATGGACGTGAAAGCCCGTCAGGCCCTTTACGACGGCGGCGCCGCTGCGGTCAACGCGTCGAAAGATACGATGGTCGCACTGGCGAAACTCGTCGATGCCGACGCTCGCAAGGTCCGCAAGGCCCTCGAGGCTGGCTACGGCGAGCCGAACGAGCAGGCCTACGACAAGATCGCCCAGGCGAAATTCGCCGTCGAGGGAACTAGCACCTATCCGGACGCTACTTTCACTTTGCGTCTGTCGTTCGGCCCGGTCAAAGGCTATGTCGAGAACGGCAAAAAGGTTCCGTTCCAGACGACCTTCGAAGGCCTTTACCAGCGCAACCTCGACGAAAAGAACCGCTTCCCCTATGACCTGCCCGACTTGTGGTTGAAACGGCAAGACAAGCTGAATCTGAAAACACCCTACAACTTCGTCGCCGCCATCGACATCATCGGCGGCAACTCGGGCAGCCCCGTCGTCAATCGCGCTGGTGAAGTTGTCGGCCTGATCTTCGATGGCAATATCCAGTCGCTCGTGTGGGACTTTGTCTACACCGATGATCAGGCTCGTTCCGTCTCCGTCTGCTCGCAAGCCATTCCCGAAGCGCTGCGAGCCGTTTACGATGCATCGCCGCTCGCTGAGGAACTGGTCACGGGCAACCGGAAGTGATATTTGCAAATCTCTGATCACTGTTTGAAAATGCCAACCAAGCCCAGGGGTGAGGCGCAAGCCGAACCCCTGGGATCTCATTTTCACTTTCCGATACACACCAGTTCGTATTGCGTGCGGATGAAGAGTCGGCCCTGCACGGCTGCCGGCGAGGCGAGAATCGGCGAGCCGAGGTCGTTGCGAGCGACGATGTCAAGCGCGTCGCCTGCACGCACGACATAGGTGATTCCGGTCTCGCCCGCAAAATAGAGCAGATCGCCGGCGACGATCGGGGATGCGGAGAAGCGATCGTCCACACGTTCCAGATAGATCAGCTTCCCGGTCTCGGCATCGAGCGCGCTAATGATGCCCGTGTCGTTTCCGGTGTACAGCCGGCCTTTGTAGAGCGCCGGCGTCGGCACGTGTGGACCGCCGCGGACTGCGCGCCAGACGAGGTGCGTCTGCGTGACGTCGCCTTTTACGCCGGGGCGGAAGCCGAGCGTCGGCCCGTTTCGGCCTGACGACGAGTAGAGCAGATCCTTGCCGACGACCACCATTGGCACGACTTCGACCGTTGGCCCTTGAAGCGACCAGAGTTCCGTGCCCGTGTTCGGATCATAGCTGCGAACCGTCTGGGCGCCGGCGATGAGCAGTTCGTCGCGCTCGCCGATGCGGGCGATGGTCGGCGTGGTCCACGTCATCGCTTTGCTTCGCTTGGCGTTCCAGACCGGTTTGCCGGTTTTCTTGTCGAGAGCGAGGAAGATCGAGTCGGCCTGATTCTGATCCTGGGCGAGGATGACGAGGTCCTTGTATAGAACGGGGCTGGAACCGGTGCCATGGGTGGTTTTGATTTTGAGCGCATCGTAATGCCAAAGCAGCTTACCGTCGAAGTCGTAGCAGACAATGCCGCAGGAGCCGAGGAACGCGATGACGCGTTCGCCATCAGTGACGGGCGTGGCCGAGGCGTAGCCGTTCTTGTCGCGAACGCCCGGTTCGGGATCGCGTGCGGGAACCTGGCGAGTCCAGAGCGGCTTTCCGGTGACGCGATGAAATGCGTGAACGAAGCGCTCGGCGCCCTTGGCGCTGGAACTCGTCAGGAAGATGTGATCGCCCCAGATGACGGGCGACGAATTCCCCAGGCCCGATAGCTTGGTTCGCCAGACGATATTGCGGCCGTCCTTGTCCCACGTGGTGGGAAGGGGGATATCGCCTGCGCCACCTTGACCGTCCGGTCCGCGAAAGCGAGGCCATTGCTTTGCTGCCCCGGGCGATGGAAGGACCACCGAAAGCTCAGCGGCGGCGGCTGTCGTCTTGCGGATCAGCGTGCCGGCGGGCTCGGCCTTCGCGCCTTTGTCGAACGGCGCGGCCTTCTTGTACTTGCGATACCCCTCGCGCATCAAATCGAGATAGTCGGCGCGAATCTTGAGGCGGCGCTCGTAGGCTTTTTTCAGTTCCGAGTCGCCGATTACCTTTTCCTTGCCGCCGTGCTTTTCCAGAAAACTCTCGGCATTATCCGCCGTCGCCACGCGCTGCCATTCGGCGGCGATGTCGGTGATCAGCATCTTTTCGAGCACGAGCTTGCGATATACGGGATTTTTCACATCGGCTTCGAGCACCTTGAGCTGGGCATCGAGCGGATATTTTTCCGGACCGCCTGCAAAAAGATCCATCGTGGCAAGGAAAAGCGGAATCAGCAGCGCAACTGAAAAGCGTGGCAACACGAGGTGTCTCCTTCATGGGATTCGAATGGATCGGTTACTTGGCTTTCACCGTCAGCCAAAGCGACGTCGCCGCTAGGCCCAAGTCGGCGACAATCGCTTGGCCTGGCTGTGACTTGCCGTCGGGCGTGACGCCGACGATGCGGATAGGCCCGCTGAACTCCGACTTCGCGGTGCTTTGGAGCGTGAGGCCTTTGCCGGTCAGGGTCGCCTTGATCGTCGCGGGCAGGCCCTCGACTTGTAGCGTCACCTGGTCCTTGAAACCGCCAAGACGAGTTACGACAACGGGAATCTCCAGCGGCTTGCCCGCGGTGAGCGTGAAGTTGTCGCCAGTGACCTTGACTGAAAAACTCGGCACGGGACTGCCAACGCGAAGCCGATACACGTAGCGCATGCCCGCGTGATCGTGCAAGTCGCTGATCTCCAGGCGGAGTGTTTCATCCTGCTTGGCGGTATAGTTCAAGACTGGATCGTCCCCGATCTTCGTGGCTTTCGTCTGTAGCAGCGTGGCCCCGCCCGCATCCGTCAAGCGAAGCACGGGATCGAGCGGGAAGCCCAGCGTGCGCGAGGCAATCGTGACGGCGAGCTTCTCGCCCTTCTTCGCGGCGAATTCGTAGACATTGGTCTCACCCGGCTTCTCCAATCGTCCCGTGATCGTTGTCGGTAGAACGATCTTTTGGGGATGAGTCCGCGTCGCCTTCGCTTTCACGATGGCCGGGTTGCTCTCAAAGAACACTGCGAATGGATTGGCGATGCGTTCGTCGAACAGGCTCACGACATCGCTGTTCGGCCTCGGCGTGATTTTGCGTCGGCGTAGGTCATCGGGGATATTCCAGCCGACGAGCTCCACGTCGGAGGGGCTCCCGCGAGATGCGGCAAGCGGATAGGTGTATTCGACGAACGGACCCGTCGCGAGGGTGAGCCGATAGATGAAATTGTCTCCACCCGCAAAGCGAACGGTCGAATTCGCCTTCGCGGGGAATGCAAAGACGCGCACCAGATATTCTCCATCCTTGGGCACGGCGAAGGCGATTTGCGGGTCGAATCCATGGTAGTCGTCGTTCTGTTCCAGGACGAAGCCATCGGTTGAGAGAACCTGTAGCACGCCGTCCATGGGCGATCGCAGCGTCTGATTCGCTTCCAGTGAGGCGACAAGCGTTTGCCCCTTGGCGAGCTTGACGGCATAGGTGTCAACGTCGCCGAGTTTTTCGAGGCGGCCATTAACGATGGCGGACGGTGGTTCGATGCTCTGCGGTTTCTTCGGATCGTCGTTGGGTTCCCTCTCCATGACCTCGGGCAGCATGCCGACGATGAATGGCTTCAACGCGCTGGCGCCGTCGGCATCGTGAAGCCGAAGGTAGTAGACGCCAGGTTCGGCGTCCTTGGCGATGGCGACACGCAGCTGGCCAGATGCCTTCGCGGCCGTGATCTCGATGCCGGGACGATCGACGAAGACCTTTACGGGCCAGCGCCCAAAGATACCGCTGGCGCTGACGTTTATCGTGGCCCCGCGCTGCCCGCCGGCGGGGAAGAGATACTCGAGTTTCGGCGGTGCGGCGTGAGAGATTGTCGGGCCGACGAGGAGGATCGTCAGCACTTTCAGCAATGGGATATATCGCCTCATGCTCCGTTTACTCCGTAAGCCCCAACGATTTTTCTAAACTCGCGGCAATCGCCTGCAAATCGGTGGTGGACATTTTGACGAGTTCATCCCACGATGTTATCGGTTGTCGAAGGTATTGCTGTGCAAATTGAATGCGACCGATAAGCGCGCCTTCTATGCGTCCTTCCATGCGTCCTTCCATGCGTCCTTCCATGCGTCCTTCCATGCGTCCTTCCATGCGTCCCTCCGTGCGACTTTGTTCGGCTTCGACCAGTAGTGTGCGGTAGTCGCGTTCGGCCTTGAGGCGTGATTCGTAGCGGTCACGCTCAGCATCGGTTTGAGCCATCATGTTTAGTACCTCCATTGCTCGGGGAACAGGCGTTTCGCGCAAATTCTTTGGCAGGTCGTCGATATCCAGTTCGTCGCCGTGGATCAGGAAGTAAACCCATTTTTCCAGCGGATCGCGCAGTTCCTCGGCTCGCATTCTGAATTTCGGTAGTTCGACGAGGTGCACTGCCAAGTGCGAACTAAAGACGAGGCTCGCATGCGTTCTGCTGCGTAGATGAAAGTCGAGGTGGTAATCCGCAACCTCGGGAAATAACACGCGATCGACGAAACTAATCGAAATCGTCGGCCTTAGCTTGGTGTAATCGTCGCCTTCGGATAATTGGTGCGAGTATAGGCACGCCCAGTAGTAGATCACGCGATTCCGAAAGGCTCGCGCACCGGCCATTTCCATCTCGATATTGTACAGCCGACCGGACTGATCGCGAGCCTTGATATCGAGTACGGACAGCTTGTCGTTGGCAACTTCCTTGTCATTGAATGGGTTGCATATTTCGAGATGGACGATGCGTTCGTCAGGCAATGGCTTCAGCACTGCCTCCAGGAGGCTTTGCAGCAGCGTAATATTCTCCACACTGCCAAAGACCTTCTTGAAGGCGTAGTCAACCTTTGGGTCGATGCCTGGGATCATGCGCTGGATTCCCGTTTACATCAATTCCGCGATCGGGTTGTGTTCGCTGACAAGGTGCGTCGGGCGACCTTGCGGAGTGTAGAGGATCTTGCTCGGATCGATGCCGAGCTTGAGGTACACGCTCGAAACAAACTGTTCCGGGCTGTTCGGTCGGCCGACAGGGGCGTAGCCGCGCACGTCGGTGGCGCCGATGACCTGATTGCCAGGCGTGCCTCCGCCGGCGAACAGCACCGACATCGAGTTGCTCCAGTGGTCGCGACCGGCCTGGGCGTTGATCTGCGGCGTGCGGCCAAACTCGCCAAGCGCGATGACCATCGTGGTCGCCAGGAGTCCGCGTTGATCGAGGTCTTCGATGAGTGTCGCCACCGTACTATCCCACGACGGCAGACGCTGACTACACGAGGCGAACACGCCAACGTGGTGATCCCAGCCGCCGTCGTAAAGCGTGATGAACGGCACGCCCGCTTCCACCAGTCGCCGCGCAAGCAGAGCACGCTGCCCGAATGGATTGCGGCCATAGGCGTCACGCACGCGATCGGATTCGCGGGTGATGTCGAAAGCTGCCTGCGCCTCGCGGGAACGCATGAGGTCGTGGGCTTGCGTGTAGTGTTCTTCCAGCGCGTTGACGGGGTCGCCCGCTTGCTGATCGAGAATGCGCTGCATACGATCGACTTCCGCGCGGATTTCCCGGCGTGAATCGAAGCGTCCTTCCGACAAACCGCGAGGAAGTGCGACATCGCGCACGCGGAAATCGGGCAGATTCGGATTGTCATCAACGATGAACGGCGCGTATCGAGCGCCGAGGAAGTTCGGTCCGCCTGAGCGCGACATCGACGGCATCGAGAAATACGCGGGCAGTCCGTGCGGAGCGCCGCGTTCATGCGCGGTCACCGAACCCATGCTCGGGTGAAAGCTGACGAATGCGCCGCATCCGACCGGAATACGCGGCGGCGCGCCGGTCATCATGTAATGATTGCCCGCGCCGTGATTTCCCTGGTCGTGGCGGATGGAGCGAATCGTCGCGAACTTGTCGGTGATGTTCGCGAGCTTGGTCATGTGCTCCGAATACATCATCCCGGGTGTGCGCGTGTTGATCGGCGTGAACTCGCCGCGAATCTCGCTGGGAGCATTCGGCTTGGGATCGAAGGTCTCGTAGTGCGTCGGTCCGCCATCCATCCAGATGAGGATGCAGCTTCGCGCTGACGACGCCGAAGTACCCGACGCCTGCGATTGCAGACGGAGCAGATCAACCATCCCCGTGCCAAGCAATGCGCCAAGCCCGAGTTTGAGAGAATCACGGCGTGAAATCTTGGTTGCCATCGAAAATGCCCCCCTGCGATTCTGACGGTAGGAATTCGACATCGCCTTATTCGTCTATTCTATAGCATATCGGCGATTGGTAGCAATGGATTTCAGGGGATTGCAATGGCGTGGTTCTATCTGATTGGTGCAGGGTTGTTTGAAATCGGCTGGCCAATCGGGCTGAAAATGGGCTGGACCGATCAAGGCGTGCGGCCATTGCCATTGGTATTGTCGATACTCTGCCTGGCGACGAGCGGCGGATTGCTCCTCCTCGCCCAGCGTGTCATACCTATGGGCACCGCGTACGCCGTCTGGACAGGCATCGGCGCCGTTGGCACGTTCATCGTCGGCTTGACGGTTTTCTCCGAACCGGCGACAGCCGCTCGCATGGTCTGCGTGGGCCTCATCGCTGCGGGGATCGTTGGCCTGAAGGTGTTCGAGCGCTAGGCGTTGTTTCACGTTTAGCGCTCGCATCGACCGTGCAATCGAAAAATCTATTTGCAAATAGCAAGCTAATCCCTTCGATTTCATTCTTGACGCACGCCAGCAACCCTGTTAGTCTAAATACGTTACCTCCCGCCGAGATTTGCTGTCTCACCAACCAAGGGCACCACCCATGTTTTCTGTTTTTAGCCAACGCAAAGACCGTACATGCCAGGGATTCAGCCGCCGCGAGTTTCTACGCATCGGCGGATTGGGGATGCTGGGCGGATTGACGCTGCCCGATCTCCTCCGTGTTCGCGCTCAGGCTGCCGAGACTGGCCGCGTGGTGAAGGACAAGTCGGTGGTGTTTCTTTTCTTGAGCGGCGGGCCGTCGCACATCGAGTTTTTCGATCCGAAGATGGACGCGCCTTCCGAAACGCGCAGCATGAATGGCGAGGTGCAGACCAACCTGCCGGGCATCACCTTCGGCGCGTCGTTTCCTCGGCTCGCGCGGATGACTGACAAGATCGCCATCGTGCGGTCCTATGCATCCGGCCAGGCTGATCACACCTACCTGATCCCGGCGAGCGGCGGCAATGCCATGAAGGCGTCGATGGGTTCGCTGTACGCTCGCATCGCCGGCGTCAATCATCCCGAGACCGGCATGCCGAATAACATCCTCGTGCTGCCCGAAGCGGTGCAGCGCGGCATGCGGATGCAGGGCAACTTCGAGACAGGCGCTCTGCCGACGCTGACGGCGCCGGGAGATCTCGGCGCTAGCTATCGCGCGTTCGATCCGAGCGGGTCGAGCGAGATTCAGCGCAACATGGAGCTGCGCATCTCGCCGGATCGCTTCGAGGATCGCCGATACTTGCTTGGTGCGTTCGACACATTGCGAGCCGAACTCGATAGCCGCGGCGCCATGGCC
Source organism: uncultured Singulisphaera sp. (assembly GCA_964484265.1). GTDB lineage: Bacteria > Planctomycetota > Planctomycetia > Gemmatales > Gemmataceae > SIAQ01. The sequence goes on from CAZAFH010000074.1 coordinate 35,218, forward strand.
GGTTCCGATCGTTTTCAGCAGCAGGCGTTTGACGTGATCAGTCGAGGCGTCGCTCAGGCGTTCGATCTGTCGCGAGAGGATCCTCGCTTGGTGGCTCGTTACGACACGAGCGGCTACTTCACGAACGAATATGTGCAGAGCTACTACGACATGCGCCGCGCGTCGAATCTGCTCGGCAAGCAGATGCTGATGGCACGCCGCCTGTGCGAGGCGGGCTGCGGGTTCGTCACGGTGTCCGATTGCGGGTGGGACATGCACGCCAACGAAAACAGCCCGCGAGGCATGGCCGCGCTGCCGGCGATGGCGGGGCAGGTCGATCACGCGGTGTCGGCATTTTTGGAAGACATTCACGAACGCGGTCTGAGCGACAAGATCCTGCTCGTCGTCACCGGCGAAATGGGACGCACGCCGCGGCGCAACGGCAACGGCGGACGCGACCACCACGGCAACCTCACGTCGCTGCTTCTGGCGGGCGGCGGGTTGCGCATGGGCCAGGTCATCGGCCGGTCCGACCGCATCGCCTCTTCGCCGGCGACGGAACGCTTCGGGCCCGCGAATCTGATGGCGACCATCATGCACACGCTGCTCGAAGTCGGCGAGGTCCGCGTGCAGCGCGATCTCGGCCGCGTCGCCAACGTCGTCAGTGAAGGCACGCCGATCGCGGATTTGCATTAAATTGTTTAGCCGCTCGCCTTCGGCGAGCGCGACAGTTAACGAAGCACGAAATCTCAAGGCGATGTCGGGGCGGTCACGCTTCGCATGTTGGGTCTAATCGCCGCGAATTTCGTGCTTCGTTGTTTGTTATCGTTTCCTCAGTCGCTCGCGTTTCTGGCTCGCCAAGAACTCGCGCTTCACCGTTTCAATTCCGCATCGAGTTTGTCCGCGAATGCTTGATCCGTGCTGGCGGCTTTGGTGTTGCCCAGGCGGGCGTTTGCAGTGGCGCGGATCCAGTATGCGCCGGCGAGACGCGGGTCGATTTCGATCGCTCGCGTGCAGTCAGCGATCGCTTGCTTCGCATCGTCGAGGCTCAGCGCCGCCGTGCCGCGATACCAGTACGCCTCGGCGGCGTTGCCGTTCAAGGCGATGGCGCGGTTGAAATCCGCCAGAGCTAGCTTCGTGTCACCCAGGCGGAAATGGATGACTCCGCGATTGACATAGGCGTCCACCATGCCCCCGTCCGATCGAATCGCCTCGCCATAATCGCCGAGCGCCGCCTTGACGGCGCCTTTGCGGTATTGAGCCGCGGCCCGGCAAAAATAGGCGATTGCCAGCTGGGCATCGAGTTCGATCGCTTTCGTCGCGTCGGCGATCGCCTTGTCCAGGTCGCCCTTCTTGAGGTATGCTCCCGCACGGTTTGCATGGGCGAGCGCCAGTATCGGATCCAGTTCGATTGCGTGGGTCGAATCAGCAATCGCCTTGTCGAATTCGCCGCGGTTCAGATAGGCGCCGCCGCGGTTCACGTAAGCGACGGTTAACTTGCTGTCGAGTTCGATCGCCTTGTCGCAGTCGGTAATCGCGAGATCGAATTCGCGTTTGTTGAAATAGGCCGAGGCACGATTGGCGTAGACGAGCGCGCAGCTCGGGTCGTGCTCGATCGCCTGGGCGTATTCGCCGATCGCGCGATCGAATTGCCTCTCGCGCAGATATTGCTCCGCACGCACGCCATGCTGATCACGGCTGCGCAGGTGCTGGCCAAACACGATGGCGAGCGTGACGCCTGCAATCAACGCCAGACCGATGGCGATATCCACGAACCGCCGGCGCGGCTTCGTCGTCGTTGTCGGCTGCATGGTAAAGTTCCTTCTGGCAAGAAAAGACATTAGCCACAGAGGCCACAGAGAGCACGGAGGAGGTGGCTAAAAAAGCGTCACGCCCCGCGCTCGCTCAATGGTTCATGTGCATGCATCTCAGTCTCAATCTGCCGGCGAAACGGGTAGACAAACTGCCCGAAGAAATCGTCCGGAAAATCGGGTTCGCCGATGCCGAATCGCTCGGGCAACTGGTTGGGCGGCATGTAGAACGTGCCGAAGAGCAGGTCGAGCACGGGAAAGGTCGATGCGAAGTTCTTGTTCACGCCGTCGCCTTCCGATACGTGATGCCAGCGGTGAAACACAGGGCTGGCGAAGAAATATCGAAATGGGCCAAACGTCCAGTTCAGATTCGCATGCACCATGCTCGAATAGACGATATTGAATGGCACAAGCGCAAGCAGCGCCTCGGCCGAGAAACCGAGCAGCATTACCGCCACGTCGGCCAGCACGAAGGACAGCAGATGATTGACGAGATGAAACCGCGTGGACGACATCCAGTCAAGCGTTTGCGGCGAATGATGCACGGCATGGAAACTCCAGCCGACACGCATGTGAAAGCCGCGGTGAATCCAGTAGAGCATTACGTCTTGTAGCACCAGAATGCCGAGACACTGCGCCCAGAGCGGCATGGCTCGTAGGGCCGACAGCCCAGGCGAGGCGCCGGCGACTAGCGACACCCCGAGCGCCAACAGCCAAGTTCGGCAACTCCGCAGTGCCACGGGCATGGCAAACCAGTAGAGAAGATCGGTCCCGGCTGCAGACAAATCGGTCCACCAGTGCATGCCGGGGTTACACGGCATTAACTTCGACAAGACGCCAAATGCGAGAACAAACCCTGCCATCCAGGCGAGCGTCGATAGCGACATCTCGGCAACTTGCACAAGCCATTCCATTTGCCTTCCTCGTCTTTTCCGAATTTGGGTGGGCCCTTTCGGAAGTTCGAGCTATAGCAATGCGTTTGGCTTTTCAAAAGAGCAATTCGAGTTGCTTGAGAAACGGGGCAGCACGGACAATCTGTGGAAACTATAGAAGCGGCTTGACGCGCTGGACCAGTTGAATCGTCACGCCCCATGGACTGCGGACGAACGTCATCACATCGCCCGTATCCGTCGTGATCACGTCGCCGGCAGGCGTCGCGCCGGCAGCCAGCAGGCGTTCACGTTCGCCGGCGACATCCGTGACGGTGAACGCGACATGCAAGCTCAGCGGATCCAGCGACGCATAATCGGGTACGGCGGCCTTCGAATGGCAATAAAGCTCGAGCACGCCACGACCGGCGGAATCCGCGACGAAATGTGTGAACGGCGCCTGCGTCATCTGGCGGACGATGCGCATATTAAGATGCTTGACGAGCCACTGCGCCATCGCGACGGGATCGGAAACGTTGAAGGCGACATGTTCGATGAGCATGGTGAACCTTTGCCGCTTGCGGCTTAGCGCTCAGCACGGCGCCATGCTGAGCGCTAAGCCGCAAGCGGCAGACACGGAAGATGTTATTCCTTACCGAACTTCGGGCAGGGCCGAGCGGTCGATCAGGTGTTGCGGTCGGCCGGTCGGGTCGTTGATGTTGACGACATCGGGATTGATGCCAAGGTTTCGGTACACGGTCGCGATGACCTCGCCGGAATAGACCGGGCGCTGGGCCGCGATTTCGCCGAGGCGGTTTGTCGCGCCGATGACCTGGCCTGTCCGCATGCCGCCGCCGATCATGACGCAGCTGCTGACAGGCGCCCAATGGTCGCGGCCTGCGTTGTTGTTGATGCGAGGCGTACGGCCGAATTCGCCCCAGACGACGACGGTGACGTCGTTGAGCATGCCGCGCGTGTCGAGATCCTCGACGAGAGCGCTCAAGCACTGGTCGAGCTTGCTGCCGTGGTCGCGCACGAGGTTGAAGTTTTGGCCATGGCTATCCCATCGGCCAAAGGTGAGCGTGACGCAGCGGACGCCCGCTTCGACGAGGCGGCGTGCGACGAGGAACTGGTCATTGACGGTCGGCGCTCCATCGAACTGAAACTGATACGGCCGGCCATCGCCGTACCGGTCGCGGACGGTCTGCGGTTCGCGCGAGATGTCCAAAGCATCGAGCAATCGGCTCGATGTCAAAACACCGAGAGCGCGCTGCTGAGCGGCGTCGAGCCCCTGAATCGCCCCCGAGATGTCCACTTCGCGACGCAGGGCGTCGAAGCTTTGCATGAGCCGGCGGCGGTCGTCGAGTTGATCGACGGTGATGCCGTTGAGCCGCATGTTCGCCATGCCCGGGCCATCGGGGCGAAACGGTGTATGCGACGGGCCGACGAAGCCGGTCTGGCCTGCATCGGACCACGGGCGATGTTGAGTGGGAGCCGCCAACCCGACGAACGGAGGGACCGACGGATGCGCCGGGCCGAGCACTTTGGAAATTGCCGCGCCCACACTGGGCCGCCCTCCCAATGGTTGGAGGGAATTGTGCGGCCAACCGGTCAAGCATTGAACAGCGTCATGGCGGTCGGCACAGCCAGTGATCGAGCGAATGACGACGCACTTGTCCATGTTGCGCGCCATCAGCGGAAAGACTTCGCAGATCTGAATGCCGTTGACGTTGGTCTGAATCGGGTGGAATTCGCCGCGAATCTCCATCGGCGCTTCCATTTTCAGGTCCCACATGTCTTGATGCGGAGGACCGCCGCCGAGGTAAACGTTGATGACGGCTCGGTGCGAGGTGGTCGCGCCTGCGTTCGCCTCGGCACGGTAAATGTCGGCGAGAGAAAGTGACGTTGCGCCCATGGCGAAGGCGCCGATTTTCAAAAATCCACGTCGGCTGACCCCATCGCAGTAGCGCGACACGGGACCGGATACATTCAACATGGCAAGGACCTTTCGGCGAGATCAGGTAGGATGCCGGCATCAGTCGCGCGAACCTTCAAGCGGAAAGCGATACCCCCCATATCCGCTCGAATACGTACATTTTGCGCAGCTGACGCCGAATGTGGTATCACCAAAAATCTACACGTGTGTATAGGTTATGTCAAGAAGAATTTGCGCGGATTCGGGCGACTCGCAATTTCAATCCACGACGACATCGACCGTGGTCGCCGGACTCAGAGCCGTGAAACCTGTTTTGCTGTGCTGCGCCAGATAGTCGAACACCGTATGCCATTCGACGGTTCGGCCAAGCATCGTGCGCCGAAAGGCTTCGACGTTATGAACCTGCCGGGGCAGATTGCGGAACTTGCGATTCTCGATGACGCCACCAGCCTTCGGATCGACAATCGCGATCTCGACTTCATGAATGAACCGATCGATAGGCGGCGCTTTCACGTAATTGATTCGATTGACAAAGATTCGATCTTGTTTGTCGGGCAATACCACGACGAGTTCGGTTTCCTCCACGGTGCCGGCTTGCCAATCCTCGGGGATCGATGAATTCCAGTGGTGCATCTCGCCGCGCGGATTGAGGAACACGATCTTATATCCGTTCGCGCCAGGCTTGTAACCCGCCGCGGCCGGGACGGGTTTGGCCTGGGCGGCGGGCACGAGATCCTCGGGGAATCTCGCTTTCGGCTTGCGTTGTTTCGTTTGCTTGTCGGACTTTTCGCCAGCCGACCCGGCATCCCGCGGCATGACGCCAATCTGGATCAACATGCCGACACCGAAG
>CAZAFH010000075.1:0-40561 GCA_964484265.1 uncultured Singulisphaera sp.
GGAGTATGTTAAAAGACAAGCCTCGCTCCCAAAAAAAATGTGGGGAACTCGCAGCTCCCGGAGGGAGAGGGAGCACTTCGCGCAACGATTTCGGACGTTAGAAACTGTCTCGTCAGTGCGAGCTTTCAATGGTTCTCATCAGACCAGGCTTACGCCCCCTGTTCGCGGTTTCTCGTTATTGATTGAAAAGCATGAAGGCCAGGTAGCCGATCCCGCAGGCGATGATCGCGGTGACCATCATGCCGACCGGGCCCATGGTCCGATCCCAATACGGTTTCTGATCCGATTCTGGCTCCGTTCCGCCGGGAATCGCGCCGGGAATGGCGGGTTGGCCTTCGTTCTGAGCTTGCGGAATCGGCGCCGCGGCTGGCGCAGGGGCCGGCTTCGGGGCAGCGATCGTTTGATTCCGAATCGAATTTCGCGTCGGCAGTCCGACCATCGTCGTCGGCCGCGGCGTGGGTGAAGACGGTCCGACCTGCTTGCTCGCGGGTGCTCCTGGCAGCGATGCAGACAAACTCGGCTTCGCTCCGGCAGGCGGCGCGGCGGGCCGGCCGATCGAGGATCCCGGACCCTTCGCGTTCGCAGGGCTGCGGCGAGCGAATCCGTGCAACTCCTGAACGATCTCGCCGACCGTGCCGTAGCGATTCTCCGGTTTCTTTTGCATCAATCGTTCGATCGTCTCGATGATCTCCCTCGGAGCGTCCGGCGCCAGCGACGCCAGCGATTCCGGCTGTTTGAACTGGTGTGCCATCATCTTCTCGGCTGCGCTACCGTCCGGGAACGGGAATTGGCCCGAGAGCATGTAGTACATGATGCAGCCGAGGCTGTATTGATCGCCGGTCGGCGTGAGGTTGCTCGGGTCCATGATGCTTTCCGGGCTGGCGCAATCGAGCCCGCTTGCCACGGAGTTCGCGGTGGACATGGTATCGACCAGCGATTCACCTTCGGTTTCAGCGAGCAAACAGCCGATGCCGAAGTCTAGGATATAGACCTGATGATCCGGCCCGATCATGATGTTGGACGGCTTGAGCAACCCGTGGAACAGACCCTGATGATGGCAGACCTGAAGCCCCTCGGCGATCTGCGTGCCAATCGACGCGACGATATCCGCAGGTAGCTTGCCTTCGCGCTGAATGAATTTGTCGAGCGTTTCGCCTTCGACGTGCGGCCAGGCGAGATAGTGCATGCCGCCGGCCGTGCCGACGTCGACAAACGGCACGACTGCCGGATGCTTGCATTGCTCGAACGAGCGTACCTTGCGGCGAGCGATGCGGACGTTCCACATGCTTCGACGCGGCAACACCTTCACGGCGTACCACTGGTCGTCGGTTTTGTTGTGAGCCTTATAGACCGTGCCCATGCTGCCCGAACCGAGCGCGTCCATCAGCGTGAACGGTCCGAGCACGAAGCCCTGGGTCTTACCCTGAAGCAATCGCTCGGCCTGGAACGGCGTGAGTATCGATTCATTGACGAGGAACTCGGCAAGAGCCGGCGGTTCCGCGCGAGCGTTCTTTTGAAGGAACTCGCCGACGATCTGGTCGAGTTGTCCGCGGTCGATCAGGTTGCTGCGACGCAAATCCCAAACGAACCATTCACATGCGCCCAGTTCTGTGGTGACCATTGCTTTTTCCTTTTACTTACCAGAGGGTAACTTCGGGGAGCAAGATGCCCTTGCACGTGAGCAAGGCAACCAGCCGGGAAACAGCGAACGGACGAAGTTATCCCGCACGACTGCTTCTTGACACAAACATGGGACAAAAAACCAGCGCTGTCAAATCGTAACAAAAATTGCGCATGCAACGAGGAAATCAATTGTGGGATTACATGGCGAAATGTACAGTATTGACCAGCCATCAGCGTCAGCGATTGGAGGAACGCCAAAATAACCGCAGGCTTTCTCCGGTCGCTCACGCTCCCGGCTCGCCATGTTGCGCTATCTTCGCGTGAAGAAGAGCCGATTTCGTGTACAATACGGGATGTAGAATCCTGAAAAAATCTCGAAACGGATACGTAATTGAACAAGCTCGAACTGCCGTTGATTTCGCAGCCGAACGCGGCGCCGACCTGGGAAGGGCTCGCGGCAGTCAGCCAGCTGTCGGTTCCGGCAGACGCGGATTCGCCGCTGCCGTTGGATCCGCAGGGCGCGTACAATCCGACAGTGCCCGAAATGCCGTTGAGCGTGCCCACGGTGATGGAAGGTACGTCGGCGCCGGCGGAATTGCTCGCGCCGGCGGGCGGACTCGATGCTGGTTTCGCGGCATTTCACTTCGGGGCTGACGCCATTTACCTCGGTATGAAAAAATTCTCCGCACGAGCCGAGGCGGAAAATTTCACGCTTGAGGAACTCGACGAGATCGCCGCCTACGCGCATTCGTTGACGCCAAGACGGCGTGTCTTTGTCACGATCAACACGCTGATCCGCCAGGATGAAATTCCGGAACTGATCGATACGCTTGCCTCGCTCGTCGAGATCGGCGTTGACGCGGTCATCGTGCAAGACCTCGGCGTTTATCGCGCGATTCGGCAATGGTTCCCGTCGCTCGAATTGCACGGCAGCACGCAGATGGCCGTCCACAATCGCGGCGGCGCGGAGACGCTGCAGCGCCTCGGCTTCACCCGCGTGGTCTTGGCCCGCGAACTCACCTTCGAAGAGGTGCGCGACATCACCGCTACCTCGGGCGTCGAGACGGAGGTCTTCATTCATGGCGCGCTTTGCTACGCTTACAGCGGATTGTGTTTGTTTTCCTCGCAGACACTGGGCCGCAGCGGCAACCGGGGCAAGTGCGCTTACAGCTGCCGAGATTCCTACGATGTCGCCGACGCCCCCATGACGCTGCGCGACGGCACTGAAGTCCGGCGCGATCCTCGGCAAGGTTTCCCGTTTTCGATGAAAGATCTCGCCCTGCCCGATCACCTGCCGGCTTTGCGTGCGGCCGGCGTTTCGTGTTTCAAAATCGAAGGCCGCAAAAAAAGCCCGCTTTATGTCGCAACGACCACCGATTACTATCGCAGGCTACTCGACGGCACGCTCGATTCCGCTGCCAGGACCGACATCGAGGCCGATCTCCAAACCGTATTCAGCCGACCGTGGACGCGCTTATTCGTGCAGTCGCACAAGGACAAGGAAGTCGCCGACCGCGATACCGTCGGTCATCGCGGCACGTTGATCGGCAAAGTGGACGCGATCGTCCCCAGCCCGGCCGGACGAGCCGGAGGCGGGCGACAGCGCCTGCGCTTCCGCACTGACCGCGACCTGGAACGCCACGACGGCTTGCAGGTGGATCTGCCGATACTCGGCAAACCCTTCGGCTTCGCGGTGGATCGTCTTTTCATCGCAGGAACCGCGCGAGAGGTTTTCCAAACGCCCGCAGGCGCCATCGTCGAGGTTGAATTGCCGCATGATGCGCCGGAGATTCCGCGCGGTGCACCGGTTTACTGCTCGTCGTCGCAAGCGGTAAAGCAACGATATCGATTCACCAAACCAAAACCTGGCCTTTGGCACGGGCGCGTGCCCCTTCACGTCGAATTGACGCTGACGCCCGACCGGCTCCATGCCGTCGCCCGAAATGGAGCAACTCTCGTCGAACAGTCGCTCGCCGGTCCGTTTTCCGCCGCACAAGACGCCGTTGGCATGGAACGCGCCGCGAAAGCTAGCTTCGATCGGCTCGGCCAGAGTCGGTTCACGCTGGAATCGTTCCAGTGGACGAATCCGGGCAACCACTTCGTTCCGGCGTCGCAGCTCAATCAACTCCGGCGCGACGTCGTCCAGGCGATGGAATCTGCCTTGGCGAATGCGCAGAAGGAGGGCGTTGCCGCAATCAGCGTGCAAGCGTCGAATCCGACCTTGCAGTTGAAAATATCGTCTAACTTACAGTGGTCGATCAAGGTGGATCGCCTAACCTTTCTCGACGACTTCGCCAACGAAGATTGGCACGGCATCGACGAGGTCGTCATCGACATCGCGCGAGATCACCCGTCGATCCTTCGTGAACGGCTGGAGCGCATCGCCGAGGATGTTGGCCGGGACAGAATCCGCCTCGCCCTGCCCGCGCTGACGCGATCGTGGGAAGACAAGGGGATTCGCCAGAAAATCGATGCCTTGCGAATCGCGGGCTGGCGCAGGTGGGAAGCGGCGAATCTCTCGGCGTGGCATTATCTCGGCGCCGACCCGCTCAAGCCGACGGGCGAACTGGACCTCGCCACCGATTGGTCGGTCTACGTGATGAATCGCCTGGCCGCCCTGCAAGTCCTGGACATGGGCGCTACCCGCTTCGCGCTCTCGCCGGAGGATGGCTTCGAGAACGCCCGCACGCTCTGGAACGAATTCGGCTCGCGCGCGGTGCTGATCGTCTACCAGGATACGCCGCAGTTCCTGGCGGAATCATGCGCCTACGCCAACTTGATCGGCGGCTGTCCTGGCAAGGCGAATTGTAATTTCGAGAGCATGGAAATGATCTCCAGCCACGGTGAACGAGTGACGGCACTCGATTACCATTGCCGAACGATCGTCTTAAATCAGGAGCCGTACTGCCTGTCGTCGCGCCTGGCGGAATTGCGGAAAGCCGGTGTGTCGGCGGTGCGTGCCGATTTCATCTATCGCACCTACGCTCCGAAAATCGTCCGCGAGCGATGGCGCTTGATGAGGCAAGGCAAAGCGATTCGAGGCACGCAAGCGGCAAAATTCGAGACTGGTGTTCTGTAATCAGTTGGCAAGCCAGTAGCGTAAGCGACTGGAGAGAATTCGAGAGGGCCGAATCCATGCATCAAGTCGGCATCATCGGCACAGGGTGGGTCGGTTCGAGTGTCGCCATCGCTACTTTGCATTCCGGCGTCGCCCAGGAATTGCTGCTCAGCGACGCCAGACCCGGTGTCGCCGACGGCGAAGCGATGGACCTCGCTCACGGCGCATCGTTCTACCCGGCCGCGAACGTGCGCACCGCAGCGATCGATGAAATGGTGAACGCCGACGCCATCGTCGTCACGGCGGGGCGAGGCGGGAAGGCGAACGAGTCTCGCCTCGACATGCTGCGCGACAATGCGCGAATTATCGAGGATATCGGGAAACGCCTGGCGAAGTGCCGAGGTATTATCGTCATGGTGTCGAACCCCGTCGATGTGCTCACCGGAGTCATGACGGCTGCGTCCGGGTTGCCGCCGTCTCGCGTGATCGGCACGGGGACGATGCTCGACACCGCCCGGCTACGCCAGGTTCTGGGGCGTGTCGTCAACGTCGCTCCGCATTCGATCCACGGGCAGGTGCTCGGCGAGCACGGCGATTCCGAAGTCGTGCATTGGTCCGGCGTGCGGATCGGCGGCGTGGCGCTGCGCCGCTGGCCGGGATGGGATCGCAGCAAGGAGCCGACGATCGCGGAGGAAGTCCGCACGGCCGCCTATGAGATCATCAAACGCAAAGGCGCGACGAATCACGCCATTGGCCTCGTAACCGCCGACCTGTTACGCTGCATGGTGCGCAACGAACGCCGCGTGCTTACCGTGTCGCGAATGCAGGAGGGAGCGTTTGGCTTGAATGGCGTAGCCCTGTCGCTGCCGACCGTCGTAGGGGCGGCCGGCGCGGTGCAAGTGCTCGAACCGGAACTTGATGACGATGAACGTGCGCGCTTGGTGAATTCCGCTGACGTCTTAAAGAAGGCAGCAGCGGCGCTGGCGGGGTAGAGCGCGACGCGTAAAGAAGTTGTGGATCCTGTGATCAGGGAGACCGCATGAATAGCAGAGGATGCCTCCTGGCATGCGTGGTCGGCTTGGCCGCCGCTCTGAACTCCCACGCACAGGACGTCGAGCCTCGCCAATATGTGCCGATTCCGTTTGATCCGAATTTCCAGGCGAAGTTCAAGGATCGTCTGAAGTTCGAGAAGCAACTCGGGCCGTTCAAGGATCTCATCCGCCAAATTGTCGCCGACCCGAAAAAGTTCCCCGTCGATCCCAAGCAACTCAAGGACTTCAAGCTCGATGATCCGCAGTTCAAGAACGCGCTGCAAGACTGGGCGGCGAATGATCCGCAGCTCAAGCAGGCTCTGAAAGACTGGATCAAGCAGAATCCCATCGACAAGCAGCCTGAAGAATTCCAGCGGATGCACGCGGATTTGAAGAAGCTGCTCGATCAACCCAAGACGCCGATCCCCGTGCCCAAAACGCTTCCGGATCTGCCCAAGGATTTGCCGAAAATCACGCCACAGAAACCGCCGGACAACGCCCTACCGCGCGCCGTCGAGAACGCGATGAAAAATGCCGAGAACGGCAGGCTGGGCGAATGGCTAAAAGATTCGCCGGCCTGGCGCCGGGCTTTCGAGGATCTTCGTGTGTCGCTCAACAATCCGAACAGCAAGCGCTGGGGGATGCGCGATATCGAAAACAAACTCAAATGGTTCGAGGGCAAGGACTGGAAATTTGGCGAGGCCGCACTGGAGCGAATTCGCGAGATGCCGAGACCGAACTGGGAGCGCTTCCGCTGGGACCGTCCCGTGCCGGGACTCAACCGCGTGCGCGCGCCGAATCTTCCAGGGCGCTTGCCCGACTTTTCCGGACCGTCGCTGCCGACCATCGGCGCTGGCGTTAGCTGGTTGCTCTTCATGATCGTGCTGGCCTTGCTCGCCTGGGTTTTGATGCGCTGGGCCAAGAAAGAGACTAAGGATTCCCCGATATCACACGCAGTCACGCTCGGCCCCTGGCCTGTGCGGCCGGATCGAATTGCGACGCGCGCGGAGTTGGTGCTGGCGTTCGACTACCTTGCACGGCTCACGCTTGGCTTGCCCGCGATGTTCTGGAACCACCGTGCCATCGCATCGCAGTGGTCGGCCAAGATGCCCGCGGTAATGAGTTCAGCGACCGTTCTGGCGGAGCTTTACGAACTCGCGCGTTACACGCAGGGAGACGCAGCGCTCACCGAAGCCGAGATAGTGCAAGCTCGAACCGCCCTGTCGCAAATCGCGGAGGCCGCATGAAACGACTCATGGTCGGCATCGTTCTCTTGTTGCTGCCCGCGCTGACTCGTGGGCAAGAACAAGAACCAGTCCGCACGATTCCGTTTGACGGCCCGGAGATCATTTGCCACGTGCTGCACAACGAAGGCGCGGTTCCGCTACTCACGGCCGGCGACGCCGGCGACGATCCGCGCAACACGCTGCTCATCGTCTTGGGAAATCCGAAGGGGGTTGTCGAAATCGAGCGAGCGACGGGCGGCCTTGATCTTTTCCTGCGAGCAGGCGGCAATCTCCTGTTGGCCACCGATTACCCGTTCACGCTGCGGCGGCTGGGGGTTTCGATCCCCGGCGATCGCGTTACATGCCCTCAAGACAAAGGATTTCGCGGCCTGGTGGATTGCCCATTTCTGCCAATGAATCTGAACGAAAACCGCGGCGCCATTGAACGCGATCATCCGATCTTCCATTTTCTGACAAGAGGCCTGGCGACCAATTGCCCTAGCCACATCCTTTCCGTCAACAATCGTAACGACCTTGACGATTTGCTGGGATTTCCGCCCGTCGCACGCGGGAATCGAAGAACCTACATCATGGGGTCCGCGAAAAATGCCGATCCGAATGGACGATCGCTCTTCATTGCCGGGCATGGCATTTTCATGAACGGCATGATGCTGCAACCCGACACGGACAATTTCAATTTCGCCACTAACGCCGTCCGTTGGCTGCGCGATCGGCCGGACGGCACGGCCAGGCCCAACGTCCTGCTGATGGTGGATGGCACGATCATCACCGACTTCGACATGAAGCTGACCCCGCCACTGCCGCCCATCCCGATTCCGACATTGAGGATGCTGAACCAACTCGCTCGCGGCCTTGAGCAAGAGCGCATTCCGCAACGCATCTTCACCGAGATCCTGGGTGAACAACTCCGGCGATTCATTGGCATCTTGGCCGCAATCGCCACCATCGTGCTGCTCGTCTATGGCACGCGAAAGATGGTCGCGGGCCGAGAGTCCACGGATATCGGCAAAGGTCCGACCGTGAACGCGACGACCTCTGCCATCACCGGCGTCGCGCTCGACAGGCAGCGTCGCCAGGCGCTTCTACGAGGCTGGGATTTCGCAGACGAGGCCAAACGGCTCGCATCGGATTGGCTGCGCGATTTCTTCGCGGTCGAACCGGAATCCTGGACCGAGGGCACACAAACCGAGATGCAAGTCTCGGCCGGTTATTGGGCCCAACGACAATTGCAGCGCGATGGAGAATGGATCTTGCAACTCGCGCGAGGCAACGATCCACCGCGCATGCGGCGTGCGGACTTTCAACGCTTCCTGCGCGCACTTCAGGACCTGGCGATTGCCGCGGACGACGGGCGAGTCGTGTTGCTGGTGGACGGAAAAAATGTAAGACAGACGTGACGCAGCCGACCGTGGAATCGTTCTCGAATCGCACTCTCTTCGCCAGGACAGACGCATGCTCGAGGTAGAAACCGTAGCGCCCACGAACGATCTTGCGACCTGGGCATTGCGTGCCCGCGAACTACGTGACCAGACGCTCCGCGAAGTGGGCCGTGTTGTCGTCGGAATGGATCGTGTCGCGAGCCGATTTCTCATCGCCCTCTGCGCCGGCGGGCATGTGTTGCTCGAAGGCGTTCCTGGCGTCGCGAAGACCACGCTTTCCAAGACGCTCGCGCAGATTCTGGGCATCCAGTACCAGCGCATTCAATTCACGCCAGACCTATTACCGTCGGATGTCACCGGAACCTACATATTCGACCGAAAGACGAATGAATTCACGCTGCGGAAAGGGCCGATCTTCTGCCAAATTCTGCTCGCCGACGAAATCAACCGCGCGCCGGCGAAGACGCAGTCGGCGCTCCTGGAAGCGATGCAGGAATACCAGGTCACTATCGAGGGATCAACTCTGCCGCTTCCTCGCCCATTCATGGTGCTGGCGACGCAAAATCCGATCGAGCAGGAAGGCGTCTATCGATTGCCGGAGGCTCAGCTGGATCGTTTTCTTTTGCGGATTGAAATGGGCTATCCCGGCGTCGACCACGAGAAGGCGATGCTCAAGTTGCACAGCCAGCCGATCGTGATCGCTCCGCAGCTTTTCACGCCGGAATTGATCCTTTCGCTGCAAGCGCAGGTGAATCGCGTTTATTGCAAGGAGGAGCTTTACACCTACATCATCGATCTTGCCGAGGCCAGCCGGCGCCATCCGGATGTGGCATTGGGCGCCAGTCCGCGTGCCTCTTTGACGCTGCTCCGCTGCGCGCGATCGCGGGCCTTGCTCGATGGCCGAACTTACTTCACCCACGAAGACGTGCAAACCATCGCGCTCGGCGTGCTCGGGCATAGGCTTATCATCAGGCCCGAAGCCGAAGTTGAAGGCAAATCGCCGAAACAAATCGTCCGCGAGATCATCGAAAGCGTCCCTGTCCTCGTTACCGGGTAATTTGATCTGACCAGGGATAACACGGATGAGCACGGATTAATACAGGAAAAAAATGGGAGGATACTCGACCCATCTACATCCGTGTCAGTTTGTGTTTACACTACACGCGGTGGAGATTGTCGCATTTGCCGACGGACCGAAACATTTCCGAGCCGCGACCGTGAGGGAGCGGCCAGCCGGATACCTTGCCGGAACAGATTTTGTCGGCCGCTCCCTCACGGTCGCGGCTCGGAAAAGCGTCAATGTCACTCGTCGAAGGCATAGATCATTTGTTGAGTCTAATCCGCACATCGATTGCGGCTACTCCGCACACTTTTTCACCCAGCTGGGCAGTTTTTCCCTCCCGTTCCTCAATATACGCAGGTGCTGCGTTGGAATCTCTTGCGTGAGGGAAATACGCCCAGCTTTGGCATCGCAGTTGCAGCTTTGAATGGCAGACATTTCAGAAACCGAATCCGCCCGGATTTTTGGAGGGTTCAGCCATGTTGCCATTCAAAACCATTCTGTTCGCGACCGACTTTTCGCCAGCATCAAAAGTTGCTTTCGAGGTCGCCTCGGCACTGGCTCGGGATTACCGCGCGAGGGTCGTTGCCGTTCACGTCGTCGAACCGCAAACCATCGGCTTCACGGAGTTCGGCAGCTACGTCGGCCCGGAGGAAAACCCCGGCGAAGCGATGACGATGCTCCGCTCGCTCAAGGCGCCGTCTTCCACCGTCACCATGGAGTATCGCTTGCTCGAAGGCGATCCAGCCGCAGTGATCGTCGAGACTGCTGCCGAGGCCGAGGCAGACATCGTCGTCATGGGCACGCACGGCCGAACGGGTCTGACGCGCCTAGTCATGGGCAGTGTCGCCGAAGAGGTGCTACGGCGATCGTCCTGCCCGGTGCTGACGGTGCGAGCCGACATGCCGGTACGCGACGAAAAGAAGGATGAAGCCGAGTTGCCGGAAACGCTGTCGATCTGAGTCCTACGTCGCTGCCAGAAGTTCCGCGAGATGGAGGATGCGCGTCTTCTTCCCGCCGCGATGGAGGCAGCCGCCGATATTCATCAGGCAGCCGGCGTCGGTGGCGACAACGGCATCGACGCCGGTCTTCTCGATGAAGCCGGCCTTGTCGCGCACCATCGCCCCGGATATTTCCGGATAGCGAACAGCGAAGGACCCGCCGAAGCCGCAGCATTCGTCGAAGCGTTCCATCGGCACGAATGTGAGCCCTTGCACCTTTTGAATGAGCCGAATCGGTTCCGTCATCAGCCCCATGCCGCGAAGGTGGCAGGCCATGTGGTAGGTGGCGGAGCCGTTAAAGCGTGCGCCGACCTCCTCAGTCTTCAACACATTCACGAGAAAATCCGAAAGTTCGAACGTGCGTTTGGCTAGATCGACCGCCCGAGCGTGCCAGCGTTCATCGCCATGAAACAGTTCGGGGTATTCTAGCTTGACCATGGCCGCACACGACCCCGACGGCGTGACGATGATCGTTGACTCGGCGAACGCCGCGATCGTGTGCTTGGCGAGCTCGCGAGCATCATCGTGGTAACCGCTGTTGAAGTGCGGCTGACCGCAGCAGGTTTGCGCCTGCGGAAAATCGACCGTCACGCCAAGGCGTCGGAGCAGAGTTACCGTCGCCACGCCGACATCGGGGAAGAACGTATCACCCAGGCAAGTAATCATTAATGAAACGCGCAAGAATAATCCCCAAACCCAACGGGTGAGCGCAGCGAACCCCTGGGATAGAGATACCACATCCCAGGGGTTCGCTGCGCTCACCCGCTGGGCTTCGAATTATTTCCTCAACAGGAATTCCTTGCTATTCAATAGCGCCGCGAGCAGGTCTTCGAGACCGGCACGTCGATTGGATGACGCCTCGATGCGTGCCAGGATGGCCGAGCGTTCGCGGTCGTTCGGCGACCGGCAAAGTGCCGCGAGGAACAATTCGTCCACGATCTCGGCGTTGGTTCTCCCGGCCTTCATGAGCTTGCCGATGCGATTCTCCGGATCGGTCACCGCGCTATCGACGAGTGGACCTGTCAAGAGTTGAAGAGCCTGGGCGAGCGTCGTGCTGTCATTGCGTTCGCACGAACAGGCGAGAAGCCGCTCGGGTTTGCCGAACTGGCGCAGGAATTTCATTCCCGTTCCCAGCGACTCCTGCCGCCGCAGACTTGGCAGGCACGGAATCTGAGCCGCGCGTGTGCCTGCCGGGTAGCCATCGAAACTGACCGCGACGCCCGTGACCTGGCTGATCGCGTCGAGTAGCGCTTCCGCGGGCAGCGAGCGAATGAGGGTGTGCGAGAAGTTCGCCTCATCCTCGGCGTTGGTCGCGTTGGGGCTGGACGACGTCTGATAGGCGTGCGAATTCATGATCGTGCGAATCAGATGCTTCATATCGAACTGACGGTCGGCAAAGTCCTTCGTCAGCGCGTCGAGCAGCGGCTTGTTCACCGGCGGATTCGATTCGCGAAAATCATCGTCGGGATCGACCAATCCTCGGCCCATCACCCAATACCAGATGCGGTTCGCCTGGGTGCGGGCGAAGTAGGGATTCTTGCCGTCGGCAACCCATTTCGCCAAGGGGATCAGGCGATCGTCCTTCGCACCGGCCTTCAACACGGCACCCCCCAGAAAACGCGGTTTGAGCACATCGCCCGATACCGGATGCTTGACCTCGCCCGTCGTGTTCATGAACACGATCTGCTCGCCGACGAATTCGTGCTTGTCGAGCTTGTCGCGTCGCTTGTTGTCGAGGATCTTGTAATCGATGCGCGGAAAAAACGCTGCCAGTTGATGATAATCGTTCTGCGTCAGCTGATTGAAGGGATGATTGTGACACTTCGCGCATTGCATGCGAATGCCCAGAAACACCTGAGCGAACGCCTCGGAACGAACCTGCGGCTCACGCAACGCGCGATAATAATTGGCGGCGGGTTCCTTGTACGTGCTGCCCCGGCTAGCGATCAGTTCGCGCGCGAATTCATTGAGCGGTTTATTCTCATGGATGCTCTTGCGAATCCAGGCGTGAAAGACTTTTACGCCGGTCTTGTCGAGCTGCTTCTCTTCGACCTTGAGCAGATCGGCCCACTTGATCGCCCAGGTATCCGCGAACTCGGGCCGATCCAGGAGAGCGTCGATCAGGCGGGCTCGCTTATCCAAACCCGGATCCGCGAGAAACCTTTGCGTTTCCGCCGGCGTTGGCAGCAGACCGATCAGGTCCAGATAGACCCGGCGAATAAACGCGGAATCACTGGCGGTCGGCGACGGATTGACCCGCAGTTTTTCGAGCCTTGCATGAACGTGCTTGTCGATGTAATTGCTCGGCGCCGGACTGTTGAACACGAAACCAGGCCGGGCGGGAACAAACGCCAGCAACGAAGTCGCCTGGCGGTCGAGATAACGCACGACGATGGTGGTCTCGCCTGGCTCGTTCGAACGTACCAGGCCTTCGCGGGAAACGTCGAACTTTGGATTCGTGGATTCGAAGACGGCTAGCGAGGATACGTCCTTCGTGCTGCCATCAGAAAAAGCCGCACGCACGCGCACGGTGATTTCGTTTTTTGGCTGGACAAGCACCTGCTCCTCGGGAGAGACAATCAAACCTCGAAGACGCGGAAAGCTCGGTGAGTCGAAATTCGCGCCTTGCGCGATCCAATCGTGCAAGATGCGGTATTCGTTGCTGCCGACGGCGAAGCGGACCCCGCCCTCGTGCGCGACCTGCCCCGTGGCCTTTTGCAAGATGAGGCTCGAAGCCGGATGCTGGACGTTGGTCCGGCGTCCCAGCAGACCGCGCATCAGTGCGTCGTGATCTAAACGCAGATTTTCGCCGCGAAGGGAAAGCTTGAACCCGCCGCGGCCGTTGAGATTGCCGTGGCAAATTCCCTGATTGCAACCCGCACGCGATATTACGGCCATCACCTCATTGCGGAAGCTGACCGGCGCCTGGGCGAACGCAGAGGGGGCAATGAAAATCCAGCAGACGAATGCAAGGCATCGGATGGAATGTGGGTGTTTCATAAGCGATGCGAATCAATGTAAGAAGTTTTTTATTAAGATACCCGAATTGCCGCAGATTGAAAGATGAATTGCGCGAATCCTTTTCCAGCACGTGGGACCATGCTCAAACCCCTGGAAAATGCCAGCGCAATTCATAATCTTGTTGATAATATCCTCTGTCATCAACCAACGGAGCGAAAGTTCGATGAAGCTGTTTTCTCTCGGCCGTAATGCGTTATTGGCCTTACCGGTGGGATTCGGATTGTGCATTGGCGGGTTCGCCGTTTCTAACGGAAGCGCCCGTGTCGCATTGCAAATTCTCGGTGTCGCCGTGCTGATTCTCGCGGTGCTGCTGGGGCAACAATTCGTGCGCGGATTGCAAAAATCGCTCGACGAGGCGTGACCATTGCCGCCTGCGGCTTAGCGCTAAAAATATTGCACGCGGAATTCGCTTTTGAACCCTATTCGATTTGAGGACAAGTCGTGGCTGAGCATACCGGATCGGCAAATGATCGCATTGACATGGGGCACCGCCTGTTTCTGACGGGCTTCTTTCTGCCTCTCGCCCTGGGCGCCGTTTTGGCAACCGTTGGTTACGGGTTGACGCGCAGCGGCTGGGTGGCGTTGCTCGGCCTTGCCAATTTCGTCGGGCTGATCCTCTCAGCGAACGTGCTCTACACGGGCAAAAAGGGCTGCACCAAGGTGATTCTTGCTGTCGCTGGCGTCTGCTTACTGGCAGCGGTTGGAGTCTTCGTAGCCGGGCAGGGTTGCGCCATCGCGGGACACGTGTCGGTCCAGCTGCTGATGCCTGGCCTTTTCGCGGGCTTCATGGCAAGTCCTTCAGTCGCGGTCTACCTCGCGTCACGCCGCGGCGAAATCATTGCCGAACCGGAACAAGTTGATGGCCCGCCGGAATTATTGCTCGCCCCCACGGCCGACGGCAAAGGCGCCTCGCTTCGCGAAGAAACACGCAGCCACATCAGCGCCTTCTCCAAAGTGCTGCTCGGCGTTTGCGGCTTGTTAACCCTGTGCGGCATCGGCGGCGTCGCACTCGGCGTCGTCTCGCTGATGAACACGGGCACGGGCATCATGCTAATCCTGGCGAGCCTCATGGCGTTCCCGGCCATTCCCGTTGTCAAACTCGTCGCCGATCATCTCGGCTACCTGCTTTCGACCAAGGGACGCGAAAAAGCTCACCTTGAGAACGTCGTCGATGAGACGGAAACCATCTTCAACGTCGTCAGCGTCGCGGCATTGTTCCTTGTCATTCTCGTCGTGATCGACTTGATGGTGCGCTAATACCGAACTGTAAGCTCACGCAAAGGCGCAAAGACGCGAACCTCGAAAGAACGAAAAAAGGCCAGAGAAGGGATGGCGGGATCGGATTCCTGCCCGTGACTTTTCCTACCTCGTTTTTTTCGTTATTTCGTACTCTCGAGCTTTCGTGATTCGTATTTGATTGCAGCTTGCCGCGCTAGGTCTCTGCGCCTTTGCGTGAGACGCCTTTTTCCAATTAGAGCGGTTTGCAGGTGCATTGCGCATATCGTAGTGCGGGCTTTAGCCCGCTGCCCGCTGATGGCGGGCTAAAGCCCGCACTACGACATATGCAATCCAATCGTTAACCGCTCTAGTATGATGGATATCCACCATTTACTTCGTTGGCAGTTTCACACAAACGATCTCCCGCTGATTCCGCAGGTAAAGTTGATCGCCCGCGATGGCGGGCGTGTTCCATGTCTTGTAGGGCTCAACGAACACCTGCCGTTGGCCTATCTCCGTGCCATCCGTTTTCCACAGCGACACCTGGCCCGTGTCGCCATTCACCACCAGCAGCGTGTCATTGACCATTAGCAATTGTCCTGGCCCTTGGCGAGTTCCCTTCCAGACCGTGCGGCCATCCTCGGCATCGAGGCACATGAGCACGCCATTGAGGTTGTGCAGGCCATAAAGCCGTTTGCCATCGGTCACGAGATTGGCGTAGCGCGAGGCGAATCGCTTGTGCTGCCAAAGGACCTCGGTGGTCCATGTGCCGTCGTCGCCACGCTTCACCTTCAACATCGCGCAGCCATTGGCCAGCTCGGAGGAGATGAACACGCGATCGCCTTCGAGCACGACCGGCTGAATCGAGTTCATCTCGAACTGAGTCACCCACGGATGCTGCCAAAGCTGTTCGCCCGTTTTCGGGTCAAAGCCGATCAGTCCCTCGCCGTCGAAGAGCAACACCTGCCGGACGCCCGCGAGTGTCGCCAGTTGCGGCGAGCTATAGCCGGCCTTGCGTTTGCCCGTTTTCCAGCGGATCGCGCCATCCTCGGCATCATATGCAACAAGCGAGGGGCCGACGGGATTGGCAGGATCGACGCCTGGGTTCACGATCACCAGTCCGTCAACTATCAACGGCGACGCGGTCATTCCCCATTGGATCTTTTTCGCTCCCGAATCGGCGAGAATGTTTTTCGCCCAGACGCGCTGGCCCGTCGCTTTCAGACAGACGAGGTCGCCCTCTCCACCCAGGCTGTAGATGCGATCTTCGTGAATGGTCGGAGTCGCGCGTGGGCCGTCACCCATGACATCCTTGTGGTAGGCGCTATAGGCATGGGTCCAGCGGGTTCGGCCTGTCGCGCGGTCGAGGCAGGCGATGATCTCCTCTTTGTTTTCATCCGATTGCAAAAGCGTGATGACGATATTCCCCGCGACGGCGATGCCGCTGTAGCCGCCCGGGCAGGGTTTGGACCAGAGCCTTTCCCAGCGTGAGATCGCGTCTACCTGAAATCCGGGCACGGCAACGATGCCGTCGGCCTTTACGTTTCGGTAGCAGGGAAAATCGCTCGCCGAGATCGTGGCATCGATAGGCGGTTGTCCATCGGATTCGACGGCGGCATCCAAAACAGGCAGTATCTCCCAAACGAATTCGATGTGAGGAACAAGACTGATTCGCCCTGAAGTAAGTTCGACCTTACGGACGCACATCCCGAATCCGACAGCGAGAAGCGCGACCAGCACCACGCCAACGAAGCGCAGACTCCATGCCACGCCGGAGAAAAACAGCCACCACAGCGCCAGCAACGCGGCCGTCAGCGCCGGCACGATCCACTGCGTGAGCATGAAGAACGGCACGGCGCCTTCCGCGAGAGTCGCCTCCATTTCGGGAATGCCAAGCGGAAATTCGGATGCTTCCAGCGCGAGCCAAAACCACGGAATCGCGAAAACGAATCCCCCAAGTAGCAGAATGGCGGCGCCCAACCGCCAGCGCAAACGGCGTGCGGGAGTGGGAACAGGTTCGGCATCGCCCATGTCAGAGGACCTTCCAGAAAGAGATGAATCGCACCGAACTTCAATGGTTATACATGAATTCCCGCGTGTTCAGCAACGCCCAGCACAGATCCTCAAGACCGCGGCGCTGGTCGGCCTGGCTGCCCAAAAAGCGAACCGCTCGTTCACGTTCCGCGGCCGATGGCGTCCGCGCGAACGCTGCCAGATACAGTTCCGTCACCGCGTCTTCCGCCGACGCCTTGCGCTGCACGAGCAACGCCACCCTGCCCTTCGCATTGCTGATCTTGCGATCAATCTCTGGCGACGTCGCCAGGTGCAGCACCTGCGGCAGATTCGCACTGTCGCTGCGGGCACACTCGCATGCGCTAGATCGCTGCGGCCGAGAGAATACGTCCAGGAAGTACGAGCCAAAGCCTTCGTGAGGCAAATCGACAGCCCGAGCCGTGCGCGACACCTTGCTGAACGTCGTCCGCGTCAGCGTCACCTGGTCGATGGCATCGTGCAGCACCTCGGCGATCATTCGCCTGCCGTAATAGCGGGCGTGGTTTTGCTTGTCGTGCTTGTTGTAATCGTTCGGCTCCGAGCTAAGTTGATAGGTTCGCGAGTTGCAGATCGTGCGGATGATATGTTTGACATCGAACTTCGATTTGACGAAATCCCGCGCCAGCGCGTCCAACAACTCCGGGTTCGATGGCGGATTCGTCTCCCGCATGTCGTCGATGGGATCGACAAGCCCGCGACCCATCAGATGGCCCCAGGTGCGGTTGACCAGCGCACGCGCGAAAAACGGATTGTTCGGCTCGGCCATCCAGTCCACCAGTTTGTGCCGGGGGTCATCCTCCGGCGCGACGGTGAGCACATCGCCGTCGAGCAACTTGGGTTCGATCGGTTTGCCCGTGTGCGGATTGATCTCGCTGGTCGTGCGCGTTCTCGACGCATAGTACGGCGGCGGTTCGCCCAGGCCTTTTCGACCCAGGCGTGAGAAGAACCCCGCCAGGCCAAAGTAATCGTTTTGGCTCCAGCGCTCGTACGGGTGATGATGGCACTTCGCGCATTGCAGCCGCAAACCCAGGAACACCTGCGCCGTGTCGGCAACCGGTTGATGCAGCTGATCGTCGCGCATCTGCCAGTACCAGTTCACCGCAGGTGCATCCTGCCACTCACCAGCCGCCGCGACGATGCCACGCACGAATTCGTCGTACGGCCGATTGCGTGCGATATGGTCGCGAATCCACTCGTGAAAGGCATACGCCGCCTGTTCGGAACCCGCGAGGCTGGCGTTGCGCAAAATCGTCCCCCAGCGCATGGCGAAATACGCCGGATAGTCGCGCGATTCAAGCAAGCGGTCGATCAACTTGGCACGCTTGTCCTTCGCGCCGTCAGCCAGGAACGCTTTCGCCTCTTCCACGGTCGGCAGTCGGCCGCACAGATCGACTGTCACTCGGCGGATGAATTCGCTATCAGTGCAGAGTTCCGAGGGCACGATGCCGAGATTCTTCCAGCGCGCCAGCGTCAGCGTGTCGATGTAGTTGTTTGCGGGAAAATCGGGATATTTCGCAATCAGCTTGCCCAACGGCACGAGGGAACGAAACACCGCGACCTGCCCCATGTAGCGGGCCATGATCGTCGCATCGCCGGACATTTCAAACGTTCGCACCAGGCCATCCGCATCGACGACGGCGACGGCGATCTCGTTCGACTGATACTGCGCCTGCCGGGTGACATCCCGCACCGTGCCATCGGTGTAATAGGCGAGCACGGCAATCTGTTGCTCGCGTTTCCGATCCATGACGCGCTGCTCCGGAACGATCTTCAGGTGCTTCAGCGTAGGCGCCTTGTCGTCGCCGACCGGCGTGCCCTGGGCGATCCAGCGATGCAGCGTGCGATAATCTTCGCTTTCCGCTGTCAACCGGCGCCCGCCGCCATGCGCGACCAAGCCCGCCGCCTTCGCCAGGATCAGGCTGTTCTCCGGTGCGCCGGCGAAGACGCGCCGGCCACGGGCCTCCTTGACGATCGCGTTGTAATCGAATGCCGAGTCGAAACCGAAGAGTGACAGCTTGAACCCGTTCTGCCCGCTCGCCCTTCCATGACACCCGCCCGAATTGCAGCCGTGGCGGGAAAGTATCGGCTCGATGTCGTTCGCGAAATGCAGCGGCTTGGAGTCATCGAAATCCTTGACGGCTACCTTCGCCACCCGTTTGACCCCACCGACTTCGACGATGATCGAGGCAACGCCTTTGCCCATGGGGCGGACATAGCCCTGCGTCGAAACCCGCACGATGTTCGGCGGATCGGCGCTGAAGCGCGCTTCTCGGGTCACGTCGCGCGCTTTACTGCCGACCGATTCCGTGACGAGAAGTTGCCGACCTTCGTGCAAGCCATTTAGCTCAAACGCGGGCGGAAACACCTCGACACTCTTTTCCGATTGAGCATGAATTGGATTGCAGCATGCGAACACAAGCAACGTCAGCAGACCATGGACGCGTTGCATGAGGATATCCTTGTGGGTTCGGCGTTTCGTAGCTCAGAGGCGGGATGTATGAAGTTGATTTTAGCAGATTTCCGCAAACGGACTATCCGGCCCGCTCTCGACCACGGCGGCCTATCCGATTCGAGAGCGAGCCGAGGAAATTCCCGTCAATCAGCTCGCCTCATGCGAGCACGAAGCCACATCAAGCCGCGACCCAGATGACCGGACTTCGCGAGACTCATCGTGATCGCCAGGGCAAAGACAATAAGGCTGATCGTCAGATAATCCAGCCCCACAACGAACTGTCGCGCGACTTTGTACACCTGCCAGCCCACCAGTCCAAGCCAAAGCGATAATACGAATCCCGCGAAGACCAGAATCGACGGATGCCAAAGGTACAGGCCATACGTCGCAAGCAACATCGCCACGGCAAGCGGATAGATCAGCGGCGCAAGCACCGGCAGATCGCCTGGCAGAGGCAGCGGCACCCCCATCACGCTCACCGCGGCAAACACCAGCAGCGACGACGCGATGAACCGCAGCGCCCACGCGAAGTCATCGTCGAAGAACACGCCCATCACCAGCATCGCCCCGACAACCAGGTGAAACGCCAGGATCCATCGGTACGGCGCCAGCGGGCTATCAAGCGGTATCGCCAGCACGATGCTCGCTGCCAACGCCAGACACGCGAACAGGCAACGCCAAAGCCCCCGGCGATAGATGCCCAGAGCGAACAACAGCGTCGCCGCCAGTAACAACGGCTCGGGCCGCGGAGCGCCGAGATCGCCCAACCCCATCGTGCTTGGTCCCACGAATGCCAGCCCCGCCAGTGTGGCGACGACGCCTTCGATCGCGAACGCCACGCCGCGCAGCATGGCGTAGAAGTAAAACAGCCCAGTCAATACCAGCGTGCAGAAGAACGGAGTGCCGCCCAGCTGCTGCGTGAATCGCTCCAGAAACTCCACGTAGATCGGCTCCTGGCGATGCCCGATCACGCTCAACAGCAGAATCCCCACAGGCGCCGCCAGCACGCCCTTTAGCAAGCTCGAGCGTCCCGTGACGATGCCCGCTTCCAGAAACAGTATCGCCAGTGCAAATGCGAACGGCACCAGGAAGTACGGGCCAAACGTCATGTCGTAAAGGTCACGCACGTCGATCAAGTGCATCGAATAGCACAGCAGTATCGCCCGCCCAGGCACGGCCAGCGCCAGCAATCCGAACAGCGACCAGGGATAGAGCGGCCACGGCCAGGGGCTGCCGTTCTTGCGCACCGACGCGAAACCTTGCCGAACCGCCGGCAGCAGCGTCAGGAAGATCAGCCCGGCAATCGATGAAAACGCAAACAGCCCCCACATCATACCGTCGCCTCGCGGCTGATGAAGAAACGGCGCGAGCGCCAGCGGGTAGAGAAAGAAGAACATCAATAGAAGGTAGTAAGGCCAGCGATACACAATCGGCAATCGCAGCTTGATGACTCGCAGCACCACCGCGCTCAGGACGATCGCCATCACCAGGCCAAGCGTGTTGCACATGTAGCCGCGAATCGGGTGTGCGCCGCGGCCAATGTCGAAAACGATCGTGTGGTCAAAGGTCACGGAAGTCGCGAGGAACAGGAGCACGACCAGCAACAACACGGTGCGGGCGTCGTCCCACACCTTCGCGAATCGCACGAGCAGACACGCGGTGCCTGCAAGCAGCAGCGTGTACCCGGCGAGGCCCGTCATCAGTGCCGTGGTGTCCTCGGCACGTTCGGGATCGCCAAAGGAGATCCACAGGCCGGCCAGGAACAAGGCAGCACTGATCGCGTAAAACGGGTTGTTGGTGCAAATCCAGCGTAGCGCAGGCCACGCCGATTCCGGCGGACGGTCTTCGGAAGTAGGCAACATCGAGAATCCTCCAAAAATGAGGCGGAATTCCGCGATGCCCATCGTGCTGAAATGAAAAATAGAAAAGTCCGGCACCGCGCCCGCCGCGCCTATCATACCCGATCGCGACCTGGAATGTGTCAGAATTCTGAAGGAAATGGGGGCGAAGCGTTCGGCCCTCGCCTCGGCTATTTCTGATCGCCGCGCGGCATCTTGAAGAGCAACACCTGCCCGCGGGGATTTTCCTTGCCATTCCGAAATCCGCGGGCGCCGACGGCGAATGTCCTCCCATCCGGCGCAAAGGCGCAGACTGGAAATTCGGGCGTGCCGTGGTAAGACCGGGACTCAAAGACCTTGGTGCATTTGCCACGCGAATAATCGTAGAGGTAGACAAAGCCGGAAGCGCTTCTTCCCACGACGACGGCATGACTTCGATCGGGAGAAAGACATGATGCCGATCCGTAATCGCGCCGTCTTATTTGTTCACCGTGAATGTTACGATTGAGAAATGAATATTTCTGGTTCTTGAGGTCGTAGAAGAAAATCGCATTTTTTGAATAGATTTCTAATTCATCCTCGTTGCGAGTAAGCTTCATTCGATTAAAGGAGCTGCTTCCCGGCGCGAATTCACCTAAATCCACTTGGTCTGAAATCCTGATTGTGGCAGTTCTTCCCCTGCCGGCCGCACTGCCTATCTGCTCAAATGCGACATAAACAGATTTGCCCTCGCGATCCACGAGGCCCAAGCCACAAGTCATTTTCGGGTCGGAGATTACGAGCTTTTCGTCCAATGTTTCAGCGTCGAGAATGACACACTCTCGATGATGTAGCTTTTTTTCGTCCGTGCGAGTCAGGGAGATGAACTTGCCATCGAATGAATAGTCCGCGTCATGAATTACCGTATCGATCTGGGTGGATTTCAATTTTTTCATCGACGGAAATTCAAAGATAATGATCTCGGCAAGTGCTTGTTTGAATCCCATGAAATCTTCGACACCACTGTTGTTGAAACTGGATGCCGCGACGACTAACTTGTCGCCCGCTGGATGAAAAGCAAGAGCAGCGATCCATTGATCGAGTTTCACATAGGCATGTTCTTTTTCCTGGGCCACATCATAAATTCGGATCTCACCAATCCAATAGTCCATCGCGACCCGTCTTTCGGTGCCTTTCGTTCCCGCAATCAAATATTTGCTGTCCGGAGAATAAGCAAGAGTAACGACACTTCCCCCATGCCGCAGAATTGTATGCGGCACGTCCGGATGCCCCGGATTATTGTGCCTTTCGAGGTTGGCGTCCATGACATTCTTGATTGCGATAGCCCCAAGCACTAAAAACCCGACGATGATCGCGCACCCGAATAAAGTCGTGGCGAGGACTGCCAGAAATATTGTTCTTTTTGGGGCCATCGGTGTCACACGAAATTGTCAAACAAGATTTCGATGCCAAATGGGTCGCTTGCGTAGACGATTGCCGCGTGGCACGACGCGATCCTCAAGCGGTTCGATGTTACGAAACTCGCGCGGCAAACGATGCGGACCGGCGAGCCTTGCCGCGTAAGCGGCAGGTTGAACATACGATCGCAGATTCAACCTGCCGCTTACGCGGCAAGGCTCGCCAAATATCTCATAGTATGTTATGTGGAGTATAAATTGATGTTTGGATTGTAAACGAGACCGAGCATGAAAGTCAAACTCGGTTGTGATGTTTTTTTCGAAAAAATCTGCATGCGTTTCCCTATACCCCTCCCCCGGCTTGTTGGCCAACACCCCCCAAAAGTGCGAAAAAAGGCCGAAAAAGTGCGAAAGCGCTTGGCCATCGGCTGTTGGCCAAGCGCCATGGTGGCCAGGGTTAGTAGCGTCAGAGTGTTGCGCGCGGCAATTCAGGCTAATAGTGTCTGCGGGATCAGGATCGATACCGTTCGTATTCGGCGAGCGGTATGGGAACCAGTCCAAAGTCGCTATTGTCCCACGCGGCCGCGGAATTCGCCGTCTTCGGTACGGATTTTGATGCGGTCGCCTTTCTTGATGTGTCCCGGCACGCGCACTTCGGCGCCGGTCTCGATCGTCGCGATCTTGGTGACGGATGTCGCCGTGTCGCCGCGGGCGGCATCGGGGGCGTCCGTGACTTCGACTTCGATGACGAGCGGCAATTCGATCTGCATGACCTTGTCTTCGATCTTCATCAGGCTGCACTTCATGTTCGGGATCATGAAGCCGCGCTGCGATTCGGGCAGGAGGTCGACGTTGACGAAGAACTGCTCGTAGGTGGCGGGTTCCATGAACACGAACATGTCGCCGTCGCGGTAGAGGAATTCAAACTCCTGGCGATTGAGGATGATCTTCTCGACGTTATCGTCGGGCGAGAAGCGCTGCTCGACGACGTTGCCACGTTCGAGATGCTTGAGCTTGATCTGCCAGTAGGTGCGGAGGTTGCCGCGGGTTTGCTCGTGGCGGTCGAAGATGACCCAGACTTCGCCGTTGTACATGATGGCTTCGCCGACTTTGACGTCGCGCATTTTCATATTAGGCATGGGAAGAAACTCCTGCGATTGAGATATTCGTTTAGTCTTATGGTACGGGAGCGAGCAGGCGAATGCCAGTGCGTCTGCGTATCGTTTAGCGCCCCTTCGGTTCCAGTTGCAGCCATTTTTTGATGCGAGCGGATTCCTTGGTCCAGTCGTCGCCGAGGCGCAGTTGCAAGAACGCGGCATATATAAGGTCGATCGTTTCGAGCAAGTCGCGGACGCGGGTGATTCGTTCTTCGAGGCGAGCGCGATCGTCGCCATCCTCCGGCGGAGGCAGTTTCGCGCCGGCGATGGCGAGCGTCTCGGCCTGCAGCGTGACTTCGTACTGGGCATCGTGGCGAACGAGCGTCAGGCCCATTTTGCGGGGCAATTTGCCGGCCTGCAATGCGCGGTGCGCCTCGGGAAGTTTGCTCGGACCGTCGCTAGAGAACGACTCGCGCCCGAATTGGCCTCGAGGGCATTCGAGTTGAAGCGAGCGGGTAATCATGAGCACGACCTCGGAGTTGTCGGAGAGCTTGATGCTGTCGGATTCGTTCTCCAGGTAATGCCAAAGCCACAGGAGGAATTCGTTGCCCAGGAAATCGCGGCTGTTTTCGTCAGGAACCCAGGAGACCTCGCTCGTCTGGTGCGCGGGCACGTAGACGGTCGGCCTGGCGTCATCGATGCCGCGCTGCTGGTTGGAGATCTCGGCAAGGTTAAACGCCTGCCTGCCTGAACTGAGCATTTCGAATTTGCGGTCGAATGTGTCCTGAAAGAGTGTGATGAGCCGATCGATGGCGGAGATCGACGTCGTGCCGACGAGGAGTTCGTTGGAAGGCGCGTCCCAAAGCATCGGGATCGCCTTGCGGCGAAGGAAGCGACCGTCCTTCGCCTCGTTCTCCAGGCGGTCCTTGGCGTATTCCTTGGCCTGGCGCTTTTGCTTGGAACTGGCGTGACCGCTCGGATTGCTGGCGGCCAACGCCTTCAATTCGACTTGATAATATGCCCGCAGCAAATCGCTCGGTGTTTTCTGTTCATCGACACGCATCGTCATGCTGAGCGCATCGTTGACGACGTTCTTCGCAAGGTCGAACGACGTATCGAGAATGTGATCGCCCGCGATCCAACCGGCCTGGGAACCGTCGCTGCTGGCGACACGCTGCTTGCCGATCATGTGCTCGGCGAGGCGGTCGAGATCGTCCGTACCGAAGTTCTTCGGTGGACGTCCGCCGACACGAAAACGCATGCAGGTAACTCGGCCGGAGAAGAAGCCCATAGGTATTTGTCCGTAGTCCGTGGTCCGTAGTCCTTGGTCCTTATTGCCTTTGCTACGGACTACGGACCACGGACTACGAACCAATTAAAAACCCGACGCATCAACACCGATGAGATGTTCATGCCTCGGGTCAGCTGTAGTGATCGATTTGCCGCGGAGTTAGTTATTGGCGCGGCGTTGGTTAGGCGAGAACTTCTCTGCATCCTTGCGACGCATTTCGTCCTGGATGACCGGGTGCCAAGAACCGTCGCGCTGTTCGAGCGGCACATAATTCTCGCGTGCCCATCGACGAAGCTGCAGCTCCTCGATCAAATCCATGTCCATGATCCCGTGACTCATACCGAACTCCCGTGTACCGAATTGCATGACGCCATTTCACCTGAAATGGTAGGCCATCAGTATATGCAGAGTGCATTCGACAGCAAGAACTTACGGCGAAATCCATGGTTTT
Organism: uncultured Singulisphaera sp.; assembly: GCA_964484265.1. Classification (GTDB taxonomy): domain Bacteria; phylum Planctomycetota; class Planctomycetia; order Gemmatales; family Gemmataceae; genus SIAQ01. The sequence continues at coordinate 25,217 of CAZAFH010000075.1, forward strand.
TTTCACGCTTCGATTCGGAAAAGTTTGCCCAATCGGCGCAATCGAACTTATTTTCCTATTCGACAAGCCGCATTTCGTGAACTATGCTTTCGGTTATTCCCCGAAAAAGTAGCCGAGAACTGTCAATAGTGACGCCATCCTCAAAAGTCACTGGCGACCACCGTAGACATCACGCTCCGCGTGACGTGTCTTGAATTTTTCGAAAATCGCTGTCATTTTCGGGTGCTCAATGCAAATCCATCACGCGGAGCGTGATGGCTACGGTAATCTCCGAATTTTGATGGGCGCGTCAATAGTCATTCGTCCTTGGTGATGTCCAGGCGGAAATTCCAATTCGTCTGGAAGCCAAATGCGATTGCCCAAGGACTATCATTACTGACCAAAGACGACGGAACCGTACATGAACTCCATCGAACCGATCGACGCACTTTCCGTCACTCGTCACGCAATTCACCCGCAGGAGCGGCGCAAGGTCGGCTCTCCGGATGCCGAGCGGGACCTAGACGTGCCGACGACGGAGTTGCCGAACGCGGGCGATGAGTTCCTCGGTTTCGATTTGCTCGTCGAACTCGGCAAAGGCGGGTTCGGGAAGGTCTTTCTCGCGAAGCAAAGCCAGCTCGCAGGCCGATTCGTGGCGTTGAAGGTTGCCCAGGGGCTATTCTCCGAATCGCAGACGCTGGCACAGTTGCAGCACACCCATATCGTGCCGATTTATTCCTACCACAACGGCCATCCCTATCAAGCGGTCTGCATGCCGTACCTGGGATCGGCGACCTTGGCACATGTTTTGGCGGATATTCGTAGTCATGCGAACATGCCATCTTCAGGCAAAGAACTCCTGAGCACGCTCGCGGATCGCATGAAAAAAGCAACCGTGAGGCAGGATAGCTGCGATTCCCTTGCAAACAGCTGGCCCAGCAGACCTGACGAACCTATGGCGCACATTCCAGCGATGACGCCCGTATTGCAGGGAATGTCCTACGTCGATTCTGTGTTGTGGCTCGCCGTTCGGCTGGCCGACGGCCTGGCGCATGCGCATGAGCACGGCGTGATTCATCGCGATCTCAAGCCGGCGAATATCCTCATCACCGATGACGGCCTGCCGATGCTGCTGGATTTCAATCTCGCCCACAATACAAACCGCCACGAAATTGCCGAGGCTGCCTCCATGGGCGGCACGCTGCCCTACATGGCGCCAGAGCACCTCGCGGCATTCGCCGGCATCAAGTCCGATGTCGATGCTCGCAGCGATATCTACTCGCTTGGCGTCATCCTTTTCGAGCTATTGACGGGCCAGGCGCCGTTTGCCTCCTACCGAAAAATGCCCGTGCGCGAAATGATCGAGCGAATGATCGTCGATCGTGAGCAGGGAGCACCGTCGATACGCCTTCTGAACAAGCTCGTCTCGCCCGCGGTGGAGGCGATCGTTCTTCACTGTTTGCAGGCCGACCCGAACTCACGTTATCAGACAGCCCGGCAACTCCAGGAAGATCTGGATCGCCAGCTTGAGAACCGCCCGCTGCGCTTTGCTGCGAATCCCTCGGCATGGGAGCGCTGCCAAAAGTTCCGCCGGCGTCACCCGCTGTTGACTTCCGTGACATCGGTATGTGCCGTCGCCGCTGTATTCGTGGCTTCGTTAGCCGGATTGCTGGTGGTTCGCGAAGACCAGCGTGCACGCTTCGAGGCACGGGCGACTCTCGCCCGATTCGAGGAGGACGCGCAATCCGCGTACTTCCTCCTGAATGCTCGAAGCGACAAGTCAAAACTGGACGAAGGCGAGCGTATCGGACTCGGTACGCTTGCCCATTTCCGCGTTCTCGATGACCCCCAATGGCAGTCGAGCGCCTTGGTCGAAAAACTCTCCGAGAAAGAGCAGGAGAGGTTGCACGAGGAGGTTGGCCAGCTCTTAATCCTGCTTGCACAGGCACAACAGGTCGCCGGAAAGCGTGAAACCAACCCAGACCGCAGGGTGGAAAAATACCAGACCGGTCTGCATTACTGCGCGCTCGCGAGCTCGAGCTTTTCCGAGGACAGAATTCCACAGTCACTCTGGAAACAACAGGGCGAGTTGCATCGCCTGCTGGACAAACGCGAGCAGGCCGAAAAATGCTTCAACCGAGCCAGCAAGGCAGAGCTGAAGACGGTGCAAGATCGTTATCTGGCGGCACGCTCCCTGGCGGAGGAAGGCAGATTTCGCGAAGCTTTGCCCTTGCTTCGACAGGCCGTGCGGATCCATCCGCAGAATTTCAATCTGCACTTCCTCCAAGGCATCTGCCATGACTACCTCGCACAAAATGCCGAGGCGCTAGGTTGTTATCGCGCATGCATCGCGCTGCGTCCGCAGTTTTATGGAGCGTATTACAATCGCGGCCTGACGTATCTACGCCAGCAGAATTTCGAGGCGGCTCGCGAAGATTTCGATCACGTGATCCGCTTGCAACCGGATTTCACGGAAGCATATCTGAGCCGAGCATCGGCGTTTGAGGGACAGAAAAAGTTCGCGCAGGCCGAGACCGATCTGACCGAGGCGCTTCAACGCGGTTTCGCGGCGACGCGCGTCCATTTCCTGCGTGCCACGGTTCGCGACCTGGCGGGCGATCGCGCCGGCGCGGCCAAGGACCGAGCCGAGGGCATGAAGCGCGAACCGAGCGACGAGGAAGACTGGATCGCCCGCGGACTGGCGTTTCTTCCGAGCGATCCGAAGCAGGCACTGCATTCATTTGAGAAGGCGATCGAAACCAATCCGCGTTCGCTGGCGGCCTTGCAGAACAAGGCACATGTGCTGGGCAAATATTTCAAACGCACCACCGACGCAGTCGCCACACTTGACAAGGCGGTTGAACTCTACCCCGACGACTGCCGGCCTCGTGCTGGGCGCGGCGTCTACTTGGGTCGCCTCGGGAAACGCGCCGCCGCGCTGAAAGACGCCGAGCAGGCGCTGGTGCTCGATACAAGCCCAGCGAATCTGTACCAGGTCGCCGGCATCTATGCGCTGACGTCGCGAAATGAACCGAACGATCGGCATGAGGCATTGCACCTTCTTGCCGAGGCGCTCAAAAAGGGGTTCGGCTTCGAGTACCTGGAAATCGATCGCGATCTCGATCCGCTGCGAAATTCGCCGGCGTTTCGCCGAGTGGTAGATGCTGCTCGCGCGTTGCAATCCGCTGCGCCCTCGAAGACGCGTTAAAGCTGTCGGTTCTCGCCCATTCACTTCCCTTGCCCAATCGTTGCAAGTCGGATTATCGTTTCATTTTCCCATTTTTATGGCTTTTTCTTAAGCTTTTATCGGAACATCGTTGGTGGAAATCTCTGCCTCCGATAATATCTCACTTTCCTAATTATCCACCAAGTTCATGTGTTGCAGAAAATGCAGCCGCCGGATTGGCATGCTTCCCGCTTTGGACGCATGGCGAGATTGCCATTTTCCGTAACTCTATATCCTGAAATGTTTTGTGATTTTTCCAGCTTAGTGTTCGGGAAAAATAAAAAAAACCTGAGCGGCTCTTTGTCCGTTTTCGTGTGCATTTTTCGACTGAATGAATGACGAGTTATCCTCTTTCTTTACCCCCGCCCGAATAAAGGAATCCTCATGTCCCTCTCCTACCCCCTCATGGTGGAGCAACTGGAGGATCGGTGCGTCCCCGCCGTGACACTGCCGATGTTCCAGGGCCTGCTTCACAATCCTCGGCTCGATGCGACGATCACGGTCAGCGTGGAACCTGGCCATTCGGCGTCCGTTCCGCAGGTACTCCACTTCGTGATCGACGCCTACCCGATCAACCCGAGTGCGCCGACGGCGCCGCCGCGTCCGATGACTTTTGATTTCACGATACCGCTGCCGCGCTGGTTCAATGTCGGCAATCCGCCGCCGCCCCCGACGGACACGACACCGCCGCCAGACAGGACGCCGCCTCCGCCTGACACGACTCCGCCGCCGACGAACACGTAACTCCTCTTGCGGCGTGGCGCTCCGGTGTAACCGTTCACGACTCGGACAAAAAACGACACGACAAAGATACTAAGGAAGGCAGGAAAGCAGGAATTGAATTGCCTATTCCTTCCTGCTTTCCTGCCTTCCTTAGTAAAAGGGATTTTGGTCGCATTTTTCACCGCCCCGTGAACGGTTACCGCTCCGGTGAATGACCGTAGCGCTATGCCGTCTCCGCGAACTTCCTATCGAACCATTGCTTCAGCGCGTCGTCGCCGTGAGACTCAACGGCGGCGGCGACGCGGTCTTTGAGTTTGGTATTGTGCCGATGGATCGCGAGCGCCGAGACGGCGGAACGAGCCGAAGGATCCTTTTGCGCGACGAGGCTGATGAGAAAATCATACGCCGACGGGAGACGAAACATCGCCATGCCGATTAGCACCGATTCTCTGAGATCCGCCGACGCGCGAGGCCAAAACTTTTCGAGCAGGCTGAACGCATCCACCCGGCGCGTCTCGGCCAAGGCCAGCACGGCGGCGGATTGAACCTCTTCATTTCTGCTTCTCAGAAAACGACCGACAAACTCGACGGAATCGTCCGGCGCCAGTGCCAGGAGCGACGCAAAACATTCTCCCATCACTTCAGGAATTTGATCGCCACAAAGCGCCTTGTAACGCAGTAGCGGAACCGCCGTCAGCGAACCCGTTCCAGCAAACGCCCGCACGATGCCAGTGCGCGCAGCATTGTCGGTGTCGAACAGCCGTTCGGTCAGCAGAAGAACCAATCCCGGATGGCCAATGCGAGCCAGGCCCAACGCGGCGTGAGCGCGCAGCACGCCAGCCGCGTCCTGCGTGGGTTCTTTGAAACGCGGTTCCTGCACATGAACAAGGGCACGCAGGAAAACCTCGGACTCGCTGTATTCCAACGCGTTGAGTGCTTCCACGATGGCGATCTTCGCCCGGCACTGCTTGTCGTTTTCCTCCGGATCGATCATCATGCGCTCAAACGCCGCCACGAGATTGGGGGTGAGCGTTTTCACAATCTGCGCCGCCACAATCGCCGCCGCCTCGGCGACGACGAGATTCGAGGCATCACTCAGCGACTCCGCCAGGATCTCGACAACATCATCGGTAACGGGCTGATTGCGCATCGCGTGAAGCCGGGTCAACTTCGCATAAACGCCGCGAGGCTTCGCCATGTCGAACCTGCGCTTTCCACGTATTTCGGCAAGGGAATTGCACTACTTTCGGATGCCAGGGCATGAAGACTATCGTCCTTCCCAGGCTTGCCTGCCAGGTTTGGCGAGCCATGCATTCACTTGACGGTGAGGTAAATCGAGGATTAGTTCCCAGAAACGCAGTTGCCGTGCGGAGAGGCCCGCGCCTTCGCGGCGTTGCAGCCATTCGCGTAAGCCCGATTTCGATAGCCGGCGCAAAACCCACCGCACCGACTGCCAATCGCCAACCGCAAGCACACGGCCAATGATCAAGTCGCGGTCGGAGTGCCAGCTCAGGCGGGCGTAATCATGGTCCCAGAACAAACGCCGAAAGTGGTCGGGAAGGAGATCGACTTTTGCTTGCTTGGTCGTGGTCATTCTCGAGTCGCCTCGGCAAACGGGAATCTTGGGGTATTCTACATACCGATTACGTCGTTCGCCCGGATCGATCGTGGCTGCTATACTCAATTTCGTCATCTGATTGATTCTGTTATTGGAGGCTGATTCCGTGCCGCACGTATATCCAGGTCGAATCGACAACGTAGACCACCTCGAGTCGCTGCTCAGTGAACCGACGCCGCATGCCATCGAAACTCTCGCGAAACTCGATGGCGACCTGATCCTGTTGGGCGTCGCGGGCAAGATGGGGCCGACGCTAGCGCGAATGGCCCAACGTGCGTTTGAGGCCGCTGGCGTCACTCGACGGGTCATCGGTGTTGCCCGATTCTCCGAGCCAGGCAGCGAGGATCGCCTCAAGGCGATGGGGATCGAAACGATCCGTTGCGATTTGCTCGATCCCGCACAGGTCGCGCGCTTGCCCGAGGTGCGGAACGTTCTCGCCATGTTCGGCATGAAATTCGGCTCGACAGGTCAGGAGTCGCGCACATGGGCGATGAACGCGCTCGCGCCCGCCTATGTCTGCGAACGATATCGCCAATCGCGCATCGTCGCCTTCAGCACGGGCAACGTCTACGGCCTGACGCCTGTCGCCCTGGGCGGCTCACGCGAGACCGACAGCTTGACGCCGACGGGCGAGTACGCAATGAGTTGCGTCGGCCGCGAGCGAATCTACGAACATCATAGCCGAACGTGCAATATTCCGATGGCGCTGTTGCGGTTGAACTACGCCACCGAGATGCGTTATGGCGTCATGGTCGATATCGCAACCAAGGTGTGGAACGGTGAGACCATCGACCTGAGCATGGGGCATTTCAACGCAATCTGGCAGGCCGACGCCAACGCCGCGGCTCTGTCGGCGTTTGCTTACTTGGCCAATCCGCCGACGATCTGGAATCTTGCCGGGCCCGAGACGCTGAGCGTGCAACGCGTTGCCGAGGAATTTGGAACGATCTTGGGCAAACCGGCACATTTCAAAGGAACGGAATCCGCCGACGCCTTCCTCAGCAATGCCCAGTTGTCGCATCGTCTGCTCGGCTATCCCCGCGCCAGCGCCGCCCAGATGATCGCCTGGATCGCCGACTGGGTTTCCCGCGGCGGCGCCACGCTCGGCAAGCCGACGCACTTCGAGGATCGCAAAGGGAAGTATTGAGACCGCTCTTGAGTGATGGGTTTCACCAGGAAATTTGATAGTTTAAGTAATTCTAAGGTCAATCAAGAGCCATCACGCAGCGAGCCTATGACTTGTTGGCGAGTTCTCCAGTCGCCTACACTCCTGGCTCGCCGTGATGGCTACGGTAACATTCAGCGAAATACGACATGAAAATCAATCTCGTGACGGGCGCCACCGGGCAGCTTGGCAGCCACATCGTCGAACAGCTTCGTGCGGCAGGCGAGACAGTGCGCGTGCTCGTTCGCGGCGGGCGTGATCTGGCGTTCCTCCAGAACCTCGGCGTCGAGATTATCGAAGGCGATCTGCGCGATCCCGCTGCCGTCGGCAAGGCGGTGAAGGACGCGACGATCGTCTACCACGCCGCAGCCAAGGTCAGCGACTGGGGAGCCTGGAGCAGCTTCGAGGAAGAAGCCGTCACCGCGACGCGCAATATCGTCACGGCTTGCACCCTGGCCAAGGTCCAGCGCCTGCTTCACGTCAGCTCCATTTCCGTTTACGGACATCCCAAACTCGCCGGCGACGAAAAAATCACCGAGGACACGCCGCTCGGCCAGGGCTTTTGGCTATGGGACTACTACCCAAGAGCGAAACTGCTCGCCGAAAATATCGCTCGCGATTTCCCAGCGACAACGATCGCCAGGCCAAGCTGGCTGTACGGTCCGCGCGACCGCGTGACGATTCCGCGCGTCATCCCTGCCCTGCTCTCCAAGCGCGTGCCGATCATCGGCAGCGGCGAAAATTTCCTCAACATCATCTACGCCGGCGATGTTGCCCGTGGAATCATTCTGGCGGCGAATCACCCAAGCACCGTGGGTCAGGCCTTCAACCTGTGCAGCCAAGGCGAAGTGCGGCAGATCGATCTTCTCAACGCACTAACCGACGCGCTCTCGCTGCCGCGCGTCACGAAGCACATCCCATACGGCCTGGCGATCCGCTGGGCGTTCGTCCTCGAAGCGTGCAAGCGCATGATCTTCAGCTCGAAGCCGCCAACGATCACTCGGCGAGCGATCTACCTCATCGGCCGATCGACGCGCTACAGCATCGACAAAGCACGCACGCAGTTGGCATGGAAGCCGGAAGTGAAAATCCAGGAGGGCGTGCAACGAACGCTCGAGTGGTTTGTAAGTCTACCGGAGAATCGACACATCAAAATCAAGGCGCCAGTGATTGGCTAGCGTTAGCTTTTTTTGATTGACTGGCGAGCCTCGCTGCGTAAGCGGCAGGTTGAATTGACAATCGCTCGTTCAACCTGCCACTTACGCGGCGAGGCTCGCCCGGCAAAAAAAAGCTTGACTATCATACAAACGTTTGATAGAATCATACATACGTTTGAATTAACGGCTTTTTCGGACCTCTCTCCTATGGATGATACGAGACAACAACTGATGGATGCAGCCGGGCCAATGTTCGCCGAACGCGGCTTCCGTTCGACGACGGTTCGTGAAATCTGCGAGGCGGCCAAGGCGAACCAGGCGGCGATCAACTACCACTTCGGCGACAAGGAAAACCTCTACGTCGAGTGCGTTCGTCACGCCGGGCAGTGCTGTAGTGTCCGTTCGCCGTTGCCAAATTGGCCGGAGAATACTCAGCCGCGTGAAAAGCTGCGCGACTTTATACGTATGTTCCTGAATCGCGTCGCCGTGGACCATGACCCCGCCTGGCACGCCCAGCTGATCATGCGCGAGATGTTGTTGCCCACGAAGGCGTGCGCCGAATTCGTCAAGGAATACGTCAAACCGACCTTTAGCGTCTTGCGCGACATCATCGGCGTCATGCTGCCCGAAGCCACGCCGGAGCGAACGCGCATGCTGATCGGCTTCAGCATCGTCGGGCAGATTCTGCACTATCGCTCGGCTCGGCCGGTGCTGTCGATGCTCGTCGGCCCGGAGGCTTTTCAGTCGCTCGATATCGAGACGCTGACGGATCACATCACGGATTTCAGCCTGGCGGCGATGAAAAAGTTCGCATCGCGCATTTGATCCGCGTGGAAAGAATTGAGGACGCTCATGACCTGGATCGCACTGAAAATGCTGATGGGGGATCGCGCGAAGTATCTCGGCCTGATCTTTGGCGTCACTTTCGCGACGCTGCTCATGACGCAGCAGATCTCCATCTTCATGGGCATCATCGATCGCACCGCGAGCCAAATCAAGGACGTGCGCGATGCCGAGATTTGGGTCATGGACAACAAAGTCCGCTTCATCGACGAGGTCCCCGGCTTGCCCGACATCGACTTGCAGCGCGTTCGCGGCGTGGAAGGCGTGGCCTGGGCCGTCAAGCTTTACAAAGGCCAGGTTCGTGCTCGCTTGCAGAACGGCAACTTTCGCAACCTCGTTCTTTTTGGCCTGGACGATGCAACACTTATCGGCGCTCCCAAGGAAATGATCGTCGGCAGCCTTTCCGACCTGCGGCGCCCGGACGCGGTTATTATCGACAAGGCCGGGTACGAATACATGTGGCCAGGTGAACCGTACGTCATCGGCCGCGAGTTTGAATTGAACGACCGCCGCGCGGTGCTGGTCGGCGTGTGCAAGGCGTCGCCGCCGTTCACGACGATGCCGATTCTGTTTACGCGTTACAGCACGGCTTCGGGCTTTGTGCCGAAGGAACGCCACCTGATGACCTTTGTGCTCGCCCAACCGCAAGAAGGCCATTCGGCCAAGGATGTGAGCCGCCGAATCAGTCAGCAAACGAGTCTTGCCGCCCTCACGCAGGACGAGTTTTACTGGAAGACGATCCGCTACTTCCTTAGCTCGACAGGTATTCCGGTGAATTTCGGCATCACGATATTGCTCGGTTTCGTCGTCGGAGCCGCGATCACAGGGCAGACGTTCTACCTATTCACCATCGAAAATTTGAAGCAATTCGGCTCGCTCAAGGCGATGGGCGTGAGCAACATCCGCCTGGTTGGCATGATCCTCGTGCAGGCGATTGTCGTCGGCGCGCTGGGTTATGGCATCGGCCTGGGGTTCACGGCGGCGTTCTTCGAGGCGACGAGCGGCGTCACCCATCTCGCTGGGCTTCACATGACCTGGTTGGCGGCATCCGTCGTCGGACTCGCCGTGCTCGGCATCATCATGCTGACGGCGTTGATGAGCATTCGCAAAGTCATCGTGCTCGAGCCGGCCGTGGTGTTTCGTTGAACCATCGTGGAGATTGGAATCATGGAATCGCAGCCCGCTGTTCGCTGTCACAATGTCAGCAAAGTCTTCGGTGTCGGGGATATGCGCACCGTGGCGCTGCGCGGCGTCGAACTTGAGGTTTACGCCGGCCAATTGACGTTGCTTGTCGGGCCATCCGGCTGCGGCAAGACGACGTTGATCTCCGTCATCGCGGGGTTGCTCAATCCGACGGAAGGCGAAGTCGTGGTCCTCGGCCAGGCGCTGCAGCGGATGCGGAACGGGAGTCTGGTGGCGTTTCGCGGTAAAGAGCTTGGGTTTGTGTTTCAGCAGTACAACCTGCTGCCCGCTCTAACCGCCGCGGAGAACGCCGCCGTGCCCTTGTTGATCGCCGGTTGGCCGCGAGCGAAGGCGGTGGAACGGGCGAAGGCGGTACTGAGCGACGTGGACATGGGCAACCGCGTGAACTCGTTTCCCGCGCAGCTCTCCGGCGGCCAGCAGCAGCGTGTCGCCATCGCACGAGCGCTTGTCCATGAGCCGCGTTTGCTCGTCTGCGACGAGCCGACAGCCGCGCTCGACGCCCATTCAGGGCAAACGGTGATGGAACTGTTGCGAAAAGTCGCTGTGCAACCCGGACGCGCGGTTATCGTCGTGACCCACGATAACCGCGTATTCGATTTCGGAGATCGTATCGTGACAATGAGCGACGGCCAAATCGAACGCGTCAACGAGCGAACTCGCAACCTGGCCGCAGTCGTATAGCCGCTTGTCTTCGGCGAGCGCGACCGAGTCATTTGTTTTCGTGGGGAAAATACCATGCAATCGTTCTTCGTGAAGTACATTCTGCCGACGTTTGCCTTCGGCATGTTGGCATTTGGCGGCATCCACGTGCTTCGGTCGCAGCCGAGTGTGGACAAATTGGCGCCGCCGGCAAAACCCGCGCGATCGCCGTTTGGCAACACGGTGGCCGCCGCCGGACTCATCGAAGCGTCGAGTGAAAATATCGCGATCGGCGCAGCCATTCCGGGCGTCGTGCTCGAAGTTTTCCGCACGCCGAAAGACGTCGGCACAGCCGTGAAGAAAGGCACGCCGCTTTTTCGCGTGGACGATCGGCATCTTCAAGCTCAGCTCAAATTCCAAAAGGCCAATCTCGCCGTCGCGCAAGCGCAGTACGCCAAGCTCCAATCGATGCCGCGGCCTGAAGAATTGCCCATCGTCAAGGCCAAAGCGCGTGCCGCCGAAGCGCATTACCGCCTCATGAAGGACCAGGCGGATCGGGCAAGATTGCTCCTCTCGAAAAATGCAATCTCTCCCGAAGACGCCACCCAGCGCAAGCTCACCGCCGAGACGGCCAAATTTCAATGGGATCAAACCGAGGCCGACCTGGCGCTGCTCCAGAAAGGCGCCTGGGAACCCGACCTCGCCGTCGGCAAGGCCAACATCAACCTCGCGGCTGCCCAGATCGAGCAGACGCTGACCGAGATCGCCCGTGCCACCGTGCTTGCTCCGATTGACGGCCATCTCCTTCAGATCAGCGTTCGCCCCGGCGAATTCGTCGGCGCTCAGCCGGGCCAGGCGTTGATGATGATCGGCGATCTGTCCAAATACCATGTCCGCGTCGATATCGACGAGCACGACATCGGGCGCTTCCGCCCGGATGCGCCCGCGAAGGTCGTCATTCGCGGCCCCGATCGCCGTGAAGTGAAAGTGAAGTTTATCCGCGTCGAGCGCTACGTGACACCCAAGCGGGCACTGACGGGCGACAACACCGAACGCGTGGACACTCGCGTGCTGCAAGCGATCTACGAGATGGAAACGCCGCCGCAACCGATCTACGTCGGCCAGCAGGTCGATGTGTTCATCGAGACGAAGGAACGGAAGGACTGATTTCGATGCTTCCCAGGTTATCCGCTTTCTTAATTGTTAGGTTGGCCTCGCCAGGGGGCGCTTGGCCAACAGCAAATGGCCAAGCGCTTTTGCACTTTTTCGGCCTTTTTTTGCACTTTTAGGGGGTGTTGGCCAAGTTCCCGTGGGGGAGAGGGGGGGGCAATTGCCGATTGAAAATTTCAGGTTGCAGAATGAAATTCCTTGTTTAGCGTTCGCGTCGTGGCATGCGATCGCAAATTATTTCGCAACCGACTTTGACAGCCGAAATAGGGGCGTGTTACGATAGTCAAAAAGATGCCGAAAGCCCCAGGATGAACGCAGTGATTCCTGGGGGTGTGGTAACACTGCCGGTGGTGCCTCGTCGTCGCACACGAGAATGAGGCCCGAATCTGCTTGACGCAAGTGAATGCAATGAGAAAATGAGACATGCCTGCGGATTCTCGATTACAAACTGCGTCTGCAGTTCAGTTCAACTAGATTTAATCAGTAACGGTCCGCGACAAAGCAACCGCCCGACGACAACTGCTTGCACGCGGAGCACTACGCCTAGAATTCTCAACGATCAAATGGCAAGACTCAATGACGAGATGCTTCGGTTGGCCAATCCAATACTGGAGAGGTATCGCGCCGCCCTCTTTGAACATCGCAAATTCGATGCAGGTGCTTTTGAGAAGGAGCTTCGCGATATTTGGAATACCGGGTATCGTAGCATGAAAGATTTCGCCATGGCAATGTCGGAACATGGCAGATATCAGGAAGTCGCTGCGTATTACATGGAGCATTCTAATCCGTCAGGCGTGATCAGCGAATTTAAGCCGTGTCTTGCGAGGCTTTACGGCATTCGATCCTACCATTCACCTGACCGTGACGCTAATCGCGATCAATTTTGGAGGAAAGCGTTCGACGAAGAAGCGACCTAACCAGTCTATACCAATTGAAGGCTCAGCCGCGTTCCTCTCCGCGACATTTCCATTAAGCTCCGAAGGAGCGTTGGATTGTAGCCACGGGTGGAGCGCAGCGCAAACCGTGGTCGTGACGAATCTCAAAACTACCCCGGCAGGGGTAGAGGAAACCGGGCGTCATCCGCCACCCCTTGCGGGGTGGAAAGTGAATTCGAACTATTCCACGGGTTGCGCTGCGCTCCACCCGAGGCTACAATCCGCCGCTCCTTCGGAGCGAGAAAATGCGCAATATCAATCGGCACGATCGACGGGAGTAGCCACGGACGTTTCACCCTTCGCTTGCGTTTTTTGAACTTGCGCATTCTTACGCATGAACTATTTCCCGAATCATCAGAGCTACCCCCAACGCCAACGGCGTTGGGGCGGGTTCGCTGTGGCGGCATGATAGACTTGTAGGTCACGTCAGGCGCCAGCGCCGACGCATCGTGAACCCGCGAATTGTGGGAACCCGTGATTGCTTCGTAAGTGAACGCTCGTTAGTTGAAAAAGGTTCACTGCCATGAAAAACCCCTACGGCCTCAAGGACGGTCAGCTTGTTACGGTGGATTCCGTCGAGCGCGGGCTTGCCTGCGGATGCACCTGTCCCAAGTGTGGGTGGCGGCTGGAAGCCAGAAAGGGCGAAGAGAAGGAACATTACTTCGCCCACGATGATGGTCCGGATTGTGGGGCCGGATATCAAACTGCCGTTCATCAGCTCGCCAAAGAATCGCTTCAGGAAGGCAAGCTACTGTTGCCTTCGCTTGCAATTTACCCGAGCGAAAAGCGGACACACCCCCTTGGACGAAGAGTGTATCGGGAAATCGTTCGCGAGGATGCCTGGTTTGTCGCTGACGAGGTTAGCTTGGAGTATAAGATTGGACGAGCGATCCCGGATATCGTGTTCCGCGTCAAGGAGCGGTTGCTTCTCATAGAGATTTGGGTAACGCATCCCATCAACGCGAAAGACCTGGCCAAGATCATGAGTCTTGACATCGGAGCGATTCAATTCAACTTCAGCAAGATGGACGGCTTGGTGACCAAAGAGGAATTGCGTCAACGGCTGGAGTCGGGGAGTGGAGAATGGCTTTTCCACCCGCAGCAGCAACGTGAACAGGAAAGGCTAGACCGCGACTTCGCTGCCAACCCCGTCGCACTGGTAGAGGAAACGAAACGGCGGAATCGGCTGCAACGTGGATAACGAACCCGTGATCAGAACGATTCGAATCGTTCTATGCCCCTTGAAGGTCGGGTTAGGTTCCTTTCGCGCGACGTCAGCATGGGTTTTTGCAGGTCGCAACCGATTCATTTTCTTGCAGCAGGATGGTCCGATCTTCCGCGCCGGGGATGCCAGGGGTCGTGCAGGCCGCAGTATCCCGTCCCTGGCGCTCCGGGCTGGTGGGCCGATCGGCTGCTTGCGTGCAGATCGACGCTGGGATAGAATGCGTGAGAGTGCTGTATCTCCTTGGAAGTATCCAAGCGTTGCACTTCGACTGAGGCCGCATTCTCGATTCGCGCCAAACTACGCCGTTGCAGTGCCCCGGCAAGTTAGGTGTGTCGTTTCGCGGAGCAGAGAGCATCGACGCACCAGGGGTAGCGCCAATCCCAGAAAATGAGAACCACCATGAGCAACATCGTCATTGAATCCGTCGTCGGTCCCGACGGCACTCTGCATTTGGATGTGCCAATCGGCATGGAGAGCGCGAATCAATCGGTGCGTGTGGTGATCGAAGCGGCCCGCAAGCCGATGACGCGAGCGGAGTGGGGCGCATTCGTGCAGGCGATGGCGGGGAGCATCACTGATCCGACGTTCGAGCGGCCACCGCAATTACCCCTTGAAACGCGGGAGTCGCTGTCGTGACCTATCTGCTCGACACGAATAGCTGCATTGGCTGGCTGAGGCAGAATCAACCTCTCATTGTTGCGCGGATTCAGGCTCACGCGCCGACCGACATCGTGTTGTGCTCGGTGGTAGTGGCGGAACTGCTGTTCGGTGTCGAACGATCCGACCCAGTTCATCGGGCCAATAATGCCTTGCGTGTCGATCAGTTACGGCAGCAGTTTACCTCGTTGCCATTCGATGATGCCGCTGCCGAACAGTACGGTCGGATTCGTGCGGACCTGACCCGGCAGGGACTGCTTATCGGCGGCAATGACATGATGATAGCCGCCATTGCGCTGACGAACGGCTCCACTTTGGTTACCCACAACACCTCCGAGTTCAGCCGGATTGCTGGCCTCGTGATCGAGGACTGGCAGATCCCGTGATCAGAACGTTCCGAATCGTTCTATTGCCCGTGAAGGTTGAGCTACGTTCCTTCCCCGGCGACGATTGTATTGAGTTTTTGCACGTCGCAACCGATTCATTTTCTTGCAGCAGGATGATCCGATCTTCGGATCGTGCAGGCCGCAGTATCCCGTCGCTGGCGCTCCGGGCTGGTGGGCCGATCGGCTGCTTGCGTGCAGATCGACGCCAGGATAAAATGCGTGAGGGTGCTTGTTTCTCCTTAAATAGGATCTCTCTCTAATACTACAGCACTACCTCCCCTCGCCCCTGTACTCAGGGGAGAGGGGTCGGGGGTGAGGGGTTCGGGGCTTGTCGCTTTCTGTGGCCTCTCCCCCTCACCCCCAACCCCTCTCCCCCTGAGTCTGCGAGTTCCCCACATTTTTTTTGGGAGCGAGGCTTG
>CAZAFH010000076.1:0-39975 GCA_964484265.1 uncultured Singulisphaera sp.
TTTCCTTGCATTGCCAGCGCCAAGCGGCCCTCACCCCTTCCCTCTCCCGGTGGGACAGGGAGCACTTCGCGCAATGATTCCGTGCGTCGGATACTGTCTCATCCGTGCGAATTTCCAAAGGTTTTCATCAGCCCACCTGGGGGTTAGGGTTATTCCACGTCCTCGGCGAGCGAGCGGAGTTTCTCTTCCGCGTCGGCGTCGCCGAATTCGGCTGCTTTATTATACCAGAAGATCGCTTTTTTCATATCCGAGTCTACGCCTGTCCCTTCTTCGTAGGCCAGGCCCAAACTGCATTGAGCGGGCGGATAGTCCTGATCGGCGGAGCGGCGGAACCACTGGACGGCCGCAGCGTGATCCTCCTCGACGCCGACGCCTTCGAGATACATCAACCCGAGATTGTGCTGGGCGACCGCGTCATCCTGCTCGGCTGCGGTGAGATACCATTGGGCGGCGATGGTGTTATCCATTTCCACGCCTCTGCCTTCTTGATACATCCAGCCCAGATTGTTTTGGGCCGCGGAATTACCCGCTTCGGCGGATTGGCGATAGCATTCGATGGCTTTCTCGTCGGACTGGGCAACGCCTCTTCCTTCTTGATACATCCAGCCCAAATTGTTCATGGCGCCGACATGCCCTTTGTCGGCCGCGAGGCGATACCATCGCACGGCGGCGGTGTCGTCGCGATCGACGCCTTTGCCCTCTTGATACATCCACCCCAGGCTATTTTGGGCGCTGGCGTCGCCTTGCTCCGCCGCCTTGCGATACCAGTGCACGGCTTCGATGTCGTCGGGGTCGGTGCCCAGGCCTTCTTGGTACATCCAGCCGAGGTTGTTTTGCGCCGTTGGGTCGCCCTGGTCGGCAGCCTTGCGATACCAGCGCATCGCTTCTTCGTCGTTCTTCGCCATGCCTCGGCCTTCTTGATACATCCAGCCGATGTTGTTTTGGGCCGGGGCATGATCTTGCTCGGCGGAAAGCTCGTACCAGCGCAGTGCCTCGGCGTCGTCCTGGGGCACGCCGCGGCCTTCCTGGTACAGCCAGCCGATGTTATTCTGGGCCGAGGGATCGCCGATGCGAGCGGCGCGGCGATACCAGCGAAAGGCCTTGTGGTCGTCCTGTTCGACACCGCGGCCTTCTTGATACATCCAGCCGAGATTATTCTGCGCGGCTGGGTCGCCCTGCCTGGCGGCGCGGCGATACCAGAGGATAGCGCGGCGGTCATCCTCGGCCAGGCCTAATCCTTCCTGATACATCCAGCCGAGATTGTTTTGCGCCGCGGCGTGACCTTGGCGGGCGGCGCGCAGGTACCACCGGAACGCCTTGCGATACGATCGCCTGACGCCCCGGCCTTCTTGATACATCCAGCCGAGGTTATTCTGAGCGGAAGTGTCGCCGAGAAGAGCCGCTCGGCGATACCAGTAAACGGCCTCGGTGTCGTCGGCGGGGACGCCTCGGCCTTCTTGGTAAAGCCAGCCGAGATTGTTCATGGCGCCGGGGTGGCCATGGGCCGCCGCCTCGCGATACCAATGAATGGCCCGGCGTGCATCGGGCGGAACGCCTCGGCCTTCCTGGTACATCCAGCCGAGATTGTTCATGGCGGCAGCGTAGCCCTGTTGTGCGGCCAGGCGGTACCAGCGAATGGCCTTGGCGTCATTGTGGTGGACGCCGCGGCCGATCTGGTAAAGCCAGCCGAGGTTATTTTGAGCGGCGGCGTGCCCGCGTCGTGCCGCCTTGCGATACCACTTGGCGGCGCGGGCGTGGTCTTGCTTGACGCCGCGGCCAACTTGATACATCCAGCCGAGATTGTTTTGAGCGACTTGGTCGTTTCGCTTGGACGCCCGGCGATACCAGCGGACCGCAACGCGATCATTCTGCTCGACACCTCGGCCTAGCTGGTACATCCACCCCAGGTTGTTGAGCGCGGAAGGATAATTCTGCTTGGCCGACTCACGATACCAGTAGACCGCCTTGGCATCGTCGTGGGGGACGCCTCGGCCTTCTTGGTACATCCAGCCGAGGTTGTACTGAGCGGCGGCGTCGCCGCGCTCGGCGCCGCGGCGATAGTAGCGGACGGCCTTGTCGTCGTTCGGGTTGACGCCGAGGCCGTTCTGGTACATCCAGCCGAGGTTATTGTCGGCGGCGGCGTAACCTTGCCTGGCAGCTTTGCGATACCAGTGGACCGCTTCGACTTCGTCCTTCGGAACGCCGCGACCTTGTTGATACATCCAGCCGAGATTGTACTGGGCAGCCGAGTCGCCTTGTTCGGCGCCGCGGCGGTACCAGAAGACGGCCCTGGCGTCGTCGGGGTCCACGCCTCGGCCGACTTGGTACATCCACCCGAGGTTATTTTGTGCCGAGGCGTAGCCGCGCCGCGCCGCCCAGCGGTAGAGTTTGACGGCCTTGGTGTCGCTTTGGGCCACGCCGCGACCTTCCTGATACATCCAGCCAAGATTGTTGACGGCGTCGAGATGCCCGTTTCGAGCGGCCCGGCGATACCAGCCGACGGCGCGCTCGTCGTCGCGGTCCACGCCTCGGCCGTGTTGATAATGCCAGCCCAGATTGTTCTGCGCCGGTGCATAGTCCAGCTTGGCGGCACGCAGGCACCACTGAAACGCCCGGCGAAGATTGCGCGGTACGCCCCGGCCTTGCTGGTGCATCCGGCCAAGATTGTGCATCGCTGCCGCGTGACCCGTGCTCGCCGCCCGGCGATACCAGATTACGGCCTGCTTCTCGTCAACGGACATGCCGCGCCCGTGCTGAAGCATCCAGCCGAGATTATTCTGCGCGGCGGCGGCGCCTTGCTCGGCTGCGCGCCGAAACCAGCGCACGGCTTCCGCATCGTCCTGCGACACGCTGCGGCCTTCCTTGTACATCCAACCGAGATTGTTCTGCGCGCCAGGGTCGTTCTGCTCGGCGGCGGCGCGGTACCAGCGCACCGCCTCGAGATCGTTCTGCTCGACGCCCAGGCCATGCTCGTGCATCCAGCCGAGGTTATATTGGGCGGCATGGTAACTGCGCTCCGCGCCCAGGCGGTACCAGCGGACAGCCTCGACTTCGTCGCGTGTCACGCCGAGGCCTTGCTGATAAAGCCAGCCAAGGTTGTTCTGCGACATGGCATAGCCGCGCTCGGCGGCTTTGAGATACCATTTCGCGGCCAGCAAATAATCGCGTTCGACGCCGCGGCCTTCCTCGTAGAGTCGCGCCAGGGCATGCATGGCGGCTTCGTAATTCTGATCGGCGGCGAGACGATACCAGCGCACGGCCTCGAGCTCGTTTCGCAGCGCGCCGCGGCCAAGTTCGTGGAGATTGCCCCAGGCGTACTGGGCGGGAGCGTAGCCGCGTTCCGCCGCCTGGCGATGCCAGTGTGCCGCCTCGACGACATCCGCAGGCACGCCGCGACCTTCGTCGTAAATGCGGGCGAGGTTGTACTGCGCCGCAAAGACGCCTGCCTCCGCCGCCGGGCGGTACCAGCGAATCGCCTGGACCATGTCCTGCGTCACGCCGCGGCCGCCTTCGTACATCCAGCCTAGCCGATATTGCGACGGAGCGAACCCCGCCTCGGCCGATTTCACATACCAGCGAATCGCCTCGGCCATGTTCGTCTGCGTGTCGCGGCCTTCCTCATGGCAGAGTGCAAGCTGCGCCTGAGCCGGCGCGAAGCCTTGCGCCGCCGACAGCGTGAACAACCGCAGCGCCTCGATACCGTCGAGCGGCGCCGCGATGTCGTTGGCGTGGCAGAGCCCGAGAAAAAACTGCGCCGCGGCATCGCCCTGGTGAGCGCCCTGTTTCCAGGCATCGACATGTTGATCGGCGTATTGCTGCAAAAAGAAGGTGTTTCCCGTCAATCCTCGATCTAAAAGGGTTCGCAGATAATCTTGCACATGGGAATCAAACATGGTGGGTCCCCATTCTGGATAAACCAAGCCCAAGGGTGAGGTACTCCGAACCCTTGGGATCCCAGAGGTTCGGAGTACCTCACCTCTGGGCTTACGCCGGGTAGAATCGTGCCGCGGAGCGCAGTCGCTCGGTCGCCTCGAAGCGTTTGCCGAGCGGTTCGTACTTCGCCAATCGCGCGAGGATGCTGCTCGCTCCTTCCGTGTCAGCCCAGCGGAGGATGCCGCCGTGCTGCGGTGGAAAGCCGATACCGAGGATAAGACCCATGTCCACATCGGCCGGTTCGCGGACGATGCCTTCCATCAGCACGCGCGTCGCTTCCACGAGCATCGCCAGGAACATGCGATCGCGAATCTCTTCCGTGGTGATGTCGCGTTTTCCCGTTCGGCAGGATTCCAGAATCGGCGACAGCGCCAGGTCGTCCGCCCCGCGCGGCCCCTTTGCGTAGCTGAAAAATCCCGCGCCGCTTTTTTGACCCAGCCGGCCTGCCTTGACGAGCGCACCCAGGATGCTTGTCTGTTTCGCGCGATCGGCAAATGCGCGATTGACGACCATGCCCGCATACAGGCACGTGTCCAACCCGACGACATCGCTCAAGGTAATAGGACCCATCGGCATGCCAAAATCGGTTGCGACTTTGTCCAAAGTTCGCGGATCGGCGCCTTCTTCCAGCAATAACATCGCCTCATTGAGATACGGGAACAGGATGCGGTTCACCAAAAATCCCGGGCAATCCTTGACCACGATCGGCGACTTGCCGATGCGGCGGGTATGCGCGACCAGCGTGGCGACGGTCTGGTCGCTCGTTTTCTCGCCGCGGATGACTTCGACAAGCTGCATGCGGTCCACGGGATTGAAAAAGTGCAGCCCCGCGAAGTTCTCCGGCCTGGTCACGGCACCGGCCATGCGGGTGATCGAAATCGTGGAGGTGTTCGACGCCAATATCGCATCCGCCGGCACGATGGCTTGAAGTTCGCGGAAGAGCTTCGTCTTGACTTCCTCATTCTCGACGACGGCCTCGACGACGAGTTGCCGATCGCCAAACGCCTTCACATCGGTCGTCGTATTCAGACACGCCAAGGCCGACACGAGTTCGGTCTGCGTCGTTCGGCCAATTTCGATGCGCGATTGCATGACCTTCGTGATGGCCCCGACGCCCTTGGCCACGGCATCTTGCGAGACATCGCTCAGAGTCGTCGCCACGCCTTTGCGGATGTGCGCGCCAGCGATGCCAGCACCCATGATGCCGGCGCCGATGACGCCGACGCGGCCCAGTTCGCGCGGCTGCACGCTGGCGTCGGCGACGCCGGTGTCCTTGGCGAGACGCTGGTTCATGAAAAAAATCGCGATCAGATTGCGTGAGATCGTGCTGCCAACCAGCGGAATGAAGTGCTCGGTCTCGATCTTCAGGCCGTCTTCGAGCGGCAGATTGCAGCCCTTGGCAATGGCGTCGAGTGCCGCCAGCGGCGCGGGAAATTGGCCTTTGGTTTTCGCCAAGACTTGCGCACGGGCCACGCCGTAGGTGTAGGCAAGTTGGTCGTCGGAAAGCCCGACGGGCTGCTGCTTCTTTTGCCGTTCGCGTTTCCAGTCGCCCGAGGCTCGGGTCATCGTCAATAATCGCAGCGCCTCGTCGAGCATTTTTTCCGACGGCACGACATCCCACGCGATGCCCAGCTCGCGCGCTCTGCCAGCCTTGACTGGCTCGCCCGTGCAGATGAATTCCACCGCCAGGCTGGGTCCGATGACGCGCGGTAATCTTTGCGTTCCGCCCCAGCCCGGAATGATGCCGATCTTCGTTTCCGGCAACCCGATTTCGCACTTCGGATGTGTGCCCGCGAGACGATAGTCGAACGCGAGAGAAAGCTCCGTGCCTCCGCCCATGCAGCTGCCATCGATGAGCACGATGGTGGGGCACGGCAGCTTCTCGAATCGGCCGATGAAATGGAGCCCGCGCAATGTCAAAGCGCGAGCGTCGAATTTTCTCCCCTCTCCCCCCGGGAGAGGGGCCGGGGATGAGGGGGCATTGGGTGGGGGAGAGATTACGCTAATCAACTCCTTCAAATCCGCCCCTGCGATGAACATGCCCGGCTTGCCGCTGCAAAGGATCACGCCCTGCAAATCAGCGGTTTTCTCCAGTTCGGAGAGCACGCCCTCGAACTCGGTCTGCACATTCTGATTAAGCGTGTTCGCCCGGCTTCCCGGCTGATCGAACGTGATGCGAGCAATACCCGGCTGCACAAAATCCAGGCGAAGCGCGGCTGACGACATGGCGGTTTCCTCCATAACGCTGGGATGCGAGTGGGGCCACCACTATCATTATGGCGATTATCAGAATTTTCTACAAGGGCCGCGGCAGTTGGAATTGCAATCGCCGTTTCAACGCCGAATATCTTTTCGCTTCCTCCGCCCGGTCGATCGCCATCTGGATCGCTTTGCGGCTGCCGACGATCACCACGAGCTTGCGTCCTCGCGTCAGCGCCGTGTAGAGTACGTTGCGCTGCAATAAGAGATAATGCTGCGTATGCAGCGGAATCACGACGGCGGGATACTCGCTGCCCTGCGATTTGTGCACCGTGAGCGCGTAGGCGAGCGAAAGCTCATCGAGATCGTCGAACTCATACGTCACGGCTCGGCCTTCGAAATCGACGACAAGCTCTTGCTCGTCAACATCGATCTTGCGGATTCGGCCGACGTCTCCGTTGAACACTTCCTTTTGGTAATCGTTGCGCGTTTGCAGCACCTTGTCGCCGAGCCGAAACGACCAGCCGAACCGAGCGACTTCGGGCGTTTCCTGAGCATCCGGCGCGTTGAGGATGTTTTGCAGCCGAAGGTTGAGGTTACGCACGCCGAGGTCGCCGCGGTTCATCGGCGCGAGGATTTGGATGTCGCGGAACGGGTCGAGTTGGAAACGATCGGGGATACGTTCGCGCACCAGCATCAACACGCGGTCGAGGATGGCGGCGGGAGTTTCGGCTTCGATGATGTAAAAGTCGCCCAGATTTCCGGTGGGTGTCGTCTCGGGCATTTCGCCGGCGTGGACGCGATACGCCGCCCGCACGATGCCGCTCTGCTGCGCTTGCCGAAAGATCTCGGTCAGGCGCACGACGGGAACCGCCCTGGACGCGATGATGTCCGCCAGCACCGCGCCGGGGCCGACCGACGGCAGCTGATCGGCATCGCCCACGAGGATCAGGCACGCCGCTGCGGGCAGCGCGTTCAGCAAGCGCTGCATCAGCGGCACATCGACCATCGACGTCTCATCGACAATTAGAAGATCGACATCGAGCGGATTGCTGGCGCCGCGCTTCGGCCCGCCATGATCGTATTCGAGCAAGCGGTGGATCGTCTTCGCGTCGCGGCCCGTCGATTCGCTCAGGCGCTTGGCCGCTCGGCCCGTCGGGGCGGTGAGCGAACAGCGAAGCTTCTTGGCGGCAAAGATTTCGAGAATGCCGCGAACCAGCGTCGTCTTGCCCACGCCGGGCCCGCCCGTGATGACGAGCACTTTAGCGCTGCACGCTTGCCGAACCGCCTCGCGCTGGCTGTGGGCAAGAGCGAGTCCGATCTTGCTCTCGACCCAGGTAATCGCCTTATCAATATCGAACGAAGGCAACGGATGCTCGCCTCGCGCCAGCTCGTACAGCCTTTCCGCAATCCGCACCTCGGCCGCGTGCAGGTCTCGAAGGTATAGCCACGGTTCGGGAGTCAGCTCCGTTTCGCGAACGATCTCGCCGGTCAGAACCAGCGCCGCGGTTGCCTCACGCAAGATCGGCTCGGCGATGCCCGTCGCCTGCGCGCTATCGTGCAGCAACGTTGCCTCGGGAAATGCGACATGGCCCTCGCCGGACTTTTCGCCCAGCACATGACGCACGACCGCTTGAGCACGCGGCTGGGCGTCGCGCGCGAAGCCCAGCTTTAGCGCGAGCTGGTCGGCTGTCGGAAAGCCGATGCCCCAAACCTCGGCGGCGAGCGCGTACGGGTTGGCCTTGACGACGTCGAGCGCCCGGTCGCCATAGGTCCGCCAAATACGGAAGGCATGCCCCGTGCCCACGCCATGCGACTGCAAGAAAACCATGATGTCGCGTACCGCCTTCTGCCGACGCCAGCTTTCGCGAATCTGCTGAATACGCCGCGACCCGATGCCCTTGATCTCTTTGAGGTAGGTCGGGCTTTCGTCGATCACGTCCAATGTGCGCGGCCCGAAGACCTCGACGATCTTGCGCGCATACGCCGGCCCGATGCCCTTGATCAATCCAGAACCGAGATACTTCTCGATGCCTTCGACGGTGCTCGGCGGCAGCACGCGAATCGTGTCAGCCTTGAACTGCTTGCCAAACTCGGGATCATCCACCCAATCGCCGTCGGCCTCGACAAACTCCCCAGCATTCGCGCTCGGCGTCTTCCCGACCACGGTGACCGGCATGCGAAGCCCCTTGACGTCGACGCGCAGCACCGCATAGCCGTTCTCAGGATTATGAAACGTGACGCGATCAATCGTGCCGGAAAGAGAGGCGCTCATGGTGCTGGATAGCTTACGCCGAATGTCGGCTGGCAACCAATCAGATGCGAGTGTTGACAAGTCGCGCAGTTTGAGATTCATAGTGGAAGTCGCGGAAACTACCGAACTCGCCATTCCGTAGGTCTGGCGACCTCCGCTACAGCGGACAGTTTGTTTCGTGTTCAAGTAGGCAAGATATTCCGCCGATAACGATTGTGCTGGATTTTCCATCGACTCCGGTTGTCGCCAACTTTTCGTAGCGGAATGGGAAAAATGGGCAACATAATCGCGGGATGCCGACGCAGTCTCTGGGCAGTTCTGGTAATCTGCATCGTAGGCAATGCCGGGTGTACGCGAATCTTTTATCGCAAGCAGGCGGATCGCGAAGTCAATCAGATACTTTGCGAGAAGGATGTATTCCCGACGTGGAAGATCCAAAACATGCAGGTCTACCCCGACATGCGCGCGCGTTTTGCCGACCCGTTCAACCCCGATCGCCCGCCGATGCCTCCGGAAGATACGGCAGCGAAGATCCTCGGTCCGAATCCTCAAAAGCCTCGCCATGCTGGCACCAACTATTATGAGGGCACGGGATACCTCGACCTCCTTACCGACTGGGACGCCCAAAACCGTGCCGAACGCCTGGCGAGCGGGCGAGGCGACGACACGCCAAGCGTCGCCGAGACGATTCGCCGAGTTGCGTATTTTCAGAAGCAAGAGGATCTGTTCAAGCCCCTGCCGGCGCCGAAGGCGATCGATGGAATGCCCGAGACTTCTACGAAGCCGTATTTGCTGCGCATCGACCAGGCGATGGAACTCGGCCTGATCAATAGCCGAGAATTTCAAACACGCCGAGAGGATTTGTATCTGACGGCTCTGCCCGTGACGCGCGAGCGGTTCGCATTCTCCGCCCAGGCCTTCGCGCTGGGTCTGGCGATTCGCGAACGCACCGGCGCCAATCTCTCCGCAGGTGAGGGTGAACGCTGGTCGTACGCCTCGGCCGCGGGCTTCAGCAAGCTCTTCTCGACGGGCGGCCTATTATTGCTCGGCTTCGCCAATCAGACCGTGATGAACTTCGCGAACCCGACGGCGAACGGGCTGACCAGCGTCTCGTCGTTGAACCTGGATTTCCTCCAGCCGCTTCTTCGCGGCGGCGGGAAGGCGGTCACGCTCGAACCACTCACGCTTGCTGAGCGCGGCCTGTTGTACGAAATCCGCAACTACGCACGTTTTCGTAAGCAATATTACCAATACATGATCGGCGGCGTCGATTTCGTCGCGCCGACGCCTGGCACCGTCACCTCGGCAGGAAGTCTTGCGTCCAACAGGCCGCTCCTGGGCACGGCGAATGGCAGCAACGTCGCCAGGCAGCAGGTCGTTCCCGCCGGTCTCGGCGCCGTCGGCGGCGCAGCCGTGCCTGGCACGCTCTTCCTCGGCATCAACCCGACCTCGTCATCCGAGGGCTTCCTGCCCTCGCTTTACAAGGCCTATGTCCTGCGGTACGAGGCCGACAACGTCAAGGCACTATCCGAGGTTCTCAAGCTCTTCGAGGCCTACGAAACCGGCGGACAGGTCTCGTCCCTTCAGGTCGGCCAGGTCAAGCTTCAACTGCTTCAAGGCCAAAGCTCGGTCCTGACGAACGAGCAAGTACTTCAGACCTCGCTCGATCAATTCAAGACGCAGCTCGGCATTCCTTTGACAGTGCCAATTCAACTCGACAATCAGCCAATTCGCCCGGTAACGGACCATCTACAGCGGTTCGACCAGATTATTCAGGATTACCAGGACGCGACACTGACTCTCGACGAGTTGTATCAGCAGACCGCTCCCGCCAAGATTCGTGCGGCCCTGCTTGATCGCGTGCGCAACTCGGCTCTGACCAAAACCGCGCCGCGGTTCGCGGCTACGTTTGCGAAACGCTGGGAAAAGTGGCAGAGCGACTACAAGGATGTCGCCGACCTGACGAAACGCATGAGCGAACTGCGCAATCAACGCGGGGTATTGCAAGACTTGAAAGCGGAGCTGGAGAAAAAAGACAAGACGCTAAGCCCAGCCGACCAGGCGAAATTGCGCGACGTGGAGACGGATCTCGCGACAGGCATCCTGGAATTGGCAACACGCCGATACGAGACGGCGCCATGGCTGAAGCTGCCGGGGGCGGCGGAACTCAAGGAAAAATCGGCCCGCTGGCGCGATCTGCGCAATGCGTTCATTCTGGCTCTGGGCGACGCCGGCAAGGAACGGTTCGACAATCTGCGGCCCGCCTGGCCTTCGCTGCCGCCAGTCGTGTTCGCGGGCGTGGATCTGGTGCGGACCGATCGCGAGGAGTCGTATCAGCTCGTGACCCAGGCGGCGCTCGAGAATCGGCTCGATCTGATGAACACCCGCGCCCAACTCGTGGACGCCTGGCGCCAGGTCCGTGTCTTCGCCAATGGACTGTTGGGAACGTTCAACGTGTTGTATCATGCTGATACCTCTACGCCTTCCGGCGCGAATATGCCGTTGGCGTTCCAGGGGGCGAACACGCGTCATCAGTTGGCGATGAACTTCGAGCTTCCGCTGGTCCGCATGACGGAACGCAATGCCTACCGCGCAAGTTTGATTGCTTACCAGCGTTCCCGTAGAGACGTGATGCAGAAGGAAGACGAGATCGTCGCCCAGGTACGCGCGGACATTCGGCAATTGCAACTATTGGCAAAGACGTTTATAATACAACAGCAGGCAGTGGAACTGGCGTACCAGCAGGTGGAGAGTTCGCTGGAGACTTTCCGCTCGCCGCAAGTTCCGGACAACAGCCCGAACGCCGCCGCCAACGCCGCCGCCAACGCCGCCGCTTTGACGAATCAGCTTTTGCAAGCCTACGGACGTCTTCCACAAGCCAAGGAACAGGTACTGAAGACGTGGATTGACTATCAGATAGCGCGACAGCAGCTTTACTTGGATATCGAGCTGATGCCGATAGATGCACGGGGGGTTTGGATCGATGAGTACGCCGACAATGCATCCGACGGAAAAACTGGTCAGCTCGAACGGGAATCCAGCGGAGTTATCCGCGCCGATTACCGAAACGCCCCGCGCTTCCAAGCCGGCGCCAGGCCGTAAGGTGATGCCGTTGGTGGTGATGGGTCTGATGCTCATTGCCGGCATTGCCGCCATTGCGTTAATCGTCGCGTTTGGATTTCGCTTTGGTATCCGCGAACGCTACACGGGGCCGACGTCGCAAGTCACGCGCGAGATTCTGAAAGTCGCGATCGTCGAGCGCGGTGCGCTCGAGTCGGCGGAAAATAGCGACATCGTTTGCCGGGTGAAGGCGAGTTCCCGAGGCAGCACGATCGCTTCGACCATCAAGTGGGTCATCGACGACGGCACGCTCGTCAAGGCGGGAGAGCCGATCGTCGAGCTCGACGATTCCGGCTTTCAGGAGTCGCTGAAGACGCAGAAAAACACCGTGAACAAAGCCACGTCCGACTGGGTCGACGCCAAATCCAAAGTGACGATCGCCATCAGCCAGAACGAAAGCGACATCAAATCCGCCGAGGTGCTTCTCAACCTCGCCGAGCTGGATCTGCGCAAATACGTCGGCACGCGGCCCGCTGTGACCATTTTCAAGATCCCAACGCGCGAGTTATTGCAGAAATATCTGGCGAAGGGCTTCGACGACGATGTTCGCAAAGAACTCAATGGTTCGGACCGCCTGACCAGTGAATACCTGCAGGAAATCAACGACATCGAAGGCCGAATCGAAATCGCCCGCTCCGACCGCGAGACCTGGCTTGATCGGGCTTCGTGGTCGCAGCGCATGGTCAAGAAAGGCTTCTTCAGCCTCAGCCAGGCCGACGCCGATCAATCCCGCCTCGCCAGCGCGGAAATTTCGCTGCGCAAGGTTCAGGGCGAACTCGACATCTATCGCAAGTTCAAGCTCGAACGCCAGGCTACCAAGCTGTGGAGCGACCTCAAAGAAGCGGAGCGCTCGCTGCAACGGGCGAAGACCCAGGCCGCCTCGAAACTCGAACAGGCGCTCGCCGACGAGACCGCCAAGCGTGCGATCTACGATCAGGAAGTCGATCGTCTGCGTGACATGGAGAAAGACGAGAAGTTCTACAAGATCACCTCACCTCAAGATGGGCTTATCGTTTACTACGTCCCTGAACAAAGCCGGTTTGGCAGCGGCAGCCAGCAATCGATCGTCGCCCAGGGTGAACCGGTTCGCGAGGGCCAAAAGCTGATCCGTATCCCCAACCTCAACCGCATGCTCGTCAATGTGAAGGTCCACGAGGCGATGATCTCGAAGGTGCGTGCCGACATTACCAGGCCCACGGGGTATGGCGATCGTCTGCGCATGTTCTTCTCGATCGGCCGGCAGGACCTTCTTGGCGTAGCTTCCTATTACGAAGGATTCGACGTGCTGCGTGAAAAGTTCAAGGACAAGGAAATCAAGGTCATCAAAAAGGGCCAAAGCGGCCGCATTCGCGTCGATGCCGTCCCGGGCAAGGTGTTCGAAGGACGGGTGCGTTCGCTCGCCTCGGTGGCATCGCAGGCCGACATCTTTTCCTCGGACGTGAAGGTCTACCAGACCCTGGTCTCGATCGACGATCTCGGCGACATCTCGAATCTCAAGCCAGGCATGAGCGCTGAGGTCACGATTTTCGCCGACGAAACCAACGAACCGGTGCTCACGATTCCGATTCAATCCGTGGTCGGAAACGTGGCAATGGGGCAAAAACGCAAATGCTTCGTCGTCAATGAAGACGGCTATGCCAATGAACGCGAAATCACGGTCGGCCTGAGCAATGACCGATTCGTCGCCGTGACATCCGGCCTGGAGGAAGGCGAAAAGGTCGTGCTGAATCCAAGAGCGTTGCTTCCCGAAAAATCGGATCTGAAACCTGCCACTCCCGGCAATAATAACGGAGGCGCCGGCGCAGGCGAGGGCAAAAAAGGTGGATCCAAGAAAGGACCAGGAGGTCCCGGTGGGCCAGGTGGACCCGGCGGCCCCGGAATGCAGCGACCTCCATCGCCACCCGCGAATCCGGGCGACCGCGTGCAGACCAAGGGGTAACGGCTGATTTCCACCAACTTCGCCCGAATGCCCGCAGCCGAAATGCCGCGGAGATTTTGCACCATGACCGCCGTCGTTCGCATCGAAAAACTGACGAAGGAATACAAGCTCGAATCGGTCACGGTTCGCGCTCTTCGCGGCGTTTCGCTCACCGTGGAACAAGGCGAATTCGTCGCGCTCATGGGACCATCCGGCTCAGGCAAATCGACGCTCCTCAATCAACTCGGATGCCTCGATCGCCCCACCAGCGGCAAATACATCCTCGCCAATGAAGACGTCTCCCAAATCGACGACGACCGCCTCTCCGAAATCCGCAGCAAGTACCTCGGCTTTATTTTCCAGTCATACAACCTGCTCCCGCAATATACCGTCGTCGAGAACATCGAGATCCCGCTTCTCTATCAAGGTTGCCGACTCAACGAAAAAACGCGCAATCGCTGTATCCAGCTGGCGCAGCTCGTGAACCTCGGCGACCGCCTCGACCATCGGCCGATGCAGCTTTCGGGTGGCCAGCAGCAGCGCGTCGCCATCGCGCGGTCGCTTGTAAACGATCCGGCCGTGATTCTCGCGGACGAACCGACCGGAAATCTTGACTCTCGCACCAGCGACGAGATCATGCAAATGCTGACCAAGCTCAACGACGCCGGCAAGACGATCATCATGGTGACGCACGAAAACGACATCGCCGCCTGGGCCAAGCGAATCATCCGCATGCGCGACGGCCAAATTGAAACCGACGAACAGAATGTGCGTGCCGATACAACGCAGCAAATGACGTCCGCATTTTCGTCATCGCTCAGCACACTGTTGTCCGAGGCGATTCAATAGATTTCGCGATTACCGTAGCCATCGCCACGATTAGTTCTACAGCGCCAGGTTCACAACAGCGATTGACATAAAGCTATAAGGGCATGGCATTTGCTCCCCTCTCCCGGAGGGAGAGGGGAGAACATAGCGCTTTAATGTTAGGTACTACACATGGCCTCTCTCCAAAGCTATCTGCTCCTCTGGGACAAATCCCGCCGCGGCTTCATGCTCGCCATTCGCAGCCTTTGGCTGCACAAGCTGCGGTCCGCGCTCTCGGTCCTCGGCATCGTCATCGGCACCGGCGCGGTCATCACGCTGATGGCCTTCGGCGAAGGCAGCATGCAGGACGCCCTCGAAGACATCAAACGCCATGGGGCGACGAACGTCATCGTGCACAGCATGAAACCGCCCGATGACGCCTCGACCCAGCGCCGCACCATGGTCGCCACCTACGGCTTGACCTATGCCGACTACCAGCAGTTCCTGCTGCTCGACACGATCGTCGGCAGTGTGCCGATGCGCGTCTTCAGCCAGGAGATTCGCAATCTGAATCGCATGTGTAACGGCCGACTCGTCGCGACCACGGCAGCATATCGCAACGTCAACAAGATCGAACTCGTCGAAGGCCGATTCCTGAACGATTCGGAAGACTTCGGAATGAACGAAGACGCCATTCCCGAAGGCGAAGATCCTCGCCATGACGACAGCATCGACAGACAGAACGTCGTCGTGCTCGGATCGGAAGTGGCCGAGTCGCTGTTTCCGTTTCAATCCGCCGTCGGGAAATCGATCGTCCTGAAGGGGCAACAGTTCAAAGTCGTCGGCGTGTTGAAGGAACGAACACCGCTCTCCAACGCGGGCGGCACGTCGGAGGATTTCAATCGCGATGTGTACATCCCGCTCAGCACCTGCCTGGGCCGAATCGGCAAAAAGATCTACATTCGCACCTCCGGCTCGCGCACCGGAGAACAAGTCGAGCTGCACCAGATCACGTTAACGATTTCGGACATCGATAAAGTCCGCGATGCCGGCGCCGTCATCAGGGATATTCTCCTGCGGCAGCATGGGAACAAGAAAGACTGGAACGTCGTCGTTCCGCTGGATCGCATCGAAGAGGCTCGCCGAGCCAAGGACCGTTACATGATGCTGCTCATCGTCATCGCACTGATCTCACTGCTGGTGGGCGGCATCGGCATCATGAACATCATGCTCGCCACCGTGACCGAGCGCACGCGCGAAATCGGCATCCGCCGGGCGCTTGGCGCCAAGCGCGCCGACATCACACTGCAGTTCCTCATCGAGGCCACCGTGCAGACCACCGTCGGCGGCGTCATCGGTGCACTGATCGGTGTCAGCCTGGTGTTTCTCGCTCCTCTCGCTAGTCAGCTATTATTCAACAGACACCTGCCGGCGCAGCTCAACGCTCAGCCCATTGTCATCGCGATGACGTTCGCCGTCGTCGTCGGCGTGGCGTTTGGACTTTATCCCGCCTATCGCGCGTCGCGCCTCGACCCGATCGAAGCCCTTCGGCACGATTAAATGCCTTGCGCCGGCGAGCCGGGAGCGTCAGCGACCGGAGCTTTTCTTCTCGGCTCGCCTGCTATAATACGATGAGACTTCCGCCAAATTTTGTGGATATGGACGAAAGCCCAGAGGTGAGGTACTCCGAACCTCTGGGATCCCAAGGGTTCGGAGTACCTCACCCTTGGGCTTGGCATCTATTTCCACATCTTTGGCGTAGAACCACAAAACGAGAAAATTCCACGAGAATCGGTTACGATGAAACACTTATCTCGCTATACCCCCGCCTTCATCTTGTTGGGCATGATCGTCATCCTCATCACGATGCCGACCGCCCAGGGACAGCAGAAGCAAGACGGCATCGAATTTTTCGAGCGCAAGATCCGCCCGGTGCTGGTGCAGAATTGCTATTCGTGCCATTCGGTCGAGGCGAAGAAGCAGAAGGGCGGCCTGCTGCTCGATTCGCGCGAAGGCCTGCTCGAAGGCGGCGATTCGGGACCATCGATCGTGGCGGGAAAGCCGAAAGAGAGTCTACTCGTCAAGGCGATGCGCTACACCGATCCCGACCTCAAAATGCCGCCGAAGAACAAGTTGCCCGAAGAAGTCCTGGCTGACTTCGAGAAATGGATCGCGATGGGCGCTCCCGACCCGCGCGTCAAGAACGCGAAAGTAGCCAAGAAATATCCCTCGCTTGAGGAAGGCCGAAAATTCTGGGCATTCCAGCCGTTCGCGATGCCTGCCATCCCCCAGGTGAAGGACTCGGCCTGGCCGCGCAATGATATCGATCGCTTCCTGCTGAACAAGCTGGAACAAAACGGCCTGAAACCCAGCCGGGACGTCAATCGGGCCGTGCTGCTGCGCCGGCTGTATTTCGCGATCATCGGCCTGCCGCCGACGCCTGAGGAACTCGATGCATTCATCAACGACAAATCGCCTCAAGCGATCGTCCATGTCGTCGATCGATTGCTGGCTTCGCCTCACTTCGGCGAACGCTGGGGCCGACACTGGCTGGACGTCGCGCGGTACGCGGAATCGTCCGGCGGCGGCCGCACGACGCTATTCAAGGACGCCTGGCGTTATCGCGACTACGTCATCCAGGCTTACAACACGGACAAGTCGTTCGCACAATTCATCACCGAGCAACTCGCGGGAGACTTGCAGACCGCGAAGACGCCGGAGGAACGCTATTGGCAACTCGTCGCCACGGCATTCTTGCTGCTCGGGCCGACGAATTTCGAACGGCAAGACAAGCCGATCCTGGAAATGGACGTCATCGACGAGCAGATCGACACGATGGGCAAGGGATTTCTCGGCATGACGATTGGCTGCGCTCGCTGCCATGATCACAAATTCGACCCGATTCCGACCAAGGACTACTACGCCCTGGCAGGGATTTTCAAGAGCACCAAGTTTATCGTCCATTCCAATGTCTCGCGTTTCATGGAAAGGCCGATCCCGTCCATGAACGCCGAGATGGAGTTGGCGATCGCGAAGCACGAGCAGACCGTCGCGGCGTTGAAAGCACAGATCAAGTCGCTGAAATCGAAGAATCCGAACGCAGGCGTCGTGACGGCGCCGCTCAAGGGCACGCCGATCGCCGCCAAGAGTCTGCCTGGCATCGTCATCGACGACAGCGAGGCGCGGAAGGTTGGCGTGTGGAAGCATTCCGTGTTCACGGGCCGATACATCAACGAAGGTTACCTCTATGACGATCGCGCCAACAAGGGCGAAAAGACGCTGACCTTCCAGCCCGAATTTATGACGGACGCCACCTACGAGGTTCGCCTGGCGTATATCCCCGGCCCGAATCGAGCCGACAAGGTGGCGGTGCGCATCTTCCATCGCGAAGGCGATGATACGGTTCACGTGAACCAAAAACTGATGCCGCCTATCGACAACCGATTTATTTCGCTCGGGAAATATCGATTCACGAAGGGCAATCAATGGTTCGTGATGCTGACGACCGAGGGCGCCAATGGACATGTCGTCGCCGATGCCGTGCAGTTTCTGCCTGAGGAGCTGATCAAGGAATCCGCCGTCGTCAAATCCGCGCCGACCCCGAAGGTCGCCGAGAAGTCGGCCGACCTGACCGACCTGGAGACGCGTCTCAAGAAACTGGAGAAATCCGGACCGCAACGGCAGATGGCGATGGCCGTGGCCGAGGGTGACAAGATCGCGGATTTTCATGTCTGCATTCGCGGCATCGTCCACAACAAGGGCGAGATCGCGCCGCGCGGCTTCCTGCAAGTAGCAACGCGCGGCTCGATGCCGAAGCTCGGAACCAACGAAAGCGGCCGCCGCGAGCTCGCCGCCTGGATCGCCAGTGCCGACAATCCGCTGACGGCGCGTGTCTATGTCAATCGCGTTTGGCATCACCTGTTCGGCTCTGGGCTGGTTCGCACGGTGGACAATTTCGGCGCCACGGGAGAGAAGCCGTCGCATCCGGAATTGCTCGATTATCTCGCGTTTCGCTTCGCCTCGCCCGCTGGCGCTGATGGCAAGGGCGGCCTCGGCTGGTCCACGAAAAAGCTGATCCGCGAGATCGTACTGTCGCACGCCTACCAGATGGCAAGCGAAGCGAACGCAGAAGGCGTGAAGGCCGACGCCGAAAACCGCTTGCTATGGCGCATGAATCGCCAGAGGCTCGAAGCCGAGCCGTTGCGCGACGCCATTCTCTGCGCGAGCGGCCAACTGGATCGCACGCTGCTGGGCAACACCATCAAGAAAGGCACGACCGCCGAGCGCGATTACGTGTTCGACGATGTTCGCCGAAGCGTCTACACGCCTATCTTCCGCAATCGTTTGCTGGAGATGTTCGAGGTGTTCGATTTCCCCGATCCGAACATGGCGCTTGGCAAACGCAATGTCAGCACCGTGCCGACGCAGGCGCTGTTCATGATGAACAGCCCGTTCGTGATGGCACAGGCCAAGCTCGCCGCAGCTGCGGGGCTGAAAGATGCGAAGCTCACTGATGCCGAGCGCATCGACCTGGCCTACCGCAAGGCGCTAGGCCGGCTGCCGACGACGCGCGAGCGCGAACTGGCGCTTGCTTACGTGACCGCGCCGCCAACGGCGCAGCGTTCGGCGGCATGGGAGCGGTTTTACCAGACGCTATTCGCCTGCGTCGATTTCCGGTATGTCGATTGAGCCGCTTTCCATGGTGACCTTGGTGAACTTTTCTCACTCTGCTCGTGTCACGACCTCCTCGGAATCGCGTAATTGAAATAGTCGCCCCGCGATTCGAATGCAGGCGGACCGGCATGCATCTCGAGAGGGTTCAAGATGGCGACGTTTCTTCGGCATCGAAAACAGATTCGCACGACGCAAGAACGCCGAGCAAGCCAGGACGGATGGAATCGGCCACGCCGAGGGATACGAAAACTCCCGACGGCGTGGGACGATTTCGCGTGCCGAGCAGAGCGATGCTGGAAGTGCTATCGACAAACGCAGTACAAACCTAAAGAGGTCTCCGTTTAACGTCAAGCGCGAAAGGCAACGCGCGAACGCTAAACGGGGAGTATAGGCCGCTCACGCCATCAGTTTGTGGATCGGTTCGGCGCCTTCGACGCCGACGAGTTTCTGGTCGAGGCCGCCGTAGAAGTAGCTGAGGCGATCGGGGTCGAGTCCCATCAGGGTGAGGATCGTGGCGTGGAGATTCTTGACGTGGTAGCGGTCTTCGACGGCCTCCGCGCCGAGTTCGTCGGTCGCGCCGACGCTGACGCCACCTTTCACGCCGCCACCGGCGGCCCACATCGTGAAGCCGTAGGCATTATGATCGCGACCCGTGCCGACGGCGTACTCCGCGGTAGGCTGTCGGCCGAACTCGCCGCCCCAGACGATGAGCGTTTCGTCGAGCAGGCCGCGACGTTTCAGGTCTTTGATGAGGCCGGCGATCGGACGATCGGTTCGGCCGGCGTGGCGGGTGTGGTTGAAGACGAGATCACCGTGCGCGTCCCAGTTGGCGTCGTTGTGATTGCCGCCGGAGTAGATCTGGATGAAGCGCACGCCGCGTTCGACGAGTCGTCGTGCGAGGATGCATTTGCGCGCGAAGTCCTCGGTCTGCGGGTTATCGTAGCCGTACAGACGCTTGGTCTCTTCGGTTTCCTGATTGATATCCACAGCCGCCTCGGCGCTCGACTGCATACGGTAAGCGAGTTCATACGAAGCGATGCGAGCGGCCAAGTTGCTATTATGGGCGCGAGGCAGTTCGTGTTCGCGGTTGAAGGCGCCGAGCGTGTCGAGCATGCGGCGCTGCATTGCGTCGGTCATGCCCGCGGGACGATTTAGATCGAGGATCGGCTGGCCGGTCGGACGGAGAATCGTGCCCTGGTACGACGCGGGCATGTAGCCGCTGGTCCAGTTTTTGGCGCCGGAGATCGGTCCACCGGTTTGATCGAGCATGACGCAGAAGCCTGGCAGGTTCTGGTTGACCGAGCCTAGCCCGTAATTGACCCAGGAACCCAGGCACGGGCTGCCGGACAGGATCTTGCCCGTGTTCATCTGAAGCATCGCGGAGCCGTGAATCGGCGAGTCGGCGATCATTGAGTGGATGAAGCCGATATCGTCCACGCAGGTCGCCAGATGCGGGAAGAGGTCGCTGATGTATTTGCCGCACTGGCCATACTGCTTGAAACGCCACTTCGGGCCGATGATGCGGCCCTGGTTGCGATGCCCGCCCCGGCCAAACGTGCGGACGTTGACAGTTCGGCCGTCGAGCGGATACATGTTCGGCTTGTAGTCGAAGGTATCGACCTGGCTTGGCCCGCCGTACATGAACAGGAAGATGACGCTCTTCGCCTTGCCAGGGAAGTGCGGCGCCCGCGGCGCGAGCGGATTGGCCCCCGCAGGAATCGGCTCCTGGGCAAAGAAGCCGTCCTGCGCGAGCAGCCCGGTGAGCGCGAGGCCCGTGAAGCCGGCGCCGGTCTGCCAGAGAAATTCACGGCGAGTACGGTTGCAGAAGTTCATGGTCATAGTCGCATTATCCCGGTGGAGTCACTTGGTGTCCAGGTGTTCTGATTTTTCGCGGCGGCATGATGTCATGTCAGCGCTCGGTATGTGGGCCAATGCCTGACGGAATTCTTCGGCTTCCTTGAACTGCAATTCGCGGAATCGATTTTGTGCTTTCTTGAAAAGCGGGCTTCGCACCATGGCGCGGCGTTCTTCTTCATTCGAGGCTAACAGACTGAATAGGCCGTTCGTCGCGAATAAATGGTCGCTGACACTGACAGCGGTCGATTCCTCGCTGAGGATCTGCAGAATCCTCGCTTCAACCTGTTGGCGCGTCATCGTTCTGTCCTCGGGTGATAAGCTTGAATTCAAAGTCTCGTTGAATTTCAAGATATAGCGCCTCCTGCATGGTTTCGTTGAGAAAAGCTTCCAATATTGCGACGAGTTCGTTCAATCGGGATTCCTCAATCACAATAAAGTACGAGGCATTTACATCAAGTGAACGGCCGCCATCGGACATTCGATAGGAACCTTTGACGTAGCCCTGAAAAGTCCAGCCTACGAACGTAACGATCAACTCCATTTCCAGATCATCAATTTCAGCCTGAAGCGGACGACCATCGTTGTCTCTAATCGGTACAAAAAATGTGACTTTCACCTTCGCCATTTACCGCACTCTGAATCCCATCTCAGTCCGACGGTACGCTTGCGCCACGGCTCGGTTTTCATTCCGTGCAACGTTGTCATTCTACATGATCCTGATCGATCGCAATAGTCGAAATCTCCTGTAATCGGTTTCGATCCTCTCAACAGGCACTTGATCGCCGTACAAGTGAGGGTTTTTCTTCCGGAACGGGATTCGCGTGGCGTCGTTCGTTCGAGCCTGTTCGAACCACGTTTGACAATCGATTTGCCCGCAAGATATAATGATTGTATCGGCGGCGCATGAGCAGACGGCTCAATTCGGCCTGCGCGACCGATGTCTGCATATCTCCGAATCAAAATAATCGCGTTGATCCAGAAAGGAGGTTCTGAAACGGCGAAAACGTTTGTTTCGATCGCGGTCCAATGGCCCCCGTTGTGTTGGGGTCACACTTCTCGGCCCGATCCAATTCCCAGCGCACTTTCGCCCATTTCTCGAAGGAGGTCTATCATGTCTAACCGACTATTCGTCAAGAGTCTGGCGTCGTTTCTTCTGGCTGGCTTTTTCGTTCTGTATGCGCCAGCCTCCGTTCGAGGCGCTGATCGCTATTACATGATGGTCTTTGCCTCGGAAGCAACACCCAATCTGCCGCGACTGTCGCATTCGTTCGCCGCGTTCATCAAAGTTCAGGAACAAGAAACAGGATCGATCGCAACTTGGCCCATTGAAATCCACACCATAAGCTGGATGCCGGCGACGCTCGATGTTCATTTGCTCCGAGCGCCAGAAACGGGCGTGAATCTCACCCTTCCAGCATCGCTCAACTTGGCAGCCTCAAATGGTACACCGGTGTTCGCCTGGGGCCCGTTTGAAATCCAGCGCGGCCTCTATGATCGGGCACGCGCTCAGGTCACCCGGCTCAATTCAGGCGAGGTTTCCTACAAGGTTCTCGATACTCGCTTTCGACCGAATCAGGCCACCAATTGCATTCACGCCATCAGCGACATCACGGCGGGCCCACTGTTAAACACGGGAGCCGCCCACGGCGTCGGCGCTAGCCAGATGGTCGTGAACCATTTGGCGCCGTGGATCGTGGAACCAACAAAGACGCACAACGAGATCGTGCAGCGACTCGGGTTATCGGGTCATTCGATTCGCTACCTCAATGACGCCCCGATTGCCGGCTTTCGTTAATTGGAGGGGATAGCGTATCGTTTACCCCAGGCTGCGTTCGGCTCGCGCCGGGCGCAGCTTGGTTTCCTGCCGCAGGCGGTTTCCAATTTCATATTCCATATCCCGAATACGTTGCTGGGCCTGGCGGAAAAGCGTGGATCGGCCAATGATTTTTCGCTCTTCCACCGATGCCCCAAGTTTGCCGAATAGTCCGTCCGGGCCGAACAGTTCCTCGGACAATATCCAATAATTCGTCTCGGATTCGAGAAGATCACGAATCCGAATCTCGATTTCATCATGACTCACGGCGGCACCTCATTTCAAGAATCGGATTTGAACCGAATGCTGAATTTCCAGGTAGATTGATTCCTGCAACGTCGTATTCTTGAATTCGAGCAAGATATCTTCCAGCTCTTGTAAGCGGGTCTCCTCCAGTACGACATAAAACACCAGGTGCGTATCGTCGCTTCGGCTTCCGTCCTCCATCCTAAACGCACCGGTAGCAAT
Source organism: uncultured Singulisphaera sp. (assembly GCA_964484265.1). GTDB lineage: Bacteria > Planctomycetota > Planctomycetia > Gemmatales > Gemmataceae > SIAQ01. Next base: position 23,044 of record CAZAFH010000076.1, read on the forward strand.
TCCATGCTTGGTCCATCCGACGAAATGAGCGTACAAATTGAATTCCAGATGATCGATTTTCTCGCGAAGAGCCGATCCATCGTTATCATGCAATGGGATGTAAAAGATCGCCTTGATCTTTGCCATTGATTACTATCGCGATCGGCGTTGTCGTTCGTTCACTTGGTTTTTAATCACTGCTATTCTACACGAGAATAATCATTCGCAGAAGTCGAAGTATACAGCGACGGTGACGATCCTGATTGTAGGCGGCACAGCGTCTATTTCTTCCCGGGCCGAAATTGCACGGCGACGTCGTTCTTCTGCGCCGGGCCGGGCGTGCTGCGGCCATCATCGACGTAGCGTTGCATGAGCTGAGTCAGGCGCAGCACGACGTCGGGGTGATCCGCACGCACGTTTTTGGTTTGGCCGATGTCCTTGCCGAGGTGGTAGAGTTCGACCTCACCGCCCTTTTTTGCTTTCTTGGCGCCGACGGCTGGAAATACGAGACACCACGGACCCTGGCGGATGGCGAAGTGCCCGTAGCCGTCGTGATGCACCGTGCCGTCGCGGGATGGACCTTTCGACGTCGCGGAGAGATGCCCCAGGAAGCTGACACTGTCGAGACCGGCGTTGTCAGGCAGCTTTTTGCCATGCATCTCGGCACACGTCGCAAACAGGTCGCCCAGCGTGATGGTGTGCTCGCAGGCGGAACCGGCGGCGACTTTGCCCGGCCAGCGGGCGACGAATGGCACGCGATGGCCGCCCTCGTAGACCGTACCCTTTTTGCCTCGAAAGTGATCGTTGGAGCGATGTCCCTTGCTCTGGTTCGGCGAGCCGTTGTCGCTCGTGAAGATCAGGAGCGTGTTGTCCGCTAAACGCGTGCGGTCGAGCGTTTCCATGACCTTGCCGAGAGCCGCATCGGTCTGCAGAACGAAATCGCCATACGCTCCCACCGGCGTTTTACCCTGGAATTCGGACGTCGGCACGATCGGCGTATGCGGCGAACTGAGCGGCATGTACAGGAAGAACGGCTGCTTTTCCTTCGCCCGCTGTTCGAGGTATTGCGCAGCCTCGGCAACAATTTTCGGGGCGACATCGATGGCCTTCTGTTTCTCGGCAAAGCCGTCGTTGCGAAGCTGCTCCTCGATGCCGCGCGCGTACTGGAAACCGTAGAAGTAATCGAACCCGCGTGCGATGGGGCCGTTGGCGATCTTTGTACCGGCGCGATCGAAGCCGAGATGCCATTTCCCGATGACAGCGGTGTGATAACCGAGACGTCGAAGGAAGGTCGCCAGGGTGAGTCGATTGGCTTCGATGATCGGCGGGCTGTTCGCCACCAGCACGCCCTTCAAGCCCGTGCGCCACGCATAACGGCCCGTGAGCAGGTGATAGCGCGTCGGCGTACAGATGGCTGTGCCGCTGTGGGCGTCGGTGAAACGCATCCCTTGCGAGGCGAGTTTGTCGAGGTGGACGGTGCGTATCTTGGAATCCTTGTTGAAGCAACTGGCGTCGCCATAGCCCATGTCGTCGGCGAGCACGAAGACGATGTTCGGCAGCTTCATCGGCGCGTCGCCGGCGTGAAGCGCGGCCAGCGGAACCAGAAACGATACGAGCGCGAGAATGAATTTCAGCATTTATTAGCCCTTTGGAATCGTCATTCATATAGCCCGCCATTTATGGCGGGTTTGCGACGTCATCTTAGGAAATCGAGTTCAACAACTTCCCGATTTGGTGTTTCCGCTTGCGGACTAGCGCTCGGAGTATCCCCGCGAGCGCTGAGCCGCAAGCGGAAAATTCAAACTTTCAATCATCGGACCGAGCGGCATTTCCATTTGACAATCGGCGTGTGTGTGCCGACAATGTCCCGAACCTTTCCTTACTTACTAAGGGAGAAATGAAAAATAACTTCCGCATCTGCCGCTTGCGGCTTAGCGCTCAGCATGGCGCCATGTTGAGCGCTAAGCCGCAAGCGGCAAACGCAAATTGGGACGTTATTTTCCGCAAGCTTCTCAAAGGAGTTCGTCATGATGCGCATCCTGCTGGCCCTTTCCCTTGCCATCACCCTATCAAACGCCGTCCTCGCTCAGGCGCCGAAGAAACCGAATATCATCATCATCTTCGCCGACGATCTCGGCTACGGCGATCTCGGCTGCTTCGGCAACAAGAAGATCCGCACGCCGAACCTTGATCGCATGGCCAAGCAGGGCATGCGTTTTACCAGCTTCTACGTCACCGAGGCGGTGTGCAGTCCGTCGCGCGCCTCGCTGCTGACGGGCTGCTATGCGGTGCGCGTCGGCCTCGAGGGCGCTCTCAATCACACAAGCCGAATCGGCATCAATGAACGCGAAACGCTTTTGTCGTCGATGTGCAAAAGTCTCGGCTACGCCACGGCGCTATTTGGAAAATGGCATCTCGGCCACCTGCCGGCGTTCAACCCGCTCGATCGCGGATTTGACGAGTATTTCGGCATCCCGTATCCCAACGATTGCTCGAACAAATTCCATCCGGTCGTTCGCACCTTTCCGCCGCTGCCATTGCAGGAGGGCCGAAAGGTCGTCGCCGAGGAACCGGACCAGGCTCAGTTCACGAAGCAGTTTACCAAGCGAGCCGTGGAATTTATCGGCAAGAACAAGGACAGGCCGTTCTTCCTTTACCTGGCGCACGTGATGCCGCACGTGCCGATTCACGCTTCGGAGAAATTTCGCGGTAAGAGCGCCAGCGGTCTGTACGGCGACACCGTCGAGGAACTCGACTGGTCCGTCGGCGAAGTCCTCGCGGCTCTGAAGACTCACGGCCTGGACGAAAACACCCTCGTGATCTTTACCTCCGATAACGGCCCGTTCCTCTCCTATGGCAATCACGCAGGCTCGGCAGGGCCATTGCGCGGAGGAAAGCTCACCGCCTTCGAGGGCGGCGTCCGCATGCCGTGCATCATGCGCTGGCCAGGAAGGATTCCCGCAGGCAAGGATTGCGACGAAATGGTCTGCACCATCGACCTCCTGCCAACGACCGCTCGATTGATCGGCGCCAAACTTCCCGAGCGCAAGATCGACGGCAAGGACATCAGCCCGATCCTGTTCGGCGCGAAGAACGCCAAGTCGCCGCACCAGGCCCTGTTCTTTTACAACGGCCCGGAACTGCACGCCATGCGGTCCGGACCGTGGAAACTGCACTTCCCGCATGCTTACCTCGAAGTCGCGGGTGAACCGGGCAAAGACGGCAAACCGTCCAACTTCGGCAAACTCAAACCCGATGACCTCAAGAAATCCGGCATCCAGGGCATCGCCTCGCGCCACGGCTACCGCGTCGAATACTGCGGTCTGGAACTTTATAACCTCGACAAGGACATCGGCGAATCAAAGAATGTCGCCAAGGATCACCCCGATGTCGTTCGCCGACTCGAAATGCTCGCCGACGAGATGCGCGCCGAACTCGGCGACGTTTTGACCAAGCGCAAAGGCCGCGGCATTCGTCCCGCGGGCGTCGTGCCGTAGACGCATTTTCGCTCACGGCGTGGGATACTGTTGAGCGCTAAGCCGCAAGCGGCAAAACCGGGAGCCTGATTTTCGCCGATTCTTCTAGGGAGACTCATCCATGACGAAAAGAATCCTATTCACCACGATTGTTTCGATCTTGGCGATATGCCTTCCGAATGCCGCGAGCGGGCAAGAGAAGAAGGCGAAGCCCAATATCGTCGTCATCCTCGCTGATGATCTGGGTTTTTCGGATATCGGCTGCTACGGCGGCGAGATCAAGACACCGAGCCTGGACAAACTCGCCAAGAACGGCCTGCGCTTCACCAATTTCTTCAACACCGCGCGCTGTTGCCCATCGCGTGCGGCATTGCTCTCCGGGCTTTATTCGCATCAAGCCGGCGTTGGCCATATGACCGAGAACCTGAAGCTGCCAGGCTATCAGGGCCAACTCAACCGCAACTGCCTGACGATTGCCGAATTGCTTCGGCTCGTCGGCTACCGCAGTTACATGTCCGGAAAGTGGCACCTCTCCCGCAACGAGAACATGAAGGCGTCCAACGGCACCTGGCCGATGGACCGCGGCTTCGACCGCTTCTATGGAACCATTCCCGGAGCAGGCAACTTCTTCCGCCCGCATGGCCTGGTGCGAGACAAGACGCCGATCGAAGCACCCAAGGAGGGGTACTACTACACCGATGCGATCAGCGATAATGCGATCCAGTTCGTGCGGGATCACAAAAAGGATCATTCGGCGTCGCCGTTCTTTCTCTACGTCGCCTATACTGCGCCGCATTGGCCGCTGCATGCTCTCAAGGAGGACATCGCAAAGTACCGGGGCAAGTACCGCGACGGCTGGGATGTATTGCGCACCCAACGCCACAAGCGGATGGTCGATCTCGGCATCGTGGATGCCAAGTGGAAAACGCCGCCATCGGATGCCAAGCCATTCAAGGGCATGACCGAGAAGCAAATCGACGAACTCGATCTTCGCATGGCCATTTACGCGGCCCAGGTCGATCGAATGGATCAGGGCATCGGCCGAATCATCGCGGAACTGACGAAGGAAGGGATGCTCGACAACACGCTTGTCATGTTCATGGCCGACAATGGCGCCTGTGCCGAGGTTATCGAGCGCGGCACGGGAGGCGAACTCGGAGGGCCGGATTCGTTTTCCAGCTATGGCGTCGGCTGGGCCTGGTTCTCCAATGGGTTCCTGCGTTTATTCAAACACTGGGTCCACGGCGGCGGCGTGTCTTCGCCGTTGATCGTGCATTGGCCGGCCAACATTCCGCCGGCCTCGAACGGCCAACTCCGCCGCCAGCCGGGCCATCTCATCGATATCATGGCGACGTGTGTGGATGTCTCGGGCGCCAAGTACCCAGCCACGCAAAACGGCAACAAGCTCACGCCGCTTGAAGGGCGAAGCCTGCTGCCGGCTTTCGCTGACAAGGCCATCGAACGCGAAGCAATCTACTGGGAGCACGAGGGCAACAAGGCCGTCCTCGTTCACCCGTGGAAGCTGGTCTCCAAGCATCCCGGTCCGTGGGAACTATACAACCTGGATGACGACCGCGCCGAAACCACCGATCTGGCGAAAAGCCAACCCGATCGTGCTCGTGAGTTAGCTGCACGCTGGCAGGCCTGGGCGGAGCGTGCCAACGTTTTGCCAATGCGCCCGTACGCCAAGGCACCGAAGAAGAAGGCCAAATAAGAACGGCGTGCCAGCCCCGTTCGCCCACGCTCTCGATTCGCCCCGATACAGAGGCTCTCCATGCCAACTTCCATCCGCGTCACGTTTCACGGAGCCGCGCATACCGTTACCGGGTCGATGCACCTGGTGACGATCGGCAAGAAAAAGATCCTGCTGGATTGCGGGCTGTTCCAGGGCCGGCGTGCCGAGGCGGCGAAGCGGAATCGCGAGTTTCCGTTCAATCCCAGCGACATCGATGCCGTGCTGCTCAGTCACGCTCATATCGATCATTGCGGCAACCTGCCTAACCTCGTCAAACAAGGCTTTCACGGTCCGATCTATTGCACGCCGGCGACGCGCGATTTGATCGCCGTCATGCTCGCGGACTCGGCGAAGATTCAAGAAGAAGACGCGGCGCATTTGAACAAGCGGCGCGACCACAACGAGCCGCCGATCGTGCCGTTGTACGACGTGCGCGACGTCCGCAAGACGCTCCAGCTCGCGCGCTCGGTGCCGTACGAATCGCCGCAGGACGTAGTCAAGGGCGTCACGGCTCGCTTCGTGGAGGCGGGGCATCTTCTCGGCTCGGCGATGATTCACCTCGACTTCGGCGGACGATCGATTACGTTCACCGGCGATCTCGGCCGGCGCGATCTGCCGATTCTGCGCGATCCGTCGCCGATTCCGCCCGCCGATTTGATTATCAGCGAAAGCACCTACGGAGGACGAAACCACCCCGGTCTCGGAATGCTAGCCAGCGAACTGGGCGACGTCGTTCGCCGCACTCTTCAACGCGGCGGCAACGTGCTGATCCCCGCCTTTAGCCTTGGCCGAACCCAGACGATTGTTTTCTTCCTGCATCAGCTGATTCAAAACGGGGAAATCCCACAGCTGCCAATCTATGTCGATAGTCCGCTCGCGGCGGCGGCCACCGAGGTCTTTCGCATGCACCCGGAATGTTTCGACGAAGAGACGACGCAACTGCTGTATCGAGATCAAGGCCTTTTCGGCGAAACGCTGGTCCGCTACACGCGCAGCGTGGCCGAGAGCAAAGCGATCAATTCCTCGCATGAACCATGCATCATCATCGCCGCCAGCGGAATGTGCGAATCGGGTCGGATCCTGCACCACCTCAAGTTAAACGTCGAATACGAACGCAATACCATTCTCATCATCGGTTATCAGGCGCCCGAGACGCTCGGCAAGCGCATCGTCGAGAAGAAGCCGCAGATTCGTATTTTCGATCGGCAGTATCAACTTCGGGCCGAGGTCGTCATCAAGAACGGCTTCTCCGCACATGCCGGGCGCGATGACCTTCTCGAAATGCTGACGCCGCTCGTCGACGGCAAACCCAAAGTGCGCCTCGTGCATGGCGATCCCGATCAAGCCGAGGCGCTGGCGGCGACTCTGCGCGAACGCGGCTTCAGTGATGTCGAATACCCCGAACCGGGCGATACGGTAAGCGTATCGTAAGCTCGTCTTTTCCGCGTGCGGCCTGGCGCTTCGCTCGGCGCCAGGCGGAGCGCGAAGCCGCAAGCAGAGAACAGGGACGTTTTTTTCGATGATGCCTAAACTTGATGCATGTGGATCGCATGTTTTTTTTGCGAACCGAATCAAGGCGACATGGAAGCGATGACCAACGACCTCGACAATCTATTAATCGTCACTTTTCACTTCCCCCCCTCGGCAGCGAGCGGGACGTTTCGGTTGCTCGGATTCGCCCGGCATCTGCCGAAGTTCGGCTGGCGGACCACCGTCGTCGCGCCGCCGGACACGCCGTGGGAACCGGTCGATCGCGAACTGCTCAAACGGGTTCCGGACACCACGCGTATTTACGAAACGCCCTATCCTCGCGGTGCTCCGAAGGTTTTTCGCTGGGCCTGGCCGAACGGCGTCTGGCTGCCGCGTGCGTGGTCGGCGTGTCGGCGTGCGGTGGCCGAGACGGCGCCGCGTGCGGTGTTGACGTCGGGTCCGCCACAGTGGGTTCACTCCCTGGGATGGTACTTGAAACGTTGGCACGGGTTGCCGTGGGTGGCGGATTTTCGCGATCCGTGGATCAGCGACGGGAAGACGAAGCCGACCTGGAAAAACGCCTGGGCACGCAGCTGGGAGCGCCGGGTATTCAAAAACGCCGACTTGATATTGGCCAACGCGCCGCAAGCAAGCGCGTGTTGTCAGGCTGCCTATCCTGAGTTTGCCAGCAAGATTCTTACTCTCACCAACGGGTTTGATCCCGAGAATTTCCCGACGCATTCGCAGACGGCCGATCCCGCACAGCCATTGCACGTTCTGCACGCCGGCGAGTTGTATTGGGGGCGGAATCCGGCGGGTTTTCTGGACGCGGTCAAAGTGCTCCAGGCCGAATCTTTTGCCCGTCGATTCCGAGTGACTTTTCTCGGCCGAACGGACGGCGGCGGCATCGATTTGGCGAAGGAAACACAGTCGCGCGGCCTGGACGGTGTCGTACAGTTTGGCCGACAGGTCTCGTATGGCGAAAGCCTGCAAGAAATGGCGAACGCGGACATTTTGCTTCTCCTCGATAGTCCTGGCCGTCGGATAGGCGTGCCGGCAAAGCTCTACGAGTACATGGGCTCGAACCGAGCGATCTTGGCCCTGGCCGAGGATTACAGCGATACCGCCGCGATCGTGCGTGACTGCGGCCTGCCTGCCCGCGTCGCCCCGCTAGCCGATCCCGCCCGAATCGCCCAGGCTTTGCGCGAATTGGCAGCGGAATTGAGCGCGCCGCGCTCGACGCCGACGGGGCTGGCCAAGTACACGCGCGAGTATTTGGCCGGTCAGCTGGCGAGTCTTCTCCGCGAGCGCGTCGTGAAATAGCGAGCACCGTCGCATTTTGAGAAACTCACGCAAAAGACGCCAAGGCGCAAAGAAATCCTGTACTTCGAGCACATTCTTGGACACGGAGACGACACGGAAAAAGGCCTAAGATTCTACTATCACGACCTCACAAGCTGACGAGGCGCGCCGGCCTTTCTCTGTCCTGCATTTTTCCGTGTTATTTCCGTGTTTCATCCGTGGCTTAATTTGCTTTGCAATTCTTTGCGTCTATGCGCCTTTGAGTGATTCGTGCTTTCTTGGCGATCTAAGTAATTCAAAGCTGTTTCAATTTGTTTACAAATCTCTCTTTTTCGGTCGAAAATCGAAAAATCGATCCAAAATCCATCACCTCTGAAAAAAAAAAGCTACGGTTTGTAAAGAACGCGGTTTGCTCGATCCTCGGGCGGCTGCGTCGCATGAAATCCCCGACGTTTTTTCTGTGGTGGTGGCTTATGAAGGACGTGCAACGAATTGCAATCGTCGATCCCTCGGACTTGACGCGCGAACCGCTCCGCAATCTCCTCCTCGGCGTCGAGACCGTCTGGCTTGAAGCCGAATGCTCCCGTTATGAATTCTTCATCGACGTTGCCCGGCAGTCCTGTCCCGACGCCGTCGTGATCGCACTCGATTCGGATCACAACAAGGCTTTCCAGCTCATCCAACAACTTACCCTCGAATTCCCGCACATGCCGATTCTCGCAGTGAGCGGCCGCGGCGACGGCCAATCGATTCTGCAAGCGCTGCGAGCCGGCGCCAAGGAATTCTTGACGGCGCCGGTAGTGCTCGAGGATATGCTGCTTGCGCTCCAGCGCCTGCGTGCGAATCGGGCAGCCTCGGATCCGAATGTCGTCGTCAATGGCACGAGCCGAACCGAATCGCTCGTCGTGTCGATCGTCGGCTCGCGCGGCGGCGTGGGATGCACCAGCCTCGCGGTGAACATTGGCTGTGCGATGGCGCAGGACCCTCGATACAACGCCGCCCTCGTCGATCTCGATCTCGCGCTCGGCGATGCCGATGTCGCACTCGACCTTATTCCCGATTACACACTGGCGGACGTCGCGCTGAATGTCGATAGGCTCGACATGCAGTTCCTGCGCCGATCCCTGTGCAAGCACGAGAGCGGCCTGTCGCTTCTGCCGCACCCCGTGCAGATGGAAGACATCTCGCTGATTCACGAGGAGCATCTCGGCCGCGTCATCGGCCTGTTGCGTGCCAGTTACTCGCACCTGGTGTTCGATCTGAGCAAACGCTTCACGCCTACCGACATGACGGCGATGCGCATGAGCGATATCGTCGTGCTCGTCGCGCAGCTGGAGTTGACGAGCATCCGCAACGTCGTCCGCATGCTGCACACGATGGACAAGGAGGACGGGCTGGGCGAGAAGGTCAAGGTAGTCGTCAATCGCGTCGGCGCCGATGACAGCGACATCACTCTGGAAAAAGCACAAGAGACCATCGGCAAACCGATCTATTGGCAGGTTCCCAACGATTTCCGCGCGATGCTCGGCGCTCGCAACGCTGGCGTACCCTTGATGACTCACGCACCCAAGAGCAAAGTGCACCAAAGCATTGTCGGTCTGGCGAACGCGCTGTGCGGCAAGACGGCCGAACCCGCCAAAAAGGAACGCCGCAGTTTCTTCTCGTTCCGATGAAACACCGTGAAGCCCAGCGGGTGAACGCAGTGAACCCCTGGGATTTTTGCACCAGTGATCCCAAAGGTTCGCTGCGCTCACCCTTGGGCTTGAGCATCATTCCTTTAAGGTTGTGATACCATGTCTCGACTACAACGCGGCTTGAATTCAGTTGGCACCAACGGAGCGTCGGCCCACGGCGTAAGCCGATCTGGCTCGCTCGGCGGCATGAGCGGCGACCGCGGCGGCAAGAGCTTCGAAGAGCTCAAACGCATCATCCACGGCAAACTCGTCGACAAACTCGACCTCTCCCGAGTTAGCGATCTCGCCGGCGATACCCTGCGCCGCGAAATCAGACTCGTCGTCGAACGACTGTGCGACACCGAGAACCCGCTGCTCAACCGCATGGAACGCGAGCGCCTCATCGACGAAGTTCTCGACGAGACGTTCGGCTTCGGTCCGCTCGAAGTGCTGCTCAAGGACCCGACCATCAGCGATATCCTTATCAACGGCCCGCACAAGATCTATGTCGAACGTCGAGGCAAACTCGAAAAGACCGACGTGAAGTTCCGCGACAACGAACATCTGCTGCAGATCATCGACCGCATCGTCTCGAAAGTCGGCCGACGCGTCGATGAAACCAGCCCCATGGTCGATGCGCGTCTGCCCGATGGCTCGCGCGTCAACGCCATCATCCCGCCGCTCGCGCTCGACGGCCCGTCAATGTCGATTCGCCGATTCGGCGCCAATCCGCTCAAGCTCGAAGACCTCCTGAATTACAAGGCATTCAGCCCCGAAATGGCCATGCTCATGGAGGCCTGCATCAAGGCTCGCCTGAACCTGATCATCTCCGGCGGCACGGGTTGCGGCAAAACCACGCTCCTCAACACGCTCTCCAGCTTCATCCCGCATGACGAACGCGTCGTGACCATCGAAGACGCCGCCGAATTGCAGCTGCAGCAAGATCACGTCGTACGTCTCGAAACCAGGCCGGCGAACATCGAAGGCAAAGGCGCGGTGTTGACCCGCGATCTCGTGCGAAACGCCTTGCGTATGCGGCCTGAACGCATCATCATCGGCGAGTGCCGCGGTGCCGAATCGCTCGATATGTTGCAAGCCATGAACACCGGTCACTCGGGATCGATGACGACGCTACACGCCAACACGCCGCGCGACGCCCAGGCCCGTCTCGAAACGATGATCATGATGGCGGGCATGGAACTTCCGATCAAGGCGATGAGGCAACAGATTTCGTCCGCGGTCGATCTCATCGTCCAGGCCAACCGCATGCAGGGCGGACCGCGCAAGATCACGTCGATCACCGAGGTGCTCGGCATGGAAGGCGACGTCATTATCATGCAGGAAATCTTCCGATTCAAGCAGCTGGGCATCGATCAGAACGGCCGGTGCTACGGACAATTCGAGGCGACAGGGGTGCGCCCGACGTTTATCTCGCGTCTGGAAGCCGCGGGCATCAAGCTGCCGACGAATATGTTCCAGGAACGCGTACTGATGCGCGATTGATCCACCACGCCTCGAACCGGATGGGGAGAGCGTGTGCCCTCCCCTCCGGCGAGGTATGACGCGAAAAAAGCTACGAGATACCCTCAAGGAATAAAGTCATGGCTCCTCTAATCATTTACGGTCTGGTTTTCGTCGGCGTCAGCGCGATTTTTGGTTTCCTGTTCTTCGTTTTCGGAGAGGGAACCGGGAAATCGAGCGAACGGCTTGACCTGCTCACGGGTCGAAAAAAGAAGGACGACGAGACCACGACGATCTTGCGTAAAACTGCGCTGGACCGCGACAAACAGTCGCTCTTGATGGCGCTGACTCCGAACATCCCAAGCTTGCAGAAGCTGATCGTGCAGGCCGATGCGAACATCACGCCAAGCACGTTCATGGCGATCAGCCTGATTCTTGGCGCTCTGGGCATGACGGCAAGCTGGATGGCAGGCGTCAAGATCTATTTCGCGCCGCTGTTGGGATTGCTGTTCGTTGCCGTGCCTTTCGCCTGGCTGTTGCACAAACGAGCAAGCCGACTGAAGACGTTCGGAGCGCAGCTGCCCGAAGCGCTGGAACTGGTGGCCCGAGCGTTGCGAGCTGGTCACAGCCTGGCGGCGGGATTGCACGTCGTCGCCGAGGAAATGCCCGTGCCGATCGCCGACGAATTCAATCGCGTCTATGAGGAGCAGAACCTTGGTATCCCGATCGATGAAGCGTTGAAGTCGATGTGCGAGCGCGTGCCGAACCTCGATCTGCGCTTCTTTGTCACGTCGGTTTGCATTCAGCGTCAAACGGGTGGCGATCTCGCGGAAATCCTCGACAAGATCGGCTACGTCATCCGCGAACGCTTCAAGATCATGGGCATGGTCAAGGCGTTGACCGCGGAAGGCCGATTGTCGGGCGTCATCCTGATCGCGTTGCCCTTCGTGCTGTTTCTCACGATGCTCCACATCAAGTACGACTATGTGGAAAAGCTGTGGACGCATCCGCTGGGCGTCAAGATGAGCGTCGCCGCCCTCGTGATGCAGCTCGTCGGAGCGCTGGTGATTCGCCACATCATCAACATCAAGGTGTAAGCCGCAACTAGCCCGCCATTCAAGGCGAAGTAAACACGAACTGGTCAAAACAGGTAAAAGCAAAATTTCTGGTAAGTGAGAGTAAAGAAACCTTGCCGCGAATGACGAATAAATCATTCAGAATGATTCTTCGGAATGCAGCGGCAAAGGAAGCTCTCGCGAAACCCTCGTGAGGTGAGTCCCATGCTCTTCGCATTCCTTGGCATTGAAGATATGATCCCGCTTCTGGTGTTTGCCGGGATCGTTGCGGCAATCTGGGCATTATTGTCCATGATTTCCAATCGAAACAGTCAGGCCCTCGACCGCCTGTCGCGGCTGAGTCGGCCACAATCGCTCGCGGACATGGAGGATCCGACCAAGGCCAAGACGAACAAGCTGCAAGGCCTGGCGGACGCAGTGAAGTCGATCTCGAAGCCGCTGATGCCGCAAACCGAGATCGAACAAAACGCCCTGAAGACCAAACTGGCGAACGCCGGGTTTCGATCTGATGCGGCTCCGATGGTGTACTCGGGCATCCGCATCCTCTGCCTCGCGGTCTGTTTCCTGATCTCGCTGGCGATATTCGTGCCTGGTCGTCCGTTCGGTTTCAAGATGTTGCAGGGTGTCGTCCTTGTCACGGGCATCGGCTTTTATATGCCGAGCATCGTGCTCTGGTACTTAAGAAGCAAACGGCAGGAAGAAATTTTCCTGACTCTGCCCGACGCCCTGGATTTACTTGTGGTGTGCGTGGAAAGCGGTCTCGGTCTTGATGCTGGCATGCGAAAGGTGACCGACGAACTGGGCGTACACGCGAAGACGATTTCCGAGGAGTTTTCGCTCGCGAACTTCCAGTTGCAGATGGGTCGGCCTCGCCGGGAAGTGTTGCACGACCTAGGCGTACGCACGGGAGTCGATGATGTGAAGTCGCTGGCCGCCATCTTGATTCAGGCGGACCGATTCGGATCGAGCATCGCCCAGGCGCTTCGCGTTCAGTCCGACGCTATGCGGACTCGCCGCAAGCAGATCGCCGAGGAGAAGGCGGCGAAGACAGCCGTCCAGCTGCTGTTCCCGCTGATCCTGTTTATTTTCCCTGGCATCTTCGTGGTGCTGGTCGGACCGGCAGCGATCAATATCGCGGAGAACCTGCTGAAGCCGCGATAACAGAGTGTTAATCCCATCTGGCTCGCCACCGAACGGCGAGCCGGATGGGCAGAATGGAATGAAACCTAGTTCCCATCATATCAGGAGTACGAGATGAAAGGATTCATCCGACAGACTACCGCGGTAGTCGCTTTCGGTTCCCTTCTATTTGCCGGCGTCGGCTGTTACCACTATCGCGAGCTTGTCGATCCCTGCTGGCCCGAGCGTTACAACTCGCTTGCGCGGCAAAGCGTGCGCGACCTTCACAACGCCCAGGCCGACAAGGGCCACGTCCTCGACCAGACGATCTGGAATTACCATTTTGAAATCGATCCGAAGACGGGTGCTCCCACGGATCACCTGAATGCGATGGGTATCGAGCATTTGAAACACCTGTCGCGCAAACTACCCGCTCCCGACCCGCAGCTTTACCTGCAAAATGCCCAGGATGTTCCGTACGCCGCCAATGTGGCTCCGGAAAAACTGGTCGCGCAGCGTAATCAGCTGAACGATCGCCGGGCCAAGGCGATTGAGAAATTCCTGTCCACGCAGACGGCGGTTCGGCCGGCGTCCTATCAGGTGGCGGTGCATGACTTCGCCCCGACCAGCTACCCGCCGACCTGGACCGACAGTTCGATCCAGAACATCGAACGCAACACCAAGAGCGGCGTGATGCAGAACTTCGTCATGCCGGCGATCAACAAGTAACCCGGCTTTGGCGAGCCAGGAGCGTGAGCGACTGGAGGAACGAAATGATTTCCCTCCGGTCGCTGACGCTTCCGGCTCGCCATTCGGCATTGCGGCCGCCGGAATGATTTCCGAGCACGGGTCTTTTTTTCATTTGGCGTTTTTCATAGTTTATCTCTTTTACGCCAATTGTGATTGGCGAGCGACAGGGACTGGGTTACCCTGGAAAACGGGCTTGCGTTAAAATTCGTCCGTGTGGTACATAACCCATTGTGGCAGTGATGCTTTGCTGCGGTTTGACTGCTGTCAACCAGGCTTCGCGCGCGTTCGTTTCGATTGCGACGCCTGGAGTCGTTCAGCCGTTATGTGAGGAGATATTTGTGGCAACCACCGAAGAACGCGTAATCCAGATTGTCTGCGACAACCTCGGCGTGTCGAAAGAACAGGTCACGCGGGACACCAAGTTTCAGGAAGATATCGGCGCCGATTCGCTCGACATCGTCGAACTCGTCATGGAGCTCGAAGAAGAATTCGAAATCACCATTCCAGACGAAGAAGCGGAAAAGATCAAAACCGTCGGTATGGCGATCGACTACATCGAAGCCAAACTGAGAGAAAAAGGCAGCAGTGGCAGCACGCCGCCCGCCAATTAAGGTCTGCTGCCGCGCCATCTTGTCCCACAGGAACTCCATGTGATCCTGTGGGATTTTCGTTACGGAACGCGGTAGGTGCGTTCTCCCGATCTTGATTTCTCAGACGGGTCTCGCCGGCGCGGGAGGATCGATCTGCCGAATCGCTCGCCGTCACACACGAAATCCAAAACAACCGTCCGCCAACCAGGAGCACCGCACGCCATGAGGCGACGCGTCGTAATTACCGGCATGGGAACCGTGAACCCACTTGCCACGGATGTCCCTTCCTATTGGAGCGCTTTGCTTGCAGGCAAGAGCGGCATCGGGCTGATCGAACAAATCGACACCAAGGAATTCAAAGTCAAATTTGGCGGCGAAGTCAAGAACTGGAAGCCGGACAACTGGTTCGACTCCAAGGCGTGCCGGCGCATGGACCGCTTCACCCAGTTCGCCATGGTCGCCGGATTAGAGGCCTGGAAGAACGCCGGGCTTGATACGTTCAAGTTCGATCCGATTCGTGTCGGCGCCATTGTCGGCAGCGGCATCGGCGGGCTGAACGAATACGAAGACCAGCACACGAAATTCATGGAAGGCGGCGGGCCCCGCGGCGTCAGCCCGTTCGTCATTCCCAAGATGATGCCGAATGCTGCCCCGGGCAATATTTCCATCCACTTCGGTCTCGCGGGCCCGAGCCGGGCTGTCTCGACGGCATGCGCGTCCGCCGCCGACGCCATCGCCGACGCTTATTACACGATGCAACGGGACGAAGCCGACGTGATGATCACCGGAGGCTCCGAAGCCGCGATTACCTACATGGGCCTGGGCGGCTTTATTTCCGCTCGCGCGCTGTCCAGCCGTAATGGCAGCCCCACGACTGCCAGCCGGCCGTTTGACAAAGACCGCGACGGCTTCGTGCTCTCCGAAGGCGCGGGCATTCTCGTGCTGGAGGAACTCGAACACGCCAAAAAGCGCGGCGCCGCGATCTTCGCCGAGCTGCTCGGCGCCGGCAGCACGTCGGACGCTTACAACATCACCGCGCCACATCCGGAAGGCTCCGGCGCCATGCGCGCCATGCAGTCGGCCCTGAAAAACGGCGGCGTGAGCCCGAATGACATCGACTACGTCAACGCGCATGGCACGAGCACCGACCTCGGCGACGCAGCCGAGACCCTCGCCGTCAAACGCGTCTTCGGCGACCACGCTCGCAAACTCGCCATCAGCAGCACCAAGAGCATGATCGGCCACCTGCTCGGCGCGTCGGGCGGTGCGGAACTGATTGCCACGATCCTGTCGATTCAGCACGGCGTCGTTCACCCGACGATCAATCTACATACACCCGATCCCGCCTGCGACCTCGACTACGTCCCCAACACGCCGCGCGAAATGCGTGTCCGCTACGCGCTCTCCAACAGCTTCGGCTTCGGCGGCCACAACGCCAGCCTGCTCGTGGGGGCGGTGCGGTAGGCGGAGGTGGCCCTATGCGTATTCGCTTGACCGCTTTCACGGTAGTTCATCCGTTTATCATTTTCGATTCGGCAGCCGTACCCGCCGGAACGGTTACGCCTATGAATCTCGATCCGATGATCGATACTTTATCCTCCGATGGTCGGGCCATTTTCTATTTCTCCGATAGCGATGGTTTCTACCATTTCGATATCTACGTTGACGAATCCCCTGATAATCGCCTTCTGCAACTCCGCGAGAATAGCATCGCCCATGCTTTGCTATGCGTCCCCAGCGGACGCCTTTTGGTGACGTGTTACGAGGATCTCACCAGTGTTAAACTTCTGAGGTCCACTCAGCACGTTGCGGGGAAAGGTGCGGAAATACCAGCGGGCAATTATCATGTTGATGTGTTTGACCTAAATAAGCGGGGCGACGAATTTGAAAAAGAATGCACTCGCCGTGCAGTTCTTGGCGATGTGCGGATCGAAAGCTTGTTCAATGCGATGATGAATGTCGAGATGATTTTGACGCTGTTCGTCACTCCCGTTGTTTGCCTGTTGTGTTTTGTCAACGCGGGATGGGGAATTGGGCTTTTGTTTCTGGTCAGTTGCATTGCGATGAATGTCTTACTTTGGCTAATCACCAATCGTGCGATAAACAACTCAGGAGCTTGTCAACGCATGCAATCAATGCGAAGGGAACTTCAAGAAGAATACCCCGATGTCGTAGTCGTGCTTCGCCGCTGCGCCGATTTACAATTACCGACGACGATCACGCCAGGCAAGGTCCGGGCGGGGTGTTAGTAAGCCATCATTTTTCAGCAAAATCACTCGCGTTGCGGTTGAAATACACTAA
>CAZAFH010000077.1:0-39901 GCA_964484265.1 uncultured Singulisphaera sp.
GGATCGTGCATCAGCATCATCCACGGCTGCATCTCAAGGCCTACACCGCCGTCGAATGGGACTGGTTCGCTCGGCTGACGGGCCGCACGACGCGCGATATCCTCGCGGAGTTCAAGGACGCCGGTCTCGGCAGCCTGCCCGGCGGCGGGGCGGAGATCTTTCATCCTGAAGTGCGCGACATCATCTGCGAACACAAAGCCGACACCGACTCCTGGCTGCGCATCCACCGCGAAGCCCACGAACTCGGCCTGCGTTCCAATGCCACCATGCTCTATGGCCATATCGAAAAGCCGATGCACCGCATCGATCACCTGTGCAAGCTGCGCGAGTTGCAAGACCGCACCGGCGGATTCCAGACCTTCATCCCGCTGGCGTTTCATCCCGACAACACCAAGCTCGGCGTCGATCGCAAGCTGCAAAAACCCAGCGCGATCATGGACCTGCGCATGATCGCCATCGCCCGGCTCATGCTCGACAATTTCCAGCACATCAAAGCCTACTGGATCATGCTCGGCATCCCCACCGCGCAACTCGCCCTGGCCTACGGCGCCGACGATATCGACGGCACGGTGGTCCACGAAAAGATCTACCACGACGCCGGCAGCGACACGCCACAAGAGCTAACCGTCACGCAACTGCGCCGCCTGATCGAGGAAGCCGGCAGAGTGCCAAAAGAACGCGACACGCTGTACAACGAGGTGATACGCAGCGCCAGCGACTGGCGCACGGGAGCGTCGGTATCGCTGCCGGTGGTGGCGGTGTGAGAATTCACGCATCGAGCAGTTTTGGCGTCTTGTCGTAAATTAATCTTGCGACTTTGGCAAGCGCCAACGACAATAGATTAGGAAGAAAAACGACCAACGTCCGAATGAGTTGATTCATGTTCAAACATCTTACAGTCGATAACTGGCGGCAGTTTTCGCATGTAGACGTGGAGTTTCATCCACGCCTTACAGTCCTCACGGGCACGAATGGTAGTGGAAAGACGACGCTTCTTCACCTACTCAACCGACATTGGGGATGGGATTTCAAATACCTGAGTAGTCCTAGATTTGATGCCCAGGGCTTGAAAGAATACTGGACTGGATTCTGGGGAAATGGAGAAACGGGTAGCCAACCAGCAACATTGTCAAATCGAAAAGCAACTCAAACAATCGGGAACCTTACGTATGCGGACGGCAACGTCTCGGGACTGGGCGTGCCGGCGTCGGTAAGCGAGGTTTTCGATGTTTCCTTCACAAAGCAGCAGAAAGTCAATGGAGTCTACGTACCATCTCATCGCCCACCCTATATCTTTCAGAAAATCACGGAGATTCCAGTAAAGCTCGATGCGAAACAAGAGATTTTTGATGTTTACCTGAGAGAACTGCGTACTCGATTTACGTACTCGGGCAACACCGGGAATACGCCGAATTATCAGATTAAGCGATCACTCATTTCACTTGCGACGTTTGGGTATGGAAATGTTGCCGTCGAGAGAAATGAGGAGGCAGTACAGATATTTGAGGGATTTCAACAGATATTGAAGACTGTGCTTCCGATGGCGCTAGGTTTTCGTGGAATTCGGATTCGTGTTCCGGACGTGTTATTGTCCACGACCGCGGGGGATTTTCCATTCGACGCGGTCTCAGGCGGTGTCGCAGCATTAATTGACATGGCATGGCAGATCCACTTGTATTCACAGATTCATTCGGAATTCGTGGTCGTGATAGACGAACCTGAAGCTCACCTTCACCCCGCGCTTCAGCAACGAATCTTGCCGGACCTGCTCCAAGCGTTTCCTCACTGTCAATTTGTAGTTGCAACGCATAGTCCCTTGATTGTTACGTCTTGCGTTGATTCCAGTGTTTACGTTCTTAAGCATAATGAATCAGGCCGTGTGGAAAGCACGTTGCTTTCTGAGATCAACAGGTCCGGCACGGCGGACGAGATTCTAATGAACGTGCTCGGTGTCCCGTCTACTGTCCCGCAATGGGCACAGCGAAAAATTGATGCCATACTCAATCAATTCACAAGTGTTCCGTTAACACAAGAGTCGCTCGCTACACTAAAATCTGAGATGAACACCGTCGGCATGGGACACTTTTTCCCGGAGGTATTGGCCAAGGTTGCGGGGGCCCAGAAATGATTCGGTTGCGCAAAGGCCCACCGCCACCCGTACTCGTTGAAAAAGCAGAGGATTGGACAAAGGAATTTCTCGACGCTATTGCGAGCGGCGGGGAGATTTCCAAGACCATTCGGTTTCGATACCGCGATCCGAAAATCAAGGCTGCTATTCGGCGCGATTCTTACGGAAAGTGTATATACTGCGAACTTCTCCTACCAACGGGCGAAACCGATCACATTGATCCGGTCAGCATCTGTCCTCACCTTATCGTGGCATGGGAAAATCTAGCGCTTGTCTGCAAAGAATGCAACACAAAGAAGAGTGACTATTACAAGCCTGACGAACCGCTCATCAATCCTTTCGTTGACGATCCCGCAATTCACCTCCTGTTTCTTGGACCGTCTGTTTTTCCTGTAGTTAGCGATGCGAAGGGGCTGCGTACTTTTCTGAAATTGGAACTCGATAGAATCGACCTGTTGCAACGAAGGCAAAGGAGACTTGAAAGGTTACGACCCTTGGTGGAGGAGTGGCAAGCACATCCCGCCGGCGCTACGAAAGAACTGCTAAAACAAGAATTGTTAAATGAGGCTGCGGACAATGCCGAATTCGCTGCCGCAGTCCGAGCTTTTCTGTTTCAGATTCTGGGATGGAAAATCTAAACAGGTCGGAATTGACGACGCCGACGATCATGCGCCGTCCGCCATTCCTCGTCCGCCAAACCTGCGAGCAAAGCGAGATCCGACCTTTCGAAGCCAAATCTGCGCCTCGGGCACACGAGCCCGCAGCTTGTCGCATGCGGCCATTTGACTTTCATCGACCTCGAACTCACTGGTCTCGATGTCGATCGCAAGGAAATGGCGAGGGTTGAGACCCGCAACTTGCGGGCTAATTTCTTTCTCAAAGATCGCCTCGCCACGCTTGGCGAATTCTTCCTTGGGGTAGCGTCGCCTTCGTGGTGTGTCCATGGTCAGGCTCCGGAAAAATGGTTACGTCGCATTTCGTCCTAATTATACACCGAAACCATGAGTGATACGATGTTGTTGGCGCCGCTACGTATAATATGCCGAATGGAGGTGACGCATGTCCTCGGTCCCGATAATGTTGTTGACGCCGCAAGAGTACCTGGCTCGTGAGCGCAAAGCCGCGTTCAAAAGCGAATTCTATCGCGGCGAGATGTTCGCAATGGCTGGCGCGAGCTGGGAGCATACGCTCGTTAAAGACAATATCTCTCATGAAGCGCGAAATGAGATAGACGATGGGCCATGCCGCGTGTTGACGAGCGACCTGCGTGTCAAGGTCGATGCGACGGGGTTGTACACGTATCCCGATGTCATCATCGTTTGCAATGAGCCGCAATTCGAAGATGACGTGTTCGATACGCTGCTGAACCCGCTCGCTCTCATGGAGGTGCTGTCAGAATCGACCGAGCGCTACGATCGCGGCACCAAAGCGGGGCATTACCGGCGGATTCCGTCGCTGAAGGAATACATCCTGATCGCGCAGGACGAACCGCTCGTGGAACGCTACGTCCGCCAACCCGACGACAGTTGGCTATTGACCGAATTTCGCGGGATCGACCAGACGCTCACGCTGGCGAGCGTGCCTGTCAAGCTCACGCTCGCAGCCATCTATCGCGGCGTAACCTTTGCGGAGAAACCGCGAGAAGCAACGTCGTGAAGTCTTATCCCAACAGATGTTCCATGATGTACAACTCCAATCCTTCGTAGTCGCGCTCCGCTTTGAATGCCTCGATTTTGGCGACATCGACACTGCGAACCAGATCTACCATGCGATCGAAGATTGCCTTGCTATTGCTCAGGTGCTTGGTCTGGTCGGCGGGCTTCGTCGTGCGCATCGCCTTGACGTCCAGGCCGATGCAGCCGTCGAAGCCGCCTCGTTCGAGCACCCACACGGTGTTGAACGCCCGGCGAAGATCGACGCTGCCAAAGGTTTTGTCCTGGTCGTATTTCAAGCCGTTCTGATCGTTGAGATGCACGCTCCAGAGCTTTTTGTGCCAAAGGGCGTACGCCATGTCGTCGGAAGGATCGAGTCCGGCGAGGATGGAATGCGCCGACTCGATCAGCACGCCGACGCGGGCCGGGTCGGCGGTTCGATACACCAGACCCATGAAATGGCCGACCGTCGGGCAGTAGGCCTGGTCCATCGGTTCGTTCGGCTTCATCTCGCCGAGGATGCGGATGCCCTTGTCGTGTTCGAGCATCGCATTGACGGCATCGACGATCCGCCCCACCGCGGTGATCGCGCACTTCGATTCGCGAATATATGACCCCTCGCGCGCGAGCCACAGGACCATGTCCTGACAGCCGATGGCGTTGGCGATGTCGATAGCGCGTTTGGATCGCTCGATGGCGTACTTGCGTTCGCTGGCGTTGTTCGACGTGTAGCCGCCGTCGATGGTGCGTTTGTCTTCCCACAGGCGTGGAGCGATGAATTCGCAGAACAGGCCTTCGCCTTCGAGCATCTTCTTGACCTTGGCGACGCCCTTCATCGTTTGAATCGCGTCGAGGTCGGCCGGCACGACGTCGTCGTCGTGGAACTGAACACCGTCGAATCCGAGTTTCTTGTACTCGCGAATCTTGGCGGCGAAAGCGACCTCCTTGCGAACTTCAGGCCCGAACGGATCGCGGCCCTGCGAGATATTCCAGGGACCAAACGTGAAACGGTATTTCGTGGCGGCCATTTGCAAGAGTCTCCGGTGAGAATAGTGGTCTTGAATTCGTATAGCGTTCGTGTGGCGTCATGCGAACGCCAAACGAGGAGGTTATTCATACGAGATCGCATCGGGAATGCGTTCGCGGACGGCATACAGCGCCGGGCCCACGCCTGCCAGCGTGGCGACGGCCATGGCGGAAAACGCGATTGCTGCGCTCGCCAACCAGGGAATGTACACGGGGAACTTGTAGCCTGCCTCTTCCAAAAAGACGATCTGCAGCGCGTACCACTGTAGCGGAATCGCGAACAACACGCCAAGCACGGAACCGATGATGCCCATCAACGCCGCCTCGGCCAGCACCAGATAGACGACCTGCGCCTGCGATGCGCCGATCGCTCGGAGCAAACCCATCTCGCGGCGGCGCTGGAGCACCGAGATGAGCAGCGCAGTGATGACGCCCAGGGCCGCCACGAGGACGACGACGATCTCCTGCCCAATGGCGATGCTGTAGAGTTTTTCGATCATCGCCTTGATGTGGTCCTTGAGTTCCTCGCGGGTGAGTGCGTGTAGGTCGTGCGGACCGCCGAGCTTGGCGATGATCTTGTCTTTCACGGTTCGTGGATCGATGCCGGAACGCACGTAGATGTCGAAGACGTTGACGGTGGTATCGTTCCAGTGATGGATGTAGTCCTTGCGGTTCATGAAGATCGTGCCGAGGTTCCAGCTATAGTCGATGATCGTGCCGATGACGAGAAACGTGGCGTCGCCTTTGGGTGATTTGAGCGTGATCGTGTCGCCCTTGTGTACGTGATGCATGGCCGAGAAATTCGCGGACACGATGACGGTGTTCGGTTCTTTCTCCATCCGCTGATAGAGATGAAGATGGTCGTGGTTCTTTAGCCGCTTTTGATCGAGCACCCAGTGGCGATCGGCGACGGTCGTCATGATGGCGACTCGTTCACGGCGGAAGAGCACTTCCGTTGTGAATCGAACCGGTGTGACCTCTTCGACTTCGGGCATTTTTCGCAATTTGTCGCCAAGCGATTCATCCATCGGCGTGTTCTGCCCGCCCGACCCAACGGGGCTTCCAGAAGTGACGACCACGTCAGCGGCGATCGTATCGTCAACCCAATCAAGGATGGTCTCGCGATTGCTGCGGATAATCCCGGCCGTTTCGACAATCAAACAGACTCCGGCAGCGAGAGCGGCGATGACCATCCCCGTGCGGCCTGGCGCTCGGACTAAATTGTCGGCAGCGATGCGCCACTCGATCGGAAAGAACCGGCGCGAGATCGGCATCAACGCTCTTGCGGCGACCTGGGCGAACAGAGGCGCCGACAGCAGGGCGCCGATCATTACCAGGCTGAGGCCGCCATACGTGCCCCATCGCTTCCACATCGATTCGCGGAACAGGATCATCAGCATGCCGCCCAGGATCAGAAATCCGGTCGCGCCGACATGCCAGAGGAAATGCGACATCGCTTGTTCCTTGGGCACGCGCCGCACCGCCTCGGCCGGCTTCTCGTAGGCCGCCTGGACCGCAGGCACGAGCGAGGCGACGAGCGCCGACAGGATGCCGACGCAGAAGGCCAGGGCCGAGAGTTCCCACGTCAGTTCGACCTGTTTTGCGTTCATGGTGGCGAAGATATCGCCGATGGCGTCCTGCATGGGACGCAGACCTATATAGGCGAAGCCGACGCCGGCGGGAATGCCCAGGGCCGAGCCGACGGTGCCGAGAAGGATCGCCTCGCCGGCGAAAAGTTTCCAGACTTGCGTGCGTGTCGCTCCGACAGCGAGCATGATGCCGATTTCATGCCGACGTTCCGCGACGGAGACCGAGAGTGCGTTGAACACAAGAAACATGCCGACAATCAACGCCGCCACGCCGCACATCGAAAAGCCGGTCTTCATGCCGACCATGGCGCTTTGCAGCGATTGATTCTGCTCTTCCATAGTCCGCACGTGAGCGCGATTCCGGAGGATTTCTTCAATAGTGGCGCGGGCTTTTTTCACATCCGCTCCTGGCTGAAGCGCGATGTCGATGCGTTTTACTTTGCCGGCGGGCACGCCAAGCACCTTCGCCGCATTCTCCATGTCGAGGATCACAAGATAACCCGCGAATGCCGCCAGATTGCTATTGGCGTCCTTCGGCTCGACGGCTGCGACACTGGTGAGTTTGAATCGTTCCTTCTTTTCCAGATCGAATTGCTTATGGCCAGGCTGATTCGCGGTTGGCTCGCTCTCCAGGTCAATATCAAGCTGTTTGCCAAGGATCGCCGGAATCATCACGGCCTCCGGCATGCCGAACATCTCGGCAGCCTTGTTCGCTGCGATAATCGCGGCCCAGCGGCCATAAAGTTCGTTGGTATCTTTGTCGAGTCGAAAGTGTTCCTCGAAGGAGCCCGCCTTCTTGCTGTCGCTTGTGATGTCGAATCCCATGACCATCACGGGAATTTTTTTCTCGCCGATCACGATGCGTGCTTGGCCAAAGATTTTCGCATGGACCTCGGTCACGCCAGAAACGCCTTCAAGTTCCTTGACCAGACTGCGTTCGATTGGAAATTCGCCGTTGGTGATGATGAGGTCGATCGTCCCCGCCATCGGGTTGCTGGAGGCGAGCGTCGCCTTCGACATGGTTTCGCTCAGCGATTGCGTGGCGACCAGCGTGCCGACGCCGAGCATGATGCTTGCGACGATCAGCATCGCGCGAAACCAGCGGCGAGACAGGTAGCGTAGACTTAGCGTGCGGTAAAGTGAAAACATAAAAAGGAAAAGGTGTCAGGACCCTTTTTTCCCCGCTCCTTCGAGTATTTTTTCAGGTGAAAAGGGTCCTGACACCTTTTTCTTGAATCGCTCTTCGGACTCGACTCGACCATCGCGGATGTGCACGATGCGGTCGCCAAAAGTCGCGGCGTGGGCGTCGTGCGTGACCATCACCACCGAGCGTTTTCCGACTTCGGGGAGACTTGCGAGCAGTTTTAGGATGTCTTCGCTATTCTTCGAGTCGAGATTGCCCGTCGGCTCATCGCACAAGACCGCTTCAGGGTTAATGACCAGCGCCCGCGCTATGGCGACGCGCTGCATCTCGCCGCCGGACATCTCGTCGGGATAATGCTCGGCCCGATCGCGAAGGCCGACGCGCTCAAGCCCTTCATACGCTGGGATCATCGCCTTGGCCCGGCTCGCGCCGCCGAGAAGCAATGGCAGGGCGACGTTCTCCACCGCCTTGAGCGTCGGCAGCAGATTGAAGAACTGGAAAATGAAGCCGACGCGCTCGCGGCGAAGTGCCGCCAACTCGCGGTCGGACATCGAATGAAGGGCTCGCCCGTGAAAGTAGACTTCGCCCGAGGTTGGCGTGTCGAGCGCGCCGAGGAGATGCATCAGCGTGGATTTCCCCGATCCGCTCGGTCCCATGATCGAAACGAATTCACCGGTCTCGATGCGCAAACTCACGCCTTGCAACGCCTTGACGATGCGCGCCCCTTGCGGGTAGTGCTTCGTGACATCCTTCACTTCCATCATGAGTTGCGCACCATCCCACCAAAGCGGAGCACGATGAGTGACCACACCGAGGAAATACCACCGGTGGACATTCCGTGTTTCAGGTCATTGTACGGTTTTGCTTGCCGCGAGTCACTTCCCGACGATGCCGGCGTAGGCGTCCTCGTGAAAGCCAACGTAGAGCGTTCGGCCTTGCCGAATGGTCGGCGCCCGAAGGTTCCCGGTCGGCCCTAACAGCAATGTAACCAATGCATCGTCGTCGGGCCGATCGGCGAGAAGGTCGAGCGTCACGATCTTCTTGCCCTTGGCGACGTGGATCACGTCCGCCTGTTTCGCCAGGGCGAGGGCCTCCGCACGCCCTTGCTTGACCTTGTTCGCGTCCACAACCGTGCTAACCTCGGCCACGTGCTGCTCAAGGAACCCTTGAGCTTTCTTGCACGACGTTCAGGACTTGCGAAAGTACATCCAATCGATCTTCTTTGGCATAAATGATCTCTCCTACGTTCAGTCGAGAGGCAGGTGTTTCTTGGCGAGCGAGAATAGCAATTATACCACGCATCAGTAATGAGTTATTGTGGCTCACACTCCCAGTTCGCCGATTCGATTCATATCTCTGCATTGCAATATTTTGCCGCTACCTGGGCGGCGAGGCGTGCATTGGCGATCACAAGCGTGTGGTTAGCTCGCAGCGTTTGGCCTTCGGTGATTTCCGCCAATCGCGTCAGCAGGAATGGCGTTAACTCCTTGCCGCGAACGCCGACGCCCATCGCCTGCCGTTCGGCTTCCGTGAGAGCGGCAAGGAAGTCGCCCGGGTCGAGGGCGGCATGGCGTTCGACAGGCTGCGCGAGAACGATGCCGCCGCCGCCGAGCGACCAGTGAGCGTCGAAGAGCGTGGCGGCTTCAGTAGGTGTGTCCACGCGTGCGGAAACCGGTTCGCCGCTGGAGTGGACATAGAAGGCGGGAAATTCGTCGGTACCGAATCCGACAACGGGCACGCCTTGCGTTTCCAAAATCTCGAGCGTGCGCGGAATGTCGAGGATGCTCTTCGCGCCTGCACAAATAACAGCGACTGGCGTGCGCGCGAGTTCGACGAGGTCGGCGGAGATATCCCACGGATGCGTGTTGCGATGCGCTCCGCCGATACCGCCGGTGGCGAAGAGCCGAATCCCCGCGCGATGGGCGAGCGTCATCGTCGCCGCGACCGTTGTCGATGCGGTGCGGCCGAGTGCGATGGCGGCGCCGAGGTCGCGCCGGCTGGCCTTGACGACGCTCGTCTGCTCCGCCAATGCGTGCAGCTGTTGCTCGTCCAGGCCGATCGTCGGTCTTCCGTCGAGGATGGCAATCGTCGCAGGCACGGCGCCTTCGGCCCGAACGGCGGCCTCGGCGGCATACGCAGTCTCGAGATTCAGAGGCCACGGCAGGCCGTGTGCGATCAACGTCGATTCGAGCGCCACGACAGGCCGTTTTTTTGCAATCGCCTCGGCAACCTCGGAGCGGACCTGCAGCTGAATTCGACTCATTGCACCGACCTCGTGAAGATATGATGAAATGAAGGTAAAGGGTCTTGTTGGCGGAGTCAAGGAAAATGTGATTGAAATCGCCGAGGATTCATTCGAGGGAATTTAAATAAGGCTCAGCATGAATATTCGCTTGTTACTCAGTCGATAGACGCGGACCGGATTTTACTTTTCTCAATTAGATGCTTGATTTCCGTAAGCGAAGCGATTAAATTATATTCCAACTGCAAGCCGCCCGGTCGATGTTCCTTCCTCCTCGAATGGTTGACCCTTTTTTTGGGCCTGCGCGAAAACCCTGATCGCGTTGAGTCCGCTTTGGCTTGACCGTCTCCTCGGAGCGTGCTTGCGAAGGAGTGAATTCCGTGAAAATCCGCAGCAGTATTTTGATTTTGGCGATTGGCGTCGCGTTAACCGTGTTGGCGACTCCGGTTCACGCGCAAATCGTCAACGGCAATCAATGGCCCGTGCCGCGTCTCAACACTCTGTCGCCGACCGGAGGCAAAGTCGGCACGACACTCGAGGTGACCTTCTCGGGCACCGAGGTTGAACAACCGGACACGCTGCTATTCAATCATCCGGGGATCAAGGGCGTACCGATCGTTCCGCCGCCCCCGCCTGTCGATCCCAAAGCGAAGACGAAACCCGATCCGAAGAAGATGGGGCCGCCGGCGATCACCAAATTCTCAGTTACGATCGCGGCCGATGTGCCGCCGGGAGAATACGATGCGCGACTCGTCAACAAGAACGGTATCAGCAATCCTCGGCGATTCGTGGTCGGCGTTTTGAACGAAGTCGCCGAGAAGGAACCCAACAACGACGTTGAACAGGCGCAGAAAATCGAGCCAGGCACAACCATCAACGGCACCATCGCCGCGGCTACGGATGTCGATTATTTCAGCTTTCCCGCCAAGAAGGGCCAGCGGATATTGGTGAGTTGTGCGACGGCAAGCATCGACAGCAAGCTCGATCCCGAGATTCGCATTCTCGGCGCTGGCGGCAAAGAACTGTCATATTTTCGGCCCTCGCCGGGTTCCGACGGTATTGCCGACCTCACGATTCCTGAAGACGGCGATTATCTTGTTCGGCTCAATAAATTTACCTACACCGCTGGCGGCGTCGATTACTTTTATCGCTTGACCGTGGCAGCGATGCCTTACATCGATGCCGTTTTCCCGCCCGTGATCGAGCCAGGGAAGACCGCAACCGTCACCGTCTATGGCCGAAATCTGCCAGGCGGCAAACTCGATCCGTCGGCCGTGATCAATGGCGTGACGCTTGAGAAGGCGACCGCATCCATCACTGCTCCCGGCGGACCTGGTGTGAAATCGCAGTTGCAGTTCACGGGATCCGTTTCGCCATTGTTGGCGGCGCTCGATGGATTCGAGTACCGCATCAAGGGGCCGATGGGCGTCTCCAATCGCGAGTTGATTGGCTACGCCAGCGCTCCCGTCATCATCGAAAATGACGACAACGATACTCCTGAGAAGGCCCAGGCTGTTTCCGTACCGTGCGAAATCGCCGGTCGTATCGACAAGAAACGTGATCGCGACTGGTATGTCTTCGACGCGAAAAAAGGCGACGTGTTGATGATCGAGGTCCTGAGTCATCGTCTCGGGGCGCCGACGGACATGTACTTCGTTCTTAGAAATCTCGCCACCAAGCAAGAAATGGTCTTGCAAGACGATACGACCGACTCCGTGAGTTTCGGGTTCTACACAGCCAACCGAGATCCTCTGCCCTACCGATTCGTCGCGCCGGCGGACGGCAAGTATCACCTGATGTTAGCGAGCCATACGGGAGACAACCAGGCTGATCCGACGCACATGTATCGCGTGCGCATTACTCCAGAGCAGCCTGATTTTCGGTTGATCGTCATGCCCTCCGATGAGAAGCGTCCCGATTCCTGCCGTCTGGGGCAGGGCGGGTTGCAGCATTTCACTGTATACGCCCTTCGGCGCGATGGGTTTCGAGGCGATATCACCTTGAGTATCGAAGGATTGCCGACAGGCGTCACGTCCGTGCCACAAGTCCTGTCGGGCAACATGAAGCTGACGCAACTCGTCGTCGCCGCCGCCGACAACGCTCCCGAATACACCGGGTTCGTCAAGGTCGTCGGCACGGCTGTCATCAACGGGGCGAAAGTGGTTCACGAGGCTCGCCCGGCCAGTGTCGTTTGGGGCGTTCCGAATCAGCAGAATATCCCGACGATCACGCGGTTGAATTCCGATCTCGCTCTCGCCGTTCGCGACAAGGCGCCAGGAAAGCTGACGGCGACGATGGGACAGGTGGCGGTCTCCCTTGGCGACAAGATCGAGATTCCGCTTAAACTGACGCGATCGTTCCCGGAGTTCAAAGCAAATTTCCAGGTCGCCACGATTCCCGGCGAACTGCCGACGGGCATGACGTTTGCGAACCTGACCTTCGCGCCGGGCAAGGATGACCTCAAAGCGGTCCTGACTGTTGCAGCCAACACGGTCCCTGGAACTTACAACGTCACGTTCCGCGGATTCGCGTCGATTTCGCCAAATCCAAAGGGAAAAGGCGTGAACACGATCTTGATCTCGACGCCTGTGCAAGTCACCGTTCTTCCGAAGCAGGTAGCGACGCTCACGGTCGACAATGCCAACCCGACCATCAAGACGGGTGCGGAGGGCGCGATCTCCGTCCGCGTCGCGCGTCTGTTCAACTATGACGACGCCTTCAAAGTCGAACTTGTATTGCCGCCTAACGCAAAGGGCTTGTCGGCCGACAAGATCACCATCGCTCCGGGAACGAACGAAGCGAAAATGACCCTGCGTATCGTCGGCGGTACCCCCCCTGGAAATTTGCAGAACCTGATCGTTCGCGCCACCGCAGTCGTCAATGGCAACGTCACCTTGGTCCACGAAACGAAGATCAATGTGAACATTGCCAAGTAGTCAAAAGAATGCGTGCACGGATCACGCGGAGCGTGATGTTAGGGAGGTTCAAATAACATCTTCCGCGTTCTGCCGCTTGCGGCTAAGCGCTCAACTCGGCACCATGCTGAGCGCATAGCCGCAAGCGGCAAGGACAAGTCAGGAAGCTGTTTTTCGTAAATTAGTGATGCGGATCAAACCGTTCGCGAATCAGCGTTGCGAGCCTCGTGAACGCCGATGTGTGATCGGTATACCACCTTGGGAGTTTACCATGCGTTTCTTGTTCAGTCTCACGTTCGTCGCTCTTACGCCATTTACGGCATTCGCGCAAAACACGAAAGAGGTCGGCCCGATTCCAGAGATCAAGCTCAATCGCAAAGATCCGGTGACGTATGAAGTCATCGAGCCGATCTTCGAGAAACGCTGTTTCGTCTGCCATTCCGGCAACATCAAGGAAGGCAAACTCGATCTGAGCAGCTATGAAGCGTTGATTAAGGGCGGCAAACGAGGCGAAGCGGTCAAGCCGGGTAAATCGGGCGACAGCCTACTTTACAAGGTGGTGCAGCGCACGCAGAAGCCGTACATGCCGCCGCGCGGCGAGGTTCCCTGCACTGCGGAAGAAGTCGCGCTAATCAAACTTTGGATCGATCAGGGTGCGAAAGCCCCGACGACGATCCGCAAACGCAAGGATCCGATCGTGTTCGCCCCGCCGGCGAGCATTAAGGTTGTCCGCGCCGTCGCGGTCAGCCCTGACAAAACCGCCATTGCCGCAGGCCGAAGCAATCAGATTCACATTTATGATTCCTCCACCGGTAACCATATTCGCTCGCTGATTGCCCAAGGATTGAAAGCGCCGGATGGCAAGCCAATTCAGGCA
This sequence comes from uncultured Singulisphaera sp., assembly GCA_964484265.1. Taxonomy (GTDB): domain Bacteria; phylum Planctomycetota; class Planctomycetia; order Gemmatales; family Gemmataceae; genus SIAQ01. The sequence continues at coordinate 13,574 of CAZAFH010000077.1, forward strand.
GCGCACGTGTCGATCGTTGAATCGATGGCCTGGTCGCCGGACGGCAAGTACCTCGTCAGCGGCAGCTTTCGCGAAATCGGCATCTGGGATGCCTTGACGGGCGAACTTCGCCACAAGATCACCGGCTTCGCCCACGCTGTTGTGTCGATCGCATTTTCGCAAGACAGCAAGATGTTCGCCACTGCGGGCGGCGAGCCGACGGTAGAAGGCGAAGTCAAGATTTTCGAGGTCGGTTCGTGGAAACTCATCACCGACATCAAGAATAGCCATTCCGACACGGTGTATGGCATCGCTTTCAGTCCGCCGGACGTGAAGTACAACGACCCGAACTACAAACCCAAAGATCCGAAGAACACCAAGGACGTGAAGCTCATTCCGATGCCGCCGATGATCGCCACCGGCGCCGCTGACAAGTTCGTCAAGGTTTGGACGATTCCGGATGGCAAGTTCGTCAAGTCGTTCGAAGGCCACACCCATCACGTTCTCGATGTCGGTTGGTCGCCTGATGGCAAATTAATCGCCTCTGCAGGCGGCGACAACACCGTCAAGGTCTGGGACTTCGAAAAGGGCGAGCAAGCTCGCACCATCAACGCTCACTCCAAGCAGGTTACGCGTTTGCTTTTCATTGGCAAAAAGACCGAATTCCTCACTGCAGGCGGCGACAACACCGTCAAGGCTTTCAACGCGGCTAACGGCGGCGCGCTACGCACTTTCTCCGGTGCGACCGATTTCGTCTACGCGGTTGCATGCAGTGCCGACGGCAGCGTGGTCGCCGCTGGCGGGCAGGACGGCGTCGTCCGCGTTTACAATGGCGCCAACGCCCAGATTGTCCGCTCGCTCCTCCCGCCGGGCGCCGAGCCAGCAACGAAGAACGAAGAAAAGAAAGGCAAAAAGAAGTGATCGGCGGGCGTTCCGAGATCTTGGGACGCTTGACACTTAGTAGATCGTGGTAATCGCACACACGCAATCGTGAGCAGGCGCATGTCGCGAGATTGGGATGGCGAGCCTACGCTCGGCCATCCAAACTCCCTCATGAATCCGCTCGCGGTTGCGTGAGTTTTTTTGAAGCCAACAAACCGCGTCCATATCATGTATGGTGACGCCTGCATTTTTTTCCTTTCGGAGTTCTTAGCGTGGCCAAGCATATTTTCGTTACCGGAGGTGTCGTCAGTTCGCTTGGCAAGGGCCTCACCAGTGCTTCCGTCGGCATGCTGCTCGAGCGGCGTGGACTTCGCGTTCGGCTGCAAAAATTCGATCCCTACATCAACGTCGATCCCGGAACCATGTCGCCCTATCAGCACGGCGAGGTCTACGTACTCGACGACGGCGCCGAGACCGATCTCGACCTGGGCCACTACGAACGCTTCACCAACGCCCCGCTCACTCGCGACTGCAATTACACAACCGGAAAGATTTATCAGACCGTCATCCAGAAGGAACGCAAGGGCGATTACCTGGGCAAAACCGTCCAGGTGATTCCACACGTGACCGACGAGATCAAGGCAGGCATCAGGAAACTCGTCAATGACGACGTCGATGTCGTCATCACCGAGATCGGCGGAACCGTCGGCGATATCGAGGGATTGCCATTCCTCGAAGCCATTCGGCAGTTTGCGCTCGATATCGGCAAGGCGAACGTGCTTTACATTCATCTCACGCTGATCCCGTATCTCAAGGCCGCCGGCGAAATGAAAACCAAGCCGACGCAGCATTCCGTGGAACGGCTTCGGCAGATCGGTATTCAACCGGATATCCTCATCTGCCGAACCGAGCGCGAAATCTCCAAGCACGACATCGACAAGATTGCACTATTTTGCAACGTCGAAGCGCGGGCCGTCATCGAGGAGCGCGACAAAGACTTCAGCATTTACGAGGTGCCCGTGAGCCTGGTCGATAACGGCCTCGATCAGCTGATCGTCGATAAGTTACAGCTGAAAGCCAAGCCGCTCGATATCAGCAGCTGGCGCGACATGCTCGTTCGCATGCGCATGCCGACTCACGAAGTGCAAGTGGGCGTGGTGGGCAAGTACATCAAACACAACGATGCCTACAAGTCGATCTACGAATCGCTGGATCATGCCGGCATAGCCGAGAATACGCGCGTCGTCATCCGCAAGATCGAAGCGGAGGAAATCGAGCGCGAAGGCGCCGAGCGCATCCTCGCCGGGCTCGACGGCATTCTCGTGCCCGGAGGTTTCGATTACCGCGGCTCAAACGGTAAGATTGACGCCATCCGCTATGCCCGCGAACGCAGCGTGCCGTTCTTCGGCATCTGCCTCGGGTTGCAATGCGCCGTCATCGAATTCGCGCAGAATGTATGCAATCTGAAAGACGCCAACAGCACCGAATTCGACCACGAGACGTCGCATCCGGTCGTCGTCATGCTCGACGAACAGTTCTGCATCACCGACAAGGGCGGTACGATGAGGCTCGGATCCTACGATTGCGTTCTCACGCCTGGCAGCCTTGCCCATAAGGCCTATGGCACGGTGGAAGTCAAGGAACGCCATCGGCATCGTTTCGAAGTCAACAATCAGTACCGAGGCCAGTTTGAGGCGAATGGCCTCGTAGTCACGGGAACCAGTCCCAACGGCAAACTCGTCGAGATCGTGGAATTGCGAAACCATCCCTGGTTCTTGGCCGTGCAATGCCACCCCGAATTCAAATCAAAACCGACGAAGGCTCACCCGTTGTTCCACGGATTTATCCGCGCCTGCGTCCAGCGGCGCGACGGAAAAAAAGAAAGTCGATGGACAGCGACCGTATCATCTAACGTCTGACGAAGTCGTCGCATCGGGAAGCTAGGTGAGTAAAAAAACTGACGTGAAAAAGAGAACGCCGTCTATGCCTTGCTTGGCATCGAACGGCGTTCTGCGGGGGGGAGAATTCAGACAATTACTTGACGATCTTCGACACGTCGGCGACGACCTTGGTGATGGTCGCGTCGGTCAGTTCGCCCTTGCGGAAGGCGTGATTGGCCTTGACGGTGAAGTCGTGGTAGAGCAGGACGGTCACGTCAGCGTCCTTGGCGATCGCGTAGCTCTTCGGGCCAGCGGGATTGTCGATCGAGAGTACGAGTTTCTTCAGCTTCTGCTCAGCTGCCAGCTTGGACAAGGCCTTGTCGAGGCCGTCCTTATCGCTGCAGAAGACGGCGTAGCTGCCCATTTCGGCCTTGCCGTTCTTGACGGTGGCGTCGTCGAGTTGCTTGAGCAGTTTGGCAACGGCTGGAGTCGCTTCACGGGCGAATACGACGGCGACGGGGTTAGCGCCGTTGGAGCAGTAAAGGCAAGCCTTCTTGCCCGCCTGTTCGCCGGTCACGTTGAGGGGATGGAACGGTCCGGGAACCTCTTGGCCGGTCTGCGGACCGGACTTCAACGCACCGCCCGCCTGAACGCCTGCAACTGCCAATGCCACGCCGGCAACCAAGGCCGCGAGAATACGAATACGAAACATCAAACTTCCTCCGATTGGAAAACAGGAACCTCGCATGATCTCTGCGAGGCGAAATCACTTTGCTTCAGGATTGTCAGCCGACTTTCGGGCGAGACTCTGCTTCAAAATATTGCCGCGCGTCGCTTGTGAGCAACATTCGCCATCGGCGCATTCCTTCGTTGCGACGGGCGCTGGCGGGACGTCGGGCTGCGACGAACAGCCCAGATTCAATATAAACACCATCATTCCCATCAAAATGGGACGCATGGGAGGCCTCCGGACGCGTTCATTACCGCTTATGGTGCGGATATAACAGGGCTGTTCGTAGAATACCTCCGATCATCTTATGACGTATTGGAGTCACCGGGTATTCATTTATCAAAGGAGTGTGTTGTGGCTGCAAAAACAACTTGTGCCGTTACGAAGAAACAATTCCGCGAAACCGCGAAGGCGATCGAAGTCGTCATTGGCGGCATCCCGATGATGGCGGAGGTCAAGGAATTCTCGACCGGTTCGCTAGGCTGGTATCTCAACGGCAAAATGAGCGTCAAGATCGGTGAGACGCCTGTCACGGTGCAAATCGGCATGAACTTGACGATTGTCGGGTCCAAGGAAGCTGCAGCTGAATAAGGCGAAAACTCGCCCGAACTATTTCGCGAGGATTGTGCCCAGCGGATCGGCGTGGCATACCGGCGAAGAAGCGCGTCGCTGCGGCCGGATCTTGGCGATTTCAGCGAATTCCGTGTCACCCTGAAACGGCGCGAAGATGATGTCCTGCGGGGCGTCTTCGCCGGCGCCCGCTTCCATGGCAGCCCGAAGGTGCGTCAGCATCGGTGTTCTTTCCTTCAGATCGATCCTGGTCGCAAGTCCGTGAAGTCGGGCGAGCACCAGTGAGGCCGTCGCTGATCGGTCGCCCAGCTGTGCCGCTTTTGTCATGCACTCGATCGAATAGCGAAGCTCGCCCGCCTCTGGCGAGTTTTTCTCGCCCAGCTTGAGCTTGCCGATCTCCATCAGCGCAAGCGTGTATCCCACGGTGGCGCGAGCGTGAAGTGCGGAACGAAGGTTCGGCTTTTTCTGAAGGGCGAGATCAAGCTCGATTTTGGCCTGTTGCATTTTCCCCAGCCTGAGAAGTCCGAAACCGTAATTTGCGTGGGCCTCGGCGCTATCAAAACCGAGTTTAAGCGCATCCTCGCTGAGGGCGATACTCGGTTGATATTGTTGCATTCGAAGTAAACAGTAGGCCATGCCGGCTTTGATTTCACCGGACGATTCTCGAGCGTCTGCCTCTCGAAGGTCGGCCAGGGCGTTCTGGAAATAGGCGGGCTCCTTCTCCGCTAGACGTTGCAGGGCGGCAGCACGAGCGACGAACGGGCGTGCGCCTTGCAGGCCGTTGGCGATCGCCTCGTTGAATTTCTTGATCGCTTCGGGATATTCACCCTTTTTGCCCAGAGAAATGCCCTCCGTATAGCAACGATCCTTGTAGTCCGGCTGGTTCGCCAGGTTGCCCCCCGCAGCGATGGCGACGGTCAACGAGGCGACGACCGCTGCTGCCGCCAGACCAGGACGACTGACGATTGCATGCCAGGCCCGTCGGTGCCAGGAAAAACGCCGGCGCAGTGCCGAGGCGATGTCAGCCGCGCTCGCGGGGCGGTCGTTGGGGTTAGGCCGCAGGCAGCGTAGAATCAGCTGGGCCAGGCTCCGATCGATTGCTGGATTGAGCTTGGCAGGATCGATCGGCGGAACGGCTTGACGCTTGAGCAGTTCCCTGCTTTGGTCTGTGATCGATAGGTCGGAATTCACGTCTCCGAACGGGTGCTTACCCGTTGCGAACTGGTACAGAATCACACCCAGCGCGTAAATGTCGGCTCGCGTGTCAGGCTTTGAGGCGCCTGTGGGCGACGCTGTCAGTTCGCGAAGAATTTCAGGCGCCATGTACGGTACGGTTCCCGCGATCTGTGCGGCCTCGGCTTGAATCCCTGTCGAGAGATTAAAGTCGAGCAGAATCGGCGTCCCATCTCGGCGAAGCAGAATATTGGACGGTTTCAGGTCGCGATGACATATCCCGCGGCCGTGTATGTGCGCCAACCCGTCGGCGACCTGCGCGAAAAGGTGACAGATTCCCTCCGCCGGGCTGCCGTTGCGCAATACCTTCGCGATCGGTCTCGATGGTGCGTCCGGGTCGCTGGGTAACTCGCTCGCCTGTATCACGTCCAAGATGTGCTTGGCCGACGGCAATCGGTCTTTCCCGGCGCCGAGAGCTCGCAAAACCGTCTGAAGTGTTGCCGTGCCTTCGTAGGGCATGCAAACGCCGATCAAACCGGTGGCTTCCTCGGTATGGGTCGAGAGGACGGCGACGACGTTGGCGTGATCGATCGGCCCGAGCAGCTGTGCCTCGGGCGATTTCGCCGCCGAGATCTTGAGTACGACGGGGCGACCGCCAAGCGAGGTGTCCACCGCCAAAAATACCCGAGCGAATCCACCGCGGCCGAGCTCGCGCAACAGTCGGAAACAACAGAATAGGTCGCCGGCAATAGGCCAGGCGACATCGAGTCGGTCATCGACGAGATGAGGGTTATTTTCGAGTTTTGCGTCCAATTTCAGGAGGTCAAACAGATCTGTTTTTAGAGAGGGATACCTCGCGCAAAATTCCTCAAGGCTCGGAGCGAGTCCCGCCTCTTTCATGCGGTGGAAGCTGAGGTAGGCATCGTAGGCGCGGTCGCTTTTCTGCGCGGACGGCGAACCAACGGCCCAATCCGCCGACGCCTCTTGTACAGGCGATCGTTCTTTATGCAAGTTCACGGTCATTTCGCTGCCTCGTCTTTGCTTGCTTTCAAAATTCGCCGAACCATCCGCGGATGAAGGCCTGTTTCCTTGGCGATTTCCGTCGTACCGAAACCCTGGCGTTGCAGAATAAAAATTCGGCGATTGACAATGGGTTGTTTTCTGAGGAACGAACTCCAGGCTTCCTCGCCTATGAGCACCTGGCTTGGTGTCAGCGCGGGGTCGCGAAGTTGATCCTTGTTGAACGCCTTGGAGTCGTCGATCGATTGCTCCCTTGAGATGTCCCTTTTTTGCACGTCAAGCTGTTGGCGCGTCTCGTCCACGACTTTGTTCCGCGCCAAGGCGCCGAGAAAAGCGAAGAACGCCTGACGATTAGCGAATTGGCGTTTCTCCGGAGCCGTCGCGAAGAACGACACCCAAACGTCCTGGGCCACGTCAATCGAATCGAACCGCTTTCGCACGCGCCGATCAAGCTGTCGGCGAATCATGGCAAGTACCAGGCGATGGTAGTCGCGAAATAGCCGAGACGCGGCATCGTCGGAGCCGGCCAACACGTCTTGCATGAGACACTTGAAGTCGTCGGAAAGCGGCATCGCAACTCCTTTCCATCAACGGACGACAATGACATAATCCGTCGGCGGGCTCTTGCTCAGCTTGCCAAAGTCGCCGCCGGGAGCCACATGCACCGTGACAGCGCGGCCTCCCGTGCGTTTGGCGGCTCGTTGCGGGATGCCGAAGCCCAGGTCGATGTGTCCGCTGCCCGCGAGCACGACCATTCGGCGAACGTTTCGTGCTGATTGGAACGCGGCCGCGCTGGCGGCCATGTAGTCGTCCCACACCGTCATGACTTGATAGGAGCGTTCTTTTTGATCCTCGCTGACCTTGGTATTACCGTGCATTTTCGCGAGAGTTTCATACCAATGATCGCGATGGGCTTTTACATGAAAATCGATCGGTCCCAGCGTCTTCTTGTCTTCGTCGTTCAGCTTTGCATAACCACCTTTGGAGATTTTACGTGTCATCTCCTGAGTCGCATTCAGAGCCGCCACGGGAACCGTATTTCGCCGGCAGAAATCGACGATCGGCTGGTACAACGACCAGTGATAGCCCCAGCGAGTTTGGTATTCCGTGGCCTTGAGCATGTCGTCTTCGGAGATCGCACCCGAAATGAATTTGTCGAGGTGGCTCTGATACGGGCGTTGAAACATCTCCATTCCCACGGCGAGTCTTGAATCATTTGCATGCAATGCCTTGATGATTTGAAGCTGAATGCGATGGCAGATTTCGTTATCGTGCCCTTCGCCCACGCAGATTATTTCCGATTCCATCAATCGATCAACGAGTTCTCCGAACGTGATCGATCGGCGTTCCTTGGCGCTCCAAATGTCCAGATCGGGCGTGCCTTCCAATCGATCGATGGCGGCGCGAAGGGCGGCTTCCGTGGGCGCTTCGACGACGCTGATTCGAGAGCCGCGCCCTACCAAGGAGAGCATCGCGCCATCGGCTTTACGCCAGGCGTGCGGCGTTGTCGTCGCGCGAAACTCGGGCCGTTTTGCGGTGATGAATGCCTTGTGCGCCTCCGCAAAACGTTGGGCCTGCTGAGGTGTATCGAAAGCGGCCTGCCAAACGTTGGCGACATTTCCGTCAGTAATGGCGCGATCGCCGAGCAGTCCTTGCGCTGCGTGGACGATTAGCGGCTTGGCTTCCGGGACATCGGAGAATTTTTGGATGAGCGCAAGAGCGCCGACGGCTTTTCCGGGGCCCAGATTCACGGTACTCAGGCCTGGGGCGAGGATAGCCGAGGTGGAGCGGGGCAGGAAGCGATAGCGAGCATTGACTGCTGCCCAGCCGCCCTTGTCTTTGATGCTTTTCACGTAGCGTGCGCCCATGCCGTACAGAAACGCGTTTCGCACGTTCTTCGACTTTTCGAGCGAAGTATCGAGCATGGCGGTGATTTTGGGCTGATCTTTCTTCAACATCTCGATCATCGTCAGCGTTGCGTCGCCCTCGATAAACGCGGCCCGAGCCAATTCTGCGTCGCTGTCGAAATCGGTTTGATGCAATTTGGCCAGGCCAAAATGCTGGTCTTGCAGCGCGTGAACCATTTCGTGGATAAGCACGCCGCGTTCGTAGGAACTCGTCAGATCGTCAAAGAGGTAGAGGGTTTTGTCCTTCGTGCTGTAGTAGCCCTGAACGCCCTTTGGGGAATCTTTGGGCCGGGCGATGACCTTGGCCGCGACGGGGGTTTTGAACGCCAGACCGCGAACGGTTGCGATTTCTTTTTCCAGCTGCCGCAACAAGGCGTCGGGGACGGAGTTCTTCGTGGGGGCCTGAGCGTACGACTGCGAAATCGGATTGAACGTCGAACCGAGCAGGAGAGCGATAGTCAACAATAAAGACGAAATGGCACGCACTCTCATGTTGGCTCCACGAGGTCTCAGAAACTGAATGGTTTGAAAAAGGATTGGCAAGGTTTTCTTGCCCAAACGTCATCTTACCCAAATGATCGCGTAAATCCCAGCTATTTTTCCGAGGCATTTTCGATATAAATAACGAGCAATGCGAGGCGGCGGTTTGCCGTTTTTCAGTTTATAGTGCGGTTGCCCTTGGATATTTCACGCAAGTTCCTATAAAGACTCATCCAAAGCGGCGGCGGGAACCGGAAGGCGGCAGTGAACCTGTCTTCACGGGGCTTTGTCGTTTTGTAAGATAGCAAAGGCGAAGCGGTTCACTCGGGCGGGCACGCAAAAACAACTTGCATGCCCTTCGTGGAGTTTCTATACTCACTATTTGAATTGCGCGCTAGCGTAGCTCAATGGTAGAGCACCGGTTTTGTAAACCGGTGGTTGAGGGTTCAAGTCCCTCCGCTAGCTTTCGAGCGGCGGGCGGACGATCGGTTCGGGCGGGCAGGTGGCCGAGCGGCCAATGGCATCAGACTGTAAATCTGACGGACTACGTCCTACGGGGGTTCAAATCCCTCCCTGCCCACTAGCGAAAAGGATGAAGGATGGACGATGAAGGATGAGGGATCAAAAGAATAGATTTATCCTCCTTCATCGCACATACTTCAGACTTGGTTTTGCGGGTGTAGCTCAATGGTAGAGCCCCTGCCTTCCAAGCAGGCCACGTGGGTTCGATTCCCATCACCCGCTTTGGGGAAAGGATGAAGGCGGAAGGATGAAGGACGAAAAGTCGTCTTTTTTGGGTTTCTCATCCTTTCGACTTCATCCTTTGTTGCCGCTGCTGTAGCTCAGCTGGTAGAGCGCGTCCTTGGTAAGGACGAGGTCATGGGTCCGATTCCCATCAGCAGCTCTCGTTGTAGCGTAGTATCTCAACCTAGGTCCCGGCCTGCCGTGCCGGCGTATTTTGCATCCTCGGAGGAACGATGGCTAAGGAAACTTTTCAACGGAACAAACCGCACGTCAACGTCGGCACCATTGGCCACATTGACCACGGTAAAACCACGCTGACCGCAGCGATCTTGGTCCGGCAGGCATTCAAGAACAAGCTCGAAAAGGTCAAGAGCTATGCCGATATCGCCAAGGGCGGTATCGTTCGTGACGAAAACAAGACGGTGACCATCGCCGTCTCCCACGTCGAATATGAGACGGCCAATCGCCATTACGCTCATATCGACTGCCCCGGCCATGCCGATTACATCAAGAACATGATCACCGGCGCTGCCCAGATGGACGGTGCTATCCTCGTCGTGGCCGCGAACGACGGCCCGATGCCTCAGACCAAGGAGCACATCCTGCTGGCTCGCCAGGTCGGTGTGCCGCGTATCGTCGTATTCATGAACAAAGTCGATACGGTCGACGACCCCGAATTGCTCGATCTCGTCGAACTCGAGCTTCGCGAATTGCTCACCAAGTACGAGTTCCCTGGCGACGAAATCCCGATCATTCGCGGTTCGTCCAAGCCGGCGCTCGACACCAACGGCAAAGACGATGCGGCCGGCAAGTGCATCGACGACCTGATGAACGCGCTCGACACCTATATCCCGACGCCGAAGCGCGAAGAAGACAAGCCTTTCCTCATGAGCGTCGAAGACGTGTTCTCGATTGAAGGCCGCGGCACGGTGGCCACGGGGCGTATTGAACGCGGCGCTTGCAAGGTTGGCGATGAAGTCGAAATTATCGGCCTGATGAAGGCGCCGAAAAAGACCACGATCACCGGCGTCGAAATGTTCAACAAAACGCTCGACAAGGGCATCGCGGGTGATAACGTCGGCGTTCTCGTTCGCGGTTTGAAGCGCGACGAAATCGAGCGCGGTCAGGTGTTGGCCAAGGTCGGATCGATCACGCCGCACACGAAGTTCGAGGCCAACGTCTATGTATTGTCCAAGGACGAAGGCGGCCGACACACGCCGTTCTTCGCAGGCTACCGTCCGCAGTTCTACTTCCGCACGACGGACGTGACTGGCTCGGTGGTGACCTTGACCGGTTCCGACGGCAACAAGGCCGAAATGTGCATGCCGGGCGACAACATCAAGGTGTCCGTCGAGCTTCTGCCGGACAGCCCCATCGCCATGGATGAAGGTCTCCGCTTTGCGATCCGCGAGGGCGGCCGCACGGTCGGCTCGGGCGTCGTGACCAAGATCACGGCATAATTACGTTCGTAAGGCGAGTCGGGAGTGTCAGTGACCGGAGGGATTCTTCGGTCGCTGGCGATTCTGGCTCGCCAAGTGTCAGGAATTTCCTGAAGATTGCTTTTTTAGGTGAACCATGCGCGAACATGTTTGGCTTGAATGCACGATCTGCAGCGCCCGCAACTATCGGACGCAAAAGGAAACCCGCGGTGCGGACCGTTTGGAATTGAAGAAGTTCTGCCGCAAGGAACGCAAGCACACGCCGCACAAGGAAACCCGCAAGAAATAATGGGTTTGCTGATCGAGGCGGCAATTCAGGCGAGAGGACTGCCTCGTGGCGTCCAGTTGGAGCGTGGCCTTCAATGTGCTGTCCTCGATAGAGTTTAGGGGTGTAGCTCAATTGGCAGAGCAGCCGTCTCCAAAGCGGCAGGTTGAGCGTTCGACTCGCTCCGCCCCTGTTGGTTCTCGCCACGTGATCAAATGGCCATTTGCAAGATCTGGGCTCGCCTGGTCGGGTGTGTTGTTCCCGATGGATTCACCAATTCCCCAAGGTAAGGATTGACCATGTCGGTCGCTGAAAATACTCCGCATCCTCCCGTAGCGGTTCAGACTCCCCAGCAACAAATGACGATTCGAAGCGTAATCGGCGCGATTGTCGTTCTTGCAGCCATGGGACTGGTGTTTGGCGCAATTCCCTATTTTTGGTGGCAAGGGTGGGAATCGGTGTTTGCGCAGAATGAGCCGCTAAAGACAAATATCTTCCTCTCCGAAGCGTTGTTGATTCTACTCGAACTGTGCGTCATCGGCGGACTGGTTTACGGAGCTTACCGAGCGTCCCAGCAATTGCTTGAACCGGGTGTTCGTGCGGCAATCGTCATCATGGCCATCGCGATCTTTTTGGCGATCAATCTCTGTGCGATACTCGGCGGAGCTTTGCAGGACCAGTTCAGCGACAAGGCCGCGATCGGCTGGGTCGTGCTGACATTGGTATTCGCGGCCGTGGTGGGCGGAGTTGGTTATCTCTTCTGGGCGTCGCCCGTCGTTTACAATTTGCTGGTGACGCTTCAGGATCAGAACTGGTTTCATTTCAATTCGTACAAGGGCAACCAGGGCGTTCGTGTTCGCCGTGGTACGATCGCGGGGATCATTGCCGTGCTGGGTTGCGGCGTCGTAACGATGAATTATCGCGGGCTTTTCGGTTCGTCGTCTCCGGATGCGGCCAATGACTGGTACTGGTGGGTGCCGTTTACGAACAATGACTACGTCGTTCCGGTGCTGTACAAGATCAACATCATGGTGCCCGTTCTGCTCTCTATTGGATTGGTTTGGCTAGCCTGGCGAATCGTGAACGTACCCACGTTTGCGGATTTTTTGATTGCCACGGAAGCCGAGATGAACAAGGTGTCGTGGACGAACCGCCGTCGGCTCGTGCAGGATACGATCGTGGTGCTGGTGACTGTCGTGCTGTTCACGGGTTTTCTGTTCGCAGTCGATATTTTGTGGATTCGCGTGCTCAGCGCTCCGTACATTCGCGTTCTGCTGATCGATCCGCGTGAAGAACAGCAGAAGCAGCAAGAAAAAGCACAGTGGTAGTCGTTTTATTTTGCATTCGGGAATGTCAGCCATGACTATCGAGAATACATCTTCTGTGCCCGCCGAGGCGCCCGGCGTGCCAGAGGCGCCTACGACGGCATCCGGATCCGCCCCTGTTGTCGAGTCCGCGCCCGCCGAGCCGACATCCCACGACGACGTCGCGGCCGAGGCGTCGACCGCATCCGAACCCGAGAAGCCCAAGGTTGAACTGCATTGGTACGTGGTGAAGGTTCAGAGCGGGCGCGAGGAATCGATCAAGGAATCGATCGAGCGCCGCGTGAAAATCGAGAATCTTCAAGATTATTTCGGCCAGATTGTGATCCCGACCGAGAAGGTCAGTGAGATGCGCAACGGTAAACGTGTGGTCCGCGAAAGAAAACTTTTGCACGGCTACATTCTCGTAAACGTTGAGTTCAACGAGCATATGCTCTATCTCTTCCGCGAAACCTCTGGAGTAGGTGATTTCGTCGGCGCCGGTTTGAACAAAAAGCCGATCCCAATGGGCGAAAATGAAATCAAGAAGTGGATCGGCAAAGACAAAGCCGGCGAAGGCCAGGCCGAGCCCACGGATATTCCAGTGTCTCCGTACAACGAAGGCGATCACGTCAAGGTCAAGGACGGCATGTTCCAGGGTATGGAAGGCTTTGTCAAGCAGCTGATTGAGGCCAAAGGCGCCGTGGTTGTTGAGTTGACGATCTTCGGCCGCCCGGTTCCGGTGGAGCTGGAATACTGGCAAGTGGAATTTGTCTAAAAAATGTTGCACATGGGATGCCAACATTCATGCATTTTGTATAATTGCATTTCCGATTCGTTGGTTGTTCGATGCACTCCTAAGGCGAAGTCATGGCAAAGCAAATAACGGCCCAGGTGAAACTTCAATGCCCCGGCGGCCAGGCCACTCCGGCCCCGCCCGTTGGCCCGGCTCTCGGTCAGCACGGCGTAAATATAGGTCAGTTCGTTTCGCAGTTCAACGACAAGACGAAAGACCAGCGCGGCATGATGATCCCCGTGGTCATCTCCGTTTATAACGACCGCAGCTTTACCTTTGAAATCAAAAGTCCGCCAGCTGCGGTCCTGATTAAGCAGGCCGCCGGCATCCCGATCGAGAAAAAGAAGGGCGGAGAGGTTCTTCCCGCTGAGGAAAAGGAAAAGGGAAGCGGGAAATACAAGGGGTTCAAGGTCACCAAGGCTCAGGTTAAGGAAATCGCCAAGCGCAAATTTGTCGATCTTAATGCGCGTGACGAGGAGCACGCGGGCCGCATCATTGAGGGAACGGCTCGCAGCATGGGTATTTCGGTCGAGAACTGATTTTCGAGAATAAAACGCCGAGAAACGGAATATGCGGCCGCTCGTTCTGCACGAAACAGCAGGGCGGGCGGAGGTTCTGTTTCGTCGCCGCGTTTTGCTTTTTTTGGGTAGTCATCATGGCCAAGAAGAAGGCTGAAAACGAAGAAGCGCCGAAGGCAAAAGACGCGTCTGGAGCTGCCGAGGCGAAGGTGGAGGCCGCTCCTGCCGCTCCTGCTGCACCGAGTGCGCCGGCTGCTCCGGCTGCTCCGAAGGTCGAGAGCGAATCGACCAAGGTAAAGAAGAAGCCAGGTGTTGCGCCGCGGCGCGGGAAGAAGTTGCGCAATCAGCTCAAGAATCAGGCGAACCGCGTGGAAAAGGAAGGCGCGGTGCCCCTGAAAAAAGCTGTCGGTATCTTGAAGCAAGCGAAGCGGGCGAAATTCGACGAAACCGTCGAGATTCACATGTCGCTCGGTGTTGATACCACGCAGAGTGATCAGCTCGTTCGCGGCACCGTGCCGTTGCCTCATGGCATCGGCAAGTCGGTGCGCGTCGTTGTGTTCTGCCAGGGTGATAACGTCGCCAAGGCGAGGGATGCCGGCGCGGATTTTGCGGGGGCTGACGATCTCATCGAAAAAATCACCAAGGAAAATTGGCTTGATTTCGATGTGGCATTGGCGACGCAAGACCTGATGGGCAAAGTTAGCCGGCTTGGTAAGACGCTGGGTCCGCGCGGTTTGATGCCGACGCCGAAAGCGGGCACGGTTATCACTGGTGACGTGGCTCAGGCTGTCAAGGATTTCAAGGCCGGTAAAGTGGAATACCGTACCGACAAGGGCGGCAATGTGCATGCAGGTGTTGGCAAGATGAGCTTCGATGACGACAAGATTGTCGCAAACGTGGTCGCGTTCGTGGATGCCATCCGTGCTGCCAAGCCGAGCGGCGCCAAGGGAAATTATGTCAACTCCATTACCCTTTCCTCGACGATGGGGCCTGGTATTCCCTTGGTGATGTAGTCTCGGTGTCGTCCGCGGGTTGTGGGTAATGCGAACCTTATTTGTTTGAAAGATATCCATGAGTAAGGCAATTAAGCAGATGCAGATGGACGCGTTGAAGCGGGACTTCGACGGCGTTCGCGAAATGGTTCTTCTCAATATCGTCGGCTTCGGTGCGATTCCCGAAAACCAGATGCGGCTCGCGTTGCGCAAAAAGGGCATTCGCCTGCAAATGGTGAAGAATACGCTTGCCCAGCGCGTTTTCGCCGATTTTGGCTTGAAAGTCAATAACGGCTGGTCGGGTTCGACAACGATTGCTTATGGCGGTTCGAGCGCGGCCGAGTTGGCGAAAGAGATCGAGGCGATCGTCAAGAAGAACGAAAAGAAAATGAAGGTCAAGGCCGCAGTTGTCGATGGCCAGGAAATCGGCTTCGACATCATGCTCAAGATGCCGACCAAGGCCGAGGCTTTGGCTCGGGTTGCCATGTTGATGCTCGCGCCGGCGAGTCGCCTTTCCGCGCAAATCACAGGCCCCGCGTCGCAGGTGTGTGGTCAAATTCAGGGAATCAAGGACGCGAAAAAGGACGAGTCGGCTCCGCCGGCCGCTTAGGAGTTAGCTATTACGCATGCCGCCAAGCTTCAGGCGGCACATTTTAATAAGATAATCGTGATCAAAACCAGTACGAAAGGGAACTTTCAATGTCTCGTGAATGGTCTGCTGAAATTAAATCGATCGGCGATAGCATCGCCGCGCTGACGGTTGCCAAGGCGGTTGAGCTCGGCGATTACCTTGAAGAAGTTCACAAGATCAAGCCCGCAGCGGGCGGCGGCGTCATGGTTGCCGCGCCGGCTGGTGGCGGTGGCGGGGGTGGTGGCGATGCGAAAGTCGAGCCGACCGAGTTCCGCGTTGTGCTCGAGAGTTTCGATGCCGCCAAGAAGATCAACGTCATCAAGGTGGTCCGCGAGATCACCGGTCTTGGCTTGAAGGAAGCCAAGGATCTCGTAGAAGGTGCGCCGAAGCCTGTCAAGGAAGCCTTGAGCAAGGAAGATTCTGCCAAGGTTGCCAAGCAGCTTGAGGACGGCGGCGCCAAGGCCTCGGTCAAGCCGATGTAGGTTGATGTTTTGCGTCCGCTCGTCAGATAGGGCGGACGCAATACGAAGTTCGGGGCAGTGCGGAGCAGAGTTGGGGGCTGCGGCAGTGGAAGGTTCGGGGTAGCGGATGCCCGCGCTTTCGCCATTGCGACTGTCACGTTGTCGTGCGGTGGAAACAGCGTGAACTGCAATTCATTCCAGTTTTTTACGACCGGAAGGCTCTCTGCGCGGAGGGTCTGTTCCGGGGTCTTTGTTTTTATCGCCGTTGATGCTCCTGGATGGGACAACAATCAATCGTGCGAAGTCTCTCGTTTTCGTTCTAATGGTGATTCTATTCACGCAAGCGATACCGGCTTTGCCGGCCTCGTGAGCGGTACTTTTTTTCGGGGAGGAGCCTGAGCCATGCCCATCCCGGCCGTGCGCATTATCAAGCCGACGCAGGAACGCAACTTCGGCCGCTTCGGCGACGCCGTCGAGGTGCCAAGCCTGACCGACGTGCAGACTGTTTCCTACGACCGCTTCCTGCAGCTGGAAGTGGACCCCCTCAAGCGCGAATACCTGGGGTTGGAAGGCGTGCTGCGCGAAATCTTTCCCATCGAGAGCTACGATAAAACGCTTAGTCTCGACTACGTCAAATACGAACTGGGCAAGCCACGCTATTCCCCGGAAGAATGCCGGCAGCTCCGTTTGACCTACGGCCGGCCGTTCAAGGTTTGGCTGCGGCTCAACAAGGAGCAGCCCGTCGAGGAAGAGGTCTACCTCGGCGATATGCCGATCATGATCGGCGGCGGCGAATTCATCATCAACGGCGCCGAGCGCGTCGTCGTGTCGCAGCTTCACCGTTCGCCCGGCGTCGATTACGTCATCGAATCCGATGGCGGCGACCGCAAGCTCCATAGCTGCCGAATCATCCCCGAACGCGGCAGCTGGATCGAAGTCAACGTCACCAAAAAGGAAACCCTGGGCGTTCGCATCGATCAGTCCGGCAAGTTCTCGGCGATGACGCTCCTTCGCGCCATGGACCCGGCTTACAGCAGCGATGAAGCTATCCTCAAGGTGTTTCACGAAGACGCCCAGGAGATCAAAATCACCGACGCGAATCGCGACGCGATCATCGGCAATTACGCCGTCGGCGACATCATCGATCCCGAAACGGGTGAAGTCTACGTCGATTCCAACAAGATCATCACCACCGAACATTTCGACAAAATCATCGCGAGCGGCCTGAAGACGATCTCCGTGCTGATTTCTAAAGACGGCACGGGCAAGCCGATCGATTCGATCGTCATCAACTCGCTGGAAGAGGATCCGACGAACACGCACGAAGAGGCTCTCCTGCGCATCTACCAGCGCCTTCGTCCAGGCAATCCGCCGCAACTGGAGAAGGCGAAGGAATTGTTCAAGGAGAAGTTTCAGGATCCCAACCGTTATCGCCTGGGCAAAGTCGGGCGCTTCCGCATCAATCGCAAGTTCAATCAGGATATTCCCGAATCGGAAATGACACTGCGGGCGATCGATTTCCTCAATGCGGTCCGCTATATTCTCGTGCTTCGCAAGGGTACGGGCATCGTGGACGATATCGATCACCTTGGCAATCGCCGTCTGCGCACGATCGACGAACTCGCCGCGGATGAGTTGCGCAAGGGCTTCCTGAAACTCCGCCGAACGGTTCAGGAGCGTATGTCGATCCGCGATCAGCAAGACATGACGCCGCGCTCGCTGATCAATCCGAAGAGCATCTCCGCCGCCATCGAGTATTTCTTTGGCCGAGGCGAGCTTTCGCAGGTCGTCGATCAGACGAATCCGCTGGCGCAGCTCACGCACGAGCGCCGTCTGTCGGCCCTTGGACCTGGTGGTTTGAACCGCAAACGCGCGGGATTCGAAGTGCGTGACGTTCACATTTCGCACTATGGCCGAATCTGCCCCATCGAGACTCCCGAGGGAACCAACATCGGTTTGATCTCAAGTTTGAGTATCTATGCGGGTGTTGATGAATACGGCTTTTTGATTACGCCGTATCGCAAGGTGAACAAGGGCAAACTGACGACCGAAGTCGTTTGGCTGCGTGCCGACGAGGAATCGCAGGCCCACCTCGCGCCGGCGGATACGCCGGTCGAGAAGGATAAGGTCTCCGAGGATCGCGTGACGGCCCGCTTCGGCGGCGATTTCAAGATGACGCCGTCGGATCAGGTGCAGTATATCGATATCTCGCCGAAGCAGATGGTCGGCGTTTCTGCCGGTTTGATTCCGTTCCTGGAACATGATGATGCCAACCGCGCGCTCATGGGATCGAACATGCAGCGGCAGGCGGTGCCATTGCTCATCACCGAACCTGCCCTCGTCGCCACGGGTCTGGAAAAGGAAGTCGCCAAGCACTCTGGCATGGTCGTGAAGTCGGCGCAGGACGGTTATGTGACCTACGTCGATGCCGATCGCGTCGTGATCGGTCCGGAGAAGCTGAAGGAAGAAGTCGCAAGCGATGCCGATGGCGAGAAGAAGCCCCTCCTCGAACGCGCTCGCGCTCAGCTCGGCGCTCGCGAATATGTGATGCGAAAATTCACCGGCCTGAATGAACGCACTTGCTTGAACCAGCGGCCTCTCATCAAGATGGGACAGCGGATCAAGAAGGGGCAAACAATCAGCGATAGCGCCGCCACGCATCACGGTGAACTTGCGCTGGGCCGCAATGTCTTGGTCGCGTTCATGTCGTGGGATGGTTACAACTTCGAGGACGCGATCATTATCAGCGAGCGCCTCGTGAAAAACGATACCTACACTTCGATTCACATCGAGGAGTTCGACATCGAAATTCGCGAGACGAAGTTGGGCCGCGAGGAATTCACGCGTGACATTCCAAACGTGTCGCCCAAAGCGCTATCGAATCTGGATGAGGACGGAATCATCCGTATCGGCACCTTCGTCGTGCCAGGCGATATTCTCGTGGGAAAGGTGTCGCCGAAATCCAAGAGCGAATTGACGCCGGAAGAAAAGCTGCTGCACGCGATCTTTGGCCGGGCCGGAGAAGACGTGAAGAACGACAGCCTCGAAGTGCCGTCGGGTATCGAAGGCGTGGTCATCGCTGCTCACAAGTTCAGCCGTCGGGCAGCGATGTCCGAGGATGAGAAGAAGGCGTTCGACAAGGCGATGAAGAAAATCGACGAGACGAGCAATCGCCTGATCGGCGATCAGTACCGAATGCTCGTCGCCGAGCTTGGCGAAGTGCTCGACAAGAAAGAGCTGAAGCAATTTGGCGCCGACAAGGAAGACAAGGCAATCGTCGAATTGGCGGCGACGATTACTTTCGAAAAGCTCGACCTGCGTTCGCCCGACAAGGCCAAGCAGGTCAAGACGATCTTCAACAAGCACATGGAGCGAATTCACTTCCTGCTCGACGAGAAGGAACGCAAGATCAACTCGCTCAAGCGAGGCGATGAGCTTCCCTCCGGCGTTCAGCAGATGGTTAAGGTGTACGTCGCCACCAAGCGCGTCATCTCCGTCGGCGACAAGATGGCAGGCCGTCACGGCAACAAGGGCGTCATCTCCAAGGTTCTGCCCGAGGAAGACATGCCGTTCCTGGTGGATGGCACGCCCGTCGACATCTTGCTCAATCCGCTCGGCGTGCCAAGCCGAATGAACGTGGGCCAAATTCTCGAGACGCATCTGGGCTATGCGGCCGCTCGCCTTGGTTTCAAGGCGATCACGCCAGTGTTCGACGGTGCGTCCGAAGAAGAAATCCGCTCGACGTTGAAAGAAGCAGGCATCCCGGAAAGCGGCAAATCGTACTTGTACGATGGCCGAACCGGCGATCGCTTTGAGCAACCGGTGACCGTCGGCTACATTTACATGCTCAAGCTTCATCACCTCGTTGACGACAAGGTGCACGCTCGAGCCACGGGTCCGTATTCGCTCATCACCCAGCAACCGCTGGGCGGCAAAGCGCGGTTCGGCGGCCAACGCTTCGGCGAAATGGAAGTCTGGGCGCTCGAAGCCTACGGCGCCGCCTACGTGCTGCAAGAACTGCTGACCGTGAAGTCCGACGATGTCGAAGGCCGCACCAAGATCTACGAATCGATGGTCAAAGGCGAAAACACGCTGGAGGCCGGTACGCCCGCCAGCTTCGACGTGCTCACCAACGAAATTCGCGGCTTGGCTTTGAATATGCAACTGGAGAAAAAAAGACTATAAACTCGGTGAGTCGCCATGAAACATCCGCTGCCTCGCGGTGACATTACTTTTGATGTCATTCATCATGATGGTTGGATTCGTGTTTGCATTACGGGTGGCGAGGCAACCATATTTGTCGACACGATATGGGACGATGAAATCGTTGTTCGGGCGATCAATAAGGCAGTGAGGATGGGGGCCACGCGAGGCAGGATGTTCACGTTAGATATTGTCAATGATCGATTGGCAGAAAAGCACCGAAAGCGTGCTGAGCGGGGTACAACTTGGCTCGGTGGTACAGTCACTCAACTAGAAGATGGCCCCGAGGGACCGCAGTTTCGAATTGATTGGGATTCGATGCCATCAATTACGGAGGGCTGAAACAATGCGGGATTACCTGAAAATCGCACCTTTGCTGAATAATTTGATTCGAGACCCGGACGCAGTGCTTCGATATGACCTTTATGCCGATGCGTTGGTTTGGAGCGACGAAGTTCCACCAGTTGATGAGGGTTGCGACTTGTTTGTTGGGGCTGAATTGCGAGGCATTTGGCATTTCAGAACATCTTTAATCATCGGGAAGCCAAAGGAAAAGTATCGGGCAGCGTGGGAAGAAGCACAGCGGTGTTTTCCGAATTGGCCCGGCTTCTATCGAAAACGCCAGGATACTGCCCTGGCTGAAAGATTTTCGGCAATGCAACAATCTGCAATGCAGAAGAATGAATACTTTGAAGATTGCGTAGAGGCAGAGTTAGCGAGAAAAGGCGTAAATGTCTAGTAATTGAATTCGCACAAGAACAATGACAGAATTACTCGTCCTTCGCGTTTGGTTCGAGGAGATAAATGATGAGCGTCGCTGAAGCCAACTATGATCGTATCAATGACTACGGCTCCGTGCGCATCAGCCTTGCGAGTCCGCACGATATCCGCTCGTGGTCGTTCGGCGAAGTCAAAAAACCCGAGACGATCAACTATCGAACCTATCGTCCCGAAAAAGACGGCCTCTTCTGCGAACGAATCTTCGGGCCCGAAAAAGACTGGGAATGCTCTTGCGGCAAATACCGCGGCATGAAGTACAAGGGCATGATCTGCGACCGTTGCGGCGTCAAGGTCACGCACAGCCGCGTGCGCCGCAAACGCATGGGCCACATCGAGCTCGCGGCTCCGGTCGTTCATATCTGGTTCTTCAAGGCGATGCCGAGCCGCTTGGGTACGCTGCTCGAAATGAAAACGAGCAGCCTGGAAAAGATCATCTATTTCCAGGACTACGTCGTGACCGATTCCGGTTCGACGCCGCTCAAGGAAAAACAGCTGCTCACCGAAGATGAGTACCGTCGCTCGCGCGATCAATATGGCGAGGAATTCAAGGCCGGCATGGGCGCCGAGGCGATCAAGGCGCTGCTGGAAAAACTGAATCTCGTCGAGCTTTCGCGCGATCTGCGCGAGAAATTGGCGGCGGAGACAGCGAAAGACAAATCGTCGAAACAAAAGCTGCGTGATTTTGTCAAACGGCTGAAAGTCGTCGAATCGCTTCGTGATAGCGGACTGGGCGGTCCAGCAAACAAGTCGGAGTGGATGGTGCTCGAGTGCATCCCCGTCATTCCGCCAGATCTGCGCCCGCTCGTGCTGCTCGATTCGGGCAACTTCGCGACCAGCGATCTCAACGATCTCTACCGCCGAATCATTAACCGAAATAATCGCTTGAAGAAGCTCGTCGACCTGAACGCGCCGGAAGTCATTATCCGCAACGAGAAGCGCATGCTTCAGCAGTCTGTCGACGCGCTCTTCGACAATAACCGTTGCAAGCGACCCGTGCTCGGATCGTCCAACCGTCCGCTCAAGTCGTTGACCGACATGATCAAGGGCAAGCAGGGCCGATTCCGCGAAAATCTGCTAGGCAAACGCGTCGATTACTCGGCACGATCTGTCATCGTCGTCGGCCCCGAGCTCAAGCTGCACCAGTGCGGTCTGCCCAAAAAGATCGCGCTGGAGCTTTTCCAGCCGTTCATTATCCGCAGGCTCAAGGAGCTGGGCCACGCCGATACGATCAAGTCGGCGAAGAAGATGCTTGAACGCAAGGCCGACGAGGTTTGGGATATTCTCGAAGAGGTCATCAAGAACCACCCGGTCCTGCTCAATCGTGCTCCGACGCTGCACCGCATGGGTATCCAGGCGTTTGAACCGGTGCTCATTGAAGGCAACGCGATTCGCATCCACCCGCTCGTCTGCAAAGGCTTCAACGCCGACTTTGACGGCGACCAGATGGCCGTCCATCTGCCGCTCTCGATCGAAGCCCAGGTCGAGGCGACGGTGCTGATGATGTCCACAAACAACATCTTCAGCCCGGCGAACGGCAACCCGATTATCACGCCCAGCCAGGACATCGTCATGGGGTGCTACTACCTCACGGCCGACCCGCTGGTATCGTTCATGTCGCCTGGCGGCATGATCGATGACCGCATCAAGGACTATCGCAAGAATCTGCCGATCAACCTCAAGGGCGAGGGGATGGCATTCTCCAGCCCCGCCGAGGTGTTCCTGGCCTTCTCGCTGAAGAAAGTCGGCGTGCATGCCCGCATCAAGGTGCGTCTGCCGATCGAGAAGAAAGTCATCAGCGAAGTGCTCGTTGACAAGGACAAGACGCGCGTCGAGGAAATCGCGCGAGCCGAGTCGAAGAATCTGCTCGTCGCCACGACCGTCGGTCGCGTCATTTTCAACGATATTCTCGACTCGCGCATGCCATACTACGACCTCGCACTGTCGGGCAAGCATCTAAGCCGAATTATTGCCGATTGTTATCAGATTCTCGGCCGGCGTTCGACGATCGAGCTTCTCGACCGCATGAAGGAAACCGGCTTCCGTGAATCGACGCGCAGCGGATTGTCGTTCTCGACAGACGATCTGAAGACGCCGCCGACCAAGGAAACGATTATCAACAAGACCGACAAGGAAGTCAGCGATGTGCAAAAGTCGTACTTCCGCGGCTTCATCACCGAACTCGAGCGCAACAACAAGGTCATCGAACTGTGGACCGGCGCTCGCGACCTGATCACCAAGCAGATGATGCAGGATCTCAAGCACGATGCGCGAAACGGACAGCCGTACTTGAATCCGATCTACCTGATGGCTCACTCCGGCGCCCGCGGCGGCGTCGAGCAGATTCGCCAACTCGCCGGCATGCGCGGCTTGATGGCGAAGCCGTCCGGGCAGATCATCGAAACGCCGATCAAGGCGAACTTCCGCGAAGGCTTAAGCGTGCTGGAATATTTCAGCTCCACGCACGGCGCCCGCAAGGGCCTGGCCGACACGGCACTCAAAACCGCCGACTCGGGTTACCTGACGCGAAAGCTCGCGGATGTCGCGCAGAATGTCGTCATCACCATGTACGACTGCGGTTCGACGCAGGGCATCACCAAGCGAGCCTCGTACAAAGGCGAAGAACTCGACCGCTCGCTCAGCGAGACGATCCGCGGCCGCGTCAGCCGGCATACCATCACCACGCGCCTGGATGACGATGACTCGGTCATCGTCCGCGAAAATGAAATGATCACGTGGGAGCAGGCACGGTACATCGAAAAACTCGGTATCGACAACGTCGTCGTCCGCAGTCCGATGACCTGCGAAACGCCGCTCGGCATCTGTCGCCTTTGCTACGGCATGGATCTTTCCACGGGTTCACTCGTCGAAGACGGCATGGCCGTCGGTATCATCGCAGCTCAGTCGATCGGCGAGCCCGGCACGCAGTTGACGATGCGCACGTTCCACATCGGCGGTGTCAGCAACGTCGCCATCGTCGACAAGGAACACAAGACCAAGAAGGCCGGCACCGTCAAGTTCGTCAAGATCAACGTCGTCACCAACGAAAAGAATGAGATGGTCGCCCTCACGCGCAACGGCCACATCCAGATTCACGGCCCGAAAGGCATTCTGGATGAATTCTCCGTCCCGAACGGCACGACGCTTCTCGTCACCGACGGGCAAACCGTCAAGCCTGGCGACCGTCTGTGCGAATGGGATCCGCACCGCACGCCGATCCTGGCGGAGACGGGCGGGCGAGTCCGATTCGAGGATATCGAAGAAGGCGAAACACTTCGAAAAGAGCGCGACGCGTCCGGCGCCGAACGTTTCGTCATCATGGAACACAAGGGCGATTTGCATCCGCAGATCGTCATCGAAGACGAGCGCGGCCAGGGCCTGGAAGTCCACTACATTCCGGAAAAGGCCTACCTTGAAGTTCGCGCCGGTCAACCTGTGACGTCGGGCACCGTCTTGGCGAAAACGCCTCGCGAAGTGGCGGGCACGCAAGACATTACCGGTGGTTTGCCGCGCGTGACCGAAATCTTTGAGGCACGCAAGCCGCGCGATCCCGCAGTCATGGCTGAGCTTTCCGGACGAATTCGCATCGGCGAATCGAAGAAAGGCAAGCGATCCATTATCGTGGAATCTGTGGACGATGACGGCAAAGCCACGGGCACGGAGCACGAGCACCTGCTGCCTCGGGCGAAACAGCCGCGCGTTCACGCCGGCGATTACGTGAAGGCCGGCGACCCGCTCGTTGACGGTCCGCTCGTGCCGCACGATATTCTGCGCATCAGCGGTTTGGAAGCTGTGCAGAATTATCTGGTCCGCGAGGTTCAGAGCGTCTATCGCGCCCAGCGTGTCGATATCGACGACAAGCACATCGAGATCATCGTTTCGCAGATGCTGCGCAAGGTCAAGATCGAGATGATGGGCGACACCGGATTATTGCCTGGCTCGGTTATCGATCGATTCGCATTTCGCGAAGTCAACAACCGCCTGAAGGATTGCGTTAAGATCAAGGATCCGCGCGATTCTAAATTCGAGCCTGCCAAGATTGTCTCCAAAGAGGCGTTCAAGGAAGTCAAGGAAGCGCTCGACGCCGAAGAGAAGCGTCCGCCAAGCCAAGAGCCCGCGATCCCAGCCACCTGCACGACGCAGCTCTTGGGCATCACCAAGGCAGCCGTGCAATCGGATAGCTTTATCTCGGCGGCCAGCTTCCAGGAAACGACCAAGGTCCTCACCGAGGCGGCGATGGCGGGCAAGGTCGATTATCTCGTCGGCCTCAAAGAGAACGTCATCCTCGGCCACTTGATCCCGGCCGGGACGGGATTTCAGTCGCATCAGGAGGCCGAGGTGCGAATCACGCCGACGGCGCTGGAGGCGTTTGCAGCCGCCATTACGTCCGAAGTCGAGGCGGCGGCGGCCCAGGAATAGTGGAGATTGAGCTTGATTTTTCGCAATCGGGCTTGACCTCGTCCGCAGCTGCGAATAAGGTAATTCTTTCGTAAAAATTCAAGGAAATGCTGCTCAGGGCGGCGTTTCCTTTGGAGTGTTTGGAATGCCGACAATCAATCAACTCGTGAAAAAATCGCGAGTTACGCAAACTCGGCGGCCGCGCCATCCCGCAATGACGGGCTGTCCGCAGCGTCGCGGTGTTTGCCTTCAAGTCAAAATCATGACGCCGAAGAAGCCCAACTCGGCTCTGCGAAAAGTCGCTCGTGTGCGCCTTTCCAACGGCATCGAGGTCACGGCCTACATCCCCGGCATCGGCCACAACCTCCAGGAGCACTCGATCGTGCTCGTGCGTGGTGGCCGCGTGAAGGATCTCCCCGGCGTTCGCTACCACATCGTGCGTGGCACCCTCGACGCCACCGGCGTGGAGAAGCGCCGTCGTTCCCGTTCCAAGTACGGCGTCAAGCGCCCGAAAGCCGCCAAGTAACCCTCGTTCTTTTTTAAGCCGCCATGTCACGTCGCCGCAGAGCCACTCACCGTCCCACCGTCCCGGATGTCCGCTATAACAGCGCGCTGGTGACGCACCTCATCAATGTCATCATGAAGAGCGGCAAGCGCACGCTCGCGGAGCGCATCGTATACGGTGCCTTCGAGAAGGTGAGCGAGAAGCTCCAGAAGGGCGACCCGGTCGACCTGCTGATGGGCGCGATGGAAAACGCCCGCCCGAAGCTGGAGGTCAAGAGCCGCCGCGTCGGTGGTGCGACCTACCAGGTCCCCGTGGAAATCTCTTTCGAGCGCCAGGAATCCCTGGCCCTCCGCTGGATCGTTGACGCGGCCACCGGCCGCAAGGGCGTCCCGATGCGCGAGGCGATCGCCTCCGAGATCATCGACGCCTACAACAACACCGGCTCCGTCGTGAAGAAGAAGGAAGAAATGCACAAGATGGCCCAGGCCAACCGCGCCTTCGCCCATCTCCGCTGGTAAGGAATCTTTTCGAATGTCCGTCTCCGCTCCCATCAACATCAGCATCGTCACCGACAAGGCGAAGATCTCGCCGGTCAATGCCAAGGACCGCCCGTTCCCGCTGGAATGGACGCGCAACATCGGCATCGCCGCGCACATCGACGCGGGCAAGACGACCAC
>CAZAFH010000078.1:0-31922 GCA_964484265.1 uncultured Singulisphaera sp.
TTTTTTGCACTTTTAGGGGGTGTTGGCCAACTGGCACGGGGGGAGAGGGGGGGTAACGGCGTGTAGTTTTTTTGCAAAAAATCACCGCAACCACATTGCGACGCCAACATCCGGCGCGGTACATTGGGATTTATATATAGCCCGCCATTTATGGCGGGTCCGGCGTCGAAACACGCACCATTCGGTGCTCAAGCGATTGCCTAGATGAAAGGGACGTTGCCGGCGGCCTTCGTGATTCTTTGGTCGAATCGTCCGTCTGGGACAACCACGGACCGAAGCGCCTTACCTCCCCGCGATTCGTTTCAGTTTGCCGATGACTTTGTTCGCGAAGCTGCCAATTTTGAGCTGCATCGCGTGCACGCTGCCGAAGAAGCGATGCGTGAAGTTTGACGAAGTGTTGCGCGTGAAATCGGGCTGGTAGTGCGTCTTGTTTCCGAAGCCCAGGATTCGCATGTCCTCCTGGGTGAGATCGCCCAGAAATGCCGCGTTCAAGAGCAGCGGGTGGTATCGATAGTACTCGACATCCTCCGCCTGCAAAGGCACGCTCGGGTCGTGATAGTTGAGAAACACGGCATCGCGAGGCTCCAGGATCGGAATGCCCTGACGATGCACGCCGGACGTGTCGAACATGACCGCGGAGCCGGCGGGGCCGAGGAACTCGAGCTTGGTATCGACGGGAAGCGAGCGTGCCTCGTCCTTGCCGAGATGGTGCGGCGCGACCTTGCCGTGCGATCCGGGGATGTATTGAAACGCCCCGGAATGGACATCGCTGAGGTAGAACGCGACCTTGATTTCGCGCGGTATATGGCCAACCACTTGGGTTTGATCGTACCACATGTCGCTATGCCAGCCGTGAAAATCTTTCATGGTCGGCAGCGAGCGCCAGCCCTTGGCCTCGCAGAGCTCGTAGTTCGTGCCGAGGTAACGGTCGAGCACGGCCTTTACGAGAGGATGCGTCGCAAGATCGACGAAGCCCTGATCGATAGTGAGAACGTCCTGCACCATGAGGCGCAGACCTTCGGTGCGTTCGTAGCCGTCGCAATTGTTCCAGCGGATATTGAGCAGACGCCGCCGAAAGCGCTCTTGCATGCCGCGCACGGTCTCGGCATCGAGCAGTGTCGGCAGGCGGACGGCGCCTTTCTCCTCAAGCTCGCGCGCGAGTTGACCGACGACGACCGAATCGAACGTGTCCGTGCGAGTGCCGGCAGGCTTCAGCAGCATATTGTTCGCGATCATGGGATTCCTCGGATTTACGTCTCGGCCCATTTAGGGCGGCTTGAAAAATAACTTCCGTATCTGCCGCTTGCGGCTTAGCGCTCACCATGGCGCCCTGTTGAGCGCTAAGCCGCAAGCGGCAAATGCAACTCGGGAAGTTATTTTTCGCAAGTTACTTCGCTTAGCGTTCACGGTAAAAATCGACCCAGGCGTCCAGCTGGCGTTCGGGAGCGAAGCGCTGGAGCACGAGTTCGCGAGCGGCGCGTCCCATGCGAAGGCGTCTTTCGGGGTCGAGCATCAAGGTGCGGAGGTGAGCGGTCATTTCATCGACGCTTTCGGGCGCGAAGAGCAGCGCCGTCGTTCCCTCCTCGACATATTCCGGGATGCCGCCGATGCGTGTCGCCACGGCCGGCAGGCCGACGGACTGCGATTCCACCAGGCTTAACCCGGCAGCTTCATGCCAGCGCGACGGCAGGGCGAAGACATCCGACGCCTGCATGAACGGCTCGACATGTTGCTGCACGCCCCAAAAACGCACGCGATCGGTCACCAGCAGGGCGTCGGCAAGCAGGCGGAATTCTTCCAGGAACGTGCCGCCGCCAATCAACCACAGGACTGCGTTTTCAGGCAATCGGCTGAGCGCACGCAGAGCGATATCGATGCCCTTGTACGGCATCATCTGAGCCACGATCGTGATGACAAACCGGTCGGCCACGCCATGCTTCTCTCGCATCTCGGCTCGGGTCGCGGGGTCGGGTTGGAAGCGCTCCGCGTTGACGAAGTGCGTGCTGCACTGTGTCCGCTTCCAAATCCCCTCGATCTCGCCGCACTCCTGGATAAATCGACTCACGCACCAGACCTGGGAGTAGCGACGCAGAAAGAACCGCTTCAACGCGGCCCGCCAACCCGGCGAACGCCGGATCGCGCCTTCGCGCGAATTGTGATCGGTATAGAAATGTTTGACCGTGGGCCGCAGCGCGCTGAGACCCCAGAGATAGGGATTCACCAACGGCGCGGTAAAGTTCCAGTGCACGATCTCGATCTGCCGTTCGCCGATGAATCGCGACAGCTGACGCAGCGAGCGCCAGTGCATCTTTTCCATGTTGAGAGCGAAAGCCTCAATGCCGTGATGATCGAAGAGCGTCAATTCGCTGGCGCCAGGCCGGCACATGAACATGGGTAAAAATACCCCACCTTCACGTCGAAAGGCCTCGCTCAGTAGCACGAGTTGTTCTTCCATCGTGCCAAATTTGTGTGTCGGATTGAGATTGAGTGCGCAAAGCACTCGCGGAAGCGGCTTCTTCGCCGCAGCAGTGCGATCAACGATTTTTTGCAGCAGCGTTTGCACGTTCGGACAACTCATCGATCATTGCGAAAAAGTTATCGATGCACAGCATATCTCGAGCGTTCAACCATAGCATTGAAAAAGCGCGTTGACAATAATTACGAGTCGTTAGGAATTATTCGGCGATTAAATTGAAAATCCATTTTGACCACTGATAACACGAATGCACACGGATAAATGCAGGAGAAGATGGGGAAATCGCTCGCTGCGAAGATTTCTCGCCGGGCATTCCCACACGTGGTCCGTGTTTATTCTCCGTTTCGACGGTATTTATCCGTGTCAACGGTGTTATCCGTGGTTTGACTTATTGCGGTTTCGGCTTTGTCTCGCCAGGTTATTCGTGGTAAGATTGGAACCTATTATTTACGGACAGTCGCGCGATATAATCATGGGATGGATTTCGTCGAGGTTAGTTTCTGTTTCTGCGTCGCATTGACGGCGTATACGTATTTTTTCTATCCGACAATTCTCGGAGTCCTGAGCGCAGTCTTGGGCCGCGCTCGTCAGGTTGGGCCGACGCAGTGCTCGGTATGTTTTCTCCTGCCAGTGCATAATGAAGAGGCGAATCTGTCGCGCCGGCTCACCGAACTGCTAGCGCAGATAAAGAACGCGGGAGTGCCGGGCGAAATCGTTGTCATTTCCGATGGTTCGACGGATGGCTCCGCCGCGGTGGCCGAATCGTTCGCCAGCGAGGGTGTTCGCGTCATTGCCCAGCCGAGCAAACAAGGCAAGGCGGCGGCACTGACGGCGGGGGCGGCGCTTGCGACGGCCGACATCCTCGTTTTCGCGGATGCCAGGCAACGCTGGGCGGATGACGCCCTCGCTCGGCTGCTGGAGAATTTTGCCGACCCGCACGTCGGAGCGGTCTCGGGCGATCTCGTGCTGGAAACGTCTGCGGGCGTTCTCGCCGGCGTCGGGCTTTACTGGCGATTCGAGAAATGGCTGCGCAAGCGCGAAAGCCGGCTTGGGTCGCAAGTCGGCGTCACCGGTGCGATCGCGGCGGGCCGGCGGCGCCTGTTCACGCCGATCCCGCCGGGCACGCTGCTCGACGACGTCTATTGGCCAATGCACGTCGCGCTGCAGGGGTATCGCGTCGTGCATGATGATCGCGCGATCGCCTACGATCGTTTGCCTGACAATCCGCGCGACGAGTTTCGCCGCAAGGTTCGCACTTTGGCGGGGAACTTCCAGCTATTGGCGTTGCTGCCGTTCACCGCGCTTGTGCCGATCCACAATCCGGTCTGGTGGCAATGGATCTCGCACAAGCTATGCCGGCTTGCCGTGCCGTGGGCGCTGCTCGGCGCCCTGATATCCAATTTTTTTCTGAGCGGAGATCTTCTTACGATCTTTCTCTGGATCCAGTGTGCCGGCTACGGACTCGGCGTGCTCGGCATGATCCCCGCCATCGGCGGACGCTTTCGGCTCCTGGGTGCGGGCGCGTCGTTCCTCGTGCTCAACGCCGCGGCCTGGCTTGCCTTCTGGGTCTGGATCACCGGTCGAGCGGGAAGCTCCTGGCACAAGGTGCGGTACGAAACGCCGTCATGATTCCCGCTGCCGTCAACCAATTGAAAATCGATTGAACCACGGATAACACTGATAAATGCAATTCATGTGAGATGAAAAATGACCTGAACTCGGGCTATTTACTTGCATGGATCCGTGTTCATCCGTGTTATCCGTGGTTAAGTTCTTCTGCCTCGAAACCATGAAACTCGAACCGCTCGACATTCTGTACGAAGACAACCACTGCCTGGCAGTCGCCAAGCCGTGCGGGATTGCCTGCGCGCATTTTCAAGGCAACGATAAAACGCTTGACCTTCAGGTCAAAGAGTATCTCAAAGACAAGTACCGCAAGGCCGGCAATGTGTTCCTCGGCATCGTGCATCGGTTGGACAAGCCGGTCTCGGGCGTCATGCTCTTTGCTCGCACCAGCAAGTCGGCGGCCCGGCTCAGCGAGCAGTTTCGCGAAAGCACGATCGACAAAGTCTACTGGGCCGTCGTCGAGGGAACCCTCGCCAAGGACGCCGGCACGCTCGAACACTGGCTGCGAAAAAACACCGATACGCACCGAGTAGACGTGCTCGAACCGCATGCCGAAGGCGCGAAGCAAGCCCTGCTGCACTATCAGCGCAAAGCCACGGACGGCGCTGTCTCGTGGGTCGAGATCCGCCCACAGACGGGACGCACCCATCAACTGCGCGTGCAACTCGCACACCTCGGCCATCCGATCTACGGCGACTCCCGCTATGGCTCGGTTCGCACGTTTGGCAAAGGCATCGCGCTGCATGCTCGCGCGCTTACGTTTCTGCATCCCATCCGCTACGAGCCGATCACGCTCACCGCGAGCTTGCCGCACGATTGGCATGTACGTTTCGCGCCGCTCATGAATGAGGCCAAGCGATGAACGACGTTCTGTCGGACCTTCGCGACCTGATCCAAAACGACGTCGGCAACCGCGGATTGCGCTCGGATCCGGTCGCGAATCTCGTCAATGCGTTCCCGGACGATTTTGGCCGCGCCTGCGAATCGATCGCGCTACACCCGCAACCCATGCTTTGCGTAGTCACCGGATTCTTCATCCCGAGCGCGACGCCGCCGGCCGGCGAGACCGACGGCCCGCTCGGCGCCTTGTTTCTCGCGCGGGCGCTAGTTCCGATCGGCATCCCCGTCGTGCTGGCGACGGATGCATTCTGCGTGCAAGCGATCAAAGCCGGTTTGGCCGAGTGCGGCCTGCGCGATCGTGTGCCGATTGTCACGCTGCCGGCGCCGAGTGACGCTGCGGCGATGAGCGACGCGGACTACGCGGAGCAGGTCTTCGGATCAACGCCGACCACGCACCTGATCGCCATCGAACGTGTCGGCCCCAATCGCGACGGCCGCTGCGTGACGATGCGCGGCCGCGATATTACCGATCGCATGAGCCCGGCGCATCGGCTCTTCCAACCGAGCGGTATCGTCACGATCGGCATCGGCGACGGCGGCAACGAGATCGGCATGGGCAAAATCGACGCGGACGTCATCGCACGCAACATCCCCAACGGCGCCACCGTCGCTTGCCGCACGACTACGGATCACCTCATCGTCGCCGGCGTCAGCAACTGGGGCGGCTACGCCCTCGCCACTGGCGTCGCGCACCTCCGCCAGACCACACTAGCGTGGGATATGTTCGCCCCGCAGCGTGAACGCGCAATCCTCGAGCGCATGGTCACCGCCGGCCCGCTCGTCGACGGCGTCACCGGCCAAACGACGGCAACCGTGGACGGCCTGAGGTGGGACCAATACGCGGAGGTACTGGCGGGGGTGGGGGCGTTGGTGCGATCTTCGTCAGATTCTGCTTCCTGCAAATCGGCTGCGAGGATACAATAAATAGAAGTTCAAATGAAGGAGTTCGACATGTCGATGCTAAATGCCATCAAGCCACGTGGCGTGCAAGCGAAGGTTGCCGAGTTCGTCGATGGGCTATCCGCCAACGAGAAGCAATCCGTCTTACATGCTGTCATCGCGTCACTCTACGGCGATCACCCGCCGAGCGAAATCGAGATTCTCACCTGTGAAGGCGGCCTGTTTGGCTACGTGCTCGACGCCAATCGCCGAGCGCGAATCCTGGCTCTGGAACATCCGCAAATGCTTGACAAGGCAACGCAGGCGACATCTTTCGGCGGAATCTCCATGACGGAAACGATCGCCAGCCTCGGTGGAATGAAATAGGAATGCCTCCATGTCGTCCACACCGCGCATCATCGTAACGCCAGATGCTCGAAATCATCTTGCCGCGATTTGGTTGGCTGCTGATCCAGGCCAGCGTCAGCGCTTGACCGACGCTGCCCGTGAAATCGAAAAAATGATTCTCGCGGACCCCACAAGCGGCTTTGAACTATTCCCGAGTAAGAACTACTACCTGCGATGGGCGCCGACATCACCGCTCGTCGCGCACTACAAGATAGATAGTGCAACCAGCACGATCACCATCTTCGGTTTCTCGATGGGTATCAAGCCGTTGCCGGGTTCGTGATGAGGTGGCGATGAAGAAGATTGCTGCGACAAAGCTGACGTTTCTGGTACTCTCGTATTTTGTCATCGCTGTCACGCCCAACAAAACGCCGCAGCTCGCCATTGCTATTATCGGAATCGGCACAGCATCGGGATTTGCAGTTAGCGTCATGTTTCATCTAAGTAACAAACGCCGTCCCGCGGCCAAAAATCGCCGAAAAATCAGTGTCCAGGAATGGAGAGCGGACCTCTGCAAATGTCGCCATCCTCCGGTTCCCAATAATCGCGATTCGCTTGCCGATTGGGCACGATTGGCTTTGGCAGATCTTGACCCAAATTGTCAGAGTATCTCTCATTTTTTCGGAAATGCTGCTCTGTTTAGTTTGGGTGACATAATAGCAGGTATCGCTATGCTCAAACTATATCACGATGAACACCGCAACAATGTGCCGAGAAAGGACTGGCTTTGCTGCGTTGAGATGCTGACGGACCTCCTGCCGCTTCCTGATGGGCCATCACCTTCGCGCGATGAGGACTATCAACCAATCCTCAGCTGGCTTGAGGCAAACCAGGAACGACTCGTGTGGAAGGAAACGGCTGGCATGTACCTGGGTGATTCGTACAGCCTCGAGATGCCGAAAGAGGGTACTAACTCGTAAATAGGGTACTAAATAGGGTAACATCTCTCGCTCGCCACACGTCCCTTCCCCTCACTCCTCCGTGCCGCCAGTTTCGTCGCCGGACACGATGCCCAGGTAGCTGAAGTAACGCTGCTCGCTGATGTAGCGCAACGCCACCGCGTTTTTCACCGCACAGCTCTCCTCATGCGTGTGTCGGCAATCCTGGAACGCGCACAACGGCACATACGGGCGGAACTCGGCGAAGTAGCCCTCCACCTCCTCCGGAATGATGTCCCATAGCGCGAACTGCCGAATGCCCGGCGTATCGACGACCCAGCCGCCCATCGTCAGCGCGATTAGCTCGGCTGTTGTCGTCGTGTGTCGGCCTTTCTGATTCACGCCGCTCACGGTCCGCACGCGCAGCGCCAGCTCGGGCTGGATTGCGTTCAGCAGCGACGATTTACCCACGCCGCTCTGCCCGGAGATCACGCTTTGGCGGTTCACGAGCAGACGGCGCAACCGCTCGATGCCGAATCCGGTCACGGTGCTCGTCAACACCACCTGAATGCCAAGCTGGCTGTAGTAACCGACAATCGGCTGTAGTTCGGCCGGGTCGGCGAGATCGGATTTGTTCAAACAAATGATGGGCCGGATCGCGCCTTTCTCG
The DNA here is from genome assembly GCA_964484265.1 of uncultured Singulisphaera sp. Classification (GTDB taxonomy): domain Bacteria; phylum Planctomycetota; class Planctomycetia; order Gemmatales; family Gemmataceae; genus SIAQ01. Next base: position 7,838 of record CAZAFH010000078.1, read on the forward strand.
GCACTGGCGAGATAGCGATCGATCAGGTGTAGCTTGAGTTCAGGCTCCTTGATCGCGATGACGATGACCACCTGATCGACATTGGCGACGAGCACGTGCTCGCGCTTCTTGGAGGCTCGCGTGAGGATGCCATGCCTGGGTTCGACGCGCTCGATGAACCCCTCGTCGTTGAGCGATGGCCGAATCCAAACGCGATCGCCGGTAGCGACCACGCTGCGCTCGTCGGTCGCCAGGCTCTTGAGCAGTCGTCGGACCTTGCAGCGAAAGCGTCGGCCGTCTTCGGTCTGCACGAGATTATCCAGACCGTAGACGCAGACGACACGTCCCGGCAGATGCGTCTTGGGATCGACGCCAGGCATCGTGCCTTCATCGCCTTCTGCGCCGCCGGTGGAGATGGTACGTTTGCGCGACAGGTCGCCCTTGGCGCGGACGCGCTCGCTGGAGACCGACGCATCGCCGGCGTCGCCTTCCACGTCGTAGGTGCGCGTCCAGGCGTTTTCGCGCGGCGGTTTCGTGCGGTTCTTGCGCAGATCGACACGTTTTTTCTTTTTGTCCATGGTTCTATTATAAGAGTTACTGCATTGGCCGCTTGCGGCTTAGCGCTCAACGTCTCGAATCCGAACGCATGGCGCTTTTGCGATTGCTGAATTTCGTCAGGAGGCGGGGCGCGTGTTTGTTGAGCGCTAAGCCGCAAGCGGAGCTATTGCATGCGAAACTACAAACTCATTCTGAGTTACGATGGCACCGACTTTCGCGGCTGGCAGACGCAGCGAGGCTACCGTACCGTGCAGGAAACGCTCGAAACCGCGCTGATGGCGTTGACGGGCGAGTCCGGCCTGCGCGTATATGCCAGCGGGCGGACCGATGCGGGCGTGCATGCCGTGGGGCAGGTCGCGAATTTTTTCAGTGCGATGCATGTGCCGTTCGAGAAACTCCTTGGCGCGATCAACGCACATCTGCCTGACGATCTCGTCGTGCGCAGCGTGGAGGTCGTGCCTGATTCCTTCGATCCCAACCGCAGCGCGACCCGAAAGATGTACCGCTACGTGATTCACGACGGCCCGACGCGCGATCCGTTCATGCGGCGATACGCCTGCCGAAGCAAGACTCGACTCGACGACCGGGCGATGGCGCGGGCGGCGGAGCCGCTCAAGGGCACGCACGACTTCCACAGCTTCGAGACGGAATGGCCGAACCGCACCTCCAGCGTGCGGACGATCATGCACCTGAGTGTCAACCGGGCCGGCGATTATGTCTGGATCGATGTGGAAGCGGATGGTTTCCTCTACAATATGGTTCGCGCGATTGCCGGCACGCTGATGCAGGTAGGCCGCGGCTTTTGGCCAGAGTCGAGCGTCGCCGAGGTGTTGAAGGCGCAGGATCGGACGCTAGCCGGGCCAAACGCGCCGCCCGAGGGGCTATATTTGATGCGAGTGTCGTATGAGTAAAATGACGTATCCAGCGCAATACGCCGTCCAACCCATTCAACGGCCGGTGAATGCAGTCGTGAGCGTACCTGGCTCCAAAAGCATCACAAATCGCGCTCTGGTGTTAGCAGCCCTTTGCGGCGGCGCGGCGCGGTCGTGCGAACTCGTTGGAATTCTCGATAGCGAAGACACGCGCGTCATGGCCGACAGCCTCGCCCGACTCGGGTTCACGGTCGAGGCGAACTGGCAGGCCGACACGATTCGCCTGCAGGCGAACAGCGAACGCATTATTCCCGCGGACCACGCCGATCTGTTCGTCGCCAATTCAGGCACGACGATGCGCTTCCTGACGGCAATGACCGCGCTCGGCCAGGGCCGATATCGGCTCGACGGCGTCGCCCGCATGCGCGAACGGCCGATCCGCGATCTACTCGACGCGCTCGCCCAACTTGGCGTTTCCGCGGTTTCCGAGACCGGCAATGGTTGCCCGCCCGTCGTCATCACCGCCGCTGGCATGCGCGGCGGCACGGTCCGGATCAAGGGCGATGTAAGCAGCCAGTTCCTGAGCGGCCTATTGATGGCGGCGCCGTTTTGCGTTACCGATCTCGTCATCGAAGTCGATGGACCGCTTGTCTCCGTGCCGTACGTCGAAATGACGCTCGCCATGATGAGGCAATTTGGACTGACCGTCGAGACTGATGCCTATCGCCGATTCCGCATCCCCAGTCGGCAGGTCGGGGGCACGCCATCGTACGCCATAGAACCAGACGCATCCGCCGCCAGCTACTTCTACGCACTGCCCGCGATCGTCGGCGGCAGCGTCTCGGTCGCTGGGCTAAACAAGCGAAGCCTGCAGGGCGATGTCGCGTTCGTCGATCTGCTCGAACAAATGGGGTGCACGGTGAAGTCGAACGGCGATGCGATTACCGTCGTCGGCGGTACGTTGAAAGGCATCGACGTGGATATGAACGCCATCAGCGACACCGTAATGACGCTCGGCGTTGTGGCGTGCTTCGCGGCGGGGCCGACGAATATTCGCAACGTCGCTCACATCCGCCACAAAGAGACCGACCGCGTGGCTGCGCTCGCAACGCAACTGCGCCGACTGGGAGCGAGTGTCGCGGAGCGTGACGATGGGATGACGATCACGCCGGGTCCGTTGCACGGCGCTACGTTCCAGACCTACAACGATCACCGCATGGCAATGGCGCTCGCATTGGCCGGGTTGAAAGTACCGGGCGTCATCATCGACAATCCGGCCTGCGTGGCAAAGACGTACCCGCGCTATTTCGAGGACCTGGAGGGGATCGCCAAGCCGCATAGCGGAAAATGAGTGCCTGCTGCTTGTAGCGGCGTTAACCGATATTTAACGAAACCGCCGTTGCGTTCGTGAGTCGAATATCCTATCGTGCGCGCGTAGGTTGTGCGGGATACGTCTCCGCCTTCTTCATGTCTCGTAGTTTGGCAAACCGCCTATTTTCGCTGCCTCTCCCAGCGGTATTGCGCGAAAGGAATGCACATGGAAGCAGGAAGTCTTTGGTTGTTGGCCGCCATCGGCGCGTTGTCGTTCGTTCTTTCCTTTATCGGAGCCGCCGTCGGGTTGATCCTCGGGCATTTGCGTCTGCCGCTGTTGGTCGCGTACTTCGGCGTGCCCGGCACGGGCACTATGACGAACTTGATTATCTCAGGCGCCGGCGCTCTCTCCGGCGCCGCCAGCCATGCCCGCGCGGGCAACGTCTCGTGGAAAGGCGTGGCACTCATCGGCATCCCCTCGGCGGCCGGTGCGATCATCGGCGTGTTGTTGTTCGTTCGCCTCAATCCGGTCTGGTCGTATCTCGTCATCGGCGTGATGCTTGTGATTTCCGGAATCAGTCTCGTGCGAAAAAAATCGGACGACAAACCAACAGGCGAAGTCGATCCGCTCAGGCGATTCTTCTCCGAAGTCATCATCGGCCTGGTGCTCGGCGCGCTGGCCGCCGTCACGGGGTTGATGCTCGGCAGCTTACGATTGCCGATGATGATCAAATACCTGCGCATGGATCCCAAGGAAGCGATCGGCACGAATATGGTCGTCGGCTGCCTGACGGCAGTCGTCGGTTCGACGACGGCATTCTTCGCGGGCGATGGCCACGTGCCCTGGCTGGTGATGACGGTGGTCATTCCGCCGACGGTTCTCGGCGGCTGGCTGGGCGGTCTGCTGACGGGACGCATCAGCAAGGAATCGGTGCAAAAATTCGCAGGCATCGTGGTCACGTTGACAGGCGTGTTGCTTGTCGGCCAGGGTATCTCCGGCACGATTCGGCGGCCTGCGGCAGCCGTGCCTGCGCTGGTCGAGGAATGGGACTACGACGACTGGTTCGACTTCGACACCGAATTGCCCGGCGCGGATGAAGCCGCGTCGATGCTCGAACACGAATGGAACCAGGTCGGCTACGAGCTATCGCCGCAAGAAGCGTATCATGTATTCTCGCAGGCGGTTGAACTTCAAAGCGGAAACATCAAGCAGTGACTTTCTGTAAAAAATTGCAAAAAAATCGAAAGAGCGAAAACCGAAAAAAGGCTGATTCAGTCCCGTTTTGGTGTTTTCGTTCTTTCGAGCTTTCGTAATCGGCATTTGTTTGCGTCTCGTATCCCGTGTGACGGCAACAAGTTGGTGTAAATTCTGTATTTTTTCAAAATTGCCCTTTCCAGATTGGGAAATTGTGCCATAATACACATACATCTTGAACGCGAGGGATGGTTCCCGTGCATTTTCAAGGTTCCAAGCAATAGCCGATCATTTTCGTGAATTTTGCCCAAAGACCTAAAATTCTGGCATATTGCGATTCCTTTTTTTTTGGATTTTGAGCAAGATATCGAAAATGGATCCCCATTTCATGGTAGAAAGGGGAAGGTAAGGGAAGTTGAATTCCTGTCTTGGGTGACATTCAGGAGGAATGATCACGAGCGATCGTCGAACTGCCGCCACCCATGAACGCATTTTCTGGCCTTCGCCACTCTCTATTGGAGTGGGAACGCTGTCTTGTCGCCTAAGCGCAATGGTTATGAGTATTTGCCGTTTGATGTGTCTTCGAACGCGCTAAACTTTTTTTGTTGAGCCGCTTTGTTTCAAGCCGCCGGGTTTGTGCGGCGCCTCACGTTTCAGTCTCCTATGGAGGAATAGCTATGGCCGTCGCACGTGGCGACGAAGGTGCGGGACATCCCCAAACTTCAAGCACAGGAACCGCAGCCCCGCCGGGCACGGTACGCAGGCGAATCATTCGGAAATCGCCGACAATGGGAGAAGGCCCCGGAGCCAGTCAGGCGCCGCCGACGCATGTTCCCGTCACCCCGGCCGCTCCCCCGCCTTCCGCACCGCCAACCTCACTTCCGCCCGCTCACGCCAACGCTCTGAGACTCGATGATCTCTATCGTTTGGCCATGCCGAAATTATTTGCTTTCGCCGAAAAAGAAGGCATCACCGAACACACCGGCATGAGCCGCAGCCAGCTCATCATCGCCGTGGTTCGCAAGCAGATCGAGCGAGGCTTGATCGTTCGCGGTTCGGGCACGCTCGAAGTTCTGCCGGACGGCTACGGCTTCCTGCGGTCAGCGGCGCACAACTACCTTGCCTCGCCAGAAGACATTTACGTCTCCCCAAGCCAAATCCGCCGTGTCGGGCTTAAGACTGGCCTCGTGGTGGAAGGCCCGATTCGCCTGCCTGTCGAAGGACAAGACAACTTCGCGTTGATGCAGGTCGATCTCGTCAACGGCATGAATCCCGAAGAGCGCATCTCCCCAACGACCTTCGACGACCTCACGCCGCTGCATCCCAATCGCCGATTGATCCTCGAAACGTCGGCCGAAGAATTGAACATGCGCGTCGTCGATCTCGTCACGCCGATCGGCAAAGGCCAGCGTGGGTTGATCGTCTCCCCGCCCCGCGCGGGCAAAACGATCTTGTTGCAAAAAATCGCACTAAGCTTGCTCAAGAATCATCCCGAGAGCTACCTCATCGTGCTGCTCATCGACGAGCGCCCCGAAGAAGTCACCGACATGGCTCGCACCGTGGCCGGGCCAAACTGCGAAGTCGTCGCCAGCACGTTCGATGAACCGTCCGAAGAACACATACACGTTTCCGACATCGCTCTCGAAAAAGCCAAACGGCTCGTCGAAGGCGGCAAGGACGTCATCATCCTTCTCGATTCGATCACCCGTCTCGCTCGCGCGCACAACACCGAGGCGCCCTCCGGCGGCAAGTTGCTCTCCGGCGGTCTCGATACCAACGCCATGCAGAAGCCGAAGCGATTTTTCGGCGCCGCCCGCCAAACCGAAGAAGGCGGCAGCCTGACCATCCTCGCCACCGCGCTGATCGATACCGGCAGCCGCATGGACGACGTCATCTTCGAGGAATTCAAAGGCACGGGCAACATGGAACTCCACCTGGATCGCCGACTCGTGGACAAGCGAGTTTGGCCTGCGATCGACATCAACCGGTCCGGAACACGCAAGGAAGAATTGCTGCTCCACCCAGCCGAGATGGACAAAGTCCGCATTCTCCGCCGCGTGCTTAGCGACATGCACCCGGTCGAAGCGATGGAAATGCTCGTGAGCCGAATCCGCAAGACGAAATCCAACGCGGAATTCCTGATGAGCATGAACATGTCGTAATTGAATTGGATCGAATGCACGCCCAGGGATGAGCGCAGCGAATCCCTGGGATGATTTTCCGCGATCACCTTTGACCCACCGATGGCGAAGCGGCAGCCGAAACACGACGAATACGACAGTCCGTGGAAGGACGCGCTGCACCACTATTTCCCGGCTTTTCTCGCATTTTTCTATTCCGACATTCACGCCGACATTGATTGGGATCGTCCCTACGAAGATCTCGATAAAGAGTTCCAGAAGATCGCTCGCCGCGCGAAACTCGGAAAGCGGTATGCCGACAAGTTGTTCAAGGTTTGGCTGAAGGATGGTTCGGAGCGCTGGCTTTTGATCCATGTCGAAGTTCAGGGCGAATTCGAATCTGACTTCGAACGGCGGATGTTTCAGTATCACTTACTGGCTCACCAACTGTATAATCATGTTGTCGTCAGTCTTGCGGTGCTTTGTGACGAGAATCCCAATTGGCGGCCCGATCGATTCGGCTACCACCATTGGGGCAGTGGCATCGAGATGACGTTCCGTGCGACGAAACTGCTCGACTGGATTGAAGCGAAGACCTCATTGCTTGAATCAAGCAATCCGTTCGCGTCCATCGTGCTCGCGCATCTGGAGGCGATCTCGACTCGGAAAGACCCGGCGGAACGTGGCCGGCGCAAGCTCGAACTGGTGAAGAATCTATACCGCCGAAACTGGTCCGCCGAGGACGTGCGACGGCTCTTCTGCCTGATCGACTGGGTAATAACATTGCCTGAAGATTTCGATGAATTATTCTGGACGAGTCTGAATAATTACGAAGAGGAGACGAGGATGGAATATGTCACGAGCGTTGAGCGAATCGGTATTCGCAAGGGTATCGCGATTGGCCACGAGCAAGGCAGGCAAGAAGGCAGACAGGAAGGGAAGCAAGAAGGCCTGCGTGATGGATTGCTAAAAGGCATCGGCTTCACGCTTGAGGCAAAGTTCGGCGCCGCCGGGTTGAAGTTGTTGCGGAAGCTTCGGCGATTCGATGCCAGCGAACTTCAAGCGTTTGGCCAATTTCTGACGACGGCGGCCTCACTCGATGAAGTCCGGACTCATCTCGAGACTCTTTGACGTATAGCTAGAGCACCTTGCGCAGCACCTGCGACCGTCGACCGCTGGCGTCGTAGCGTTGTCGCCGCGACGGCGGAAGGTCGTCGGGCGAGCCCAGGCCGAAATGACCTTTCTTGACGAAATAATTGACTGCCTGAGTGGACAGGCACAGCAACTCTTTGATCCCCGCCGACCGAGCCTGAACTTCGACATATTGCATGAGCCGAGCGCCGATTCCCTGGTTCTCGTGTTTGGCCGAGACGCAAACGCACGCCATCTCGGCTTTTTTCTCGTCGGGGAAAGTGCTCAGCGAGATGCATCCTGCCAGGTTGCCGTCCACTTCGAAGACGTAGAACGATTGAATGGTGCGTTCGATTTCCGCCAGGCTTCGCGGTAAGAGCTCCTCATTCTCCACGCTGGTTTTGATGAGCTGATGGATGCCTCGTGCGTCTTTCTTTTGAGCTTTGCGGATAGCCTGATACGCGTTGGTGTGGACTAGCGTGCCGATGCCGTCGTTCGAAAAAACCTCGGCGAGCAGGCCTTCTTCGACCGTGCCGTCGATGATATGCACGCGTGGAACCCCGCCGCGCAAAGCTTTGATGGCAGCGGAGAGTTTTGAAAGGCTGGGGACGACGAAATCGTTTCTGTTTTGCTTGAGCACCTGCTCGGCTTCATCGACGGTCATTTGCCTGATGAGCGTGTTGCCATCGGCTTCACGAATTACGATGCCCGGGATCGTGGTGAGATAAATGAGTTTGACGGCCTGCATGGCCCGCGCCACTTCGACGGCGGCGGTATCGGAATTGAGACGATAGGTCGCGCCTTCGCCGTCGCTTCCCAGGGGCGGCAGGACCGGAATGATGTCGTTGTCCAGCAACGCGCGAAGCAATCCGATGTCGACGCGTTCGACTCTTCCGGTGTGCTCCTGATCTACTCCCTGAAGGATACCGGCGGGATGCGCTACCAGTGCATTGGGACAGGCGCCGCGCAGATCGGTTGCGGATAATCCTTCGAGGATCTCGTGCGTCACGCGATTGGCCGCGGTCATCGCCAGTTGCAAGGTGGCGGCATCGGTGATGCCCGTGCCGTCGATATTGCTCGGCGTCACCTGCGAGGACTCTGCAAGCTTGCGAATTTGATGCCCCGCGCCATGCACGAGTGTCACGCGCACGCGCAGGCTTCGCAGCAGGGCCAGATCGAGCAGCAGGTTGCGAAAATTATCATGCTCGACGATCGCGCCGTCAAAGGCGATCACGAACGCCTTGTCGCGATACTGGGGCACGTAACGCAAGATTTCGCGCAGGTCCACCAACCGCTGCATCGTCGTGTTCGGCGTCGCCGTGCCGCTTCCGGTCTTCTCGTTTCGCGTTCGCATAATTTTTCAATATAGCACGCGGGCCTCATCGTGAAAAGTTGAACGCCTTGCGATACCGTAACCTGGCCAAACGTCTTTCGCCCGAGAATGAACTGCTGCGTGCGCGCTTATCATCCCTCATGGTGAAAGCATGGCCCGGGATTGGTCCCATGAACGTTTGGCAAACGCTCAGTGATTTTTTCGCAAGCGGGCAACTTTCCGTTTCGCGATCCAATTCGCACGATCGAGAGCGAACAAGCCTGGCGGATGGTCAAAGAACCAAGAGACGGAGCGATGACTCCTGCCATAGATTCGTTGATCGATGGTATTTCGAGCCATGGCATTCCGCGGCGAATATTTAAGTGCCTGGATAATATGGCACTTACTTCGCGGATGACGGCTTCGGTTTTTTGAAACGGAAGTGGAAACGAGTGAGTTTCTGTGCCAGAAGCGAATCACCAATTTGGGGCAATCAAGTTCAGGCCCGAGCGTTCGCAGCTTTTTCCGTGTCACACATGGCAATGCGTGCGTAATGAGATCGTCTGACGATTTTCAACAACCTTAGCTTATGACACTTGACGTCGGTGACATCCGCCAAGATAACCACCTGAGTCGTCCCGCGACAAGCGGCCCGTTCGTGAAACATCATCTCGTCTGGATCGACGGCTTTTTTCGATCATTTTGTTTTTGGCTCGCCGAGTTGCTTGAGGCGGGACTGACGCGAATTCCATGCTTCGTCATCGAGCAGGCGGATCGCACCTTCTGGGCTTAGTTCCATGCGGGTCAACGTCTCTATCCAGCAGCCAACCTGGTCGGGGCTTCCTTGCACGGTGGGCGGGACGGCTATCATCTGGTTCGGGCCGGCGACTAGCAGGGCGCTACTGTCCGCGCGGAAAATCAGATGGGTGACGATGAAGCTGTAAGAACGCGGAATGCCGATGCGGATGCCGCGGCGCGATTCCCAGAAATGTGTGGTACTGCCCGTCGCCGTGGCGAGCACCCGGCCATCCGGACTAAAAGCGAATGCGGTCACGAGATCTTCGTGCTGAATCGGATCCACGATTGGCCGGTAAGTCTTCGCATCCCAAAGGCCGACATTTTTCCCATCGACCACGGCAGCGAGCGTCGATCCATCGCGGCTGAATTGCAGATGTTTCAAATCTCCCTTCATGGGCAATTGCACCTCGGCAATGCGCCAGGTTGCGCAGTCGATGAAGAGCAGCTTTTTGCCAAGGTGTACGAAACACTTTTTCCCATCGGCGAAGAAGCCAAGCCCGTCGATACGAATTCCAGGAACGGGGAGACTTGAAACCGGCTTGCCCGTTGTTGCGTCGAAGAATTGCACTTGAAGACCATCGCGAACGCCGGCGAACGCCAAGAGCTTTCCCTCAGGATGGACGGCGATCTGCGTCGTCGATGTCAGATCGGGTTTCACGTTGATCGTTTGCTGGAGCTTTCGCGTTGCCAGGTTCCAAAGCTTCACATCGTGTCCTTCTGCGGGGTGCACTCGTTTTCCAATTGCGAGTACAGCCTCTTCGCCGATAGCATCCCAATACTCCAGCGGACCGAATTTCTCCTTCAGGTCGATGAGAAGTTGTCCGGTTGTCGCGTCGAGCGCCTTCACGCTCTCGCTATGGATGACAAGGTATTTGTCATTGGTAGTCAACACGGGGCGAACGTCTCCCTGCGCAGCCATCTGCATGGAGAACTCTCCGAGTGGCGTCTTATGCGAGGCGCCTTCCTGAACGCTCCAGAACTGGATTATTTCGTCAATGCCTGCGACAGCAAAGAATTTTCCGCTCGGATGGACTGCGATGCTTCGTGCGGGAGATTTTCTCTCGATCGGCGGAGCGAGGGGTTTCTGCGAGATAGCGTTCCACACGAACAATCGCAAACTCGGGCCGATTTTAATGCCCAAGGTCGCGAGCACCTGGTTGTCGGGACTGATGTCGAATGGAGAGTAATTGTCGGCGTCGCCCGGGATGATGTCGATTCTTTTCTGGGATCGCACATCCCAGCGTTGAAATAGATTTCCGCGACAAACGACGAACTCGCGCCCATCGCTCGTGAACATGCCGTCAGTGACGGTTGCCTTGCCGAGTTCGATTCGATTGCCGATCATCGTTTCTTTGTCAAGATCCCAGAATTCCAGATCGACTCCGCCCGTGCCGAAGTAAAAAAGGGCCACTGTTTTGCCTTTTGGGCAAATCCGGATTTTGCCTCCGGCTTTGCGTGAGAAGTTTGTGGGACCGATTTTCTCCGTGGCAATTTCTCGAACGGTATCGTTTTTGAAATCCCAGAGCCTCAATCCACCCTTTTTGAAATCAGCATAAAACGCCGCGACGGTGGTTCCATTGGCGGAATAGATAGTGTTGCCATTGATCAATCCGAGATTCTTAATGGCGATGCGTTGTCCGGAGATCGAATCATAGACACCGATCTCGGATTTGTCGCGGCCCTGGGGCAGGGCAATGAATTTCTTGTCTGTCGATAGAAACCGCGTAAAAAACGGCAGGATCGGTTGCCCTATATCCGCTTTCAGTGAGAGCAGATGATTGAGTTGTTTCTGCCCCGTCAAGCCGTCCCAAACGATTACGGATACCATTTGGCTGAACGGGCCCGGTTGAGGCTTTTCGCTCTTTATTCCGAGTGTGATCTGCTTTTTTCCATTCGGCGTGAATCCGATTTCAAAGACTCCTTGATGCTGAATCGTCGCCGGCATGGCCGAGCTGACTTGGCGTTGCCAGGCGGCCAGGTTGCCTCGTAGGGCAAGTTGAAGCCCACTATCGTCCGGGGGCGCGCCTTGCAAACTTCGTGCTAGCCAGAGCAAGCCTTGCGGCACCTGGTTGCGCTGGCAAAGACCGAGACCGCGTTCCATCTGCAAGACGGCGGCCTGAGTGCGAGCCTCGCGCGCCTGCTTCTCGATCGTCTTGACGCTCTCAGCCAGGGCGGCAGCATTTTTCTCTGCGAGCACCTTCTGTTTCTCGGCGATCGCTTGTTGCGACTTGGCGTGATCGGCACTAAGCTTGGCTGACGCGGCGCTCTCCTTGGCTTCGTCTTCTTTTAACTTGGCACGCTCCGCCTCGCCCTTGTAAAGCTCGGCATTCTCGCTCGATTCCCAGGCGAAGTAGCCAGCCACGCCGCTGCCGACGATCAGCGTCAACACAAAAAGCCCAAACAAACAGGCCGCGGCGCCGAGAAACGACGCCGCCAATCGATTTCGCGCGGACCACTTCCGCACGCGCTCGACGACACCGATTGGCCGGGCCACGATCGGCTCGCCCGCTTCGTAGCGGCGTAGGTCCTCCTCCAGGTCGTGAGCCGAGGCGTACCGCTGCTCCGGGAGCTTGGCGAGGCACTTCAGACAAATCGTCTCCAGGTCGCGCGAGACGGCTTTGTTGAGCTGCGACGGGCGCGGCGGATCGGTCTCCATGTGGTGGAACATCACCAGTTCGATCGTTCCCTCGAATAGCGGTTTGCCCGTGATCATCTCGAACAGCATCACGCCGAGGCTATACTGATCGCTCGCGGGCAATGCATGCCCCGTCGCACCTTTCGCCTGTTCCGGCGCCATATAGCGCGGCGTGCCCATCACCTGGCCGGCATGCGTCAGCTTCTCGGCTTCCTCTTGCCGAGCCGCCAGGCCGAAATCCATGAGCATCGGCTGATCTTTTTCGTCGAGCATGACGTTGGCCGGCTTCACATCGCGATGCACGATGCCTTGCGAGTGAGCATAACTCAACGCATCGGCCAGCTGCCTGACGATGCGTGCCGCCCGCGCCAGGTCGAGCGCATTGGAAGCGTCGAGATCGTCGGCCAAGGTTCGGCCCTGGATGAATGCGGAGGCGATGTAAAATTGATCGCCGTCTTGGCCGTACTCGTACACCGGCACGATGTGCGGATGACGCAGAACCGCGGCTGCTTTCGCCTCGCGCAGAAAGCGTTTGACGCGCTGGGCGGAATCGCCGCGGTTGAGCTTGGCGACCTTGAGCGCGACGGCCCGATCGAGCTGCGGATCGTGAGCCTCGTACACTTTGCCGAACGCGCCTTCACCCAGTTCACGTCGAATCTCGAATCGGCCGACCTTTTGAGGCGTTGATTGAGCGACCGTCGCCTCGCGATTTCTCGTTCTTTCTGAGGTGAAAGATAACGTCGCCGGCTGAGTCTCCTTGCTGTTCGTGGCCGTCTCCTGCTGCGCATCCGCTATTGCGAGCGGAGTAGTCGAGGTTTGCTGATCAAAGGATCGCGTCACATTATCGGCTGAAGATCGCGTAAAAATTTGCTGGCAATGGGGGCAGCGCAGCTTCTTGGCTGGCGTGCTTTCCGTCGGGACGGCAACCGAGCGCTGGCAGTGCGGACAGGAAATCTTCGTCATCTGAGCCACGGAATTTCTCCCAAGGGGCGAGGGGCGTCGGATCGAATTCGCCAGGATCGAAGCAGTCGATGGTTAGCGTTGGTAGCGCCAGATCCACAGATGGCCATCGTGGCCGACGGCCGCCAGCGTGGATCCGTCGGGCGACCATGCGAGTGCGCGCAGTTCGTCGCGCGGGCCATGCAGCGCGGCAAGGTCCAGAAAGCTCGCGGCATCGTGGATTTTTACGACGCCATCAAGCCCGGCACTGGCCAGCGTTTTCCCATCGGGAGAGAACGAAAGCGAGCGCACGCCGCGTTTATGACCGGCACTTTGATATCGGAGTTCGTTTGTCTGCGTATCGTACAGAAACAGTTTTCCGTCGGCGTTGCTGGCGGCCAGCCAGCGGCCATCAGGCGAATAACAGACGGCTCGCCCCTTGCTCACGAACGGCACGATCTGCTCGTCGTTTTTCTCGATATGCCAAACGCGAATGGACAGATCATTTTCGCCCACCCAGGCAAATCGATTGCCCGCCGGCGACATCGCCATGCCCGCAAAGTGATTGAAGGGGCCTGCAAATTCTTTTTCCGTCCGGCTATTCGTGGTGCTCCACAGCCGGCATGTCTTGTCCCAACTCATCGACAAGAGGCGACCGCCGTCGGGCGTGTAAGCAAGCCCCCCAACGCGTCCGGCGTGGCCCTCCAGCGCGGGCAGTGGATGCCAATCCACGACGCTCCACCGCTGGATTCGGCCATCATTGCACCCGGCCGCGAGCGTTTGGCCGTCCGGCGAAAATGCGAGCGAAAAGATCTCTTTGGCGGAGGCGAGCGTGTGCTGCACCTTTCCGCTACCAGCGTCGAAAATACGGACGCCAGGCCCGTGACCGCCCACGGCAAGGTGCGTACCACCCGGCGAGAACGCGACGGAATAAAGACGCCCCGCCCTGGTGTCAACCGATTCGGGAGGCGGCGGCCAGGTCGCTGCCACCACGCGAATTCTCCCCAGCGGCGAGCGAACAAACACACGGCGTCCGTCCGGCGTGGGCGCAAGGTGAGTGACCACACTATCCATCTCGTCATAGCAAACCTTAAGCGTTTTCGTGCTGTAGATCTGCACGCCCCCGCCCATGGTACCGACGTGGAGCCATTCTCCATCTTGAGAAAAGGCAACGGCGGTCACCGATTGCGTATCCCACGAGCTGATGCTTTTCGGATTCGGTTTCTCCGTCGCGGTGATCCAGAGCGCCGTGTGATTGCCGTAGGCCAGCGAGCGCGAATCGCCGGAAAAACAAAGATGAATGCAGGGACCATAGGGTTGCCAGGGCAAGGCGTGACGCAGCGCAAGCGAGGGAAAGTCACGTACCTCTATGGTCTTGTCGCTCACATTGGCAAGGGCGAGCAGGTTCCCGTCAGCGGAAAAGGCAATTTTAGAGATGGCTTGATCGTGAATGGCGTTCCGATCTGAAAGATTCGCCACGGGATGTGCGTAGATCGATTGGTCGGAACGGACCAGCAAGGTCTGCCCGCCGGAATCGAAGGCCAGGTCCATGGTTCCGCTGGCTGGATTCTGGTCGTAGACGACGTCTGCAATGGCGGTTTTCGTTTGCCAATTCCAGATCGTGATTCCCGGTCGGCGGAGGCCTTTCCTGACCCGAACATGGTAAGCAGCCGCGAGCGTCTTGCCATCGGGCGAAAAGGCCAGGGCCTGGTGAAATCGGTGTCCACCGGACGCGCCGGGAATAGTTACCAGCGTTTGCCAGCTTTCCGTGTCCTGGATTTTGATATTCTGTTCGTCGCACATCGTCGCCGCCAGGCGGCAGTCGCGCGACATGGCAAAGGCGTGCATCGATCTTGCACGAACCTGATCGGTTTCGTCGTCGATCGGCGCCAGGCCGGGAAACACGATGCGCACTTGCTGGTTGGTCACCTGACGTTTGAGTTCGTACCACTCGAGGCCCCGCGGATCCTCTCCCATGGGCTTCGACCAACGGTCAAGCGCCAGGCGGGCAGCTTCTGGATTCCGCTCCCGGATCGAATGGAATGCCGTGCGGATGTCCACGACATAGCGAAGCCGATGCAAGCGTGCTGCTTCCTCGGCGGCTCGGTCCGCGTGCAGTTTGCTTCGTCTGTTGGCGTCGCTCTCGGCTTTTTTGGCTTCACGCTCCCGTTCGGCCGAGGCGACGAGATCCTGCAACCGCGCGATATAGAGAGCCGTTCCAACCGCTCCGGCAGTGATGGCGAAGACCAAGAGAACAAACAAAGCAGCATAGGCGGGGCGCCGTCGGCCCCAGTCCCAGACGCGTTCATGCCACGGAACCGGCCTGGCATGCACCGGGCGGTCTTCCTGAAATCGCCGCAAATCGTCGGCGAGGGCAAACGCAGATGAATAACGCTTGCCCGGGTCTTTGGCGAGACACTTCAGGCAGATTGTTTCCAGATCGGCCGAGACGTCCCGGCGGAGGCGCCGAGGCGAAACCGGAGTTTGTTCGCGAATCGCCCGTGCCACGTCCACGGGGGTCGGTCCGGAAAAGGGGCGTTGCCGAGTCAGGAGTTCGTAGAGAATCACGCCCAGTCCCCAGATATCGCAGGCAGGCCCAAGGTCCTTTGCGTTGCGAGTCTGTTCGGGCGACATGTAGCCCGGCGTCCCGAGCATCGTGCCAGTTCGCGTGAGGTCGTCGGCATCCTCCGCGACCTTCGCCAGGCCGAAGTCGGCAATCAGCGGATTCGCCGAGAGCAGATCGTCGGTCGTCGGAAACAGGATGTTGCTGGGTTTCAAATCGCGATGCAACACGCCGCGCTGGTGCGCGTGGGCCATGGCCAAGGCGAGCTGTTCGACAAGTCGAGCGGCGGTTTTGCATGGCAAAGGCTGCGAATTCTGTTCGAGCCATTGCGCGAGTGACGGCCCCTGGCAGAAGGGATAGACGATGAAGCAGAATTCGCTGAATTCGCCAACTTCCAAGGTTGGGATGATATTGGGATGATTCAACAAGGCAGCCGCGCGCGCTTCGCGCAGGAATCTCTGACGCAGTGCGGGCGTCAGCGACATTTCGAGGCGGGGAACCTTGATCGCGACTTCGCGTTTCAGAAGCGGATCGCTCGCGAGATAGACGATGCCCACGCCGCCGTGGCCGAGCACGCGCTGCACGGAAAATCGGCCAAGGGACTTCGGGACCGACGGAGGCGTCTCGGCGTTATTCCCACGGCGAGGCCAAACCGATTCGATCAGGAGCAGGAACTCTTTGGCTTCGGCCAGAGGCTCATTCGCGATCTCGTCCGCCGAGAGCGTTGCCGTCGTCAACGATTCGGAAGCCGACCTGAGCCGATCGTCGAATTCGGCAAGCAGCAGAGCCGTGGCGTCATCAAATTCGCGAACCGGTCCAGCCATTGGCGTCGGCTCCAAATTCACGGATGCTGACGAGTCGAAACCTCCTGAGTGAACAGTCGAAGTTGTTCGATGGCGCGGGCCCAGCGTTTGCGGGCAGCGTCCTCAGTGGTATTCAATTCAGCAGCGATCTCCTTGAAGGACCTTCCTTCTTGGTGGCGCAAGAGGATCAGTTGCCGCGAATCGTCCGTGAGCTGAGTCATCGCGGTGGATAATGCCAGCGCTTGCTCCTGGCGAATCACGACCTGGCTGGGCGGTGTAGCATCGGCGGGAATATCTCCCGCGACCCCGCCCGCCAATCCGCCGACCTCTCGTGAGATTCGGCGTTTTTCCGTGCGATAGCGGTCTCGAAGATCGCGGACGTTGTTGAGCAGTATCTGCCGCAACCAGTCTTGAATGATCGCGGGATCTTCGCCCTGGAAAGTCCCGAACGCCTTCGCCGCCTCCATGAACGATTGTTGCACAAGGTCGGAGGGCGATTCCTTGACCTTGAGTTCCGGCTCCAGTTCCAGAAACGCAATTTGCAACAGGTAGGGGCGAAAGAGTTCAAGGACTCGGCCGAGCGCATCGTTGGACCCATCGCGCGCCGACGCGATTAGCGACCTTACCTCGTCAGCACCTAGACCTCCCAAGATCATGCTACCAAACTCCCAGGCGAGATTTTCGCGGCAGTGGGACAAGAAAACGCCTGATTCACCTGCCGTGCAACGAGGATATCGTGCAAGTCGTTATAAAATATAAAGTTGCGACTTCCAATGCCGATGAAACAACTGGCGGAATGTGTACGACCGCCAATCGTAGACTTGGGGATTCTTTACACATCTTAAGTTACAAATTCGGCTTTGGAAAGCACGAATTCAGAAAATCAGCAGGGAACCTGTCCCATTTTTGCCCATTTCCCGCCTGAGAGGAAGAGACACCCTGAATATTTTGTCACCTGCCGTAGAGGTTTCGTCATGGCATCGATGCGTTCGGTATCTTGGTTACGTCAACTGCGGGATCGAATCCTTGGCAACAGCTTGGCGAGGCCGATACACTGTCGCAGCAGCCGACGCCCGACGAAGCCGATCATCGAGACGCTCGAATGCCGAGTTTTGCCGGCCTTGAGCATCAGTCCTACCTTCTACTTCGATCGCCATGACATCGGCGCCGCCGGCGAAACTCCCCTTGTCGGTGACTTTAACGGCGACGGTCGAGATGACATCGGCGTTTACATTCCCAACGGCACGGTTGACGCGCGTTGGGTATTGAAGCTCAACCTGGGGGGCGGAACATTCGCCAGCGGTACAAATTATTACTTTGATCGGCATGACATCGGCGGCGCCGGCGAAACCCCGCTGGTGGCCGACTTCAACGGCGACGGCCTTGACGACATCGGCGTGTTTACGCCTATGGGCACCACGGGCGCCCAATGGACCATAAAGTTCAATCAAGGCGGAGGCAATTTTGCCGTCGGCGCGCATTATGACATTCGAATAAACGACATCGGCGGCGAAGGCGAAACTCCCCTGGTCGGCGACTTTAACGGCGACGGCCTGGCCGACATTGGAATCTACAATTCTCTCGGCACGGCGGGCCAATGGACCGTGAAGTTCAATCAAGGCGACGGGAGCTTTCTCACCGGCAGAAATTATGACATTCGGATGGATGACATCGGCGGAGATGGAGAAACGCCTCTCGTTGGCGACTTCAACAGCGACGGCCTGGCCGATATCGGCGTCTACATTCCCAGCAGCACCAAGGCTCGTTGGGTTGTCAAGCTCAATCAAGGCGGATATTTCCCGAGCGGTACGAACTACGGGTTCGACTCGAATACCATCTCGGGCTTCGGAAATTTCGGCTCGAATGGGGAGCTTCCCCTCATCGGCGACTGGAACGGCGATACCTTCGACGACATCGGCGTGTACATTCCCAACGGCAACGTCGATGCCCGCTGGGTGGGCCGATTGACGACCGCCACCGGCAGCAGCGTCGCCTTCGCCACGACCTCCTCGAGCGGCAGCGAGGCGACGACAACCGCGAATCTCACCGTGAACCTGTCGGCTCCTTCCACGCAAACCATTACCGTCAATTACGCTGTCGGCGGGACCGCCACGGGAGGAGGCGTCGATTTCACGCTCGCCAACGGAACGCTGACCTTCGCTCCGGGGCAAACCTCAAAGACCATTCCGATCTCGATCATCAACGACACCCTGGATGAGCCGAACGAAACCATCCAGGTAACGCTCTCCAGTCCCACCAACGCGACCCTCGGCTCAAATACCGTCCACACCTACACCATTACCGACAACGACCCCGCGCCCTCCGTCGCCTTCGCCACGACGACCTCCAGCGGCAGCGAAGGCACCACTCCCGCAAACCTGACCGTCAATCTGTCCACGGCTTCCGGCCAGGCTGTCACCGTCGCTTACGCCGTCACCGGCGGCACGGCCACGGGCGGCGGTGTGGATTACACGCTCGCCAGTGGAACCTTGACATTCTCGCCTGGGCAAACCTCCAAGACCATCCCGATTGCAATCATCAACGACAGCCTCGACGAGGCAAACGAAACAATCCAGGTGACGCTTTCCAGCCCGTCCAACGCCACGCTCGGCGCCAACACCGTTCACACGTTGACTATCACCGACAATGACTCGCCCCCAACGGTCGCCTTCGCCACGACGGCCTCCAGCGGCAGCGAAGGAGCTTCGTCCGCAAACCTGACCGTCAATCTCTCCGCGGCGTCTGGCCTGACCGTTACCGTTGGCTACTCCGTCACCGGCGGAACGGCCACGGGCGGCGGCGTCGATTACACGCTCGCCAACGGAACCTTGACATTCTCGCCTGGGCAGACCTCGAAGACGATTCCAATCGCGATCATCAACGACGGTCTCAATGAGCCAAACGAAACCATCCAGGTGACACTGTCCGCCCCGAGTAACGCCACGCTCGGCGCCAACACCGTCCACACCTTCACGATCACCGACAACGATCCGCAGCCAAGCGTCGCGTTTGCTACCGCAAGCTCCGCGGCCAGCGAAGCGAACTCGCCGGCAATCCTTGCCGTCAATCTTTCGGCTGCCTCCGGCCAGGAAGTCACGGTGGCCTATTCCGTCACCGGCGGAACGGCGACCGGCGACGGAATCGACTATGCTCTCGCGAACGGCACGCTGACCTTCCTGCCCGGCGAGACCGCGAAACAGATTCCGATCTCCATCATCAACGACGGCCTGAACGAAGTTAGCGAAACTATCCAGGTCAGCCTTTCAGCGCCAACTAACGCGACGCTTGGCGCCAACGCGGTGCACACCTACACGATTCGCGACAACACGCTCGACGCCATCGCCGATCCAGTCGCCATTCTGGAAGACGCGGGCGAACAAGTCATCCAGCTTTCGGGCATCACTTCGGCGCGCGGCTCCGGACTGGTGGTTACCGCGACCTCAAGCAATCCATCCCTGATACCCGATCCCACGGTCGCATACACAAGTCCCGACAGCACCGGCGTCTTGCGGTACACACCGGCTGCGAGTCAATACGGGACGGCGATCATCACGGTGACCGTGGCGGACGATAGCCCCAGCGTCAGCGGCGCCATCAACAGCATTACCCGTACCTTCACCGTGACGGTCAATAACATCGCGCCGACGATCACCAACATTCAGAGTCCGGGCGGCGCCGAGGGGAGTTCCGTCGCAGTCACGGTGCTGGCGAGCGCGGGGCCGAACGACACGCTCACCTACGAATTCGATTTCGACAACAATGGCGCCTACGAAGTCAGCACGGCGTCCAATGTCGCCCTGCACACCTTTGCCGACAACGGTCTCTACAACGTCGGCGTGCGCGTGCGCGATGACGACGGCAGCGAAACCACTGGCTCCATCGTCATTGCCGTTTCCAATGTGGCGCCGACCGTCACTCTCGGCGGCGCTTCGAGCGTGAACGAAGGCGCGACCTATTCGCTGAATCTGGGCGCCATCGTCGATCCGGGGGCCGATTCAGTCACGTCTTACACGATCAACTGGGGGGACGGCAGCAGTAATAATTTCTCGGGATCACCCAATGGACTCACCAAGACCCACGTCTACGCCGACGGAGCTTCCGCTGGAACCTCAAGAACGATCACCATAACTCTGACCGACGAAGACGGTACGCACGCTGGCGGAAGCAAAATAATATCGGTCAACAATGTGAACCCGACCATTTCTTTGAGCGGCGCGGCCAGCGTGGATGAAGGCGACACCTACACACTCACCCTTGGCAATGTCGTCGATCCGGGCACCGACACGGTGACTTCGTACCGCATCATGTGGGGAGATGGCATCACCGAGAACTTCAGCGGCTCCCCCAATGGCGTGAGCAAAACCCACGTCTATACCGCCGCTGCGGCTGGCGGCACGGCGCGGACCATTACCGTGCTCCTTTCCAATGAGGACCTGGCCCTAACCGTCGGCGGCAGCAAGGCGATCACGGTATACGGCAATACTATCCTTTCCTGGGGCTCCGGCCAACTCGGCGATGGCACCTATACTCCGCGCTATTCGGCAAGTGAGGTGCTCCATCTTACCAATGTCACCTCAATCGCTGGCGGATATGGTCATGGTTTAGGCCTTCGATCCGATGGCACGGTTTGGGCCTGGGGAGTTAATAACCTCGGCCAAATCGGGGATGGAACCAGCACCAACCGATACACGCCAGTGCAAGTGTCCGGGCTGACCGGCGTCACGGCCATTGCGGCAGGCGCTGATTATTCTCTGGCCTTGAAATCGGACGGGACGGTATGGGCATGGGGAAAAAACTTCTACGGCGAACTCGGGGATGGAACCACCATCAACCGGTACACGCCAGTGCAAGTGTCCGGGCTGACCGGAGTGACGGCCATTGCGGCGGGAGAAAATCATTCTCTGGCTTTGAAGTCCAACGGTACTGTTTGGGCATGGGGAAATGGCAATTATGGCCAACTAGGCAATGGATCCTACAGCAGCCTGTCTACCCCATACCAAGTTTCCGGGTTAACCAACGTCACGGCCATTGCAGCGGGAGCCTTACATTCCCTGGCCTTGAAATCGAACGGCACCGTGTGGGCATGGGGATTTGGCCGTCATGGAGAACTCGGGAATGGAAGCACAATCAATCGGTCCTTGCCAGTGCAAGTGGTCGGATTGACCGGCGCCACGGCCATTGCGGCGGGAACCTTTCATTCTTTGGCTCTAGCCCAGAATTCGGACGGAACCGTTGGCGTGCGCGCGTGGGGAGAAAACTCGTATGGGCAGCTCGGAAATGGATCCTCGAGCAGCCGGTCAACCCCAGCGCAAGTGTCCGGATTGACCGGCGTGACGGACATCGCTGCCGGGTATAATCATTCTCTGGCCCTGAAGTCCGATGGCAAGGTGCTTGCATGGGGGTCAAACTCTTCCCTCCAGCTCGGCCTCGACATCAATACCTCGTATAGCTTAAGTCCCATCGCGGTCCCCGGCGTTGGCGGCATCGCCTCGATTTCCGCTGGCGGCAACGCCTCGTTCGCACGCCAGGCCCTGCAGCCCGGCTGGGTCGGCAGCGGCAGTGCCGTAAATGGCTACCTCGTCGGCGCTACCGCGTTCTTCGACGCCAATCGAAACGGCGAACGCGACGATGGCGAACCGCTAGCGACCACCGACGCAAGCGGGCACTTCGACGTCGTCATTCCTTTGGACTTCGACACCAACAACAACGGCATCCTCGACGACGCCGAAGGCCAGTGGGTCGTCTATGGCGGCACCGATTCGTCCACCGGCTTGCCGGCGGTCAGCAAGCTCGTCGCCCCCGCGACCTGGAGCGTTGTGACGCCGTTGACGACATTGACGTCCACGCTCGCATCGGGTTATGGTCTATCCCTTGAGGAAGCAGCCGATCGCGTCAAACAGGCGCTGGGTTTGCCCGACGTGGATCTCGGCACGCTCGACCCGATTGCGGCAACGCTGGCGGGCGATGCGTCTGCCGCCGCCGTATTCTCGGCTCACGCGCGGGTGCAGGACACGATCGCGCAGGCGCTGGCCGTCTTCGCGGGCGCTGGCGATTCGCCGCCCGCGGAAGAACTGACCGGCCTGATCTTGTCCGAGTTGGCCGACCGGATCGCCGCGCCGGCAGCCACTCTGAATTTGAGCGATGCCGCAGTAATCAACACGCTCCTACTCGACGTGCAATCGAGCAGCGGCGCGACGCTGGACGCCGACGTCATCACCGGCGCCGCGGCGGTGATCGCGGAAACCAACGAGTTGCTTGACGCCATCCCGGTGACCGGAGATGTTGACTTTTTGATCCAGGTCGCTCAGGTCAAAACGGCGTCCCAGGGAACGGTCGCGACAGCTTTGCAATCGGCCGCGGCGGGCGAGGTGCCGATTACTGAAGTCGTCCAAAACAATACCGGCGCCGGGTTGGCGGAACAAGTGGCGTCGGCCAGCACGCCTCCCACGCTCATCGTGCCGATCAATGTCCTCGCGGAAGCGACAGGCCCCGACGGCGCGATCGTCGAGTTCGCGGTGTCGGCCACGAACCTGGCAGGCCAACCGGTTGCCGTGGTCAGCACGCCGGACTCCGGCAGCAGGTTCGCGATTGGCACGACCACCGTCACTTCCAGCGCGACCGATGGCAGTCAGACGGCGTCGGCCGAATTCACCGTCACGGTCGTCGATACCACGCCGCCGGAAATCGTGTTGCCCGCGTTCGCAATTACGCAAATCGTCGCGGGAGGCGCGCTGGTCAGCTTCGGCTCCGCCACGGCAATCGATCTCGTCGATCCGAATCCCGTCGTCACCGCGGATGCCGCGCCGGGATTCTTCCCGTTCGGCACGACCATCGTGACTTTCACAGCCACCGACCTCTTTGGAAACCGCTCGGAAGCTTCGTTCGCGATCACCGTGGAGGACACGGCTCCCGTCATTGATTCGATCGCGGTAAGCCAGGATTCGATTTTTGAAGGCGAGTCGGCGACCGTCACGGGGCAGTTCTCCGACCCGGCCCTCGCGCTCGCTTTCGGCGGATATCACGGCACGGCGCTGTGGAACGATGGAATTACGACTCCCGTCACGATCAACAGCGACGGAACGTTCAGCACCACGCGAAACTTCGCCGACGACTACCCGACAGGAACGCCGACCGACACCTTCACCGTCGCCATCACGATCGCCGACGCCGACGGCGACGCCGACACCGCGACCGCGGCGGTCACCGTGAATAACGCGGTGCCTTCCAACTTGAGCATGAACCTCGGCGCCAGCATGATCGACGAAGGCGGCTTCGTCACTCTGAGCGGCAGTTTCACCGACCCCGGCACGTTCGACTCGCACACGGTGACCGTGTATTGGGGCGATGGCGCTTCGTCCCAGGCGACGGTCACACCTGTTTCGACCGGAACACAGCAGTATCTCCATCCCGTTTCTGCCACTGCCAGCGGTTACACGCCCGTGCCGGTGTTCGGCCAATCAGGATTGCCGGAGTCCGCGATCGACGGCAACAACACAACCTCGTGGATTTTGCAAGGCACGGGATACCTCGATCTCGACCTCGGCG
This sequence comes from uncultured Singulisphaera sp., assembly GCA_964484265.1. GTDB lineage: Bacteria > Planctomycetota > Planctomycetia > Gemmatales > Gemmataceae > SIAQ01. Next base: position 31,599 of record CAZAFH010000078.1, read on the forward strand.
CCAGCTTTGAAGTCATCGGCATCCGCACCTACAACTACGGCAACGTAACCTCGGGAAATAACTTCAATCTTTACGTGAATGGCGTCCAGGTCTTGTTCGGCGAAAATCAGGGCGCCACGTTCAAGACTTTTTCGTTCGCTCCCACCACGGGCAGCGTCGTTCGCTTTGAAACGACTTCGGGCACCTATTCGGAGTTGAGCGAAATCGAAGTGCTGGTTCGCACTCCCACAAGCACTTCCTACAACTTCTCGGCCACCCACCAATTTCTTGACGACAATCCCAGCTACACCGCTTCGGACGCCTATTCGATCCATGTGACCGTCG
>CAZAFH010000078.1:32022-39900 GCA_964484265.1 uncultured Singulisphaera sp.
GTGGACTACATGCCGATCCGAATCCGCGTCTCCGACGACGACACCGGCGTCGCCACCGGCAGCACCAGCGTGCAGGTCGCGAATGCCAATCCCACGGTGACGCTCGATTCCGTCGCCTCTATCGACGAGAACGGCATCGCTACGCTGACGGGAACCATCGCCGATGTGGGTAGGCTCGATACGTTCACGCTTGTCGTCAATTGGGGCGATACGCGCAGCCCGAACAACGTCGAAACCTACGTCTTCGGCGCAAACAGCACCGGCAGTCAAAACTTTACGCTCACGCATCGGTATTTGGACAACCCGAACAGCTACCCCGCCAACATCTACACGATCACCGTGACGGTGAGCGATGATGATGCGGGCGTGGGAAGTGATTCCAAGACCGTGCGCGTCAATAACCTCGCCCCGGAGATTCTCGGTCTGACCAACAACTCGCCCAACGGCACAGCGCTGATGGGAGTCGATGCCGTCAGCATCGCGGCTTCTTTCACCGACGTTGGCACGCTCGACACCCACACGGCCATTATCAACTGGGGCGATGGCGCCACCACTACGGGGACGATCGTCGAAGCAGGAGGCAGCGGCACGATCGCCGGCAGCCACGTCTACACGATGGGCGGCATCTTCACCATCACCGTCACGCTCAGCGACGATGACTCGGCCACGGACTTCGAGACTACCTCGGCCGTGGTCAGCGGCATCGGCATGACGCCTGCCGGCCAGCTTCAGATCATCGGCACGGCTGGCCGAGATATTATCCATGTCACGACAGGCGGCGGATCCGACGGCTGGATCCGCGTCAATGCTCGTCTCAACCTGCCGCACGCAGGCGGTTCCGATGGCGGTTCGGACGGCGGCTCCGACGGTGGGCCAGACTTCAGAGTTCGAACTTCTGACGTCACCAGCATCCTCATCCTCGGAGGCAGCGGCGACGATCATTTGCACGTCGGCAACAATATCACCGTTCGCACGACCATCGACGGCGGCCAAGGCAACGATCAGATCTGGAGCGGCGGCGGCGACGACACCGTCATCGACCTTCTCGGCGACAACGAAATCCACGCCGGCAAGGGCCACGATGTCGTCACCGTCGGCAATGGGCATAACAAGATCTGGACCGACGGCGGCAACGACCATGTCACCGCGGGCGACGGCAACAACCAGATCAACGCCGGCCGAGGCAACAACACCATCCTCGTGGGCGATGGCAACAACAAAATCTCCGCCAACGGCGGTTCCGATGGCGGCGCCGACGGAAATAATTTCATCCAGACCGGCAACGGCAACAACACCATCCGAACCGGCAAAGGCAACGACACCATCATCACAGGCAACGGCAACGACGATATCCACGCCGGCGACGGCGACGACATCATCTTCGCAGGCGGCGGAAACGACGACGTTGACGCGGGAAAAGGTAACGATATCATCGTCGGCGGCGACGGAGACGACGATATCGACGGCGGAGATGGACGCGACATCCTCATCGGCGGCAACGGCGCCGACGTACTCCGCGGCGACCAGGGTGACGACATCCTCATCGCCGGCAGGACGTCTTTCGACGCCAACGCCGTCGCCCTGCAGGCCCTGCTCGCTGCCTGGGATACTGCCGGCGCGTATGACAGCCGAATCGCGGCCGCTCGGAATTTCTTGATCACCGACGGCGCCTTGCAAACGGTTTTCTCCGACGACGCCGTCGATAAGTTGACAGGCAACGCCGGCTCGGATCTGTTCTTCGCCGACATCACCCTCGACGAAAACGGCGCCGTAAAAGACAACATCACCGACCTCGCCAAGAAAGGTGAAACCGCCCTCGATATCGACCTCGCCTGACGTGGTCGTCTGCCGCGCGGAGAGAATTGCAATGAGCGAGCGCCTGGTCTACCTGATGCGCGGCCTGCCCTCGTGCGGCAAGAGCCATACGGCTCGAACCCTCATCGCGTCAGGCGGCGTCGTACTTGAAACCGACGAGTACTTCTACACCCAGGTCGGCGCCGATCCGACGCACTTCGATTACAGCGAAGCATTATTGCCAAGCGCGCGATCCTGGAACTTTGCGCGATTCCAGGAAGCCGTCGCGCGCGGCATTAGCCCGATCGTCGTGGACCGCGGCAACGGGCTGAATGTCGAGACGCAACAGTACGCCCGATACGCAGCCGACCGGGGTTATCAGGTGCAATTGCGCGAACCTGATTCGCCATGGTGGGTGGAAATCCGCCGGTTGTTGGAAGACAAGCACGCCAACGAAGCTGCACTGAGATCGTGGGCGGGCCGATTGGCGGAGATGAGCCAGGCAACACATCGCGTTCCCGCAAGCACGATCCTACACTGGATGGCCGCCTGGCGTCTTGACATCACCGTTGAAGATATTCTGCGGTTTTAGGCAACCGTATCGCCCTGATGTGCGTTACCGCTATGCCACGTCGCGGTCTTCGAAAAGGATCAAACCCGAGAGGAGTGCGATGGCGGTGTAAATGGCGGCGTAGAGTGCGACGTTGAACGTGTAGAGCGCATAGCGCGCCGGGTCGGGCGGTGTTTCTCGCACGATCGCGGTGCTCACGTCGAAGAGCTGCAAGCCGGGCAAGAGCAACTCGAAGAGCTGCGCGACGAATTGCACGAGCGCCAGGCCCTGGCTCACTTCCGTCATGATCGGGGCGAGATGGCCGAGCAGATACACCACGAGACAAAGCGAAACATTGACGACCATCGGCATCCGCGTGGCCATCGCCACGCTGACGGCGAGCAGTGTCGCCACCTGGCCGAAGCCGATAATCAGGCCAGGAATGGCCTCCTCCGCGTCGCGAAGCCAAAGCCCCAGGCCGCGAACCAGATCGCCTGGCGTCGTTCGTTCATAGGTTCGCGCGACCAAGGACGTCAGCCATTCGGGGTCGGGCGGCACCTGCGTCACGCCTTGCATGAAGTCGTAGTTGAACTTCGCCAAATGCACCCAGACGAGCACGTAGCCCATCATCATCGTCATGACCATTGCCGCCAGCATGATGCCGAGAAACTTGCCAAGCAAGAAATCCCGGCGATTGATCGGTTTGCTCAGCAGCGTGACCGCGGTTCGCCCTTCGATCTCCTCGCTGACCGACACGCTGGACGAGATGACGGCAAACATCGCGGGAATCATCATCGTCAGGGCGTAGCTGATCTCCTTCACCATCTTCAGGTCTTCGCCAAACGTGAAGTAGGGAATCACGATCGACACGACCATGCCGAGCATGCCGAGGAATGTGAGCAGCCAGAACATCGGCTGGCGGATGCCTTCTTGAAACGCCGCCAGGGCGACCGCGGCGCCTTTGGACCAGAACGTGAGCATGCCGAAAAACGCGAGCACGAAGAGGTCGATGCCGATCTGAAACATGAGCACCGAGGCGTAGAATCGGCCCCACAGCGTGACGATATCCGGATCGCTATTGCTCTGGAGGATGAACGCAAACGGAATCCCGCACAGCGCCGTCACGCCGACGACTTTGCCGTAGAACGATATCCGCGTGAGGAAACTTTCGTAGGAAAGCGCCCGCAGCCAGGGAAGAGCCGCCAAACCCTGCAGGAGAAATAGCAATACACAGAGCGGAATCAGCTGGATCATCTCGTCATACTCGTATTTCAAAGGCCGCGTAGTCGCCTGCCGGCTCGTCACGGATTTCAGCGTCGCGAATGTAGTCGGCCATGCGGCTAGAGACTTCGCCGATGAAGCGCTGGACTTCGTCGGCTTCGCCCTGTGCCATCAGTTCAACGTCGCCGTTCGGCAGGTTGCGCACGAACCCGGCAACGACGTGGCGCCGGGCGATGCGTTGTGTCGTCATGCGAAAGCCGACGCCCTGCACCTGGCCGCGAAACACGACTCGCTTGCAAATGCGCATGGTGTTATTACGATCCGAATCGGCTCATGGTTCGCCGCGATAGCTGGGCGGCGCGCCCCAGCGCAGCTTCGCCCGCAAGGTTTGATAATAGCTATGCCCAGGGACCTTGACCAACTGAAAACAGGCAGCGGCCTTGCGGACGATCATCCGATCGCGTGTCGAGACCTGGGCGGCGCTCTGCCCGTCGATCACCACCTCCGCCATGCTTGCCGCGCGGGCGAGCCGGATCGTGTAGGTTTTCTCCGCCGATTCGACGATCGGCCGATAGGTAAGCGTGTGCGGGCAGATCGGCGTGATGACGAACGCGGCCAATTCCTGGCCGAGGATTGGCCCGCCGGCGGAGAGATTGTGCGCCGTCGAGCCTATCGGCGAGCTGACGATCAGGCCGTCGCCATTGAAGCGCGACATGACCTCGCCATCGACTTCCAGTTCCAGCTCCAGCATGCGCAACGGCGGCAGCGCTTGCACGACGACCTCGTTCAACCCAAGGACGGTGACGGGATCCGCATTCGGCGATTCGATGATGCACTCGAACATCAGATGCCGGGCCACCTGGTAGTTTCCCTGAAGAACCTGTTCCATGCACGTCAGAAAGTCGGTGGGGTGAATATCAGCCAAGAAACCCAGCCGGCCCAGGTTGATGCCCAGCACCGGAACCTGGGAGTAGCCCATCTGGCGAGCGGCTCGCAGGATGGCGCCGTCGCCGCCGAACACGAGCGCCAGATCGGCATCGGTAAAGCTCGCGAGGTCGGTCGTCTGATGCAGATCGACGGCGAGGACGTCGAACTTCTCGCGCAGCGTCGGCAGCCAGCGCTCGACCTCGGCGGCGACCCCTTCACGGGCAGCGTTTCCCAGCACGAAGACTTTCACGGACGAATCCTCCGCGTTCACACAATCTGCGATCTTGGCCAACGCTTACGCAAATGACGCTTGTGCTTTTTATTCATACTGCATAACAAGTCCTAATGGATCTTACTCAACAAATACCGGTGATACGGTGCATAGGAGTTTGTCATGATAGCTCGAAAATTTCTCACAACGTCCTTGTTTCTGATGATGGCGCTCACCGCCCATTTGGTGGCGGGCGATGTTCCCGAACCGAAACTGCCCGCGGCGGGAACAGTCGTCATCGACAAGGTCCGCGGCGAAGTCCTTCTTTCCGCCAAAGTTCAGTATCCCAAGGGAAAACCGTGCATCGACGAGTACGGCGAACGCGTTCAGGCCTTCATCGGCTGCGCCAAGGCAACAGGCGGCGACGCCAAGATGGCCGGCTATTTCGTGTTTCTCGTCGATGCGCCAACGGAAGATGTCCATGCCGCCCTGATCAAACTGGGCTGCAAGCCGCGTGTTCATTATTCCATTCAAGAAGGAAAGAAACGCACTGGACTCCGCCCGGACACGAAGCCGGAGGATTATCTCCAGGGCGATCCCGTGCAGCTTTCGGTTTTCTGGAAAGCCGGTGAATCGTGGAAAGAACGCCCCTACCAGGACTTCGTATCCGAGCGGGTAAACGCTGGGGGCGTGGCCACGGAAAAACCCTGGACGCCGCATTTCGTCTTCCACGGCAGCGGCGCTCTCCACAAATCAGGGACCGGATGCATTGCCTGCCCATGCGACTGTGCCGGCGGCATCATCGCCGACAATCGGTTTCCCATCTACGAACCCAAGCCGATGGTCAAATTCGACATGAGCAAAGCGCCCAAGGTTGGAACACAGGTCTATATCCGCATCCGCCCGTCGATCTCGCGGTAAACGCGATGGCGCTACTCCTCGTCCTCGCGCAGTTTTGCGAGGATCGAGAAATCCTCAAGCGTCGTCGTGTCGCCCGTCGTCGCTCGGCCAGCGGCGATGTCACGCAAAAGCCGACGCATGATTTTGCCCGAGCGCGTTTTCGGCAGCGACTCGGTGAAGCGGATTTCGTCAGGCCGGGCCAGAGCGCCGATCTCCTTCACCACGTGTGCTATCAGGTCCTTCTTGAGCGCGTCGGTCGGCTTTGCGCCTTGCTTGACGGTGACGAAACAGCAAATGCCTTCGCCCTTGATTTCGTCCGGCTTGCCGACTACCGCCGCCTCGGCGACGTGTTCGTGGTGAACCAGCGCGCTTTCGACTTCCATCGTGCTGAGCCGGTGGCCGGAAACGTTCAGCACGTCATCGACCCGGCCCATGACCCAGAGGTAACCATCGTCGTCCTTGCGGGCGCCGTCGGCGGTGAAATAGGAGTTGGGCACCTGCGACCAGTAGGCGTCCTTGTAGCGTTGATCGTCGCCATAGATGGTGCGCATCATCGATGGCCAGGGCTTGCGGATCACCAGGAAGCCGCCTTGATTCGCGGGCAGCACTCGGCCCTGTTTGTCCACGATCTCGGCAACGATACCGGGGACCGGTTTCGTCGCGGAACCCGGTTTCGTGGGTGTCGCGCCAGGCAGGGGGGCGATCATGATCGCGCCGGTCTCGGTCTGCCACCAGGTATCGACGATCGGGCATTTGCCTTTGCCAATGACGCTGTGATACCACATCCACGCTTCGGGATTGATCGGTTCGCCGACCGTGCCGAGCAGTCGCAGGCTGGAGAGATCGTGCGCATTCGGATGCTGATCGCCCCACTTGACGAACGCGCGAATCGCCGTCGGCGCGGTGTAGAAGATGCTGACGCGGTATTTCTCGATCAGCTCCCAGAAGCGGTCTTCCTTCGGATAATTGGGGGCGCCTTCGTACATCATCACCGTCGCGCCATTGGCGAGCGGGCCGTAGACGATATAGCTGTGCCCCGTGATCCAGCCAACGTCTGCAGTGCACCAGTAGGTGTCGTCTTCCTTGAGATCGAACACCCAGCGATGCGTCAGCGACGTGCCTAGCAGATAACCGGCAGTCGTGTGCAGGACGCCCTTGGGTTTGCCTGTCGAACCGCTGGTGTAAAGAATGAAGAGCGGATGCTCGCTGTCGAGTTGCTCCGCAGGGCAGTGCGTCGTCACGTCGGACACGAGATCATGCCACCAGATATCACGGCCAATCTTCATGTGCACGTCTTGATGGCACCGATTGTAGACGATGCACTTCTCGACCGTGGGCGATTTCTCGAGCGCCGTATCGACATTCGCCTTGAGCGGCACGATCTTGCCTCGCCGCCAGCCGGCGTCGGCGGTGATGACGAGACGCGCCTTGGCGTCGTTGTTGCGATCCGCGACGGCCTCGGCAGAGAACCCGCCGAAGATCACCGAATGCACCGCGCCGATCCGCGCGCACGCCAGCATCGCAATCGCCGCCTCGGGAACCATCGGCATGTAAATCGTCACGCGGTCGCCCGGCTTGATGCCGATCTTTTTGAGACCGTTGGCAAATCGGCTCACCTCGCGATGCAAGTCCTGGTAACGCAGCACTCGAACATCGCCCGGCTCGCCTTCCCAGATAATCGCCGCCTTGTTTTTGCGCGGTCCATCGAGATGGCGATCAACGCAGTTATGGCTGACATTGATCTTGCCGCCGACGAACCACTTGGAAAACGGCTCGTTCCATTCCAGCACCTTGTCCCATTTCTTGAACCAGCATAGCGATTCCGCCTGCTCGGCCCAGAAGCCCTCGGTATCCGTCGCGGCACGCTGCCAAAGCGCGTCATACTCCGCCTGCCCCTTGACATGGGCCTGCGCGACAAACTCCGCCGACGGCGGAAACGACCGCGTCTCCTTGAGGACGCTGGTAATATTCGTGGTGGGAGAGGACATGTGGTGGAGTCTCCATTAGTGATTCGAGTCTGAGTTATTTCATGCCCCGAAGGGGCCAAACAAACCAGCCCAGGGCAACGCCCTGGGTTTGCGCGGGCAAGTTCATTCAGCTCTGAAAGAACGAAACAAACCGGACGCTGCCGCGATCTACGATCTGATCTTGAAATGTCATCTTATGATGATGCCGCTCCTGATTCCGCACATATTCTTCGGAAAAACATGTCAAGTCTTCGTTGTAGGCAAACGTCGTCAGCAAGCCGTTGCGATTGAGGATCGACGCGAGCCGC
>CAZAFH010000079.1:0-39593 GCA_964484265.1 uncultured Singulisphaera sp.
AGAAAACCAACGACATCGCCGGCGACGGCACGACCACTGCGACCATCATGGCGCTGTCGATCTATCAAGAAGGCCTGCGCAATATCACCGCCGGCGCTAACCCGATGTCCGTCAAACGCGGTATCGACAAAGCCGTGGACGCCGTCGTCGCGTTCCTCGAATCAAGCTCCAAGCGGATTCCCGCCTGGGACAAGGGCGGTGAAGCGATGCTCGTCAATGTCGCCAGCATCTCAGCCAACAACGACGAAGTCATCGGCAAAATGATGGCCCAGGCGTTCGAGAAAGTCGGCCAAGACGGTGTCATCACCGTCGAGGAAGGCAAAACCGCCGAAACCACGCTCGATTTCGTCGAAGGCATGCAATTCGACAAGGGCTACATCTCCCCGTACTTCATCACCGACGCCGTCGAGATGAAGTGCATCATGGAAGACGCCTACATCCTCCTGTTCGAGAAAAAGCTCTCCAGCGTGCGCGACATGATCCCGCTCCTGGAAAAGATTCACCAGTCCGGCAAGCCGTTGCTCATCATCGCCGACGATGTCGAAAGCGAAGCCCTTGCCGCCCTCGTCGTCAATCGTCTCCGCAGCGGACTCAACGTTTGCGCCGTCAAGTCGCCAGGCTTCGGCGATCGCCGCAAGGCATTGATGGGCGACATCGCGACTTTGACCGCGGGTCAGTTCATCAGCGAAGACCTCGGTCTCAAGCTGGAAAACATCGAGCTTTCGCAACTCGGACGCGCCAAGCAGATCATCGTCGAAAAGGAAAGCTGCACGATCATCAATGGCGCGGGCAAGAAGGACGCCATCATGACTCGGATCGACCAGATCCGCGCTCAGATGAACCAGACCGAAAGCGAATACGACAAGGAAAAGTTCAGCGAACGACTCGCGAAACTGACGGGTGGCGTCGCGATCATCAAGGTCGGTGCCGCCACGGAAGCCGACATGAAGCAGAAGAAGGGACGCGTGGAAGACGCACTGCACGCAACTCGCGCAGCCGTGGCCGAGGGCATCCTCCCTGGCGGCGGCGTGGCCTGCATCCGCGCGATCAAGGCCGTCAACGAAGTCGTCAAGGAATTGACCGGCGACGAGAAAGCGGGAGCGGAAATCGTCGCTCGCGCTCTCGAGAAGCCAGTCCGCATCCTTGCTGAAAACTCCGGCCAGGACGGCGCCGTCGTCGCGGACGAAGTCCGTATTCGCGGCGAGAAGAGCTTCAACGTCGGCTACAATGCTTTGACGGGCGAATACGAAGACATGATCAAGGCCGGCGTCATCGACCCGACCAAGGTCACGCGCTCGGCCCTGCAAAACGCCGCCAGCATCGCCGGTCTGATGTTGACGACGGAAGTCATGATTACCCGCATCGACGCCGACGCCCCAGGCAACACCGTCTCCGGTGCTATCCGGTAGTCAATCCATGAGCTGTCAGCTATCAGCGATCAGCTATCAGTTGGAAGCCGTCAGCGACAAAGATCCCGGTCACCCCTCGACTCGGTATTTTTGCTGATAGCTGACGGCTGATAGCTGATCGCTTTTTCGCGGAGTTTCCATGAGCAAGCGGGACTACTACGACGTGCTGGGCGTGGCCAAGACCGCTTCCGAGGACGAATTGAAGAAAGCGTATCGCGCCCTGGTGATGAAATATCACCCCGACCGCAATCCCGGCGATGACGAGGCGGCCGAGAAATTCAAAGAGGCTTCGGAAGCCTTTGCCGTGCTCTCCGATCCCGAGAAACGCCAAATCTACGATCGCCACGGACACGACGGTCTGAAGGGTTCGCAAGCGCCGAATTTCGGCGATCTCGAATCGATTTTCCAGGGCACGGCTTTTGGCGATATCTTTTCAAGCTTTTTCGGCGGTGGGCGGCGCGGGCCTCGCACCGGCGACAGCTTCGGCCTCGCGCTGGAGATCAGCCTCGTCGAAGCATTTCACGGTTGCGTGCGAACGGTCGATATCCCGCGCAACGAGCAATGCCCGGAATGCGACGGCGGCGGGGCGAAGCGAGGCAGCAAGCCGGCCCGCTGTCGCCAGTGCAACGGATCGGGCGCGACCCAGGTCCGCATGGGCTTTATGTCGATGCAAACCACCTGCAAAGCTTGCGGCGGGGCAGGCACGATCATCACGGATCCGTGTGACAAATGCAGAGGGCGCGGCAAAGTAAAAGTCACGCGCAAACAGGAGATCAAGGTCCCGCCTGGAATCCAGTCCGGCCAGCGAATGACGTTTCGCGGCGAAGGCGAGGCGGGCGAACCCGGCGGTCGGCCGGGAGATCTGATCGTCGAAATTCACGTGACCGATCACGAACTCTTTCGCCGCAAGGAAGAGGCGCTGATTTGTCAGGTGCCGATCACCTTTAGCCAAGCTGCCCTGGGAGCGGAAATCGAGGTGCCGACGTTCGACGGGCCGGTCAAGCAGACGATCAAAGCGGGAGTCCAATCCGGCGACACGATCCGCGTTGACGGCAAGGGCATGCCGATTCTCGGCGCCGGCGGAAGGCGCGGCGACTTGCATGTGATCCTCGTCGTCGAAACGCCGCGAAACCTCTCCAAGCGTCAAGAAGAACTGCTGCGCGAATTGGCGGAGTTGGACCACAAGAACGTTTCAGTACAACGCAAGAGCTTCTTTGACAAGCTGAAAGATTTGTTTACTGGCTCGGATGATAAGTCGCCCGAGTCCTAAGCTAAAAAAATCCGAGCAAGCCCAGGGGTGAGCGCAGCGAACCCCTGGGATAACGCGTAGTAGGCGCTTCTTACCCCATGGGTTCGCTGCGCTCACCCCTGGGCTTGAGTTTGATACTGGAGGCCATGCCATGAGCGAAGAAGCCTACCCTGAAATCGCCGTCCCGCCGCCGGAAGACATTGAGCTCCTGCGAAAAAAGGCCGGCGAGCGCGATCAATTTTACGATCTGGCGGCACGAACGCGTGCTGAGTTCGAGAACTACCAGAAACGCAATCAGCGCGATCGCGAGCTGGAACGCAAATACGCCTTCGGCCCGCTCGCCCTCGACCTGTTGCCGATCTACGACAACCTTGATCGCGCGGTCAACTCCGCCAAGCAGGCGGGCGACGCCGGGCCACTCACGCAGGGCGTGTCGATGGTCATCGGCCAGTTCCTCGAACTTCTCAAGCGTCACGGCATCACGCGCATCGATTGCGAGGGCAAGCCGTTCGATCCGAATCTGCACCAGGCGGTGATGCAGAAACCGGTTGATGACGTCGAGCCGAACATCGTGTTGCAGGTGCTCGAACAGGGATTCCTGAATCAAGACCGCGTTTTGCGGCCAGCGATGGTAATCGTCTCCACGAAGGTTTGAAGCGCTTGCCGTGCTACAATAACTTCGTCGCCCGATGGAGGAGATTTGACTGATGAGCACCGCCACCGTTGAGATCGTAGATCGGGGCCGCGGACCGCAGCTATCGACAACGCGCATTACTGTAATGGACGTGTTCTATTGGGTGCATCGCGGTTACGGTGTCGAGGAGATTCGCGATATCATGCCGATGCTGTCGCAGCCAGAGCTCGACCTGGTGATGGAATATATCTTCGCCCACCGCGAGGAATTGGTGGAGCGCGACCGCCGCGTGGAAGAATTTCACGCCAAGCAGATGGCCGAGCAGCACGCCCGCGGCGGAATCTTTGCGCCGCCGGATGAAAACATGACCGATGAGGAGTGGCACTCGCGGCTCCGCGAAAAATTGAACAGGCGCATCGCGGAGAAAAACGGTGAGAGGCATTCTGGCTGATATCCACATGCAATCCGAAGTCGGGCAGCTCGTGTCGGCAATGCAATCGCCTCCGATGAATGAGTATTGGGATCTTCTCGATATTACTCTGGTGAAATTTGAAGACGTAGGATTGTCACCCGATTCGACGGATGTAGAGATCTGGACGACCTGTCAGGCCGAAGGCTTGGTGCTAGTCACGAATAATCGAAACGAGGATTCCGAGGATTCATTACAAACGGCGATTCGGATATTGAACACGCCGTCTTCTCTGCCCGTTTTTACAGTTGGCAGCCTGAATCGCCTGAAAAATAGCCGAACCTACGCGGATCGAGTCGTGAAGCGATTTCTGGATTACCTGCTCGACATCGATCGAGTTCGCGGCAGCGGCCGATTGTATTTGCCATGAGTTTCGTATCCAACGGAGATAGCATGCCAACCTATGAATACCAGTGCGATGCCTGCGGGCATCGATTTGACGAGTTGCAGAGTTTCAGCGAGCCGCCGCTCAAGAAATGTCCGAAGTGCAAGAAGAAGAAGCTGCAAAGGCTCATCGGCACGGGTGCGGCGATCCTGTTCAAAGGCACGGGGTTCTATCAAACCGACTACCGCAGCGAGTCGTACAAGGCAGCCGCCAAGGCCGACGCGACGACGCCGACAACCGAAAAAACCAGCACGGACGCGGCAAAACCTGCGAGCGATGCCAAGCCTACGACCGCACCTGCGTCGTCGGATTCGGCGAAAACTTCCACGAAATCCGCGAAGTAACGCAGCGAGGCAGCCGATGAGTCAAATACGTTGCCCAATATGCGATCGTGCCATGGACCACCAAGGGCCGAAGGAATGGCCGGATTGGCCTTTTTGCTGCCGACGCTGCCGATTGGTCGATCTGGGTCGCTGGCTGGGTGGCGTTTACACCATCCCAACTCCTGTTGAAGAGGAGGATGCCGACGAGACCAATAGCGAGTCTCACTCCCCTAAACCGGCCGTTCCTTCGGCCGATCCCCATAGAGAGCAGGCGTAGGAGACTGCGCCTCTCTTTTTTTGTTTTTTCGGCGTTTTTTTTCGTCGGTTGTCCCATTTCTTCGCAACAGCGCCTCAATCTCACGGCCATTTTTCTTTGAAAAACAGCGCCAACGATCGATCCTTGCAAGGCGTTAAACTCTGCCGATTATTCCTATTTTCAAAGTGCAATTATGGGGTTGCATCTCGTTGCTATTTTTCTACAACTCATGTAGCCCGAATTATTCGCCGTTACGGAATGATCGCAAGCCGAACGCAATGCCTTTCTCTCCGATCTTGATGCGTGGCGGCGTGACTTGCGATGGTTGGCGAAAAATCGGTGCGGAAAGGTGATGGAACACCGGTGGATCATTCTTTCATTTTCTCCACTGCGTAAAAAGGTGTCCTCGTGGTCCAACCGTTAATCGTGCAACATTTTCAGATGCTCCCCGAACGCCTAAACGATGACGAACCGGCCAACTGGCCCAAGGAATACCGCAAAGCCCTGCTCCGGTTCAAACGTGCCGTCGAGGCTCGCTATTTCGAATCAACGCTCGAACGCCTGCTCTTTGCCCCGGAGACCGAAACCCGGCAAGCCGCCGTGCTGGCGCTGGGTTTGATCGGCTCGATCAAGACCAGTCCGTCGGTGGCGCAGAGTCTGCACGACGAGGACGAATCGGTCCGCCGAATCGCCACCGAATCGCTCTGGGCCATCTGGCAGCGCGGCGACTCGGCGGAGAACAATCAGGAATTGCGCCGCTTGATGCGTATGATCGCCAAGGGCGAAGACGCTACGGTGATTCTTGCGGGCTTCGACGCGCTGCTGCGCAAGGCGCCTCGCTTTGCCGAGGCTTATAATCAACGCGCGATCGTGCATTTCAAGCGAGGCGACTTCGTCCAGGCGATCCGCGATTGCGAGAAGGCGATGCGTCTCAATCCGCACCACTTCGGCGCCGCCTCGGGCATGGGCCAGTGCTTCATGAAACAAAAGAAATTGCGCGCAGCCCTGCGAATCTATCGCCGGGCCAATCGGATAAATCCAAATCTGCACAATATTCGCGAAACGATTCTTTCGCTGGAACGAATGCTCGGCGAGGAAGGCAAGCGCTAGGCTTTTCGTTTATCCGTTCGTCCTCGGCGAGCGGATAAACAAATCACCCAATACACATCACCAACGCACCAGTGCCGTACCCCAGGCGAGGCCGGCGCCGAAGCCGCTCAGGCAGACGAGGTCATTTTCCTTGATTCGCTTGTCTTGCATTGCTTCGTCGAGCGCGAGCGGAATCGAGCCTGCGGAAGTGTTGCCATACTTTTCGAGGTTATTGTACACTCGATTACGAGGGATACGCAAAACATCAATGGCGGCATTGATGATGCGGATATTCGCTTGATGGGGAATGTACAGGTTCACCATGTCGGGCGTCATGTCGGTGAATTTCAGCACGTCTTGAATTGTATCGCACAGGATCGCGACAGCCCAGCGGAAGACGGCCCGGCCATCCATGTACATGAAGTGCAATCCCTTCGACAATAGTTCAGGCGTGGGCGGCATTCGGCTGCCGCACGCGGGTCGGCTCAGGAGATCGCCGCCGGAGCCATCGGCGCCAAGGCTGTAGCCGAGGATACCCTGGTCCGGTCGGCCGCGTGTCAGGAGGACGGCGCCGGCGCCGTCGCCGAAAAGGGGATAGGTTTTGATGTCATCGGGATTGACGACGCGCGAATTGGCGTCGCCGCCGACGATCAGCGCGAGATCGCTGGCCCCGGAAGCGATATAGGCGGCCCCGGTGATGAATGCGTACATGAACCCCGCGCAGGCGGCTTGTAGGTCCATTGCCGGGCACGTCAGCTTCAGTTGATCTTGAACGAGGCAGGCGGTGGACGGAAACGACATGTCGGGCGTAAACGTCGCAACGAGGCAAAGGTCGATATCCGACGTCTTTACGCCGGCGGCGTCGATGCAGCGCCGTGCTGCCTGGTAGCAGAGATCGCTCGTTGCCTGGTGGGGCAGGGCGTGTCGCCGTTCCAGGATTCCGGTTCGTTTGACGATCCAGTCGGAATCGAACCCGAGTCTTTCGTGAAGATGATCGTTCGTGACGATGCCGTCAGGGACGTAACTTCCAGTGGAAAGGACACGAACGCCCGTTAGGCGTCGGCACTGCGGGCGCGACGATGGGGGTCGTTCTTCGCTCATAACTGGCAACCAATCCCTGCCGGGGTCTTTTCCGTCACCATGACGGAATAAAGAGGCAGTATACACTCTGGGCAAAAATTTGGCTAACCCAATTCCCCGGCCCAGACATCGACGCACTGTCCAGACCCGAATCGGGCTAGTCACGCCATCGGCTCTGTTGGTAGAATCTCCCTATGCACACCGTCGCGCAGGCTCTGGAAATCGTGCTGGCGAACGCCAAGGAGTTGCCGCCGTGCGCCGCTCGGCTTTCGCCCGACACCTTGGGCTTGCGCCTCGCGGAGGACGTGGCAAGCGATGTTGATTCGCCTCCGTTCGACAAGGCGATGATGGACGGCTTTGCACTAAAAGCGAGCGACCTGCGGGAGGGCCGTGGCGAATTGCAAATCATCGAGGAGATTCCGGCCGGCAAAACGCCGACCAAGCCCGTGCAAGCCGGCCAAGCCTCGCGAATCATGACCGGAGCGCCGATTCCGCAAGGCGCCGATGTCGTCGTCATGATCGAACGCTGCGAAATTCTGCCAGATCAGCGAGTCCGGATCGACGAACCGCGTGCGCGGCCAGGCGCCAATATCCTCGAACGTGCGAAGGAAATGCGCGTCGGCGAGGTCGTGTTGCATGCCGGTGTACGGCTCAGGCCGCAAGAATTCGGCGTGCTTGCTTCGGTCGGGCGCGACAGCGTCAACGTCATGCCTCGGCCGCGGGTGGCGATCCTCAGCACGGGTGACGAAATCGTCGAACCGAATCAAAGGCCAGGGCCAGGCCAGATTCGCAATAGCAACGGCATGATGCTGCTTGGTCAGGTCGCTCGTGCCGGTGGCGAACCGGTCTTTCTCGGCATCGCCCGGGACAATCCGAGCGACCTCCGCGCAAAAATCGCCGAGGGGCTGAAGGCCGACATGTTGCTGCTGTCGGGCGGAGTGTCTGCTGGAAAGCTGGATCTGGTTCCGGGCGTTTTGGCCGAACTAGGCGTCGAGGCGCTGTTTCACAAGGTCGCGATGAAGCCGGGGAAGCCAATCCTTTTCGGCATTCAACCACCGCGGCTTGTCTTTGGCTTGCCGGGCAATCCGGTGAGTTCGCTGGTTTGCTTCGAGCTTTTCGTTCGGCCAGCGCTGCGTGTGATGATGGGCTTGAGCCCCGGACCAGATTGGGTCAATGCTCGCCTCACGAAAGACCACCCGTATCGCACCGATCGGCCGACCTACTTTCCATCCCGGCTGTCGCAGACTGACACGAGCTGGACCGTGGAACCGATAGCGTGGTTTGGCTCGCCAGACCTGCGCGGCGTGCTCGCCGCGAACGCATTCGCGCTGTTGCCTGAAGGCGATCATGTCCATCGGGCGGGGCAGACTCTTGCAGTCATGCGGGTGGAAGAAAATTTCTGACGTTTAGCCGCTCGCCTCCGGCGAGCGCACACATAGCGCGGTGGAAAATAGTGACATCAGGACAGGAGGTCCGCCATGGCGACGGGAATCATGGAATCATCAGAAATCACTGCAACAGCGACGACGCCGCAACCAGTGACAAAGCCGACGCCTGCTCCGACACCGACGCCCAACTCTCGCGGGACGTGGTTGCTCGCAGGCGCGGCGCTGTCGAGCGGCTGGTTGCTGTGGCTGTCGTTCTACCCGGTATCCCTCGGCTACATCTTCGGCTGGTTCGCACTCGTGCCGTTCCTGCTGTTGGCGCGAGCCCAGGCGCGGCCACGCGTGCTTTATCTGTGCGCCTGGCTGACGGGTTTGGCCTTCTTCGTGCCCACGCTCCAGTGGATGCGCGTCGCTGACTGGCGCATGTACTTCACCTGGATCGCGCTCGCCGGATATTGTTCGCTCTACATGCCGGCGGCGCTCCATGGCATCCGCCTTCTGGATCGCCGCCGCATTCCGATGGTCGTCAGCGTGCCGTTGATCTGGGTCGCGCTGGAGTACGTGCGATCGTTTCTGCTCACCGGTTTCGCCTGGTTTTACCTCGCGCATACTCAGCATCACTGGCTGTCCATGATTCAGATCGCCGATCTGGCGGGCGTTTACGGCGTCAGCCTCGTCGTCGCGGCCGTGAATGGATTCCTTTTCGACTGCCTCTATCAACAGCCGGAAATCAAAACCTGGTTTGGTCAACCGGAGCTTGAAATTCACCGCCAGTACGCAAGCGTGGAGTTGCTCAATCGCGGGTTTCTGCAGTCGTTGGCGTTTCGCCGAAACCTGATCCTCGAAGGCATGGCGCTGGCATTATTGATCGTCGGTGTTTTCACCTATGGCGTCCTGCGGATGGGCGATGCACACTTCACGCAAGGGCCGGTCGTCTGTCTGTTGCAGAGCAACCTCGATCAACGCATTCGCAACGACGCGGCAGCGCCGGAAAACGATGGGCGGGCCGAACACGACGCGCTCGAGCATCTTTCCGCGCTCTGCTTCCGCGCGGCTCACAACCATTACCCCAAGCCCGACCTCATCGTTTGGCCGGAGACCAGCTATCCGGCTCCGTGGTTTCAAGTATCGCCGAAGTTTCCCGCGGAGCGCCTGCCCGCACAATGGCGCGATCTCGAAATCGGCATTCGCGATCGGCTCGCAGGTCTCGGTTCGCAATGCCTCAATATCCCTCAGCTGATCGGGATCAATTCGCACTATCTCGACGACCACGGCAAACACAAGCGCTACAATTCGGCGATACTGCTCAACGACAAGGGCAAAGTGACAGACCGCTTCGACAAGATGCACCGCGTGCCATTCGGCGAATACGTGCCGCTGAAGGACTGGATTCCGTTCATGAATTATCTGGCGCCCTACGACTACGACTACAGCGTGCATGAGGGCGAACATTTCACGCGTTTTAAGGCAGGCAAGCATACATTCGGCGTTTTGGTCTGCTTCGAGGACAGCGATCCGTTTCTCGCTCGCCGATATCTTGAAGACAGCGACGACGGGCCGCCTGTCGATTTTCTCGTCAATATCTCAAACGACGGCTGGTTCGACGGCACGTATGAACACGAGGAGCATCTCGCCGTCAGCCGATTCCGCGCGGTCGAATGCCGGCGAACGCTGGTGCGCTCGGCAAATATGGGAATCTCCGCGGTCATCGATGGCAATGGCCGCGTGCTCAAGCAGGTGGTTTATCCCGGAACCGAGAAACTCCCGGTTTGGGTTGTGCCGGATGATATGGTAAAATATCCGGAAATGCCCAGCGGCGATTGGAGCAAGTTCAAGCAGGTCGCCGGCGTGGTCAAGGCCTCCGTGCCGATCGATCGGCGTGCAAGCCTTTACGTCGTCGCGGGAGATTGGCTGCCGATTTCCTGCTGGCTGGCGCTGCTCGGCCCGGCGGCTTGGGGCTACGTCCGAAAACGCCGGCAAGCACTCGTATAACTGATCGCGAGGCGCCGCTATGTCATCGCCTGATGCGACGGGGAAATATTGGCAAGGGCCCGTGGTGCGCTCGGTTGTCTATTTGCTCTGCGGATACGTGGGACTGGTGGTTATGCTTTTGTTCCTGGAGAATCGCCTTCTCTTTCATCCAATGACGGCCTCGCAGGGCTGGATTGCTCCACCCGCCGCCCCGCCCGAACGCATTCGGCCCATGCCAACATTCACCGATGTGATGCTCGACGCGAAAGACGGCTCGAAATGCCATGCCTGGTGGTGCACCTCGAAGGAGGCGAAAGGCGCGTTGCTCTATTGCCATGGCAACGCGGGGAACCTCAGCCATCGCGGCGGGTCAATGGTCAAACTGCACGATATCCTCGGCGTGTCGGTTCTCATCGTCGATTATCCCGGTTACGGCAAAAGCGAAGGCCGACCGAGCGAGGCCGGCTGTTACGCCGCCGCACAGGCGGGATATGACTGGCTGGTTGGAGAGCAGAAAATTCCGCCGCAACAGGTGCTGCTCTACGGCGCGTCGCTGGGCGGCGGCGTCATCACTGATGTCGCGTGCAATCGCGATCACCGGGCCCTCATCCTCGTCAAGACGTTCACGTCGGTGCCCGATGTCGCCGCCGACAAGTTTTGGTGGCTTCCCGTGCCGGTCCGTCTCCTGGCACGTAATCAATTCGACAGCAAGAACAAATTAAAGGCGTGCCGACGGCCTATTTTCATCGCGCACGGCACGACTGATGAAGTGATTCCCTACGCGCACAGTCAGCAGCTGTTCGCCATCGCCAATGATCCGAAGCATTTCCACACGATGCCTAACGCCGGCCACAACGATCCACTGCCCCGCGAGTTCTTCGCGGAGCTCACCGAGTTCCTTGGCAAACATGCGGCAGCGGAGTGATTGAGACAACTGGCGATTGTGGCCACGTCACGGCTTGCCGGCGCCGGCGCCCATGGCGTTGTCCTGATTGATTGCCGGCGGAATGGCGGGAAGTTCCGGCATCTCGACTTCGAAGATGAGATAGCAAATCGCGAAGCCCAACAAGAGGGAACCGCCGATGATCAGCAGCCACTGCCACCACGGCCTGGCCGCGGTTTCGGGCAATGGGGGTAGGCCGTTGGCCCAGCGGCGGCCGGGGAGCGTCTTGTCGAATTGGCGAACTGCCGTCACGATCTGGCTAATCTGCTTGCGAGCCTGGGGATTGTCGGGATCGACTTCCAGCACCTCGAGATAGGCCCACATCGCCTGGCCAAGCTCTCCCGCTCTGGTCAGATTTTCCGCGCGTTCCAGGCCTCCTTGCAGGTGGCTCACGAGGTCCAACAGCAATTCGAGATCCGCCTGGCAACTCGGGCACTTGCGTGCAAACTGGCGCAGCGGTTTCGTGCATTGTGGGCAATTCGGCATGACGCTACTCCGGAAGGCAAATCACTACCAAGCCCAGTGGGTGAGCGCAGCGAACCCCTGGGATACTGCCGATTGTACCCCAGGGGTTCGCTGCGCTCACCCGCTGGGCTTGTCGATTACAACAGATACGCAAAGTTCAACAAACGATCATTCAATGCCGAGCTGGACTCTTCCATTCGCTTCCGATCACCCGACGACATCGCCTCGCGCACGACTCGGCAAAGGTCTTCCAGCTCGCGCTTGTCGGTCGGATTCTCGACTTTCGGAATGACGTCCTGCTCCGTCTTTTTGAGAATCTCCAGCGCGTCGCGATACTCGGTCGTGTTCTCCACGTCCTCGCTGCGTTTGATCAGTTCTTCATTGATCCGCTTCATCTTCATGATTTGGCCTGCATCCAACTGATCGGCGCCGCTCTGCTGGATGGCGAAGCGCTTCTTTTGACCCGTGTAGATGTCGTGGATTTGCACTGTGAGGATGCCGTCATCGCCATACTCGAAGGTAACCTCAATCGCGCCGTCGCGCTGTTGCCTGGGCGGTTTGAATTCCCACGGAATCTCGGCGAGTTTCACGTTTTCGGGGTTAGCGACGTCGTCATACACATCGCCCTCGAACACGCTGATGATGACACGCTCGGCCGGGTCGGCGACGGGGTGATAGGTCTTCGTGAACGAGCACGGGATGTCCACGCCGCGCTTGATGATCGGATCGAGATACACCTGGCGCTTTTCGTTGATCGGGTTCGCGCAGAGCGAATGCTCGAGCTTGACGGAAAAGGCGTGGTTATCAAGCCCCGGCGCGCCCTGCAAGATTGCCGACACGATGGCGGCGCCTTGCGCGACGCAAGTCATCGGATCGACTTTTTCAAAAGGCTCAGCTTCCTTGCCTGCGAGCTTTTCGCTGACGTATCGGCGAATCAGCGGAATTTTGCTCGTGCCGCCGACAAGAAGCACGCGATCGATATCCTTCGGCTTCATGCCGCGCAGGCTGAGCGCTTCGTCGATCGCCTGGCCGGACTTGACGACGAGCGGCATGATTTCGCGTTCGAAGCTGGCGCGATCGATTTCTTCTTCCAGGCTCAGATGGCGGTCGGGAACGAGTTCGGCTTTGCGCGCGATGGCGGTCGGCTGACTGGAAAGCTCGATCTTGGCCTTCTCGACGGCCAACATGAATTGCGTGCGGTACGGCGAATTGAGGATGTCGTAGCCGGTCTTTTCGGTGAACTTGCGAGCGATGAGGTTTCCGAGGGCGGCATCGAGGTCGTCGCCGCCGAGTTTGCCGATGCCTTTGCTGCTGATTTCCTCGAACACGCCATGATGGATGCGCAGGATCGTCACGTCGAGCGTGCCGCCGCCGAAATCGTAGACGAGCACGGTCTGGTCTTGCTGGGCGTTCAGACCGTAGCAGATGGCTGCTGCGGTCGGCTCGTTGATGAGCGTGAGCACCTGCAAACCGGCCGCGCCAGCGCAGAGCTTGGTGGCGTGCCTCGCCAGGCCCTTCGAGTTCGCCGGGATGGTGACGACGGCCTTGGTGAAGGTTTCGTTCAGCGCTTTTTGCGCGTCCAGCTTGAGCTTGCTGAAAAGCATCGTCGCGATTTGCTCAGTGCGCAGATTTTGGCCCACGAACGGCACGCGCTCGCCGGACCCAAGGATGCGCTTGATGGAGCGAATCGATCGGCCTTCCTCGAAGTTTTCCTTCGCTTCCTGACCAAAGCCCAGACTGCCGTCAGCGCGCATGGTGACTACCGACGGCGTCCACTTCAGCCCTTCGGCGTTGGGCAGCACGTCGGCCTGTCCGAATTGAAAATTTGCGACGACGGAGTTGCTCGTCCCGAAGTCGATCCCGATGTAGGGCATTATTCTCGTCCATTGCCAGGTTGGTAATTCAACGGTGCTAGTTCGTAGGTCTGGCTTTCCAGCCTGACAAGGATCGTCAGCGTCAGGCTGGAAAGCCAGACCTACGAACTAGCGCTGTCGTACTAATAAGGTTTCACTTTAGAAACGATATGGGAAAACGGACGCGATGGGGAGAGGCGGAGTCGCCCACGCTGGCCGGGCTATTTCACGTCGTGTTTCGCGAACCATGCAAGCACCCGACGATATACATCCTCGCGGTGTCTCGGCTGACGGATGCCGTGGCCCTCGTTGGGATAAATGACCATTTCCGTCGGCACACCATTCGCGAGAAGCGCCTGGTGATACGCCTTGCCCATCGGCAGCGGGCAACGGCGATCGTCGCGCGCGTGCAGGATCAGCGTCGGCGTCTTCACCTTGTTCGCATACGTGATCGGGCTGTGCTTCCGATATCGCTCGGGCTGTTCCCACGGCAAACCGCCGAGTTCCCATGTTGTCCAGCTTTGCAGGTCGGAGAGGCCGTACATCATGTTCATATCGGTGACGGCGTTCTGCGCGACGGCTGCACGAAATTGATGCGTCTGCCCGACCAGCCAGCTGGTCATGAACCCGCCGTAGCTGACGCCGTAGACGAACTGCCGTTTGGGGTCAACTGTGCCGTCTTTCACGAGCTTGTCGATGCCGGTGAGGATGTCGCGCATATCCCCGCCACCGAGGTCGAGCCGATCGGCGTCGAGGAACTTTTTGCCGTAGCCGCTCGAACCGCGAAAGTTAGGTTGGAATACGGCGTAGCCGTGCGCGGCGAAAAGCTGGACTGTGAAATCGAAGCCGAGCGTCGAGCGCGAATGCGGCCCGCCATGCGGATAAACGATGAGCTTGTACGGCGCCTTGGCGACTTCGGGTGGCGGCGTGGTGAGGATGCCATCGAGTTTCGTTTCCGCATTCGACCATTTGAAAACTTCGACCGTGCTTTTCAGATGATTTCCGAGTGCGTTTACTTTCGTAGGTTGAATTTTTTTCAAGCGGCTTAAGGGATGTTCGATTTCCATTAGAGATTTTGACACAAGCTCGGTTTCAATCAGAAATGCCCCAAGGCCCACTCCCATCTCAAAGTTGCACCAAATCACATGTTGATGTAGCCAACATCGATCGGGCAGCGGATAGGATGGCGGGTAAACTGCTTCCCGCGGCGGAACCGTGTCCATGTTCAACATGATACGCGATTTTTTTTCGCCGCCTTCAAAAGCGACCATACCGATATTGAACACATCCCGATGCGGCCCATTCCTTGGCACGCTCAAATACGCGATCTGCTTACCATCCGGCGACCAGCGTGGCGACACATCGGGGCCGGGGTTCGTGGTGAGCGGCGTCTGCTTCTTGCTGGCGATGTCGATGAGGTATAAGTCAAAGTTCTTATTGATGCTAAACCGCACCGATTCGCGGTCTTTCGACTTGTTGGCGACGACGACGAGCGACTTGCCATCGGGCGACCATTGCGGATCGCCGTACCAGATGTCGTCGTTGGTCAAGCGTGAAACCTTCTTCGTATCGATATCCGCGACCCAGACTTGTGCGGCACCATAACCCGTATACCCCTCGCCTTGATCGGGCCGCACGATCTCGACGTCGTTTTCGATCTCTTCCTTCGTGCGCGGATCCTTGCCGTCGTCGGCCACGAATACAAGCTTCGCGCTGTTTGGCGAGAATGCGACTCGGCCATAGAAGCCATCGTGAAACACGCGACCCCACGGCCTTTGCGATCCGCCCAGCGGCATCACCTTGCCGGTTGTCACATGATACAACCAGAGATCGACGGCAGCATCGGAGCACGGCGGCACTGTAGGAATTCGTTGAGCGCCCGCTTCGCGCTGCCGATCACTCAGAAACGCAATCCACTGCCCATCCGGCGACACCACTGGCGTGCGACCATCGGGTTCGTCAGGTTCCAGCGGTTTGCGATTCTCGCGCTTGCCCGTCACCAGCCAAAGCGAATGGCGTTCTTGCTTCGTCTTCGCATCGATCCAGACGCGTTCGTAGACGAGCTTCTCTTCCGTCGGAAAAAGCATTGGCGACTTCACGCTCTCCATCAAATAGAGGTCCTCGACCGCGAGCGGCTTTTTCGCCTGTGCATGCGCGATGTTGGCAGAAAGAGCGAGCGTCGATAACGTGATAACAAATGCGAGCCGACGAAGGTGAAGCATGGCGGGAACTCCGAAAATGACTCTTTGTTTAGCGTTCGCATGGCGCCATGCGAACGCTAAAGTCGTTTTCTCCCCTCGCCCCCGGTACTCCGGGGGAGAGGGGTTGGGGGTGAGGGGGAATTGGAACCTGCTGAAAATCAACGATTCTGCAAGCGATTCTAACCCCTCACCCCAACACTCTCCCCCGGAGTACCGGGGGCGAGGGAGCAACCGAGTAATAACACCAACCTATTGAAACCAACCGAACGGAGTACACATCATGACCAAGAAACTACGCTGGGGCATCCTCGGCGTCGCCAAGATCAACGACCGCCTGCTGCCCGCCTTCGCCAAGGCGACAAACGCCGAACTTGTCGGCATCGCCAGCCGATCGCTCGACAAGGCCCAATCGGCAGCAAAGGCGGCAGGCATTCCGAAAGCGTTCGGCAGCTATGAGGCATTGCTTGACGATCCCGGCATCGACGCGGTCTACAATCCGCTGCCAAATACGCTGCACGACGAATGGACACGCAAGGCCGCCGACCGGGGCAAACATGTGCTGTGCGAAAAACCGCTGACGCCGACGGCGAAGGAATGTGCCGCGCTGGTCACCTACTGCCAATCGAAAAAGATCAAGTTGATGGATGGCTTCATGTGGCCACACCATCCGCGCACGCGACAGATGAAAGAGTACTTACAGAGCGGCAAGATTGGCCGAGTCGAACGCGTCACCGCCACGTTCACGTTTCAGCTGCCGATGGACCCGAGCAACATCCGCTTGCAATCGGCGATGGCGGGCGGCGGATTGCTCGATGTAGGCTGCTATCCCGTTTACGGCATCCGCTGGGCGTTCGGCGAGGAACCCGTCCGCGTCCAGGCGGCGGCGCGGTTTCAGTTCGGCGTCGATGTCGCGCTCTGTGCCACGCTCTGGTTCGCCGACGGACGCATGGCGAACTTCGACACCGGCTTCACCCATCCGTTCCGCCAGTGGATGGAAATCGTCGGCGAGAAAGGCACGCTCACTGTGCCCGATATGTGGTTGCCGCGCAAGGCAACGTATTTCGTTCAACACAACGAGGCAAACAGCAGTGAGGAGTTCATCGTCAACGGATATGATCAAATCCAGTGCATGCTCGAAGATTTCGGCAACTACGTGCTACACGACCTGCCGGTATCGCCCGCCCCCGATGAGGCGACGAAATCGGCCCGCGTCATGGACGCGCTGCTACTCTCCGCACGCGATGGCCGCATCGTGGAGGTGGCCGCGTAATAATCTCACGCGAAGCTTGGGCTCATTCGGATATAATTCTGCTAGTTACGTGCCGTGGACCGAACACTACCGAAAGGGCGTGCCATGCGAAAAATTGGTACTGCGTTTCTGGTTGCAAGCTTGATTTCCTCGTGGCCGTGCGCGATTCGCGGCAGCGAGCCTTCGGATCATTCTCAACTCGTCAAAAAACTTGGCGATCCAAACTTCGCTTCACGAGAACTGGCAACACGCATACTTCGGGCGCTTGGCGAAAAAGCCCTCCCGGCGCTCCGGCAAGCAGCCTCCGACGCAAATCTCGAAACCAGCAAACGCGCTCAGCGGCTTATCGAGAGCATCCTGTCCGACGTCAGCACGAGCAAGTCCATCGGACTGGAAATGGTCGTGATACCGGCCGGTGAATTCCAGATGGGCTCACCCGTCGCAGAACGCGGTCGGCAAGCAGATGAAGCTCAGCACGATGTACGAATCACCAAGTCCTTTCTGCTCGGCAAATACGAAGTCACTCAGGATGAATTTCATCAAATAATGAAGACCGCACCCGCCTGGTTTGCCAAGGAAGCACCAGGCGCCGCCAAGCTAAAAAAAGTCGAAACGAATCGGTTTCCGGTTGAACGCGTCTCATGGTTTGATGCTGCCGAATTCTGCAACAAACTGAGCGAGCGCGATGGTTATCCGCCCTACTACAAATTCGCCAACATCAAGCGTGAGAACGGCTCCATAAAAAACGCGGAAGTCTCGGTTGCCGGCGGCAACGGGTATCGACTGCCTACCGAAGCCGAGTGGGAATACGCTTGTCGAGCGCGGACCACGAGCCGCTTTCACTTTGGCACGCAGCTCCTCAATTCTTATGCAAACGCCAAGGGAGTTGTGAATACGTCCTATGGTCTGTTGTCGTCGGGGCTTGGTAGAACTGCCAAGGTTGGCAGCTATCGACCCAATGATTGGGGGTTGCACGACATGCACGGCAACGTCGCGGAATGGTGCTGGGATTGGTATAGCCGGGATTATCCTGGCAAAGCCCCTGTCACCGATCCGCATGGACCAGGTGCTGGCGTGCATCGCGTCATGCGGGGCGGTTCCTGGCTGGTGTCCGACGCCAGCTGCCGAAGCGCCAGCCGATTTTGGCATCCGCCGGGCGAAGGCGCCTATTTCGCAGGATTCCGCGTGGCTCGCACTCCCTGATTGGAATAAGGAGGTTGCGTGATGCGGAACTGGGCTTGCCTGGTATTTTTCGCTGCCGTAGTCCTGATGCCTGGTTGCGGCCGACGTGTCTCTGCGCCGGCTGTCGTTATTGCGAATAGGTCGGCAAGGACCGAAGCGCAGGCGCGCTGGAAGTACCGAGATCATAACATCATCTTCGTGAGTTTTGACGCGCTCCAGGCTGCACATGTTGGATGCCTGGGGTACCCTCGAGATGTCACGCCGGCAATCGATTCCGTCGCAAAAGGCGGCTTCTCTTTTACCCGCGCCTATTCGGTTGCGTCCTGGACCGTGCCTGCGTCGATGACCTGGTTCACTGGTGTTTATCCGTCTGAACATCGCATGACGAACAAGTTTGCCGAGTACAGCCAGCGAGTTCGTAAGATCGCCAAGTTGAACGAACTCTCCCCGGACTTGATAACGCTGGCCGACATCTTGAAAAGGAACGGATACGCGACGGCCGGCTTCACGGGCAATGCCGGAGTGAGCGGCGGTTTCGGCTACCAGCAGGGATTTGACGTCTACTTCTACGACAAAGGCAACTTCGGCGGATTCCAACGTACGGTCCCCCGCGCCCTCGATTGGCTGCGGGAGAACAAACACAAGAAGTTCTTCCTCTTCCTGCACGGCTACGACGTTCACGGCCAATACATGCCCGACCCTGGCCTCGACTACCGCTTCGTGGACAAGGATTACGACAAACGCTTCACCGGTTCGCCGCTCGAACAGGAAATTCTTCGCGAGGAGGGATTAGAAAAAGGCCAGCTCACGCTCCGAGACGAAGACGTACGCTTTTGGCGTGCCGTCTACGACGAAAAAATCCAGCGAGCCGACGCCAGGTTCAAGCATTTCCTCGCCGAGTTCGACAAGCTTGGCCTCGGCGACAGGACGCTGTTTGTGCTCACCTCCGATCATGGCACGGAGCTCTATGAACATCGGCGGTTCGATCATGGTTTCACGCTTTACAATGAGCTTCTCAACGTTCCGCTCATCATCAAGCTGCCCGGACAAACGGAGGGCAAGAAAATCGCCAACCGAATAAGCAGCATTGATGTCATGCCCACGATTCTCGACCTGCTCGATGTTAGCGTCTCAGAAAAAGCCAAGAAGCAACTGCGCGGCACGAGTCTCGTCTCTGCGATGCAGGGCACGAACGCTCGCCGCGATATCTTCGCCGAGACCGATTACCGCGCCTACACGTACAAACGCGCCATCATTACTCCCGACGGCTGGAAGTTGATCTACACGCTCGAAAATGATGCCCGGGAGCTTTACGATCTGAAGGCAGACGTGGGCGAGATGAAGAACCTGGCCGCTAGCGAATTACAGCGCACGGAAATGCTGAGGGAAAAGCTCTTGGGCCACTTCAAATCGATTGGTCACGACCTGACCGCTCGCCGTTGGATCGTCGGGCTCAATCCGGTGTACGATTCGCAGGCGAAATAGGCGCCGCCGATTGCGACCCGCATGTGGCGAAGCGTTTGCGAGGGGCGCTACGCCGCATGCGGGGGCTTATCAGTTCACTTCTTCTTCGACCATCTCCGCGTCGGGGATATCGCGCTTGGCCGGGTCGTACCAGTCGTCGTTGAACGCGATGCGGGAGCGGTCGCGCATGGCTTTGTTCGCGGTCAGGGCCATGATGGCGTCGGCCATGGCGGCGCGGCCGTCGCAGCGCGGTTTTAGCGTTTCGCGGTCGCTTTCCATGCCCTGGTTGAGCATGCGGATGCAGTAGGCGAGGTGCTCCATTTCTTCGCGATAACCTCGGCTCGGTGCGTTTTGGCCGAGAGCGTTCGCTCCGGTCGCCGCCTGGGCGCTGCGAACGGCTGGCGCGTCGGTCGAGGACGATGCATCAATGACGGTCGCGCGTCCGCCGCTTGTGCTGGCGGTAACTTCGGTGTTGCGTCCCGTGCCGCCGGCGATGCCGTAGAGGTAGGCATTTTGCTCTTGCTCGACGACGAGCGTGCCCTTGGTTCCCATGACGCATTCGCCATAGGGCTCGAAGCCATTGGTGTTGATGGAGGAATAGGTGACGGTGATGATGTCGTTGTCGCGCGAGGCGGCTCGATTTCGGTCGAAGTTCGGTCCGGGAAACTCGAAGATGCAATAGACGTGATCCTCGACTTCGCGGTTATCGGTGTAGAAGTGCTTGCCGCCGACGGCGGTGACGGCGAGCGGCTTGCGTTTGCCCAGGAAGATGCTGCAAGCATCGAGCTGATGGCTGCCAAGCTCGGCCATGAGACCGCCGCCGGTGCGGTTGAAGAGCCGCCAGCGGACGAGTTCTTCCATGCTCTTGTAATGATGCTGCGAGCGGATGTTTGCTTCGAGCTCGGTGCGGTCGTCGGCGGGGATGAGCGGGTACCAGCTATCGAGCATCGGGCGTTGTCCGCGCGTGGCGGCATCGGGATTCGGGCGCGCGTTTTGGCGGTGCCAAAGAGCGCGGATATGTTTAATGTCGCCGAGCGAGCCGTTCTGCACGATTTCATTGGCGTGAGCGTAAAGCATGCTGTAATGCCGCTGATGCCCGATCGACAGCAGCTTGCCGGCCCTATCCGCGGCCCTAATCATGTTCTTGCACTGCGTGATGTTCCACGCCATCAGCTTCTCGCACAGCACATGCTTGCCGGCTTCCAGCGCCTGAATCGAAACTGCGGCGTGAAGGTGCAAAGGCAAGGCGATGACGACCATCTCGATTTCCGGATTGGCCAACAGCTCGCGATAGTTGTCGTAGCGGCGAATGTTATTCGGGGCGTCGTTGCCGTAGTGATACTTGAAGCCGCGACGGGGGCTATTGGGGCTGCGTAGCTTTTCATCTTCGAAAATGCGCCGCCGGTTGCTGGGCCGAATGTCGCTGTAGGCGATGAATTTGACGAAGTTGGGGTTGTGCTCGCCGACGAGGACGCCGCCCTCGTCGCCGCAACCGATGATGCCGGCCTTGACGGGTTCCATGCCGCCCGGAAAGCTGTGTCCGCGGTACCCGAAGTAGGCGGCGGCGGATATCGGCACGGTAGCGCCGGCGGCGATCAGCCCCTGCATGAAGCGTCGGCGCGAAACGCCTTCGCGCTCCTGAGACTGTTGATCCGCGTCGGCGAGTTTGCCTACGGCTCGGTTGAAGTTCGCTTTGCCGAGCTCTTTTTGCTCGGGAGTCATATCGAGAGACATTGGAATCTCCAGGTGAGAATTTTTTCAAGCCCCAGGATGAGCGCAGCGATTCCTGGGGGTAGAACCCCCGCCAATCGCTTCGCTCATGGCGGGGCTTGGAAATCAAATTGCCTTTTTTTTCGGCCCGCAACACACCATCGCCACCAGCGCGTCAAGCCCGGCCCAGCGGCCTGTCGGCATGCACGCCAGCGCTGCCAGGGCGATGACTTCGATCAGTGTCTTGTTGATGAAGATGTAATGCCCCTCCAGCCGCGGGCTTTCCGGATACCCAGGTATCGCCGGCATCGCCAGGTAAAACGACAACAGCAGCATCGCCAATACACCGCTCGACACGCGCGATAACAGTCCCAGGAGCATGCAGGAGCCGAATACGACGAGCGTGGTCTTCACGAGCAGGTCCGAATATTCGAGCAGGCCCCAGGAGCGCAACGGCATCCCTGCCGATTCCGGCCAGGGCGACGCTTGTTGTTCCTTGGTCAGCAGGTCCTTTTTCAGGGCGTCCTTGAATTTCGCCGTCTCGTCGGCGATCGTTTTCGCGAATCCCGCGCGCCATTTCGCCAGGTCGGCCTTGGCCGACTTCCAGTCGGCGTGGACTTTCGGGTCTTTCGTCGGCATGCGTGCTTCGACGTCGGCGACGATTTTTTGCAGCCGTTCGTGTTCCTGAAGACGCTTTTCGATCGACATCTCCAGCTTGTATTCCGGCGGGTAGGGCGAAATCTTCGTCACCATTTCGGTCTTGTTGGCAAACGTCGAAAGCGTGTCGCTCTTCCGTTGATCGATGATCGTCTCCATCTTCGCGCGTTTCTCGGCATCGAGATCATGAAAGGCGGCAAAGGCGTCCGCGAAATCGCGCCACTCGCGTTCAAGCCGGGCGGGGAATTGCTTGTCGGATCCGTCGTTGATCTTGTCCAACAGCCGATCGCCGGCCAATCCTCGAAAGAAGCCGGAGAACGGCCCCATCGACGCGCTGAGGTAGGCTTCGCTGGACCAGTTCGCGGCAGTAAATTTGTCCAGCCCTTCGACCAGGCAATGCCAGCCGATGGCGAGGCGAAGCGCCACCAGAAAGAACATGGCAAATTTGTTCGACGGCGCCCCGTCCGCGGGATCGGCGGAGCGCAGACGCAGAGCGAACGTCGTGAGGATGATGCCCAGGCCAAAGAGCGCAAGCAGAATGGCGTAGAAAGAGGTCGTGCTCATGAGGGAGAGTTCGCGTTGGTTTTGACGGGCGCGTGCCGGGCAAACGATTGCTTCATCGTTTTATCATAAGCGCGAATGCGTGTGATGCCAACGTGAATGTGCGCATTCACGCCGCGCTACTTTTTGCCATGCTTTTTCTTGGCCTTGATCCAGATTTGGCGGACGCGGTCGATCTCTTCGGGCGTGTGGGTCTGCCAGCCCATTTGTTTGGCGAGAGCCATGAGGGCGAAGAATCGGCGAACGCGTTCTTCGGGCGTACGCTGGCGTTCTTCTTCGATCTGAATTTCATTGATGCGCTGCCAGCGAGTGCGAAACTTGTTGACCGGTTCGGCAGGGGTTTCGGATTTGCGTTTCTTCATCTTCGGCTCCGCGCGCGAACTGCAATGAAAGCCCAAGGGTGGGGTACTCCGAACCCTTGTGATGGATCCACGCGTTTGACCCCAAAGGTTCGGAGTACTTCACCCTTGGGCTTGGGGGTTATTTGTTAAACCCTGCCTTCTCCTCGCGGTACAGGATTGTCCACGGGTCGCCGGTCTCGACTTGCCAGGCACGCAGGCGATCGCGCAGGTCGCTCAGCGTCTTCGCATGCGCGGGGTCGGCGGCGAGATTCTTAAGCTCATTCGGATCCGCCGTCAGATCGTACAACTCTTCCTTGGGGCGGTGCAAGTAGGCCGCGACGCTGCGTTCGCCCATCATCTTCGCCTTGGTGGAGCGGATATACTGCCAGCTGGGCGATGCCCACAAATCCGACGCGAACGGATAGGTCTTCTCATTGTCGAGGTTCACGATCAGCTTGTGCTTTTGCGTCACGATCGTTCGCATCGGATAGTACATCGTGATCTCGTGAAACTGGTGCGAACCGAAAACGGCATCTCGGCCCTTGTCGTCGTCGCCCTTGGCAATGGACAGCATCGATGTACTGGCGAATTTCGTCTGCTTGTAGCTTGGATTCTTCGCGCCGGCCGTTTCGAGAATCGTCGGGGCGATGTCGATATAGCTCACCAGCGCGTTGTTCGTTCGGCCCGCTGGCAGGCCCGGCCCGGCCATGATGAGCGGCAAGTGGATGCCCGAATTGTACAGCGTCGTCTTCGCGCCGGGGAACGGCGGACCGTTGTCGCTGATGAAAATGATCAGAGTATCGTCCAGCTGGCCGGCCTCGCGCAGTGCGTCGATGATCAGGCCGACGCCGCGGTCCATTCGGCTGATGGATTGCAGGAACTCCGCCCAGTCCTTGCGCGAGGCAGGGCTATCGGGCAGATAGTAGGGCAGCTTGACCTTGGCCGGGTCGTATTTGACTTCATGCGGATCGCCGGTGAACGGCTCGTTGCCAAAACCCTTGGCGGCGCGATGCGGATCTTGATAGCCGACGACGAGGAAAAACGGCTTCTTGTCGGTTTCCTTGAGAAACTGCCGAGCATGCTCCGCGAACGACTTTGGATCGCGGCCTTTGGTTTTCGTCATCAGGCGATCCCACTGGAACGACGAATTCGGCCCCGTGTGGAACTTGCCAATCAGCCCCGTGTAATAGCCCACGGCACGCAACAAATTTGGCAAGCCTTGCACCCACGGATGGCATTCCTGTTTGTGGGCGGCATGCTGCAAGCCGTACTGCCCGTTTTGATGGGTGAACAGGCCGGTGAAAATCGTCGCCCGGCTCGGACTGCACGAAGCGACGGTGGCATACGCGCGCGTGAAACGCACGCCGCGCTTGGCGAGGGCGTCGATGCTCGGCGTTTTCGCGATGGTGTCGCCGTAGCAGCCCATTTGCATGCCGAGATCATCGGCGATGATGAGGACGACGT
Organism: uncultured Singulisphaera sp.; assembly: GCA_964484265.1. Classification (GTDB taxonomy): domain Bacteria; phylum Planctomycetota; class Planctomycetia; order Gemmatales; family Gemmataceae; genus SIAQ01. Next base: position 24,341 of record CAZAFH010000079.1, read on the forward strand.
TCTTGGCCTTTGCTTGTGCAAGTACATTCGCGGGCAACATCAGCAGAATGCCGAAAGCGAAGAGGAAGAGGATACGTGTCACGAGTTGTCCTCGAATGGAAAGAGTCGGTTTGAGGAAATGTAATGAAACGGTATTGTAATGGCATGCGTTTTTCGTTTTTCCATGTGTCGTCTTGCCGTCGCTCGGCGCCATGCGAGCGCTAAACGGCAAGCGGTAGTCGATGCCATGTCGTCCGCTAAAATAAAAGCATGTTGCCAATCATTCCCGCGACGGTCATCGGCAGTTGGTCGTTTCCCGGCTGGTACGCGAAGTTTTGCGACGACGTGCGCCGGCATCCTGAGTTGTTCGGCCCGGACGACCGCGAGGAAGCCCTGCGCGACGCCGTCCGCCTGGCGATCGACGATCAGCTGCGGGCAGGCGCGGACATCATCACCGATGGCGAGATGCAGCGGGTCGATTTCAACCTGGGCTTTTACGACTACCTCGCAGGCATCAAGGCGTTGCCGGCGAATCGTCTCTGGGGCGCGCCGGCACACGATCAGCGGAGCCGATATGTCTGCGAAGCGGTGCTCGACGCGCCGCGCGGGCTGGGGTTGGTGGAGGAGTATCGACGCCTGCGCCAGTGGACGGCTGCTCCGGTCAAGGTGCCCGTGCCTGGGCCGTTCACGCTCGCTGGCTGCATTCACGGCGGCGACATTTATTCCGACCGGGACGCCGTGGCCGAGGCGCTGCTGCCGCTGGTGAACGAGGAGATGAAAAAGCTCGTCGAGGCCGGCGTCGGCTTCATTCAACTCGATGAACCGAGTTTTGCGTGCCATCCGCCGAGGTTCCCCTCTACCTCCGGGAGAGGGGCAGGGGGTGAGGGAACGGAAAAGTTTCTCGACATCATCGCTCGCACTGTCGCCGGCGTGAACGCGAAAATCAGCATGCACATGTGTTTTGGCAACTATCGCGGCCGAGCGGTTGGCTGGCGCAGCTATGCTCCGCTGTTTCCGCATCTTGCCCAGGCGAAGATTCATCAGCTTGCTCTCGAATTCGCCAGTCGGGAAATGGCGGAAATTGAATTATTGAAACAGATACCGGCGCCGATGGAAGTCGCTGTCGGTCTTGTGGATGTGAAAAATACCTGGATCGAACCGCCGGAACTGGTTGCACAACGCCTGCGCGAGACGCTAAAATACATCGACGCCGAGCGCGTCCACGTGACGCCTGATTGCGGCTTCTCGCAGACGGCTCGCCACGTCGCCCAGCGCAAATTACAGGCGATGGTCGAAGGCGTGAAGATCGTGCGGCGGGAACTGGGGCGAGCGTAATGGTTTACGTTTAGCGCTCGCGGAATGCCGTGCCGGCGAGAAATCCCACGAGCGCTAAAGGTGAACAATCGCGGACCAAGGAACATCTGCAATGCCAGACCCCTACCTCGCCATCCGCGTCGTCATGATGCCGCGCGACACCAATCCGCTGGGTTCGATCTTCGGCGGCGTGATCCTGTCGCACATCGACTCGGCTGGTGCAATCGGCGCTCGGCACGAGATCGCGAAGCTTGGAGGGCCGTTGCCCTTCCTCGTCACGGTGGCGATCAACCGTGTGGAGTTCAAGCAACCGGTGCTCGTCGGCGATGTGGTGAGTTTCCGGACGAGGCTCGTTAAGGTGGGGCGAACATCGATCACCATGAATGTCGCCGTCGATGCCGAGCGCGGCGCGGAGATGCTACAGGTGACGGAAGCGGAGCTTGTATATGTCGGGATCGACGAGCGTGATCGCACGCCGAGACCGTTGTTGACGTAAGCCCGGCCATGAGCGAAGCAAATGGTCGCGGGTTTGTTTGACGCCTCCAGGAATCGCTGAGCTAGTCCTGGGGCTTGAGGGATCATGACGAAGGAGTGTTGAGCCATGTCGTTTTCAATCGCTCATCTATATTTCGATGATGTAGAAGTGGGCCAGGAATGGGAGTCGCTCGGACGCACCGTGACTCAGACCGACATCGTGAACTTCGCGGGATTGTCGGGCGATTTCAACCCGATCCACATCGACCACGAATTCTGCAAGACGACACCGTTCCGCGAACCTATCGCCCACGGATTGCTCGTCTTCTCGATCAGCAGTGGACTGGGGTTGATGGCCCCGCCGATGCGCACGCTGGCGTTTGTTTCCATCAAGGAATGGAAGTTCCTGGAGCCTGTGTACATCGGCGACACGATCCGGGTGCGTGTCAAGATTCTCGAAAAAGAGGAACGCTCCCGAGGCAAGCGAGGCACGATCTCCTGGCTTCGCTCCGTCATCAATCAGGCCGGCAAAACCGTCGCGGAGGGCGTCACCATCACGCTCGTTGAAGGCCGCCGCAGACGCCAGGAGTCAGGAGGCAGGGATCAGGAGGCAGGGACCAGGATGCAGGACGCAGGAATCGGTAATCAGGAGTCGGGGATCAGGAATCAGGGATCGACACCATCATAAACGGACGCTCCCGGAATCCAATGCTTTATTGCCAATGACCAATGACTACGGACTAAGGACCAAGTACTAATGACCATCCGGACCCGTTTCGCCCCAAGTCCCACAGGATACCTTCACATCGGCGGCGTTCGCACCGCTCTGTTCTGTTGGCTCTACGCCCGTCGCCATGGCGGGCAATTCATCCTTCGTATCGATGACACCGACGCTGAACGCAACCGCCCCGAAGCGCTCCAGCCGATCCTCGACGGCTTCAAATGGCTCGGCATCAACTGGGACGAAGGCCCCGAAATCGGCGGACCGCACGGCCCCTACTTCCAGGCCCAACGCGGCGACCTCTATCGCGCCGCAGTACTGAAGCTGCTCGAAACCGGCAAGGCCTATCCCTGCTACATGACCAAGGAAGAAATCGACGTTCTCCGCAAAGACGCCGAGGCGAACAAGACCTCGTACGTACATCGTGGCCGCGACCGTGACGTATCACCCGCCGATGCTGCGCGCTTGTTCCGTGAGAAGCCGGCATCGGTGAGGCTGAAAGTCGCCAACGATCAGGTCGTCGTCATCGACGATCAAATCTGTGGCCGAGTGGAAGTGCAGACGAATACGATCAGCGATCCCGTCATCGCGCGGTCTGACGGCAGCGCCCTCTACAACTTCGCGACGGTCGTGGACGATGTCGCCATGAACATCACGCACATCATCCGGGCGAAGGAGCATCTGTCGAACACGCCTGTGCAGGTGCTCGTGTATGAAGCGATGGGCGTGAAGCCGCCGGTGTTCGCGCATGTGCCTGTCGTCAATGCGCCGAACTCGAACAAGAAGCTCAGCAAGCGCGACGCGCACAAGTTCGTCACGCCCGATGTCATTGCTGCACTGCGAGCCGTGCATGCCGTGCCCGCGGAATGGACCGATGAGCAGGTCAAGAAAAACGAGAGCCTGAATCCGGTAATGGTCGAGTTCTATCGCGTCATGGGCTACCTGCCCGAAGGCGTCATCAACTATCTCGGGAGACTTGGCTGGTCGCTGGACGACAAGACCGAAATCATCTCGCTCGAAACGATGCTCGCGAACTTCGGCTTCGATCGCATCAATAGTTCATCCGCAAGTTTCGACCCGGCCAAGATGCTTTGGGTCGCATCGGAGTACACGAAGGTTGCGCCGCTGGAACGCAAAATCGACGGCGTCATCCCCGTCCTGCAACGTGCGGGCCTGCTGGGCGAGACGGTCGATCGCGACAAGATCGGCAAGGTCGTGCAAGCGTGCGGCGAACGGCTCAAGATCTTCGCGGACGTACTCAGTTACGCCGCGTTCTTCTTCCGCGATCCGCAGTACGATGCGAAAGCCGTGAAGCAGCGATTGCACAAGGAGGGCATCCCCGACGCTCTGCGCGAATTCGCAGAGATGTTGAAAGGCACCGACCCGTTTGATGCGCCAACACTCGAAGCGAAACTGGCGGCATTCAGCGAAGGCAAGCAGCTAAAGGCAGGCGACCTCAACCACGCGCTGCGTGTCGCCACGACGGGCGTGATGATCGGCCCCGGCGTGTTCGAGTGCCTGGTGATATTAGGGCGTGCCGAGACGTTGCGGCGGATCGAGATGGCGCTGGCGTTGCCGAGATTACCGTAGCCATCACGCTCCGCGTGATGGATTTTGAAGCACAATATCTGACGATCAGCAAATCCATCACGCGGAGCGTGATGGCTACGGTGGGCGACAGCAATTTTTGCGTTCCGCGTCAAATTCAGCTTCGGTTCAAGCGTTAATCGGTGTATCATGAACGAAATAGAGGTCGGCGTTCTTGAAGCATGCGCGGCCTACGCTGCATGCCAACACGAGATGCTGCCCCAGCTTGCTGGTGTACTTGGCGTTGAACAATCCCAAGTATTTTACTCATGGGCGCGCCGCCAATTCAAGCAAACGGGCCATCTCGAAAATGGCGATTGGTGGTACTTCTTTCATGGTTATGAATGCGATTTTCGCAATCAGCGAGATGGTCGATTTCTCCGTTTGGATTTCGGTCCAAAAGGCGAGACTGGTTTTCTCGATACCTACGGCGTCTTGCGGTTCGTTCTAGCGAGCCAGCCGCCCTGGCCGATGTTTCCGCCACTTATTACATACTTCGCCCAAAGCCGACCTCGGTTGGATCCGAGCGCAGGCGACGTTCAAAAAATGTGGCATATCTGGTCAGGGCTTGAACGCGAAGGCTACTTCGAGCACGCTGAATTGGGCCTGATGAACCTTCTGTCCAATCACACGACTCGCAAGGCGGATGGATTGCAACATATCGAGTTTCCACCTGAAATCACGGAAGAGGTAAGGATTGATTGTCGTGTCGCTCATCGAATTCGACTGTCACAAAAATCGCGTGATTTCTTGGCAGCCAGCGGAGCGAGGAGGCTAGGTCGCGCTCCACTGGCGCGTCGCGGCCAAGCAAAACGGAGGACGCCCGTATGAACAACGAATCCCCCCGCATGATGTTCGAGATCGAGCACCCCGACGGCAAGCTCAGCATGGCCGACGCGGCCACGCTGCTTGCGGAGACCGGGATTGAGCTGGATGAAAAATACGGCCCGATCCTTGTCAACCCGAAGCAGGGGCGTTACATTGTCCGTGGCTTTGCCTCAGCGGCCGCCGTCCAGAAAGCCAAGGCCATCGCCGGAGTAAAGGTCTTCGCCGATGCCCCCATTCAACCCATGAGGAAGTGACGGCGGCGTGGAGTCGCGCATGATTCGCCGCATCGTTATGCTTCGTTCGCAGAAGACGCTCGGAGACGCCGCCGTCGCCAAATCGTTTTCGCTCGCTGCCAGCCATCTCGCCAAAAAGATTCAAGTCAAAGGCATGAACTTCATCGAAAAATATTCGCCTGTTGCCCTGGGCGGATTGGGCGCGACGCTGGCGTTGACGGCCAAGGCGAGCGGGTTCAACTATGGCGGTTCACCCGAGGACAAAGCATATCTCGTTTGCTCGCACTTCGACAATCAAGACGCCGTCGAGCGGATGAAGAAAGACCGCGAGGATGAAATCCTGGGCGTCTTTGCCGATCTCAAGATTGCACCGTTCCGACCCTACTGCGGCGATGATGCCGTCGGCGAAACCAAGGACGTAAAGACCAAGCTTGGCGTGGCGGCGCTCAAGAAGAAGAAGCTGACGGGCAAAGGCGTTCGCGTCGCCATCGTCGATACAGGCATCGACGGCACCCAGATACCGGTCGCGGGCGGTTGGTCGCCGATTCCGGGCAACTTGCCTGGAACCACGGCGCCCAATCATGGCACGATGTGTGCTTATGACGCCACCATCGCTGCGCCGGACGCGAAAATTCTCGATTACGCCCTGCTGCAATCCAGCGGCGATACCTGGACGGCGTTCCTGTCCGACGCCATTGCCGGCTTTGCGAATCTCATCGAGTTGCTGCACAACGAACCAGGCCCGCTAGTCGTCAACAACAGCTGGGGTCTGTTCGACCGCAGCCAGGATGCGCCGATTGGCTCGGATGAAAATTATAGCGCGAATCCGAATCATCCATTCAACCAAATCACGGGTAGTCTGGTCGCTGCCGGCGCGGATGTATTCTTCGCCGCCGGTAACTGTGGCGAGGACTGCCCCGATGGCCGATGCGGCACGGGAGACACTGGACCAGGCAAATCGATTCACGGCGCCAATTCGCATCCTGATGTTATCACCGTCGCTGCCGTCACCATCGAGCACGATCGGCTTGGCTATTCATCGCAAGGTCCGGGTGGTCTTTACAACCGCAAGCCGGATCTCGCGGGATACAGCCATTTCATGGGCTCGGGTGTTTACGATGTAGACGGCGGAACTTCGGCGGCGTCACCCGTCGCCGCCGGCGTCTGCGCGGCACTTCGCCAGAAAGCGCCAGGACGCGCGCTCTCGCCCGCCGCGATGAAGGGCCTGCTCCAGCGCAGTGCCATCGACATCGGCGGCGACGGCTGGGACTTCGATACCGGCTACGGCGTCATCAACGCTGCTGCCGCCCTCAAGGCACTTTCATAAATTGCCCTAATCTGAAAAACTCACCACAGAGAACACAGAGGCCACAGAGAAACGCAATTTTTGGGTATGCGATCTTGAACTAGTCGTCCAGATGAATGCCCCGGAGCAATAATTTATCCGGCGGCCTTCTCACGGCCTATTCGCATTCCTCTGTGCCCTCTGTGATCTCCGTGGTGAGTTCTATTGGACTAAATCCGCAGATTTGCATCGCACGTCTGCGGAATGGATTATTCTCACCATTGGAATTGGATCCTCCATGCCACGCGAATTTCAGCTCTGCGGACTCGGTAACGCCATCGTTGACATCTTCCTCGAAGTCAATGACAGCGAATTTCAACAGCTCAACTTCGAACGGGGCACCATGCGCCTCGTCGATATCAACGAGCAAAAACTGCTCCTCACACGCTATCAGAAAAACGAACCGAAACTCGTCTCCGGCGGCTCCGTCGCCAACTCGACCATAGCCTTCAGTCAACTCGGCGGCGATGCGGCCTTCATCGGGTGCGTCGGCGACGATCGCTATGGCCTCTTTTACGCCGGCGAGTTCGAAGAACTCGGCATCGATATCGGCAACCCGATCATCGTCAACGAAACGACCGGCACGTGCGTCTGCATCATCACGCCCGATGCCGAGCGCACCATGCGAACCTGCTTGGCGGTTTCAAGCCATCTCGCCGCCAAGCATGTTGACGAACGCCGCATCCAGAACAGCGATTGGCTATTCATCGAAGGCTACGTCTTCGCCAATCCCGAGACCGGCCAAACGGCGATTCGTGAAGCGATCAAGCTCGCCAAGAAGCACGGCACGAAAATCGCGATCACCTGCTCGGATGCGTTCGTGCCAGCGGTGTTCGGCGACGCGCTGCGCGAGGCCATCGCCCAGGCCGACCTGTTCTTTTGCAACGAAAGCGAAGCCTGCGCCGTCGCCCAGACGAAAACCGCAGAAGAAGCGTTCGCCAAACTCAAGGCGACAATCCCGTCCGTCGTCGTCACGCATGGCCCCAAGGGCGTGTTTATCCGCCATGCAGGCGTCGAAGCGCACGTCCCGGCTGTACCATCGGAACCCAAGGACCTCACCGGCGCCGGCGACATGCTCGCGGGATCGTTCCTGTACGGCATCACCCACGGCATCACGCCAGAAAAAGCCGCGAAGGCCGCCTGCTACCTCGCGCACAAGGTGATTACGCAGGTCGGCGCGCGATTGCACCATGGCACAAAGCAGTATTGGGAAGAAAGTCTGGCTGCGGCAAAATGATTCATGTGCGAGCCTAGCCGCGTAAGAGGCAGGTTGACCTGAACAATGAATGATTCAAGCCTACAAGAGTGAGGTCAGACTCATTGAAGCGGCAGATGAAACCGTAGGGGGTTCCAAGGGCTTCAGGTTCCGACTCTGGCGTGCGACAACGATGTTTTAATGAAATGCCGAAGTTTAGCGAGCGCGCAATAAACGAAACCCATGCAGATGCATGGGTTGTAGGATCTGCCTGACAAAGGACATCGCACGTTTACCGCGGCGCCGGCACAATCTCGGAACCGCGCGTGAAGTCGGCGATGACGGATTGGCCGGGCGTAACGCGGATGCGTTGTTCGGACGTCCCCGAAATCTGCGAAACGACGCGGATCGTGTAGGTGTTGCCCGCGTCCGCGACCAACGGCGGCGTGTGAAATCGGCGTTCGAACCCCGTCTGCCGAGTCAATGTGCCGTCGAAATACACCTGGGCGTTCGGGTCGGCCACCCGGACCAAGATGTTGGCAGCTTGATTCACGACTGCGGGCATGGGCGGAGAATAGGTTGCTCGTTGCACATAAGTCGGCGCTGGCGTGACATAGGTTGCCGGTTGAATGTAGGTTGGCGCAGGCACCACATAAGTCACTGGTGGCGGAACATAGACGACGGGCGGCGCGTAATAATACGGCGCGTAGTAAGGCGCATACGCGGGACCGTAGTAAGGGCCATAGCCGTATCCGCCAACTCCGAAACCGATGCCAATGCCGATACCGAAGCTCACCCGGCCATACGCTTGTGCAGCACCTGTGAAAATCATCGCGCTGGCCAAGGCAACGAATACAAATGCGAAGAAGCGAGATTTCATGATAGTCGTCCTCGTTGAGAAGCTGGGTAAGCTACTCGTATTGTAGCGAATTCTCCGCGCAAAAGATATGCAGAGAACCGGCGGCCTAAAGCCCCTCGCCTTTGTAGCTCGCCCACAGTGCGTCGACGGGATGTGCAATGCGAAGCGTTGGCTTCTTTGCTCGGAGATACCGTCCGAGTTGGATCAGACATCCGACGTTGGCGCTGAAGACAGCGTCAGCGCCCGTCGCCAGGACATTGCCCGCCTTGCGTTCGCCCAGACGCTCGGCCATTTCCGGTTGGGTCAGGTTGTAGCTGCCCGCGGCGCCGCAACAGATTTCGCTCTCGTTGAGCGTCGTCAATTTCAACTCCGGGATCATCTCCAAAAGCTGCCTCGGCTGTTTGCGAATCTGTTGGCCATGACACAGATGGCATGCGTCGTGGTAGGTTGCGTTCAACTTCAGCGGGTGCGTCGGCTTCACGGGGCCGAGTTCCATGAGGAATTCGCTGATATCCTTGACCTTCTTAGCGAAGAGTGCCGCACGCTCGGCGTCGGGCGTGCCATGAAAAAGATGCCCGTAATCCTTGAGCATGGCGCCGCAGCCGGCGGCGTTGGTGATGATAGCATCGAGGTCATTCGGGTTCGGCAAAAACGTATTGCAGTTGTTGAGCGCGAACGCCTTGGCCTCTTTTTCGTGAGCCGCGTGGAAATGAAGCGCGCCGCAGCAACTTTGGGTGCGAGGAATCCAGACTTCGCAGCCGTTCTTTTGCAGCACCATCGCCGTGGCGTAATTCGTCTCGGGGAAAATCGCATCCGCCGCGCAGCCGAGAAAGAGGGCAACGCGGGCACGCCTCTTTCCTTCTGCGGGAAGGACCTCTGGCAAGGAGCCGTAGTGGGATTTGAGAGTCGGCAGCATCTCGACCATTTTTCGCAGCGAACTCGGCATGAGTGAGTACGCGCCAATTTTCTTCATGAGCGAATCGATACCGGTCCACTGCATCAATCGTGCAGGCGCGAGCGCGAACCGCATGCGGCCCGCGTGGACGGTAAAATTGTAAAGCATGAAGCGCTCAAGCCAGCTGAGCAGTTCCTTCTTCGCGCCGGTGTTCGCCATGTGAATCCGGAACGGCTCGATGAGCTTGCCGTACTGCACGCCCGATGGGCATGCCGACTCACAGGCGCGACAATCCAGGCACAGGTCGAGGTGCCCCTTGACGGCATCGTCGAGTTCGATTCGACCGTCAGTGACGGCGCGCATGAGATAGATTCGGCCGCGCGGGCTGTCGTTCTCGTCGCCAAGCTCGACATAGGTCGGGCATGCGGAGGTGCAAAGGCCGCAATGAACGCAATCGAGGAAAAGCTCGTAATCGATGCCGGCGTCGTGCTTCGTTGGCGCGACGGGGAGTGATATCCGAGAAGAGTCAGCAGTTGCTGTCATTGTGCCCAACCAAGCCCAGAGGTGAGCGCAGCGAACCTCTGGGATCGAATAAATATCCCAGGGATTCGCTGCGCTCTTCCCTGGGCTTGCAATCTACGATCAGATTCCCGCGACAAATCGACCGGGATTGAAGATGCCGTGCGGGTCGAATTTCGCTTTTACTTCGCGCATCAGCCAGGCGTCATTGCCCGGCGGGCCCCAAACGTCGAGCGACTTTTTCCATTCGCTGGGGCATTGGACGACGATCGTGCCGCTGTTGGTTCGCCAGGCTTTCAATATCTCGGCAGCGCGATCGACGGCCAAGTCCGAAGTCCAATGTCCGTACACGATGCCATTGGCTGCATGAGCACGCAATAGCACGTTGTCGCGGTCCGCATTCAAGCAGAATTTGCACACGGCGCTCGGCAGCGGATTCGCTTTCAGTACGAGCGCACTTGGTGGACTGCCCGCTAGCTCGACCACGGCGTTCCAGAGCGGCTGGGCGGTGAAATCGACACGGGCATCGAGTTTCGCCAGCGTGCCGATCTCTTTGACAAGCTGCTGCACCTGCCAGCTAACCGCATCGGCGTTGCCTTCGTAACCGACGAGCATGACCCACGGCGCGTCGGGAACCGGAAGATGTGCCGCCTGAAACACGCTCACCGCAGCCGCGTGGTTGAGCAAATCGATGCACACGGGCCGAGTGCGCGACCCGTGAAGATTGGCGAGTATCGAGTCGAGTTTCTCGGCATCGCAGGCGAGGCTGACCAGCGCCTGTTCCTCGGCAAGAGGCCGCAATTTAAGTGTTACCTGAGTGATTATGCCGAGCGTGCCAAGCGAGCCGGTAAGGAGCTTACAGAGATCGTAGCCGGCGACGTTTTTGACGACGCGCCCGCCGGCCTTGAATTCCTTGCCTTCGTCGTTGAGCGCGCTGATGCCGATGACGTAATCGCGCAGCGTGCCGAACCCGTATCGTCGCGGTCCGCTGGAATTGGCGGCGACGATGCCGCCGAGCGTCGCGCGATCAGCATTGGCGACGTCGATCGGCAGACGAAGTTTTTCGCGTGCCAATATGTCGCGCAGCTCACTGACCGTAATCCCCGCCTCGACGGTGACCGTCATGTCGCGAGCCGGGAAGTCGATGATTCGCGCGAGTCCACGCATGCTGACGACCCGCCCGGGGCGCGTCGGCACGGCGCCTAGAGCGACCTTCGTGCCGCCGCCGACGGGATAGATCGCGCGTGTCTCCGAGGCTTCGCGGATCACCTGGCCAAGCTCGGCGACGGTGGAAGGCGCCGTGACTTGCAAAGGGCCGAACCCGTCGATATTCATTGTCGAGAGCATAGATACACGATCCAGGGCAATGCTGTCACCAGGCGATAGTCGATCACGAGAAATTAAACGGATTGTCTTCTTCCGTCGGCGGCGCTGGCGTTCGCTTCGCGCCCGGCTTGGCCGTTGGCTTCGCGGCAGCTTTTCCCTTCGGAGCGGGCGCGTTCTTCATCGGCTTTCCAGGGGCAGGTTCAGCCTCCTGTTCAGCGAATCCAAATGGCTCGGCGGCGGGCACATCTTCGTCGGCCGAGGCTGGAAACGGATCGTCGCCAGCGCTGGCCCGGCTTTTTCCTTTCGCTCCGCGCGGTGCGCGTTTTGGAAACATCACCCGGAACAACAAAGCGATCGTCACGAACCAGCAGAATCCGAGCAGCGAATAGGTCACTGCTAAAGGCTCCAGCACGTCGGGGCCAAACAGCCATTGCACACCCTTCCATGCTGCCAGGGCGAGGGGCAGAAAGCTCATCTGCACCAGGCCGATCAGCCGCGACCGCCATGCCGAGATGCGCTTACCGGCGAGGAAGGGGACTTCGCCAAGAAACAAAAGAGCCACGCCGAGCGTCATCATCATGAAGCCGACGAGGATGAGCGCGATCATCATGGTAATATTCCAGGGCAAATTCCATCACATCGCCGCGCGTCGGCCGGCTTTCGATTGCTCGATACAGGCCCCGGCCGTCGGCAGCATCTTCTGCGGACTACAGCGGTTATCCGGGTTGAACGCGTTGCGCAGGCGGACCATCATCGCGAGATCTTCCGGCCCGAAAAGCTTCGGCATGAAGTCGATCTTCTCCACGCCGATGCCATGCTCGCCGGTGACGCTGCCGCCCAGGCGAATGCACTCGTCAAGAATCTCATGACTGGCGTCGAGAACGCGCTTGACTTGGTCAGGGTCGCGTTCGTCGAACAGCAGGATCGGGTGGATATTGCCGTCACCCGCGTGGAAAACGTTTGCGATGCGGATGTTGTATTTGGCGCCAGCCGCGCGGATGAAACGCAGAATATCTGGCAGCTTCGTCCTTGGCACGACGCCGTCCTGCGTGCAATAACTCGGCGCCAGCCGGCCGACCGCGCCGAACGCCTGCTTTCGGCTCTTCCAGAGCAGCAATCGTTCCGCCTCGGTGTTGGCCCGGCGGACTTCGCGCGCATTGTTGCGCTTCGCGATTTCGACGATCCGCTCGGCATCTTGATCGAGACCCGCATCCAGCCCATCGACCTCCATGATGAGGACGGCTCCTGCGTCGAGGGGAAAACCGAAGCGAAACGCGGCTTCGACTGCCTGCAAGATCAGGCTGTCGAGCAGTTCCAGCGCGCCGGGAATGATGCCCGCGCCGATGATGTCGCTGATGGTATTCGTCGCGTCGTCCACGGTTTCAAAGACGCCGAGCAGCGTGCGATACGCCTCGGGATTGCGCGTGATGCGCACCCATGCCCGCGACGCCACGCCAAACGTACCTTCGGAACCGACGACGACGCCGGTGAGGTCGTACCCCGGACTATCCTCGTGCGGTCCGCCGGTTTGCACGACACGGCCATCGGGCAGGATCAATTCGACGCCAAGGACATGGTTGACGGTCACGCCATATTTAAGAGTGTGCGGCCCGCCGGAGTTCGTGGCGACATTGCCGCCGATGGTGCACGCGCCCTGGCTGGAGGGGTCTGGCGCGAAATGGTAACCGTTCGGTTTCAGGTGATTCGTCAGCCAAAGATTGACGACACCCGGCTCGATGATCGCGTAGCGGTCGCGCAGGTTGACTTCGAGAATCCGCTTCATCCGAGTCAAGGCGATCATGACCCCGCCGCCGATCGGCAGACAACCACCGGCCAGGCTCGTTCCAGCGCCGCGCGGCACGAACGGCACGCCAACCTCGCCGCACGCCTTCACGACGGCGACGATCTGGTCCGTCGAAGTCGGGAACACCACGACGTCGGGTTTGTTCTTCTCGATGGTGAAGCCATCGCACTCGTAAACGACGAGATCGCTCGCCGACGCCAGCACGTTCGCGGGCCCGACGATCGAGCGCATGCGGTCGGCCAGTTTCGACGCGGTTGCAGTGGTCATGAGCATCCCGGATACAAGGCGAATTCCTGTAACTCTAATTTACGAATCGCCGAACGCTTTGGTTATCCCGCCTCCCAGGCCCGCGAAGTGTGTTAGAATACCATCACGCAATGCCGACGGAGAAAGACCGCATGACTCCCGCTCAAACGACGTCCGAATCCAAGGCGAGAATCACGATCGAGCAGTATCTCGTACGAGAACGCGCTGCATTCGAGCGCAGCGAATATTTCGACGGTATCATTGTCGCCATGGCTGGCGAAAGTCCAAGCCATGGTCTTGTCTCGGCAAACCTCGTTATCGAGGTAGGGGCGCAATTAAAAGAAGGACCTTGCTTTGCTCTAACGAAAGACAGCAAGGTTCGAAGCGGGCTCGGCATCGCCTCCGCTCGTACCTCCAAGGGCATGTTTTCCTATCCCGATCTCATGGTGGTATGCGGCGACCCTGAATACTTCGACGAGCACCGCGACGTGCTTCTCAACCCCACTGCAATTTTCGAGGTGCTTTCGCCCACTACGGAGAATTACGATCGCGGCGAAAAGTTTCATCGTTATCAAACCTGGAATCCCACGCTCAAGGATTATCTGCTCGTGGCGCAGGACAAGCCCCAAGTTGAGCATTTCCATCGCGAAGACGACGGCAAATGGACCTACCAACTCCACATGGGACTCGATGCGACTGTCACAATTCCGTCAATCCGGTGCGCCGTCAAACTCGCTGAGGTTTATCGCAAGGTGAAATTCAACGAAGGCGACGAACAGTGACCGATTTCCGCGCAAGGAGCCCATCGGCGTGCGTTTTTGGGGAAAGACATCCACCCCTTAAATCAGGACATTCACCATGAAAACAATACTCAATATCACGCGGCTGCCATTCGGCGTCGCTCTGGTCTTGTTGGCGATCTCCGCGAGCTTCGTGCATGCGACTCCCGGACAACCGGATTGCTATGTCCTCTCGGTCGGCGTCGATTCCTACCACTTCATCAACAAACTTCGCGGTTGCGTCGGCGATGCCCACAACACCGTCGCGGCGTTTTCCAGCCAACGCGGCAAGCTATTTGGACAGGTATATGCCGAGACTCTGCTTGACGGGCAGGCGACACATGCAAACGTCTTGCAGCGGATGAACGCCATCGGCCAACGCGGGAACGTCGGCGACTTTGTCGTCGTCTTCTTGAGCGGCCACGGCGGCCGACCTGCCGATAACCGCAGCTGGTACTTCCTTCCCGTGGACTACTCCGGCAACCGTCATGCCGCGACCGCACTCACCGATCGCCAGATTCTCGACACTGTCGATCGCTTCGCCTCGCAGGGCAAGAAGGTATTCGTCATCGTGGATGCATGTCACGCTGGCCAACTTCACACGTCGGCCCAGAGTTACCTCGCCAGGCACCGCAATTCCCAGGGTGGCGGCATCGTGCTCATGCTCTCCAGCCAGGCGGATCAACTCAGCAGCGCTCTCGGTTCCTACAGCGCCTTCGCCAAGGCCTTTGCCGACGGCATGACGCAGGGCGACCTCAACCGCGACGGCCGAATCACTCTGCAAGAAGTGCGAACCTATTCTTATAACCGCACCTACCAGTTGCTCAAGCAGAAGAACATCAACGCCCGCCAGGATAGCGAATTCGCATGGTCGCCGAGCATGTCCGGCGAGACGACGGTCGCTTTGCTTCGCGGGTCCGCCGGCACGCTTCCGCCCGTGGTCACTCTGCCCAACCCAGTTCCCCAACCGCCAGTCAACGCTCGGATCCTTGAAGGCAACGAAACGCTCGGCGGCTACGGCGCCCTGCGGTTCGAACTCCTGCCGACCGGACGAGCCGTCATGCATGACACGAAAGGCGCTAATGAAGGCACATGGAATCAGCAAGGCGCGACCATCACCCTGCGGTTTTTCGGCGGCCGAGTGATCTA
>CAZAFH010000080.1:0-39464 GCA_964484265.1 uncultured Singulisphaera sp.
CTCCTTCGCCACGCCCACAAAGTTGTGGGGAACTCGCAGCCCTCCGGGAGAGGGGAGAAAGTAGCGCTGTAGTATTAAGCGGTAGTGGGAAACGCCGTCTATTAATAACGATAGATCATTTTCACCAGTAGCCCATTCGTGTCGAACGCGCCTGACGAACTGATCGGCCGGGCGTAGACTGCGCCGATCTCCAGCTTTCCGGGCACGAGCACTGCGTTGGCGCCGACTGCGGCCGTCACCGTCGTGCCGGTCGACGTGAACGTCCCCAGATCGATCACGCCATGACGAGGCGACGTGATGCTGACGTCGTTCTCCGAGCGGCGGTAGGCCACGTTGAACTCGACGAGCGGGTAGAGCCAGCCGATCTTTCGATCCAGATGCAAATTGAAATAGAACGTGTTGGTCGTGGAGTCGGCAGTCCCGGCTGGGAATTCGTAACCTGAGGTAGCGAGCACGTGGAAGTTGCCAAATTCTTTGCCGACGGTCACATACGGGGAAAGGTAGGCAGGATTCGCTCCGCCCTGGAAGAGTTGCGTGGCGCCCGTCGGCACTTCCCAGCGGAAACCGGTCGTCAAAATAAACTGCCTGGGCACGTCGGCGATGAGCGTGTACTGGACGAAGCCGCCGAGATTCAGCCAGCCCATGCGTTGGCCGCCGCGGTCCACCTCGCGCACCGGCAGGCCAAGTCGGCCTCGCAGCGTTTGGCGATCGACATCGAAATTTGCGACGGCGTATCCGCCCTGGTTCAGGCCGATCGACAGACGATCCGTCAGCGCCAGGTTCAGGCCGGCGCCATAGCTTTGCATGTTGCCGCTGGGCAATAGATTATTCTTTCCCGATGCCCAGGCCGAACCGAACAACGGCCAAAGTTCCGTGACCGCGCGGGGGTCGATGGACTGCAAGGGGTTGCTAAGAAAGCCGATGAAGTTGGGAAAATTGCGGTTTCCAGTCAAGAAGCCAGACCCACTCGCGTTTGGCTGGGCGTAATCGAAAACGGTCGGGCCGTTCGTCACCTCGATCAATTCAGGCGCCACCTTGGGATTTTGAAGCTTCTCTTGTGAATGCGCCGAGGCGGAGAGGATGACGAGCGCGGAGAAACTGAGGAGCCATTTCATGGGCAGATTCCTTTCTGAGTGGTGTGATGATGCGCATCCGTGGTGAGGCGGAACGATCCAGACAAAATCGCGCCGCTGCTTTGTTTATCGATCCATGTCGCGAAACGAGCGAGCACAATTCATGGCGGTTCGCGAATAATCCCGACCACGCCGACCGAAAACCTGGCACAGGCGATTCCTTGACCGAACGGACGAATCGAATGTTCCAAATGTGGGATTAGTGAGGCCAATCCGGCTTGACAGATTATTTGCCCGAAGCTATTTGGCGTTCCATAAATCACGAAATAGGCGTCAATCCGACCCGTCGCGGTGCTGATTCCGACTCGATTCGGAAAGGAGAAAGCCGCGCCATGCTGGCATTTGTGCGTTACCTTTTGTTCGTCAGCTGCGCCTTCGGATTGTACATTTCCAATCCTTGGCCAACCCGGCTGCATGCGCAAACGGCGCCCGCGACGTTGCCTCGTTCGGAATCTGAACAGCCTGGGCGAACCGAGTCGAATGAACCGGTCGAGCGAACCGAGGGACGGCGATCTGAACGAGCGGGTCTGTTCGCTTTTTTCGATGACGGCGTGCTGCTCGCCACGCCGGATGAGGAGTTCCAGCTTCGCATCCACGTGATGGAGCAGACCGACTTCAAACTATTCCTGCCGACCTATCAATTGCCGGCACGCAGCGGCGCTTATATCCCCCGCTTTCGCGCCTATTTCGAGGGCAACGTCACGAAGACATTCGAGTACGAGGTCTCCCTACAGCGTAGTGTCGAAGGGTCATTCGACGTACTCGATGCGAACATCAATCTGCGCTCATCGGACGCGATGCAGCTGAAAGTGGGACGATTTCTGGTGCCCTACAGCTATGAGTGGTTCGATCACCTCGAGCAATATTTCATCGCCCCGGAGCGCAGCCTATTTCCTCTAAACTTCGGTCTGTCTCGAGAAGTCGGCGTCATGCTTTGGGGCAAGTTGATGGATGAACGCCTCCAGTATGCCGTGGGCGGATTCGCTGGTCAACTTTCGGGGCTGGCCGACAACAACACCAGCCGCGATGCCGTGGGTTATCTCAACCTGCGGCCATTCCTTCTGCGAGACGACATGCCGGCGCTGCGGTTTTTCAACGTAGGCGGATCGCTGGCGGTAGGGCGTCAGGTCTACGCCGAGAGCCCCTTGCCGATGCGCACGTCGCTGCAATCGTCCGAGAACGACGAGGCCGCCCAGGGTGCGTCGTCCACGTTCCTCGAATTCAACGACGGCGTGACGTCCTTCGGCTCCAACCGCATCAGCGGCGCGGTTCACATGGCCTGGTATGTCAACCAACTCTCGCTGGAAGCGGAATGGCAGGCCGGTAACTTTCCTTATGCAAAGGCCGGCGGCGCTCCTGTCCACGTACCCGTGCACGGCTATGGAATTGCGGCTGGGTATTTTCTCACTGGCGAAACCGTCGAGGGACGCAAGGTCGTCATCCCGCTTCGCCCGTTCAATCCTGTCAGCGGGCAGCGCGGCATCGGCGCCATCGAATTGTTCGCCCGCTTCAGCACGTTGTCGCTGGGAAACGAAGTCTTCAGCGCGGGCTTGGCAAACCCCGATCTCTGGACACGCGAAGCCCGGATGACCGACATCGGCTTCCACTGGCATCCCAACCGATTTCTGCGATTCTCGTTCGATTGGCAACACACCATGTTCGGCACTCCAGTGACGTTGAATGAAGGCCAGGGAAAAACAAGCCGCTCTGTCGATCTGTTCTGGGCACGTTGCCAGGTCTGGTTCTAGCCAAGGAAACTCATGCAGCGAAAGGCGTGGTTTTCGTGTCGATTGCTGTGCGTACTGGCGGTTCTCGCCTTCGCGGTGATCGATTGCGCCTTGCCCCCTTCCCTGATGGCTGACGATGGCGAATCGAAACCTGGCAAACCCGCGCTTACTGAATCATTCAAGCCGGTACTGGGTAATTCTCAGGCATCAGCTTCCACCTTCGAGCTGCGCGGCCGAGTCGAAGCCGACGCGATCATGATCGATCAGAGCGTGCGCAACCAGGCGATCTTGGGCGATATACCGAACGTCGTTGGATTCCGCCGAGCGCGGGTAGGAGCATTCGGCACTGCAGGAGAACAAATTCGCTGGATCGCGGAATTCGATTTCGCCGGCGGCAATATCGCCTTCAAAGACCTTTACCTCGCCGTCGAAAAGCTGCCCATCCTCGGCGAGGTAGCCGTCGGACATTTCCGCGAACCGTTCAGTCTGGAAGGGCAGACGAGCAGCAATTATTTTCCGTTGATGGAGCGTTCTCTCATCAACTCCCTGGATCCTGGCCGAAACTGGGGCCTCAAGATTCACAAGTTCAGTAGTGATGAGCGCGTCACCTTCACTGCCGGCGCGTTCAAATCCGGCACGGACCGCACCGGAACCGATACCGGCGACGGCAACGACATGGCCTACACCGCTCGCCTCACCGGACTTCCATGGCATGCGGACGAACAATATCTTTTCCACCTTGGCGGGGCGTATTCGCTGCGTTTCCCCAAAAACGACATTGTCACGATCAATCAAGGCGCCCAGTCGAGCCTGATTCAAACCGGCGATGATCCGTTGACACCCTTCATTCCGAAAATCACGATCCCCGCTGGCCAATTTCAGCTCTACAACGTGCAGGCTGCTCTCGTGCTGGGATCGTTGTCCTTTCAATCGGAATGGTACACCACCTGGATCGATCAACTCGGCGGTGGTCCGATCGTTCTGCATGGCAGCTATGTCCTGGCTAGCTACTTCTTGACTGGCGAACATCGCCGGTACGATCCACAGCTCGGCACGTTCGGCGCGACCAGCGTCCTCTCGCCGTTCGTTCATCTGCGGGGGAATAACCAAATCGCCCGCGGGCCTGGGGCATGGGAACTGGTGGCTCGCTTCGAGTACGCGGACTACACCACCGGGAATCTTCAACCCGCGCCAAGCGGCTTGCTGATCGGCAACCGCGGAGCGGCGGGGGATTTTGGCGTCAACTGGTATCTGCACGACAACGCTCGCATCATGTTCAACTACACCCACATCGTTCCCGTGGACCCGAATTTCGGCCCGAGCCGAGCGGACGCCTTCTCCGTCCGCTGCGCGTTTTTCTGGTAATCCGTAAGTTAGCGCGTCGCGCCAGCGACGGATGACGAAGAGGAATCTGGAGTATCAATTATGATCGCAATATTGACGCAAGTGGACGCGTGGATCTTGGCCGTCGTGCTGGCGGTCGTGATGATCGGCGGCTGGGCGCTCGGATTTAGGACGGGCCAGCAAAAAGCGAAGCAGGGCGACCATAAGCCGCCCAATCGGTTGGCCGACGCGACGCTGGCGTTGCTGGGGTTGCTTCTGGGGTTCACCTTTTCGATGTCCCTGGGCAAGCATGAGCAGCGCCGTCTCATGGTCGTGACCGATGCTAATGCGATTGGCGATTTCCACACGTGCGTGAGCCTGACCAAGAACAACCAGGCCCGAAAAAACCTCCTGGACGTGATTCAGAAATACGCCAAGCAGCGCCTCGCGCTGGCGAATGCTCACGTCGAGGAAGAAAAAGCATTGCAACTTGAATTGGCCAAGATCGACAAAATGCATGCCCGCATGGTGGATCTGTCGCGAACGATCCTGGACGACGGCACAGCCGTCGCCGTCCCTCTGACCAATACCCTGAACGGCGTGACCAGCAACACGGCGGCACGGCTGGCGGCCTCGCGCGACCGCTTGCCCTCAAGCGTGGTGATGCTGTTGTTTCTCGCCTCGGTGGTGTCGATGGCACTGCTCGGCAGACAACAGGGCATGGCCGGCGAGCACCATCGCTGGTCCACCTCGGGCTTTATCGTGCTGGTTTGCATGGTCGTGTGGGTGACAATGGACCTGAACCAACCGAGACACGGCTGGATTGTCGTCAGCCAGGAACCGATGGAAAGGCTCGTCGCCAGTTTCGAGAACTAACGGCACCCTTGTCGAAATGCTTCAGCAACAGCCGCCGCCTTTGGCGTGGTAGGTCGGCGGCGTGACGATGAAATCGCGGCGGCTTGCCAATCGCTGCGCGGCCGCGTCGGAGACTGCCAACGGGATGCCGCGCTGCAGCACGTTGCCGGTCTCATCGGTCATTGCTTTTTCCGTCCCTGCATAAATCGCCGTCCTGCCCGTATAGACTGCCGGGCCGTCGGCGCTGTCGGGAACCTTGTACGCCAGCACTTCGACGCTTTCCAGGAGCACCGCGCGATCCAGACTCGCGTATTCCGCGGGCGTCACATAGCGGTATGGCGTGCGTGCCCGGACCTCGACTCGACCAAAACCGATTGACGTAAGCGTTTCGATATATTCCTCAAACGAGAGACAGCCGGACAAACATCGGGCGCGAGCGACTTCGTCCTGGCGAAACGCGGCAGGCAACGGCGTCGGCGTGATCGGATCCGACGTCGCGAAGAATTCGCCTGGTCTGAGTACGCGGAAAATCTCGGACAGGGCTTGCGTGAGATCGTCGGCGTGGAAGACGTTGAACAGGCAGTTCTGAGCCGCGACGCTGACCGAATTGGCGGGCACTGGAAGTGACAAGGCGTTGCCGTCGAGGATGCGCACGAATTCGGGCCGAAACCACGGATTGAGCCTCGCCGCCTCGGCGAAATTGGCGGCCGCCTTGTCGCGCATTGCCGCCACGGGGTCGACGGCGATGACGCCGCCGGGCTTTCGGGTGAAGTAGGCGAATTGCAGCGCTTCGAGTCCGCCGCCCACGCCGACGTAAAGGATGGTATCATCCGCCTTCAGATCGCGCGGCGTGACGGTCGAACCGCAGCCATAGTTCATTTGCAACATGATCGGCGGAATGATGAGGTCGGGCAGCCGCCAAACCGGCGCGTCGGTGCAACAAAGCGTCGCGTCCGGACTGAGCGCCGCTTGCTCGTAAACATTCTCGACGGTCTGTAAATAACTGGCCATGCCTAACTCCATCGAGCCGCCTTAGACCGCTATTTCGTGCGAACGCCGAACACTTTCACGTCGTCCCAGTGGCCTGTGTCGTCAAACGAGCCTACGCCGACCTGGCCCCAGGCGAACGTCTTGTCGGCGGCGGTCATGATCGGCGTCTTCATGTCGTCCCAATAGATTTCGATCTTTCCATCGGCAACCGTGCGAACGACCTTCACGTTGTGCCACTTGTTGTCCCAGGGCGTGCCCTTGGTTGACTTCGTGGAGATTTTCACGCGGTCGGCGCCGTTGACGATGAAGATCTGGTTCGCGCGGTCATCCGCTTGCTTGGCCATGTGAACGTAGTAAAAGTGAGCCGAATCCTGATACCCGAAGAACACGCACATATCGCGATGGGCGCCGTCCTTGCCGGTGGAGAGCACCTTCGCCTCCAACACGAAGTCGGCGACTTTCAGATCCTTGACGAGCGAAAAGTTGAACGGACTACGGTGCGGCGTCTTGTACTTGCTTTGCTGAAACTGATTGTACTGGCTGCCTTTGTCCGTCTTGACGACTTTCCACGCTTTCGGATCGCTCGGCTGCCAGCGCTCGGCGCCTTTCTCGAAATCGTCCTGAAACAGTAGCGGCAATTTCGCATCGCCCGCGCTCAGCGTGGCGGACGCTGCGAGAAAGAAAAGCACGGAAATCAACGAAGTCATTCGCATGGAGAGTTCCTCGGGAAAGTGATCAATGTGTCGCCGGCGTCAGCGTGCGGTTGCAATAGTCGCCAAACGATTCGCCTGGGGCACGGCCATCGCGGTATTGCGTCAGCACCTGGGTCAGCGTCGGCACGATCTCGGCAAAGGGCACGAGGTCCTTGAAGAGAAAGTTGAGCCGCGAGCCAATGAGATTGCCGCCGAGAAACAGCGAGTACTTGTCGCCGGAACGTCCGACGATGCCGATGTCGCTTTGATAGGGCCTGACGCAACCGTTCGGGCAACCGGTCATGCGGATGCCGATCTTCTCGGCACTCAAGCCGAGTCGGTCGATCTCCGCGCTCAGATTCTGAATCAGCTCGGGCAAGGCACGTTCCGCCTCGGCGATGGCGAGACCGCACGAGGGAATCGCGGGGCACGCCATGCTGTGCTGCTGAAGCATCGGCAGCACGCCAGGCAGCTTGACGCCATGTTCGTTCAGGATCGCTTCGATCGCCGACTTGGCATCGGCGGGGAGATTGGTGAACAGTAAATCTTGCATCGGCGTCAGGCGAACGTCGGGCCGATAGCGTTCGACAATCGTCCGAAATGCGGTGCGCAGGCCTATGCCGTCGGCGTCCTTGATCCGCCCGTTCTGGATGTGGACGCCGTAGAAATACCGCCCATCGCCCTGGGCATGCCAGCCCAGGTTCAGAGGGAATTCCTTGATCGGCATCATCTTCGGCAGCACCAGCGCGAACGGAAGGTAACCGCGAAATGTCTCGCGAAATTTTTCGATGCCCCAGGCGGCAAGGACATACTTGAGCCGAGCACGCTTGCGGTCCGCGCGATTGCCATGATCGCGGAAAAGCTTGATCATCGCCTCGGCGGCGGACACGACTTGATCGGGTTTCACGTGGCAAACCGCCTGGGCGATGAACGGAAACGTCTGGGCGTTGCCGTGCGTCATCCCCATGCCGCCGCCGGCATAGAGATCGTAGCCCGCGATGGCGCCGTCTTTCACATCGGCGACGAAGCTGAGGTCTTGAGCGTAGATGTCCGTGGAATTATCGTCCGGCGTGGCGAAGGCGATCTTGAACTTTCGCGGCAGGTAAACCTTCGCATAGATCGGCTCGATGTCGTCAGGTTCATTGACGCCGGTCGGCAACGCCTTGCCATTCAGCCAGATTTCGTGGTAGGCGCCAGTCCGCGGCGCGAGGTGGGCGGCGACCAGATCCGCCTGCCGCTGCATTTCGCGATAGACCACGTTCTCGAACGGCGCCGCCGGCGCCATCACGTTGCGATTGACGTCGCCGCACGCGCCAAGCGTGGTCAGTAGGCAGTCGTTGATGGAACGGATCGTCGCCTTGAGGTCCGACTTCAACACGCCGTGAAACTGAAACCCTTGCCGCGAGGTGACGCGCAGCGTTCCGTTGGCGTACTGGTCGGCAAGGCGATCCACGGTGAGGTACTGGTCCGCAGTGACCTTGCCGCCCGGGATTTTGCAGCGGACCATGAAGTTGTAAGCCTTGCCTCCGCCGGCGCGATTGCGGTCCTTGCGAGCATCGCGATCGTCTTGCTGGTAAAAGCCGTGAAACTTGATGAGGTTCTTATCGGTTTCGTTAAAATGATCGCTGTCGGCCGCAAGCTCAGAGGCGATCGTGCCTCGCAGGTATCGGCTATTTTCCTTCACCGGTTCAACCGGCGAGCGTTTCTCCGCAATATCGGCAGCAGGTTTCGTCGATTCGACGGACATGGCTACTTTCTCAGGTAAGATTCGTGTTCGGTTCAACATTTCTGGGGCGTTCATCGATTAATATACGCTATTGCGCCCGGAAATGACACACCAACCCAGTGCGACGACCTATCGAGACGCATGCCAAGTATTCTGGTCGCGGGCAAGATTGACACATTCTCAGAGCCGCGTGCGGTACAGTGGCCCGGAATCCCTTTTGCGGTAGGCTTGTGGTTCTCGACGGTGGGCGTAGGATATTACCATCAACTAAACTGGAGCTTTCCATGCCTGGACCTGCTGTCATCATCAAAGAGCTTCATCGGCTCCGGTTGCATATCGCCGACCTCACCGAAAAAATCGCCTTCGCCCCGAAGCAGAAGGCGGTGCAGGAAAAGAAACTCGCCCAGGCGGAAGAAACGCTCAACGCTGCCAAGGAAGCCATCAAACGGCTCACGCTCGACATCCGCGAGAAAGAAAATTCCGTGCGGGCGACGCAGCAGCAGATCAAGAAATACGAAAAACAACTCGACGAGGCAGCGAACAAGAAGGAATACGAGACGCTCCAATCGGAAATTGCCACGTCAAAAAATCTGGTTTCGAACATGGAGGACGAGATCCTCGCAAACATGACTACTGTGGAAGAAAAGACCGCCCAGCTTCCGACCGTCGAACAGGCGACGAAGAAGGCACGCGACGATTTCGCTCAGTGGCTGGTCGATTTCGACGAACGCCTTGCCCGATTCGCTGGTGAGAAGACGCGAGCCGAGGGCGAGCTCAAAGCGGCCGAGACGACACTGCCACCGGAGGTGCGTCAGCAATACGATCGCTTTATCGCCGCCAAGGGCAACAACTGCCTCTCTGGAGTTCAAGGCAAGATCTGCGTGGAATGCTACACCGAGATCACGACGCAGATGATGGCCGACCTGCGCCGTGAAGCATTCGTGCTCTGCAAGAACTGCGGGCGGATGCTGTACATCGCGTCGTGACGCTCCGCGAAATAGATTTTCTATAACGCGTTCAATTTGGCGCTCGGCACGGGATGCGATTGAGCGCTAAGCCGCAAGCGGAAGATTTCGAATCGTCTACGGCGTGGCGAATGGGAGTTTGCCCTCGCCGCGCGGCTTGGGTTTTCCGTATCCGCCAATTTTTTCGTACACGCGCACGTAATCGACGACCATCTCGGCCGGGAATACCGTCGTCTTGTCCGGATTGCCCAGAAACCTGCCGCCGACGGCGACGTTCATAACGAGATAAAATGGCTGATCAAACGGCGCCGGCCAGGGATTGAGGTCGGCCTCCTTGGCGGGTTTCGCGCCTTTTCCGCCCTCCACTCTGCTGCTGCTCCACCAAAATGATTGCGTCGAATAGTGTTGTCCGTCCACATACCAGCGGATTTCGCCCGGTTCCCATTCGACCGCGTAGACGTGGAAATCGGCAATGGTGCTCTTTCCCGGGAAGATGTAATCCTTGCCCGCATGCGCGTTCATCGGCCAGCGCGAGCCGAAATGGATCGTGCCGAGAACCTTGTTCGGCTCCTGGCCGCGTGCTTCCATGACGTCGATTTCGCCCGACGACGCCCAGCTGCCGTACTTGTCGCTTTGAGGCAACATCCAGAGCGCCGGCCAAACGCCTTTGCCTGTGGGCAGCTTGGCGCGAAACTCGAACTTGCCGTACTTTTGGTTGAAGAGCGGGGAACCGTCGCGCTTGCGGGTTCTCATGCGAGCCGAGGTGTAGCCGCACCCGTGCAGCGATTCCTTGCGTGCGACGATGTGGAGCATGCCGTCCCTGACGTGGGCATTCTCCGGTTCCTTGGTGTAATATTGCAGCTCAGCATTGCCCCAACCGCTGATCCACTGGTTGGCGTCGTAGTTGAAGAAGCCGTTGCCGATATCGAAATCCCATTTTGCGCGATCGATTTCCTTGCCGTCAAACTCGTCGCTCCAGGAAAGTTTCCAGCCTGCGGGCTGAGCGATGGCGTCGGCGCCGTGACGTGTCAGGCCGAGCGCCAGCGCGATGGCGATGGTACACGCGAGAAAGCTTCGATAGAGAGCAACCATCAGTCGATCCTCGTAGACTCGGGTCGAGACCGTCCGCTTTTTTGGGGCAAGTCCATATTATACTCCGCGTCCGCTTCTGAATTTCCTCCATCGCGCCATTATCTTTTCGGATGCCGTCCCATGCCACGCCGATTCTACCTCTATCTTTCCGTCGCCTGTGTCCCGTTGATTGCGTTCGCGCAACAGCCTGAGACGGACTCTCCGAAGAAAATTCTGATCGCGTTTTCGTCCTATCGCGATCGGCCCAAGCATGCGCAGGTCTATTTCTACGAGCACGATGGCGTCTCAAAAGGCAAGATCATCGGCTCGATCGACACGGTGCAGAACCGCCAGGACTACCATCCGATCCTGACACGGAACGGTAAGCTGTGCGTTTTCGCCTCGGAGCTTGAAAATCAAACGAGCAAGATCTTCGTCTACGACATGGCCCAGAAAAAAATCGTCACGCCTGCTAAACTCAATACTTCCAAAGGCGCGCTGCTTCACCCGACCATCGATGGCGCGGGCAAGACGATTGCTTTCGCGTCCTGGGACAAGGCCGGCGCCGGCCAGCGCTGGGCGATTGACATGTTCGATCTGGGCGAACAAAAGCCGGCTGCTTTCACCGGCTTGAACCAGGTGAAAGCCGACGAACGCATGCCCGCGCTCAGCGCCGATGGCCGATGGCTGGCGTTTGTGTCCAACCGGAAGGGCGGGCTTGGCGGACCGGACATTTACCTTTACGATCGCACGCAAAACCAGACGCTCGCGCTGCCCGAAATCAATTCGCCGTTCGTGGACATCACGCCGAGCCTGAGCGCGGATGGCAACCTCATCGCGTTCGCCTCGGATCGCCCAACCGGAATGGGCGGGCGCGACATCTACCTTTATGACCGAACTAAGAAAAGCTTCCTTCCTTTACCCGGCGTGAATTCGGTCGCGAACGAGCAATCGCCGAGCCTCAGTCCCGACGGGCGCTACCTGGCGTTCGTTTCCGAGCGAATCAAAGGCGAAGGCGAGCGCGACATCTTCGTGTACGACCGGGTCGCGCAGAAGCTTTTGCCGACACCTGGCCTGAACTCGAAGCGCGAGGACATGGATCCGTGCGTGATTGTGGTGGAATGACGTGTCGAAATGAAAAATAGAAAATGCAAAATCCGATTTGTTTTTTCCGCTTGCGGCTTGGCGCTCAGCATGGCGCCGTGCTGAGCGCCAAGCCGCAAGCGGAAGTTAGGAAACCGCGATCGTCCGCATTTGCACGTCGTTTCGGCCCGATTTCGGATAGGGTCGTGGTTCCGGTTGCGCGAAGTCGTGCTTGTCGACGGTGCGGACGCGGAATTCGTACGTGCCTGCCGCCAGCTTGTCGAGTGTCGCGGTCCAGTACGCCCAGCTGTAGCGCATCGGCCATTCGCGCGGTTGGCCGGTCTTCGGGTCGAAGCCATGGACATCGCGCGGCAGCGTGCCGCCGGGCAGCGTGCCGCCCCAGTCCTTCGGCGGCGGAGCGATGGTGCACGGAATCCAGCGTGCGTTCCGCCAGGCGGGATCGTCGGCTTCGAGTTGGCCATGCGCGCCGGCGGTAGGCCGAAGCCAATATTCGATTCGCTTGAGACCTGGCAGACCGACCATTGCCGTGCCTGTCATCGTCACGGCTTGCCCGACGCGCGAAGTCACATCGCTGCCGTCGATGTACGCAGCCGTCTTCAGGTACGATTCCGGATCATTGTTGGCGGCGGCGTACGTGTCCATCGCGCGGTATTCGTTCGTGAGCACGATGCGCTGCAGCCATTTCACCGACTTGAAACCATGCGCCCATGGCACGAGCATGCGAACCGGGCCGCCACGTTCGAGAGGAATCGGGTGGCCATTGAGTCGGTAGGCGACGAATGGTCCAAGGTCATCTGGCGCGGAATCCATCACCTGGGTGTAGGTCATCGACGACTGGAAGATCTGTTTCGGGTCGTTGTTGTGAAAGCCCCAGTAGTAAATTCGCCTAACGTTATTGATTCGGCCAACGAGTTTAAGCACCTCGCGTAACGGCACGCCTTCCCACAGTCCCTGGCCGAGCGGTTGGGCGATGTTGAGGCATTGCATTGCTTTCAGCAGTTTCACGTTGTGCTGTCGACCGAGCCTTTCGATGGTTGCGAAATCGATGGCGTTGCGTTTTTCCAGCGTCAACGGTGTGGCGATGGTCGTGCCGCCCTCGGCCATGATTTCCAGCCGCCAGGTTTCCGGCGTCAGGCGAGCGCGGACGAGATCGTCGCCTCGCAGCGTGTGCGGCCTGGGGTTGCCCCGGCTCACATCGCGAAATTGTGCGGGATTGGTCAGAAAGGTTCGGTTGGTGGTGCCCATGGTGTGTTTCCTGGAGGGTGGGGGATGTGGAAATGGTAACAAAAACGCGAGCGATGTGCGAGATAATTTCATTTTTGTTTAGCCGCTCGCCTCTGGCGAGCGCGGACTCGTCAAGCATCCGAATGTGATACGCCCGCGATCGCCGGAGGCGAGCGGCTAAACATCGGCTGTGATTACGCCAATTCCTTGCGGCCAGGATTCGGCTGGCTCATAACCGACGATGTCGCGCATCGCCTTGAGATCGTAGACTTCGTTTTTCGGTTTACTCGTCGCATAGACCACGTTGAACTTCGTCGGCAGGGTTGCATCGACCGCACAGGCGAAGAATCGGCCCGCGTCTCCGGGGCTCAAATACACGTCTTGCGCCCATTTGGTCGCACGAATTTCCTCGACTTGATCCGGAGTGCGCGGACACCAGCCAAGCCGAACCGCCAGCACCTCCATGCCGAACTTCTCGGCAAACGCTCGGCCTGCAGCCTCCAGGAACATTTTTCCCGCGGCATACCAGTAGCGAGGCGTCGGTTGAACATCGGCGCTGATCGGGAACGGTCCGGTGAGCCTCTGATACCACACGACTTGCCCGCTGCTCGCCAATATCAATCGCTGCACGCCCGCCTTCTTAGCTGACTCCAGAACGTGATAGACGCCGATGATGTTGTTCGGCACGATCTCGGCGACGAAGTCGGCATCGTCGGGCGTCGCCGCGAGATGGATGACGGTCTGCACGTCGAGCATCGCGAGTTGAACATCCGCTTCGCTGGTGAGCGTGCCGACGACCATATCAGCAAGGCCGGGCGTCGGCATGCGATCGAACCCGCGGATACTTTTGCCTTGTGCAGCGAGAGCGTCAACCACGGCTCTGCCGATGCGGCCACTGGAACCCGTTACGAGAATGAGGGGGGTGGACATGGTTGAACCTATTGATGAGATGGATTTCGCAACGCCCGCATGGAGACACGTGAGCGCTAAACGAAGATCATCCGTTAGGCGCTTCGCCGAAGCAGGCGTTGCTCGGCGTCGCGCAACGCGCGTTTGCGTTCGACGGCGGTGACGTTGTACAGAGCGCGATACAGGGCAACGTGTTCGTCGCCAAGCGTCACATCGCGGCGCGACATCGCGACGCGCGCCGTTGCAAGCAGCGCGTCAAAACCAAAGGCTTCGCTCAAGGCGCCGTTCCACCAACTCACAAAGGAAGGCACATACTTCGGCGCCAGCCTGCCAGCCGGTAGCAGATTGCAGAACGCGCCGATATTCGTGCCGGTATTCAGGAGCGTGCCCAGGCCGGTCTTGGTATGGTCGCCGATGAAACAGCCGACCTTGGTCAGCCCAGTGCGGATCGCCGTGCCGGACTGGACGACACTGACCTCTCCATAGTCGTTTCGCAAGTCGCTGTTGTGCGTGCCCGCACTGAGATTGACCCACTCGCCGATATAGCTATGGCCCAAAAAGCCTTCGTGGTACTTGTTGCTATATCCGTGGATGATGCTCGTTTCCACCTCGCCGCCGACTCGGCATTGTGCTCCAATGGATGTACCCGCGCGGATCTTGGCGCCGATGACTTGCGACCTTGGCCCGATGTAACATGGCCCTTCGAGCCGGGTGAATGCCGTAACGAGCGCATCCGCGTCGATGACGACCGGCCCTTTCGTCGTGTCGGCGACGACCATCGGCTCTATCTTCGCGGACGGCGCGATCCACAACTGCCCGAGCGGACCGCTAATCATCGGTTGCGGGCGGGCGCTATTTGTCGGCTGCGGCGGCAGCCAGGTGAAATCCCGGCGAATCTCCTCGGCGTTCTGCTCAACGAGATGCCAGGGGTAGGCCAGCATTCGCCCGCCGGCCTCAATCGTTTCAGATACCTTGGCGGTCCGCGTTCGCCCCGCAGTAAAGGCCACCTCTCCATCGACGACGCCGACGCACGGTTCGCCAGAAAGTTGACACGATTCATCCGGCGGAAGCCAACAGCCATTCACCAGCAGCACATCCTCGGGCATCTCATCGTTGATGGCCCAGCCAGGATGTGCGAGACGCGTAATCGCCTCAAGCTCGGGCCGAACGAGAGCGCCGGAAATGGGCATGCCGAAATAGCGGGCGATCTTCTCGCCCAGGGTCGTCATGCCGCAACGCAAGTCAAACACCGGACGCGTCAGGCACAGGGGTTCAAAGCGATCGGCCTGATCTTCGTGGAGATAAAGTTGCATGATGCATCCTTTCATCGCGGTGCGGCGCTAGCTCGATTCCGTTCGATTGGAAATAATCATACCACCGGGCGGGGTTTGGCATCCACGCCAATTTCGGTTGTGACGGGTTTTCCTGACGACTCGGATAATATCGGAATCCCAACGGGAAGGTTTGGGCCAAGGATTCCACGGAAGGCCGGGCAGACTGGGAGATATTTACCTGAAAACCAGAGCTTGCGGACTGCGAAATTCGGGGGATTGGGCATAATTGACTAAAGTTTGCAGCGCGAAATACTCTACGGACCATGAACATGGCCAACGACGCAAAACTCGGTCTCGTGCTCGGCGTGGCGCTCGTCGTCGTCATCGGTCTCGTCTATTTCCGCGGCGAACCGGCGGGCGCTCGCATGCCGACCGAACAAGTGCGCGCGGCATCGAAGAGCCATTCGGCCGCGCCCCAGGCGCATATCGCCCGAAGATAGTGATAACTCATTTCGCCAGAAATGCTTTGCACTCGTCGAGAATCGGTTTGCTCGCCGTGGCGCCGACACGCGTCACGCCGATGCCGCGAACGATGAGCAGACGTTCGAAATTCCGCACGCCGCCGGCTGCCTTGACCTGTACGCTCGGCGGCGAGTATTTGCGCATGAGTTTGAGGTCATCGTCGGTCGCGCCGGTGCTGCCATAGCCGGTCGATGTTTTGACGAAGTCCGCCCCGACCTCGCCGCAGATTTCGCACAGTTTTTGCTTGTGCTCATCTTGCAGGAAACAGTTCTCGAAGATCACTTTGACGAGCGCCTTCTGGGCATGGGCCGTTTCGACGACGGCGCGAATATCGGCCTTTACGAAATCCCAGCTTTTGCTGAGCACCTTGCCGATATTGACCACCATGTCAAGCTCGACGGCGCCGTCTTTCATCGCCTGGATCGACTCAGCCACCTTGATCGACGTGACATGCCCTCCGTGCGGAAAGCCGATCGTCGTGCCGACGGCGACCGTCGAACCGGCCAAAAGCTCCTTGGCCCGCGCCACGGCGTACGGCTTGATGCACACCGATGCGACATCCAGCTCGCGCGCCAAGGCACAGCCGGCATCCAGTTCCGCATCGGCGAGCTGCTGCTGGAGCAACGAATGGTCGATCATCTTCGCGATCTGCGTATAGGTAAAATCTGGCATGGCAACGGTTCCATGGTAAGGAGAATTCGGTTCGAAAGAATAGCCAACTCACGAAGCAACAGGCGAAAACAGGAACTATCACTTGGCAACGCGATCCGTTCATGGTTTAATGATATTGTTAATATTGTTGGACGCGCAGATACCCGCCTTGTGTCGCAGGATACGATGGATTCCCTCTTTGCCACGATTAAGCAACTCGTGTCCGATGAACGATACCTCATCGGTGAACACGCTCTCGAGAGGCTTGACGAACGCGGCGTGATGGAATGGCAAGTTGTTGCCGGTCTGGAGTCAAGTCGGCTCATCGTTGAACGACCGGATGCCAGTCCGAATCCAGCCATCGAAGTGCGAACGACCTTGCCGGACGGGACAGACGTAAAAGCGGTTTGGTCGCTCCTGCGAAAAAGCGGTGCCGCCAAACTGGTGACCGTTCACTTTTTTGATAGGTGATTCCCATGAATATCGAGGGCAAGAGGGTTCGCCGAATTCGCCGAGTCTTTAGCGACAAATACATCGTAGTCCTCGAAGTAGAGATGGTAATACCAGACGAGGATCCAAGTGAAGCGTGCCTGGAGCCAGCGACGGTCGCGTTTCTCAAAGAGGTCAAAGCACGAGCCGATGCTGGCGATCTAGAATGGTTACGGACCAAAGGAAAAGTCTACGCCGCGCTTGAACTCGAAGCGGCCTAGCCGTAATCGACTCGGAACTAATCATTACCTGGAAAGAAAATTTGGCTTGGCAAATGGCCCGGCAGCTGCTCTAATACCCACCAAGGGGGCATTCCGCAATGACCGTGAATCGATTTTGCAATGGGTTGAATCGCCGGGATTTCCTTCACCTGGGCGCCGCCGGCGCGTTTGGGCTTGGCCTGAATCTGCCGACGATCCTCCAGGCTCAGGAACGCGCTCGGGCGAATGGCCGGGAGACGCGCGATGTTTCGCTCATCTTTCTGTTCCTTCATGGCGGTCTGAGCACGATCGACACCTGGGACATGAAGCCGAACGCTCCCGCGGAATTTCGCGGCGAATTCAATCCGATCGCGACAAACGTGCCCGGCATTCAGGTTTGCGAGCATCTGCCGTTGTCCGCCAGGCAACAGGATAAGTTTTCTCTGATCCGTTCGTTTCGCCATCATAATTCCGATCACGGCGCGTCCGATCATTACATTTTCACGGGCTATTTTCCCCAGGCTGGATTCAACCCAGGTTTGTCGCCGAACAATCAGAAACCCGCATTTGGTTCGGTGATCGCGCGCAAGCTTGGCCCGCGTGCTGGCGTTCCGCCGTATGTCTGCCTGCCGCGCATTCATCCGAGCGGTGGTCCAGCATACCTGGGTTCGAGCGTCGCGCCGTTCGTGATCGATGCCGACCCGAACGCACCGAATTTCACGGTCCCCGACATCGTCCCGCCGCCCGCTCTCGCCACCGATCGATTGGAATCTCGCCGGGAACTGTTGCGTCAGCTGGATCGCTACCAGGAATCGGCCGAGCGAAACGCCAATCGTCACGCCCGCGCCGTTAGCGATTACCAGCGTGAAGCCTTCAATCTCATGGTCTCGCCCGAAGCACGCCGCGCGTTCGACTTGCAGGCCGAATCGCCGCGATTGCGCGACGAGTATGGCCGCAATACGCTTGGCCAATCGTGCCTGATGGCGCGTCGCCTGGTGGAGGCCGGCGTGCGCTGCGTGACGATCGATCACTCGAACTGGGACACGCACGACAACAACTTTTCTACGCTTCGCCGCGAATTGCTGCCTGCCCTGGATTCGGGCATCGCGGCTCTGTTTCGCGATCTCGCCGATCGCGGCATGCTGGAACGCACGCTCGTCTGTATCACCGGCGAATTTGGCCGAACGCCGCGAATCAACCGTAACGCAGGCCGCGATCACTGGGGCCCGTCGTTCACGGTGGCCTTGGGCGGCGGCGGCATCCGGGGCGGACGCGCCATCGGAGCCTCGGACGCACGTGCCGAGCGACCGGCAGGCAACCCCCACGGTCCCGAGAACCTCGCATCGACGATCTATCACCTCATGGGCATCGACATCACCGAGGAATTTCTCACTCCGGAAGGCCGTCCCGTCGCCATCGTAAACGGCGGCCGCGTGATGCAAGAGTTGTTGTAAATCAAAAAAGGGTGCGCATCGAAGGATAAATCCCCCGAATACGCACCCTCTCGCCTGGGTTGGCTGCTGACAATTTCTACACGCCGCAAAACGCGTGAACGCGCTGTGCGACCAGTTCCGGCTTGGTGACGAAGGCCAGATGTCCGGCATCCGGCACGCGGATGTGTTTCGCGTTCGGCACGCCGCGGATGAGCGACTGCAAGCTGGATTGCGCGACGAACACATCGCGGTCGCCGGAGAGAACCATCGTCGGCGCCTTTATGCGGTGCAAGTCCGATTGGAGGTCAAGCCCTTCGATCAAGCGGAAGCGATGAGCCATCACGCTCTGATCGGTCTGCCAAACCTGGCGAATAACAAAATCGCGAAAAGCGTCTTTTTTCTGTCGGCCCCCGAATAACAAGTTGAAAAATTGGTTGACGAACGGGCTGTCGTTGGGCAACGGAAAACGCGACAACACCGTTCCGGCGATCTGATGAATCAGACCACGCTCGTTCCGCGAACCAACGCCTTGTAGGATCAATCGGCCCACGCGGTACGGATAGCGAATCGCAAACTTGAGCGCGATGATGCCGCCGAACGATACCCCCATGAGGGTCGGCTGCTCTAGCTTGAGTTTGTCCAGTAACTCAGCAAGATCATCGACCAAATCGTCCAGGTCAAACGGATGGCGCAAAATGAAGCAATCGCTTTCGCCACGCAACTGATAACTGTAAACTCGACTCCGCTCTGCCAAGCGACGCGCGAGCGGTGCCAGTAACCCGATCCCGCCAGCAAGCCCGGGTACTAACACAATCGGGTTGCCGTCGCCAGATTCGTCAATTTCGGAAGTGTATTGCCCAAGATGGACAACTTGTGAGTTATGGATATTCAACCCACAGCCCCCATTCGTCCCGTTTATCCACTTACTCGTTGCTTTCACGATCTGTTCCTTATAGAGTTGGGAATTTAAAAGCAAAATCCATACCAGTAGGGTTTTTTGGGTTCACTTTTGCGTTTTTTTTGCGATAATGGTGATGAGGCGACGGATTTTAGCGAATTTTCGCTAACGAAAAGCCGCGCCTGACGCCTGACGAAATCTCGACGACGAAAAATTGACGGTCGTCGCTATCTGCTGCTTAACGCAAAATGAAAAAATTATTCCAAGAACATAATCGGTTTGAGTCCGCTTGGATCATGGCTTTGGCGGTCGTGATTGTCGGCTATAGTTCCTATGTTTTGTATTTTGTCAGCTCTACCTACCAAATCGGCATTCGAAGTGCGCTAAATCCTCGAATCCAAAGTAAGCCCACCAGGCTTCTTGAGAAGCGCTGTACCGGCACGCCGCAATCGGGTGATATGGTTCTGCGAATTGGCGACGAACCCTTGATCCGCACCTGGTCGGATATGCTCCGGTCGCCGGGTCGATTGCAGACGAAAATAACAAGCGGGACGACTGATCCGTCGTGGTACTTTTTCGACGACGAAGACGAACGGCACTATGTGAAAGTCGAATGCGAACGAGCCGAAGGGAGCGAGCGATATGTCCTATGGTGCGAACTTTATCGTTATCCGCTTGAAGAAATGGTGCCCTCGCTGATTTGGCTGTTCTTGAAGGCGGCACTATTTATCATCGGTTTCGCCGTTTATTGGAAGCGCCCGGACGATCTCTCCGCCCGGCGATTTTACATTGTCTGCGTCGTAACCTTGGGCGCGTACATCGGCGGATACCACTGGTCCTACATCGCCGTAAATCCGACTTTGTTGATTGCATTCATGACGTTTGCAATTCTGTTACCGGTTGTGAATCTTCATTTTTATTTGACGTTTCCAAGGCCCAACGCGCTGTTGGAGCGATTCCCCGGCCGAACGCTGGCGATCATCTATGGCATCGCCGGTGCGAACCTCGCGGTATTACTCGGTCTGTATCTAGCCGTGCGTGACTCAGACTCCGATGCGCCCGTTCGGCAGTACCTGCTCTGGGCGATCTATGGCTCTTTTGGGTTGGCGTCGGTGTGGTATCTCGCGTGTGTTGCGTCGCTGATTCACAGTTTGCGCACGGTTCAGGATGCGATGGAACGCAGTCAGGTGAAGTGCATTCTCGTTGGGGTATTTTTCTCGCTGTTTCCGATCGCTCCGTCGCTTTACATCGTGCTCGCTTCGCCGGATCGATTCGCCGAGGGCGCGGTCACCTGGCCGATGTTCGCGGCATCGCTCGGTGTCACGTTGGCGTTTGCGGTCGGCATGACGCGCTACCGCTTAATGGAACTGGACAAGATCGTCAACTCGGGGATGGGATACGCACTCGTCACGATATTGGCGGGGTTGCTCTACTACGGCGTGGTCTTCGTCGGAGCGATTTTTTACAACCGGTTCGTCTCCAGTCCGACCTTGCCGGCCGCGCTTGCGGTGAGCACGTCGGCGTTGATTTTTGTCTTGTTGCTGGACGCGGCTCGCAATCGCATCCAGCGCGTGCTGGATCGGCGATTTTCGCGAACGAAATCCCAACTCGATCAGACGCTTCAGCAAATGAGCCAGGCGGTGTCACAACTCGTGGATCCGCCCGTGTTGGCGCAGCGGCTGCTGGCAACGGTCGCGGAAACGCTGGGACCGACCCGCGGCGCCATCTACTTGCGCGACGAACCGCCGACGCATTTTCGACTGGCCGCCAAACTCGAAGAATCAGCATCCGCCCCATCGGTAATCGCCGCGGACAGTCCGCTCGTCGAAGCACTTCGCAACGGGCTGGGATTCGACGGGTCGGCGACGGCGGAAGGACCGCTTTCCAGTGCCCAGCGTCAACTCACGGAACTCGGCGGTGAGGCGGTGCAGCCGCTCATGAGCGACGGCGCCTTGATCGCGTTCCTGGTTCTCGGCCCCAAAGACACGCCGTTCCGCGCGGAAGATTGGAATCTTCTATCGGCATTCGCGCGGATAACGATTGTTGCGCTCGAGGGCGTTGCCAAACATCGAACCATCGAGCAGTTGAATCATGAGCTGCAAACAAAGGTCGCAAAGATCGGCGAACAACAACGGCGCATCGTGGCCCTGCAATCGCAGCTGCGCGGTCGATCGGGCGTGGCGGCGCTAATTCCGACGCTCGTCGAGGAAGAATCGCCGCCGCGGCCGAGTTCGCCGAAGATGTCGACGTCTGCGGCGCTGGCCGAGGCGCCTCCACCGACGCCGGACGCGGGCGGAATCGTCGGTTCCAGCCAGGTCGTTCGCCAACTGCTGACGCTCGTCCGCAAAGTCGCCGCGACGGACGCTGTGGTGCTCCTTCGCGGCGAGAGCGGCACGGGCAAGGAACTGCTCGCTCGTGCGGTGCATGAAACCAGCGCTCGATCAGACGAGCCATACGTCAAGGTTCACTGTGCCGCTCTGTCGGCAAATTTGCTCGAAAGCGAGCTGTTCGGCCACGTCAAAGGCGCGTTCACCGGCGCATTACGAGACAAGGTGGGCCGATTCGAGCTTGCCGACCGCGGCACGCTGTTCCTCGACGAAATAGGCGACATCAGCCTTGATGTGCAGACGAAGCTGCTTCGCGTGTTACAAGAAAAAACCATCGAACGCGTCGGCTCGAGTGAAACGCTCACGGTGAACGTGCGCATCATCGCGGCCACGCATCAAAATCTTGAAGAGCTAATCCGCCAGGGCCGCTTCCGAGAGGATTTGTTCTACCGGCTCAACGTGTTCCCCATCGACGTGCCTCCCTTGCGCGACCGTATCGAGGATCTACCCGAACTGGCGCTGTATTTCGTCCAGCGCTCGGCCCAGCGCATGGGCAAACGGATTCGACAAATCGATGACGACGTCATGATGTTGCTCAAATCGCAGACTTGGCCAGGCAACGTCCGCCAGCTTGAGAATGCGATTGAACGTGCAGTGGTGCTGGCGGAGCACGAGACCCTGACGATCGCCGATCTGCCGCCTGAGTTCTTGAGGGCGCCGACGGAAACCGACGACGACGCGGAGCCGCGATTCCCGGCGGAACCGTTGTCGATGGGCAACTATCGCGCGGAGCGTGATCGCCGAGAGCGCGATCAGCTCGCCCAGGCGCTGGCGGAGGCCAATGGCAACAAGTCCGAGGCGGCACGGTTGCTTGGCGTCGCCCGTTCCACTTTCGTGAGCCGAATGAAGAAGCTCGGCATTCCCGAATAACCGCCGAACTCGTATCTTCAAGAGCAATGGGATATCGCGCCCATTGACCACAATTAGACTTCCTTTCAGGAACACCGAACATGACCGTGCGACTGAACATGCCCGAACTGCTGGCGAAGGCGAAGGTGATCCGCCGACATATCGTTACGAGCACGACGGCTGCCGCCTCCGGCCACCCGACCAGCTCGATGTCGGCCGCAGATATCGTGACCGCGCTTTACTTCGGCGGCGTCATGCGCTTCGATCCGAATAACCCGAAGGCGCCGGGCCGTGACAAATTCATCCTGTCCAAAGGCCACGCGGCGCCGCTGCTTTATGCAGTCCTGGCGGAAGCGGGATATTTCTCCGCCGATCTGCTGCCGACCCTGCGCAAGATCGGCAGTCCGCTCGAAGGCCATCCGAATTACCGCCGGCTTGCAGGCGTCGAGGCGTCAACCGGTTCGCTCGGCCAGGGGCTTTCGATCGGCGTCGGCGCCGCTCTCGCCGCCAAGCTCGACAATAACGACGCTCGCACTTACGTCCTGACAGGCGACGGCGAAGTCGGCGAAGGCCAAATCTGGGAAGCCGTCATGTCCGCGGCCAAGTATCGGCTCGACAATCTCGTCTGCATCGTCGATCAAAATGGCTATCAACAAACTGGCGCGACCACCGATGTGCTCGACCTGCGGCCGCTCGCGCCAAAATTCGAGGCGTTTGGATGGTTCGCCCAGGAAATCAACGGCCATGACATGAAGGAAGTGCTGCTCGCATTCGACACGGCCAAGCACATCAAAGGCAAACCCAGCGCGATCATTTGCCGAACCGTCAAGGGATATCCGATTCACCAGATGCTCGCCAGCGATCCGAACCACCACGGCAAACCGCTGACCAGCGCCGAGGCCACGGAAGCGCTTGCGGTCATTGGATAGTTTTTTTGCCTTCGCCGCTTGCGGCTTAGCGCTCCACATGGCACCATGCCGAGCGCTGGCGCAGGCGGCCTGATTCTGTTTCTTCGCGCCAAAGTGGTAGACAGGTTCCATGAACTCCCGCGTCGTCTGTCCCATCGGACATCCGGTAATCGTTCATCCGAGCAAGCTCGGCACGGAAATAGCGTGTCCGTGCTGCCTGGAATATTTCTGCGCGGAGCTTCCGAGGCCCAACGTCGAATGTGCGAGCAAAGAGTCTGGCAAACGCCCGGTGAAGAAAAAACGCGATGACGATGATGACGACGATGAAGACGAGAAACCCGCCAAAAAGAAACCCGCAAAGGACGCGAAAAGCGAAAAGAAAAAACCGGTAGCCAAGAAGAAAAAAGAAGAGGATGACGACGACGAAGATGAAGACGAGGATGAAGACGAGGACGAGGATCCCGAAGCCGATATCAACTGGAACGCCCGCAAACGCGGCCTGAAGACCTGCCACTCGGGTTTGGGATTGATTAATATCGGTTACTACGGGCTCATCGTACTGTATCTTTTCACCGAGTTGGGTGTATGCCTGGCAGCGTTCGGCGCCGGCGGCGGTATGTACGATACCGGCATCATGATCCTGATGTACGGCGCATTGCCGATCGCGCATATCGTCCTGGCGATCTTGGTCGTCGGCTTGTTCATGAACATGCGCATCCCCGCCAAGGCCGAGGCTGGCGTCGGTTTGTACTCCGCCCTTGCGATGGGCCTGTTCACATTCTTCGTTTCGATGGTCATGATCATCGCACGCACGGGC
Organism: uncultured Singulisphaera sp.; assembly: GCA_964484265.1. Taxonomy (GTDB): domain Bacteria; phylum Planctomycetota; class Planctomycetia; order Gemmatales; family Gemmataceae; genus SIAQ01. The sequence goes on from CAZAFH010000080.1 coordinate 24,148, forward strand.
GCCTTTTTCGAGGATCCAGAGCGGACCAAGAATTTCGTCAACCTATTGTTCGGCGCGGTCATTTTCAGTTACGTGGTCACGTGGATGTCGATGATGGGCTATTACTGCAGCGTGCTGTCCTTCATGAAGATGACCAACGACGCAAGCCAGCCGATCACCAACGGCGTGTTCGGGGCGGTACCATTCATCATCCTGATCGCGCTGCACTTCGGGGCCGATTCGCTTCGCTCGGGAATCGGCGGCTTCATGGGCTGGGTCATCATCGCGTTTGTCAATATCGCCGGCGATTACGCGATTTACATGCTCGTGCTGCAAATCAAGCTGACGAACAAACTGCGATTCACGATCTGGGACCATATCGTTTGGGAATAACGGTCTGATATCCCCTCCGCGGGAATATATACAATAGACAAAATTACTTTGACCATACTGGGACGATTTCTCATGAAACTCGGAAAAGCAACTCGCGAAGCATTTGGCCTGGCGCTCGCCCAACTCGGCGATGCCAATCCCGACATCGTCGTCGTGGACGGCGACGTGGGCAACTCGACCCGGACCGAGCTTTTCGGCAAAAAATACCCGACGCGCTTCTTCAACGTCGGCATCGCCGAGTCGAACCTCGTCAGCGTCGCCGCCGGCCTGGCGTCGTCGGGAAAGCGAGCCTGGCTGGCGAGTTTTGCCGCCTTCGTGATGTGCAACGCCTACGATCAACTTCGCATGTCGGTGGCGTTTCCGTGTCTCGACGTCAAAGTCGTCGGCACGCACGCGGGCATCTCGATCGGCGAGGACGGCCCTTCGCAGATGGGCATCGAGGACGTCGGCCTGGCCTGTTCGCTGCCTAACTTCACCGTGATAGTGCCAGCCGATGAACCATCGACTTTCAAGGCGATCGAAGCGTTGAACAAGACGAAGACGCCGGCGTACCTGCGGGCTGGCCGACCGACCGTGCCGATTCTGTATGAAGGCGAATTCACGTTTCAGATAGGCAAGGCGAATCAACTCCGCGCGGGCAAGGATCTGACGATCATCGCTTACGGCTTGATGGTCGGGCCGGCGCTGCAAGCAGCCGAGGAATTGGCGAAGGCCGGCACGCAGGCTCGAGTGCTCGACATGCACACGATCAAACCGCTGGACGAGGCCGCCGTCTTGGCCGCCGCCAAAGAGACAGGCCGCATCGTCGTCGCCGAGGAGCATCTGCTGCATGGCGGCCTGGGCAGCGCGGTAGCAATGTCGGTCGTCCGGCAGCATCCCGTGCCGATGCGTTTTGTCGGCATCAACGACACCTTCGCCGAATCCGGCAAACCGGACGAATTGCTCGCGAAGTACGGCCTGACCGCCGCGGACATTGTGAAGGCGGCGAAGTCGTTCTGATTGATTCGTATGTATTGGGCAATACCTCTTGTGTTTCACGGCCAGGCCGAAGTATAATTAAAAGAAAACACTTACTATTGGCCAAACGCTTAAAATGGCTTACCCAAAAGAGACTGGAATTCCACTGGAACTTGCCGAGAAAGCAACCGAAGCGATGGCGCGCGCGATTGAAGTTTATAAAATTCAGTCGGAGAACATGAAAGAAGAAACAGCGGAATTTGAACGGAAGAAAAAGGAAATCGAAGAAAGGATCCGCCGTGGCGCCAGGCGTTCAAACGGACCAATTGTTTGATTTTCTATATCGGGACATGAGCCGATTTACTTCACTGTATGCTCAAATTTTCGGCGGCCATCTCTCTTCGATTGAGCAAAGCGATTTTTCAAAATCTGGCACCGAGAACACAACCGGCGGATCGATCGGTGTTTCGGGAACCGGTTTGACAGGCAACCAAAAGAGCGTAAAGGAACTAACCGAATCGTTGAAACGAACGGTGAATCCGCACGACGTGACCGTAACAGATGTCTTGGCGGAATTGCGGGGCTCGAGAAAAATTGCCGACCTCCCAGGAGCGCCGCACGGTAGTTTTGTTCATGCAGAGGGGACGCTTGCATTCGTCGATAGATCTATGCTTGAATTTGCTGTGCTTGCAATAGACTCTCACGTAGAGGATGAAAAGAAAAAGAAAGGCCAGCAACGAAATCATGAATTTATTCGGCAGATGGAGCAAGTAAAAACCTTGATGGGAAAGCTTCAGTTGCCCTCGGCGTTTTTGTTGCAAACGAAACAAAAATTATTGATTGCCGGTACTCTAAAGGAGACCGGTTTGGAAGAACCCATTGCGTCCTATTATTTCAAGCACGGAACTGCTGGACTCGCCAACGTGCATCTGATTGGAATCAAAGAAATTCCGACAACTACTTTTGAACTCCCGCTTACGAATTTGTTGGCGATGGGTAACAAGGCTGCCAAGGCCCTTCACGACATGATGTTCCCTTCGGATTCCACCAAGGTGACACCCTTGGCGTTATTTCGACAACTCTGACGCTGGCAATCCTCGCCCGTCACCCGCCCTTGCGCAGGCGATTCACTTCCTGCTCCAACAAGGTGATGCGCTCGCGCAGCATCGCCAATTCCGAGCGCAGTTTCTCCATGATGTCGGCATGTTCGACGAGGCGATCATACTCCGCGGCGGCCTCGCGCACGGCTTGCTCGAGGTCTTCCGGCTGCCAGGGCTTTTTCAGAAACTTGAAAATATGCCCCTGATTAATGGCGGCGATGACCGAATCGAGATCCGCATAACCCGTGAATAGCATACGAATTGCCTGCGGATGGCCGGCGCGAATCGACCGGAGCAACTCCACGCCGCTCACCTTCGGCATGCGCTGATCGGTCATGATGATGTGCACCTCGTTCTCGCGCATCAGCTTCAGCCCTTCGTCGGCGTTGCGCGCACGCAGCACGATGAACTCTTTGCGCAGCAGATCGTGGACGGAATCGCCAACGTCGGCCTCGTCATCGACAACCAGGAGCGTGTGTTTTTTTTCGGCAGTCATCGCGGAGTCCTCGGTTCTTTTAACGGAAGATAAACTCGGAACCGCGTTCCTTCGCCATTTTTCGTGTCCACCTCGATTCGGCCGCCATGCGCGGACACGATGGAGTGCGAAATCGACAACCCCAGGCCCGTTCCCTCGCCCACGTCCTTCGTCGTGAAAAACGGATCGAAGAGCCGCGGCAGCGATTCGGGCTTGATCCCGCCGCCGTTGTCTTCGACTTCCAGCAAAAAATCGTCATCAAGCCGCTGGGTGCGAATCTGGATTCGCCCGCCCTGCGGACGATGAGATTCGATCGCCTGGAAGGCATTGACGATCAGGTTCAATACGACCTGGCTAATCTGCGTCGGAACGCAGGAGACCACGGGATTCGGATCGTGCATTTGCTCGATGACGATGCCGAGGCGTTTGTATTTTCCGTGCAAAATTTCCAGGCTATTGTTGATGAGGTCGGTGACGCGCGTGTCTTGTCGGCGCGGTGCGTCGGTGCGGGCCATGCCGCGCAGGCTGTGAACGATGCGCGTGACCCGATCGATACCGTCGCGCGTGCGGGTGACGATTCGCCCAAGATTCGCGCGAATGTAGAGCAGATCGATCTCCTCAGCGATTTTCGCGATCCGGTCGGCCAGCGGCGGATCGCTTGTCTTGATGATCGGCAGGGCTTCGTCATAGAGATCCAGTGTAGCGCGAATGCCCGTGAACTCGCGCTCGAGGACGACGAGATTGTTGGCAACAAACGCTAGCGGATTGTTAATCTCGTGCGCAACCCCCGCGGACAAGAGACCGATCGACGCAAGCTTCTCATTCTGCACGAGCACCGACCGCATCCGATTGCGTTCCGTTAGGTCGCGCACAGCGGCCAGCACTTGCAATGGCTGATCGGATGCGCCGGGATCGATAAGCGTGCTCAGGGCGATTTCGACGGGGAACTCGCTGCCGTCTTTTCGCTTCGCTTTGAATTCATGAGGCCGACCGACGAGTTCGGCGAGATGCGCCCGGAGATATTTACCGACGCCGAGCACATGAACGTCGCGAAATTCATCGGGAATCAGGCGGCTGGCATCGGCGCCAATAATCTCCGCGGCCGAATAGCCAAACATGTGCTCCGCCGCGGGATTGAAGAGTACGACGGAGCCGTCGGCATCGATAAGGATGATGCCATCCATGGTCGCCTCGGTGAGTTGCCGATAGCGTTTCTCGGAATGGGTCATCGCCTCAGCCGCAAGCGTTTCCTGGGTGACGTCCCAGAAAATGCCTTGCACACCCACGACGTGGCCATCTGAGTCGAACACGGGCGTCTTGACGACGTGAACAAAGAGGCGGCTGCCGTCGGGTAAGCGATGTTCCTCGACGGTGTCCAGCGTGCTTTTCGTGCGCATGATTTCGCGATCGTCGGCCACATACTTGGCAGCGAGATGCTCGGGAAACAGATCGAAATCGGTCTTGCCAATCAATTCCTCGACGGATCGTTTCAGGCTCTCGCAGTAGCGTCTATTCGCATAAGTCACGCGCGATTCGCGGTCTTTGCGGAAGATATTTTGCGGCAGCGATTCGACGAGCGAGACATAAAGCGCTTTGGAATCGCGCAACTCCTTTTCGACACGTTCGCGATGCAGAAATTGGCCGATCTGGCTGGCGACGGAACGGACCAGATCGAGGAAAGCTGCATCTTCGTCGCGGATCCGCTGGCTCCAAAATTCGAGCACGCCGATAACCTCTTCGCCGCTAACGATCGGCACGGCGAGTACGACTTGCAATCCCGATTGCCTTGCAGCGATCCAGCGAGGTCGGGCCGCAAACGCGGCGTCGCAGGTGTCGGCGCTTTGCAAATTCCCTGAGAGCCTGACGGCGGCGAGCAAACTCGAGTCCACGAATGGCATCCATTGGACGGCGATCGCGTCGAAACCTGCCTCCAGAAATTGCGGATGACGCCACGCCAGGCGGCGACGGAATCGTTCGCTCGCCGGCTCGCACTGCCACAGGATACCGACCTCGCAGTCGAATTCACCGCACAGCAGGCCGACGATCTGCGTTAGCGAGCGATCAGTCGCCTCGCCCGACGCGATCTGGCGCGCGACCTCGTGTTGAACGAACGCCCTGCGTTCGCTGCGCTTTTGATTGGAAATATCGTGGCAAACGAGCACGCCGCCCTTGATGCTTCCATCACGCTCGCGCAACGGCCTGCCGGCAACGCTGACCCACAAGCCCGCCGGCGCGTCGGCATGGCGAACAAAAAGTTCGAGTGCATCAAACGATTCGCCACGAGCGCAGCGTGCGCCAGGCAGTTCGTTCAATCGCGTGATGCGGTCGGTCTGGTAGAGGTGTAACGCATTCCGCACCAGGCCCGTTCCAAAAATGCGTTCAGCTTGCGGATTGTGCATGACGACCTGATCGCGCGCGTCGAACACAACAATGGCGTCGCTCATGTTGTCGAGGATCGACTGCAACAGGTGCGTTTGCTTCGCCAGTGCCGCTTCGGTGATCTTTCGATCGGTTATGTCGCGCATGACCGCGAGCACGGCGGGCTTATCGCGGAGCATGATCGCCGACGTGTTGATATCGACATGGATGCGTCTGCCGTCTTTCGTGCGATGTACGCCTTCGCAGCGCATTTGGCCCGTCTGGAACTGCGACCGCAGGCGCGACTCGAACCCGCCGGCGAATTCGGGATCGTCGATCTCCCGCGTGTTGAGCCGTAGCAATTCTTCGCGCGAGTATCCCAGCCGCCGACAAGCCGCGGGATTCGCTTCGAGGATATTGCCAGCTTCGTCGTGAACGAAGACGGCATCGTCGATCGCTTCAAATAGTACGCGCGTCCAAGGCATGGTGTGTTGTCAAAATTCTCGTGGTCGTTGAGTGAGGAAGATATTCTAAAGCATCGGCCAATGGCGCCGCCACTGAAAAAATATCCAAAATTCGGCAAGCTGTCAGAGATAGGACGAGCGATCCAGTCGTAACGATTGCAACGGCGGCGGTTTCGTGCTTTTGTTCGTGGGAAAATTGGGGTATCATTAATTCACGTCTCCTGAATGTCGTCGGTATATCCCGAGGAACATCCATGTCTCGTATCTTCGCTGCCATTGCCGTGTTCTCTCTGACCTGCCCCGTCTTCGCTCAGGCGCCACCCGAACCGCTCGTGAAGCAGGTAAAAACCTGCATCGCGCGCGGCGTCGCCCACCTCGTGAGTCAACAGAAGGCGAGTGGCTCCTGGGAGGAATTGGCCGGCGATGAAAAGTCGGTGTATCACGGCGGGACCAGCGCCCTCATCACGCTCGCCCTGATCCAGTGCGAAGGTGTGATCGACGACCCAAACCTCGAGCAACGCCGAAGCCGAGCCGTGAAGGTTGGCCTGGAGCATCTTCGTATCCTCGATTCAGACAAAGTCTACGTGCGAGCCTTGCAGACGATGGTCTTTGCCGACGCGCGCAATCCGAAGGACCTCAAACAAATCGAAGCGAACGTAAAATGGCTGCTTGATGCCCGCGTCTACAAGCAAGGCAAGTTCATCGGCTGGACGTATGACCAGCGGCATCTCACGCAAGCGTCCGACGCTTCCAACTCGCAGTATGCGATGCTCGCACTTTGGCACGCGCGCCAGGCTGGCGCGAAGATATCGCGCAGCGTCTGGGAAGAAATCCGCGACTACTACCAGCGCACCCAGACGAAGGACGGCGCCTGGATCTATTCCACCGACTACGGTCCCACGGAGGAAAAAGGCGCCAGCGCGACCATGTCCGTCGCCGGGCTGTGCGGGCTTCTTATCGCCAGCATGGAACTCAACGGCGGCCGCGAGCAATGGCTGGGAAACGGGCGTTTCCAGGGTTGCGGCAGCTACAACGAAAACGAACCGCTCGCCAAGGCGCTCGCATGGGTCAGCCGGGATAAGAATTTTTCTTTAACGCTGCCGGGCCGTTCGTATTACCACCTCTATGGCATCGAGCGTGCGGGGCGATTGTCTGGCCAGCGCTTTTTCGGCGCGCACGACTGGTATCGCGAGGGGTGCGAATACCTCGTCAAACGCCAGGAATTCAACGGCGCCTGGCAGAAGATTAGCGGCTGGGATCGCTGGCCGAACATCAACACCGCGTTCGCCCTGCTCTTCCTCTCCAAGGGGCGAACGCCTGTAGTCATTAGCAAACTCGTGCATGGCAATTGGCCTCGCCGCGAGGATGACAACGACTGGAACAACGACCGCAACGATCTTCGCTTCTTGACCGAATATCTCAGCCGAAGCGACCTCTTCGAGCGCAAGCCGCTCGCCTGGCAGACGTATGACATTCGCCGGGCGATCGAGGCCCGCCTCGACAAGAACGCCGTAAGCCGGCCTGAAGACGAAGACGCCGTGCTCGCCGACATGAGGCAATCGCCGATCCTTTACTTCAACGGCCATACGTCGCCACTTCGGCGCTTTCAGGACGTCGAGAATCGGCTCATCAAGAGCTTCACCGAGAACGGCGGCTTCCTGTTCGCCGAGGCGTGCTGCGGCGATGAGCGTTTCGACGAGGGCGTCAAGGAATGGGTGAAAGAGGTTTGGCCCGGCAGCGAGCTCCGCTATCTCGAAAGCACGCATCCCATTTGGAACACGTATCACACGATCACCGGCGGCGAGCCATACAAACTGATGGGCTTGCAGGTCGGCTGCCGAACCGTCATGATCTACAGCCCGCAGGATCTGTCGTGCTGGTGGGAATCGAACAAGCACGAAGGCGACCCGCGAGGCGTTCTCGCGTTCCGCCTGGGCGCGAACATCGTCGCCTACGGCACGGGCCGAGTCGCGCCGCAACCGCGCCTCACGCCGATCGCCATTGCATCCGCGGCGAACGTCAAGGAGCCGCCGAGGAAACGCGGCTACTTCGAGATTCGCCAAATCTATCACCAGGGCGATTGGCAGCCCGCCCCGCGAGCGATGCAAAACGTGCTAATGAACGTGCACAAATCCCTCGGCCTGGATGTGCAATTGCGCGTGCAACGCGTGCTGCCGACCGATTCCGACATCGCGGCGGCGAAGTTCCTTTACATGCATGGCCGAAAGGACTTCAACATCAGCAAGGCCAGCTTCGATCACCTTCGTCTGACGCTGGACAACGGCGGATTGCTGCTCGCCGACGCCTGTTGCGGCAGCGCGGAGTTCGACAAGGCGTTCCGCACCTTCGCAAAGAATCTGTTCCCGGATGAGAAGCTGGTCACCCTTGCGAACGACTTTGACAAGTCCGACCCGCTTTTCGGGGAAGCACTCAACGGCGAAGCCCTGACGGCATCGAACATCAACTGCCGAACCAAGGCCAACGGCCCGATGCAGCCAATGGCCCCATACCTGGAAGGCATCAAACGCAACGGCCGCTGGGTCGTTCTGTACAGCAAGTATGACCTCGGCTGCGCCCTGGAAAAACACACCTCGCCCGATTGCATCGGCTACGACCCCGACAGCGCAATGCGCATCGCCACGGCAGCGGTGCGATATAATGTGCGGCCGTGAGGCAGTAATCTGATAAAATATATGCATCTACCTGGTTAAAATGAGAAACGCAAAATGAGCGCCCCGCGCGAAATCATTGATCTGATCGAACGCTTTTCTCGCAATAGTGATTCGTACCGCTCTGGCAATTACAACGAAACGCAGGTGCGGCGTGAGTTTATCGATCCGTTCTTCAAATGCCTCGGCTGGGACATCGACAACGCCAGCGGTTTCGCCGAGGCGTACAAGGATGTCATTCACGAAGACGCGATCAAAATCGGCGGCGTGACCAAGGCGCCCGACTACTGCTTCCGCGTCGGCGGAACACGCAGGTTCTATCTCGAAGCTATATGTACGGTGAGCAAGTATTCGTTAAGTTTGCTACAATGCAAAGCCCCTGTTGAATAGATGCAAGCGTGCGTCGCGATTGTTGAAGGCAGACGTTGGAGCGATTTAGATGCTTGTCAAACACGTTAAAATCGAGAATTTCAAGAGGTTCGACCGGCTTGATTTAGAGCTTCGATCACTTGATTGCATGGTAGGCCCTAACAATAGCGGCAAAACGACACTGTTGCAAGCTTTAGCTCTTTTTGATTTCTGCGTCCATCATTCGTTAGGAAAAAAGAACGGCGACTTGGAACTAAAGCGACGGAACATTTCTCCCGAGGAATTCTACGTGCTTCCGGTATCCAGCCCTGTTGACCTTTGGACGGATCGTAAAACACAGGGCAAGAACAAACATAAGATCATTAAGATCACGCTCACTTTCCAGGAAGGCGAGCCTGTGACAGCAGCAGTTGATCTTAATTTCAATTTGTTTAACATCTCCGTGGAATGTAGCGATCAATCACAGGCTTGGCTTAACCGGCTGCAACAAGTCCGAATTGCCTACCTGCCCGTTTTTTCAATGTTTCTTCCGCAAGAGGAACGTAGGACTCCTGCGGTCATTGAAGATGCACTCGCGCGAGGCAGAGTTAATAGCGTGATTCGAAACTTGCTCCTTAATCTCAAACATAATGAGCGCGAGCATGAGCTTGTTGAGATATTGCAACGTACTTTCCCTGGGCTAAAAAACCTGGAAATAGGCTTTGACGAGGCAAACGACCGGTATATTTCTGTGACGTACAAGGAAAAGGGGAGGCCTAAAGAATTCGATGTCTTTTCTGCCGGCAGTGGCTTTCAGCAATTCGTCTACCTTTTTGGATTCATCGCGCTACGGCAACCGACGGTAATTTTGCTCGACGAGCCAGATGTCCATTTGCATGGCAGCTTGCAACGAGTGCTGCTGGAAGAGTTGCGACGATTAGTGGGAGCGGAGAAACAAGTGCTTTTCGCAACGCACTCGAGGGAACTTATCGCTCGAATGAGCCCGGAAGAAATTCTTTCCTTGGAAATTGATGGGGCAAAGCGCCTAAATGTGGCGTACGACATTTATGATACACTTGACCGCCTTGGCTCGCTCGATCCAACTCAGCTTCCCACAATCCAAGCGTTCCGTCGAGTGCTCGTGGTTGAAGATCGTTCCGACCGGGATCTGCTCTCGGTCTTTTGCTCCAAGTGTTTAGGACCGTCGGTTTGGCAACAGGTCGATCGCCGACTTGCCGTTTGTTATTCAAAAGGCAATCCATGGAAACAGGACATGGTGCGTTTACGTTCTCAACTACAACAGATGATCGGCGTTACGGGAGACCCCTTGCGCATGTTTATAGTCGGCGACCGAGATTTTCATCCCGACCTCGCTTCCCTTCGAGCGAGTCTACCTCATGAGAATCTAGAATGGCACGTTTGGGAACGAGTCGAGATTGAAAACTATCTTCTCTCTCCGGACGGGATTGAGCGATTACTCGGAAAATCCAATGATCAACCTACCTTGGAATCGGCGGCACTTCGCGAGGAGTTACAGAAGTTGCTGGAATCCTCACGTGATACAGCAAATGATCGCTTGGTGAAAGCATTTCAAGAATATGGCAGAAGTCGAGACGAAAAGTGGGACGCAGCGACATTGTCAAAGAAGGCGAGACTCTTTTTACAAGAGCACTGGGAAGCCGAGAAGCTAGCACTCGTCGATGCAAAGGACATAGTGTTGCCGGGAATCAAGCGGTGGTTACAGAGCCAGCAACTTGGACAGTTTTCCGACAAGGCACTTGCAGAGGTGCTGGGTCCAGATGATTTTCCGCCTGAAGTGCGCGAGTTGGCTCAACGGCTTGCGAGTTTCGCAGGAGTGGCATTGGAGGAACGGCCTGAAATTTAGTTGTGCCAGCGGCGATGGTGCGCTCGGTGAGCCTCACACCGTTTTCAACAAGGCTTTCACGACGGCCCATTTCTTGGTATCGTCCTTCTGCTTCGCATTCTTGTGGTATGCGGCATCGGTGACTCTGATTCCGGTCTCCTCAAACGCCACGCCGCCGCCAAAACGCCGCATGAGAAGAAGAGCCTGGAAACGCAGATCGCGGCGACGGATCGGCAGATTGACAGCCTGGTCTACGAACTTTACGGGCTGACGCCGGAGGAGATCAAGATTGTCGAGCAGGCGTCAGTCGGTCCCGCCGAGGCGAGCGACGCCGAAGAGAAAGGCGATGCCGTGGAATACACGCCGTACCAACCAGCGCTCGATAACGGCATCAGCGAGGAGATGGACCGCCTCAACTTCCGCCGGTTGCAATTCGTTGATCGCAAAGCGCGCGGGGAGTTGACGCCGGCTGAGGAGCTCGAATTTGAACAACTCCAGGATAAGTTCTTTGACTATATCGAAACGGTGTTTCCACGTTCACGAATCCTGGATGACGATCGGATCGAAAAGCTCGAACAGAAGTTAAGGGATGCAAAACAATCTTAACGGGAGCATTTCGACATGCTCTTCGTTTTCTCGAATCGCCCGCATTCACGGAAACATGGTCCGGTCGGGTATGCCGATTACACAAACTACAAGCCGTGGCTGCGTGATGATTTTCAGTTTCGCTGCGTCTATTGTCTGGAGCGTGAACGCTGGTATCCAAACGGCCACGCGGCGTTTGGCGTAGACCATGTCTTGCCCAAAAGCGACTCGGCTCATGCCGCCTTGATCTGCCACTATCCGAATCTTGTTTATGCCTGCAATCGATGCAACTCCGTGAAGCAAAATCGCATCCTCCTCGATCCCTGTACGGCTGCTTTTGGAGAGCATGTGAGCGTTAATGCCGAAGGCATGATTTCCGGATCGACGATCGATGGAGATCGACTGATTTACACTCTTGGCCTCAACAGACGGACGGCGACTCGTGAGCGATACATCAAAATTCTGCGTCTCTCCCAAGAATTTCCAGATCATGCTGAAGTGCAAGCGCTCTACCGCGACTATTTCGGCTACCCCGACGACCTACCTGACCTTGATTCGCTGCGGCCCGAATCGAACTCTCGCCAGGATGGTTTGGCAGAGGCCTACTTCCGCCAGCGCACGGAAGGGCGGCTGGCGGAAACCTATTTTTAGCTGGCGCGTGGCTATCGACTAATTGTCAATCGTAACTGATGCGAAATGGCGTTGCAAAGTCGGTAGCGAAAAAATTCCAAAAAATCTGCATTTACTTCCCTACACCCCTCCCTCGGGAACTTGGCCAACACCCCCCCAAAAGTGCAAAAAAAGGCCGAAAAAGTGCGAAAGCGCTTGGCCATTTGCTGTTGGCCAAGCGCCCCCCTGGCCAACTGGGCTGCGTCTACCGCTCCGGTATGATCTGGACGCCCGTCTCCTCCACGAACTGGTTCGCGTGAGGGTAGATGCGGGCCATGATGATTTTTTCGAGCTGGTCGCGCTTTCCATCGAGCAACAAAAAGATCGCGGGTTTGATGTAGCCAAGTTCCTCCGAGCGCTCTTTCAGGTGCAAGGCGAGGCTTTTGCGGTTGTCGCCGAATTCGCGCAGGATCGGGGCGGCGACGCGGTCGATCTCGTCCAGAACTCGCGCGTATTGGCCTTCGAGGATCGCCTGGTAGCGCTCGGCGATCGGGCGGAGTTCCTCGGGGACCTGCACAAGGTAATCGTGGCGGACTTTACCGTGCAGCATCACCTCCCAGATCGCGATCGGATTCAGGTTGGACATGATGCGGGCCATCTGCATGTACCACTCGGTCTTCACTTTCACGCGCCGGCCATCGCTGAAGCGCAAGACGAACCCCTCGAAATTCTCGCGGTTCTTTTGCGAGTGCAGCAATTCTTCGAGCGACATGTGCGCGAGGATCGGCACGATCGGCACGTCTATCCGTCGCGCCCATTCTGCGACGAGCGTACGCGGATACTCCACGCCGGTCACGCGGTTATATGCGGCCAGGATCACGAGGGTTGACTGGTTGTCGTAGTCGAGAATGATCTTGTGCTCGGGGTGGATGATCTCGAAGCAGAGCGTCGCCTCGTCGGGCAGGCACGACAGGTCGCGCGTGCGGATGTACTGCGTCGCCCAGACCGCGCCGCTCGAATGAAACGACCCTCGGCTGGCAACGTGGTATTGTCCGTCGTGGCGATAAAGCACGCCGAGCCAGCCGTCCATTTTCTCGTAGATTTCGTACGGCTCATGCCAGGGGAAACACTCGGGCAGATTCTCCTTGTTCTCGCCAAGGTTGAAGAACTTCGGAAACGCATATGCCGCGCATGCCCCGGTGAGAAGGTCATAGACATGCCCTCGGCAATTGCGCGTGATGTCGTCCCACGCGGAATCGTATACGCACTGATCCGTATAAGTATAAATCGCTAGTCGGTCATCGTCGGTGCGATCCGATCGCAACAGTCCCTGGGCCACGTAGGCCTCGCGTTTCTGCGCGGCATCGCCAGGCGAAGCGGCGGCGTGCAGGGCGTTATCACTGGCGGCGTAGGCTTGGCGTGCCTTGACGGCGTGGATCTTGCCGTCGCGGCTATCGAAAGCCTTCATCTCGCCGCCGAACACGCAGCCCGCATCGAGCGACACCGCCTGGCCGATCGGTCCGTCCGCCATCGGGATGTGGCCGAAGAAGACGCGCGGCTGATCCCTCGGCCAAAGCGTGTACCACGGCCGGCCGTTGATCGCGTCGAAGTAGGTCTTGCCCCCGTAGTAGCGCATGTAGATGCAATCGGAGAAACTTTGTTCCTCCGGAGGCATCTCCGGATCGAATCCCGCGTGAACGACATATCCCGACGGCGTTTTCACGATCACAGGCAACGCCTTCAACCGCTCGCGCAGGTCTGGCGGGAACACGCCGGCGAACGAATCGATCGTCTCCTGAAGCCCGTGCGCAATCTTGATGTTATTCCCTTCGAGGTAGCGCACGAACTTCTCTTCGTGATTTCCCAGCACCATGTAAAAATTTGGCAGACCGAACAAGAATTCGACGGTCTCGCGCACCTTCGGCCCGCGATCGACGATGTCGCCGCAGGAGATTAACACGTCATTGGCCGGGTCGAATGCGACTTGAGTGAGAAGGTCGCGTAACTCCTCGTAGCAACCGTGGATGTCGCCGACGATGATGTGGCGGCGCGAGCCGATGGCCTCGCACAGATCACGCACGGGAACGAAACGCGGCGCCGGGCCGAGGATCGTCAACTCGTCGGCTTCCATGCGCGATGGGATTTGGAAGGAATTGAAGTACAACTGCAACGCCTTGTCGGCTTCCTCCGCCGAGAGAGTCGGGTGATCGACGCGCTCCCGGCAGCGCTTCAGGCAGACCGCGCGATCGGCGTTCAGCCAGACGATGCGCGTGCGGTAACCGTGCTTCTTCGCAAACTCGAGATACCGCTTCCGCTGGCTCTTGATGCCATTGATGCGATCGACGACGATGCGCGGCTCACTCCGCGTGACGGCTTCCTCGAAAAGCAGATGGTGCGCCTGCCGACCTTGATCGTCTTGCGAGATGCGCAGATGATCCGCAAGATGCTCGCGGCAATAGGTGGACTTGCCCGATCCCTGCGGACCAACGAGAAGCGTGACGGTGTTTTGCATGAGATGGTGCCATTAAGCGTGTGGATATCAAGCGACGCACGTTTTTTAGAACGCCATATTGACACCGATGAGTGTGAAGGGTTCCCGCGAAATCGAAGAATGATGAATCGGCACCAGGTTTGAACCGAACCGTTCTTCGGCCTGTAGGGTCGTTTCTGTCAGCCCAGGTCGAAGGCCTGGGATTGCATCGAAAGTCTAGGAGAACGACACAAATCTCGTTCGGTCCTGAAGGGACCGTTCGTTCGTCAATCCCAGACGTAATGCTCGTTCCATTCGATTTCGTAGCGATTCAACCATTCACGCAATTCATCCTCGAACGACTGTTTCGTATGGTGCTTCTCTTGATTCTGAATATACGTCCGCATGGCTTCGACATTCGATTGGCTCACGGAGAAAATAGCGTAACCCGACTGCCAATGAAATGGTTGATCGAATTTGTGGTTCTGGTTGATCCACAGTGACGAAATCGATTTAATCTTGCTGATGGCGTCGGCAATGGTGATCGTACGGACCAGTTGAAACAGGATGTGAACATGATCGGGCATGCCGCCGACGATCAGTGATTGGCAACCCAGATTGTTTGCCGTCCCGCCCATGACGCGAAACAATTCGTCGCGCCAGGCGTCGGCGAGGATCGGTTCGCGGTTCTTGGTGGAGAAAATCGCGTGTACGTAGACCTTTGCAAGCGATTGCGGCATGGCGTGCCCCGATTGTAATTGGGCATTGACGAACGGCCCTTTCAGGGCCGATACAATCATGCGGGAAGCCAACCCAGGCCTTCGGCCTGGGCTGACAGAATCGACCTTTCAGGTCGGAAGAAAATTCCGTTTAGCTGAAAGCTAACCGCTGATAGCTGACAGCTTTGCCGCTACCACAGCCCCGTCGTTTCCTCGTAGCCGAACATGCGATTGAAGTTTTGCACGGCCACGCGCTCGACGTTCAACACTGCGACTGTCACGCTGCAAGTACTGGCCGAGCACGTGAAGGCAATGATTGACGACAAC
>CAZAFH010000081.1:0-39167 GCA_964484265.1 uncultured Singulisphaera sp.
TCGATGGTGAGGTTGGCCATGGCCGTCCCTGACAAAGGTGAAGGCGAGGCCGACTCCTTGCCGGACTCGCAGCTGCAAATACTGTATGGGCAGGCTAGACTACGGAAATACCCCAGGCCCCAGGGATTATCACCTAAGAACGGAAGAGCCCGCGCTTCGCGACTTCATATTGCGCAGGGACTCGATTGCTCATACGATAATTTTCATTATGGATGTCCTGTTGTGACGTTTGGGCACGCTCGACTTGCGGGACCGTCTTTCGAACTTTTCGCAAGATGGGTTTCCGAAATGGGGCTGTGCCGCTATAATTTTCACTTGGTGAATGTCGAATTATTGAAGGAGCCAGGCCATGCCATGGGGTTTGATTGCGACGTTATTGAATCTGATTCTGATCCCGCTCTGCTTGTTCCTGATCGGGTTGATTCTGATTCAGCGCGGTAAAGGCGGCGGTTTGATCGGCGCGCTGGGCGGCGCTGGCGGGTCGAGTCCGTTCGGTTCCCGCGCTGGCGATCAGTTCACCCGCTTGACGATCTATGTCGCCATCGGCTGGCTGTTGCTCACGATGATCCAGGTCAAAGCGATTCAAAACGATAACATGGAACGTCCCCGTGCGGCATTCAGTCGTCCCGGTGGAGGCGGCGAATAATCCAACTCTCGCGCGGCCTAGATTGCAGCGATCCGGCGTTCGTTCCGTTGCCGAGTACCGAACATGCCCCAGTGTTCCGTATTCGGCGGTGTCGTTTTTGTCGCCCGATTGAGACAGAGGTTCACGTGCTGTTGAGCATGACGGGATACGGCGAGGCGGCTTTTCAGAGCGACAAGCTCACGTTGTCGCTGGAGCTTCGCGCCGTCAATAACCGCTACCTCAAAGTCACGCTGCGGGCGCCGGAGCCGTACCATCTGCTCGAATCCGATTTCGAGCGCGTCATCCGCAAAACGATCAAGCGAGGCACGATACAAGTCCACCTGCGCTGCACACACCAGGCCGCGGCCGACGAATTCCGCATTAACGCGATTGCCTTGCAAAGCTACGCCAGGCAAATCCGCGACGCCTGTGCGACTCTCGCCCTGCCCGACGGCGGGCAGTCGATTTTGTCCCAGGTGCTGGCGCTGCCGGGCGTCGTTCCGGAGTCGGCAGGCGCCACCCAGCAAATGCACGAGCATTGGCCGATGATCGAGCGCTTGCTCGACCAGGCCGTCGAACGCCTGCAAAAGATGCGGACGGACGAAGGCGCCGCCATGGCGCACGAGATGCTGAGCCTTCGCGATCATATACTCAGCCGGCTCGACGTTATCCGGAAGCGAATCCGCGAGGTGACGGCTGCGTTTCGCGATCGGCTTTTTGAGCGGGTGAAAACCCTTATCAGCGAACACGATGTCCAGATCGACCGTAATGACCTTATACGCGAAGTCTCGATCTTCGCCGAACGCAGCGACATTGCCGAGGAAGTGACGCGGTTGGCGACACACCTGACCCATTTTCAGGAGATCACGAAAGAAACCGAAAGCCCCGGGAAGAAACTCGATTTTCTGATTCAGGAGATGTTCCGCGAGACCAACACCATCGGCTCCAAGGCGAGCGACGTGGGCATTTCGCGAGAGGTCGTCGAGATCAAGGGCACGCTCGAAAAAATGCGCGAGCTGATCCAGAACGTGGAGTAGAACATGGCTCCGCTATTCATCGTGTCCGGGCCGAGCGGGAGCGGGAAATCGACGATCATCCGCCGACTGTTGGATGAGCAGCCACGACCGCTGCGGTTGTCGGTTTCGGTGACGACGCGTCAGCCGCGTTCGGGCGAGCAAGCCGGCGTGCATTACCATTACTGGACCATGCCCGAATTCGAGAAGGCGAAGGACGCAGGCCGATTCCTGGAATGGGCGCGGGTGCATGACAACTACTACGGCACCCTCGAAGACGAGGTCGGCCCGTGGCGTGAACGAGGTGTCGGCGTGCTGTTGGATATCGACGTGCAAGGCTGGCAGCAGGTCAGGCAACGCTGCCCGGATGCCGTTTCGATCTTCATCCGTACCTCGGACCTCGGTGTTCTGGAAACACGATTACGAGCACGCGGGACCGAAACGGAAGAAGTGATCCGTCGTCGGCTGCAGACAGCGCGAACGGAACTCGCCCTGGCGGATGCCTACGATCACCAGATCGTCAACGACGATCTGGAATCGGCACTCGATGCCATGCGAAAAATCATTGCGACAACGTAGTTTGCTGCTCAACTTGAGAATCCAAAAAGAAGGAAGGTTCCATGCTGGACGAACTAAAGGAAGAGGGAATCGTCAACAAGGTTGGCGGGAGATTCAAGCTCTCGACCCTGATCCAAAAGCGGATGGTCGCGCTGAACACTGGCGCTCGGCCCATGGTTGACATGAAGACACCCGACAAAATGGCGATCGTGATCCAGGAAATCCTTCAGGACAAGATCTTTCTGGACCAATCGGGCAACCTGGCGACGCGCGGCATCAACGCGGGCGACGCCGTTCGCCGGGCCATGCTCACGGACATTTCCGATATCTCAGGCTCGGACGACTAACAGGCGCCGCGAACAGCACGTAGGGGCATTGTCATGAGTGAAGCGCTGCCGCCTCCGACTTCGGAAACCATCGCGTATCGCCCGATCTCCGGATGGGCGATCGCGGGCTTCACGGTCGGCTTGCTCTTTTCCGCGCTAGTCGTCGTGTGCGCCGTCCTGGGGTTATTCCAGGGGTTGCCCGTCTTTTTCCCCTCGTGGATGCTCGTGGCTCCGATTGCCGGGCTTGTGATGTCGCTGTACGGGCAGAAGCAAATCAACGATTCGGAAGGCACGAAGGTCGGCAGCAAGCTCGCGTCGTGCGGAATTTGGCTGAGCCTGATCAGCGGGTTGGGCTATCTCGCCTACTACCTCGCCACGACGCTCGCCATCGAGTCGCAGGCGAATTCTTTCTTGCTGGAGAAGGGCGAAGACTCCGGCTTCTTCGCTCGCATCCGCCAGGGTGGCCGAGAAATCAATGCCGCCTACCTGCTGACGCTTCCCGCTACGCGGCGCGGCAGCGCATCGCCGGACGACGTCAAGGCGATGATCGATCTCTACGATACGGGCAAAGAAGATCCGAGCGCGTTCACCTTCTTTCCCGAACAGCCTCTCGTGCGCGTTTTCTATGGCGACCTCGGAAAAGATGCCGAGATTACGCCCGCCGGCGTGCTCGGGTGGAAGTACATCGAAGGCCGTTATCAGGTGGACCGTATGTATCGGATCAAGACGAAGGAAGTCGAAGCCGATGCCATCATTTCCGTGCAGAGCACCGAAGCGGAAACGGCTGGCCAGGGGCGCCGCTGGTTTGTGAATCTGCGCGAGTCGGGCATCAAGGAACCGTACCACCTGACCAAGCTTGGCCAGGGCCTGCGAAAACTCCGATTCGATGCTCGCCATGTGCTGGAGGTATGGGCAAAGGACCTGTACGACGGAAAGGCATTTGCCGAGGGAAGGAAAATCGACCGAACGGTATGGGCGTGGCTGCCGGTGAAGGACGAGGCGGATCGCGCCGCCAAGCAGAACGTGTTTTATCAAATACTCGATGGCAAGGGCGACAAACGCTTCGCTTTCGGCGTGCTGACTCGGCACGATGCCCTGGGCAAATGGGAAATTGAAAAAGGCAAGCTGCGAGTCTACATGATGGGGCAGTTTACGTTTCCCGCGACGCCGGCTGCACCCGGCTACAAGGCGGACGTCAATTTTCTCCTGGAGACCGTGCAAGCCATTGATCCGGCAACAGTCACCGACGACACGCCCGCGCCTGGCTGGCGCGTCGTCAGTTTCCAGGTACTACGCTTCGCGCCGGCGGCCGGCGGGCCGTGATCGGCGGTTACTTCTCTGCCATGGCACGCATGCCGCGAAGACGGTCGTTCACGTCCTTCGAAGCGCCGTTGCCGTTGGGATGTTTCAATTCGTCGCGCAGCTTTTGCACGGACGCCATCGAGTCACGCATGGCTGCCTCGCGCTGCAAGCGTTCCATGTCGCCTTTTACTTCTTCACGAACTCGTTCGAGCCGGATTCGCTCGCGTGCCAGTTCGGCACGTTCCTTGGAGAGTTCCATTTCCATCTCGCGGACGGCTTCGTCGAGTTCCTGGTTGCGTTCACGCAGCATCTCGACTTCCTTGTTGAGCTTGGCGCGATCGCCTTCCAGCTGACGGCGGAATACATTCAGCTCCGACTCGTATCGGGTCAAATCGCTTTCCGATTTTTCCGCGCCCGGGCCTTCGGCTTCGAGTTCCTCGATGAGCCGAGCCTTCTCGGCGACGATGCGTTTGAGATCCTCGTTCTCGGCGGCGAGGGCTGCGATGGCGTTGGAATCGTCCGAGGCGGGCGGAACCTGAACGTCGTGCAGCTTGGCTTCGGTTCGCTCCAGTTCCTCGTGAAGAAGGTTGATCTCCGAGCGCAGCTCATCCATCTGCTGAACCTGCTGGCGGAGGCGGTCATTTTCGTCGAGCAGTTCTTGCGTCTCGGCGGGCTTGCTTCGAAGCTCTTCGTTTTCGCGCTTGAGGCCTTCGATCTCGTCGTGCAGGGCGCGAATGTCAGGCTTGGCCTGGCGGCGCAGGTCCTCTTGCATGCGCTTGATGTCGCCCATCATGCGCATCATTTCCGCTTTTTGGGCTCGGAGGCTGGCTTCTTGCTGGGCGATGGCCGCCGTCCGTGCGTCGCTGTCCTTGTCGATTTTTTGCCGATCCAGAATGGACTGCTCTTTCATGACGGAAAACTCCCGGAGTTCGTGTGCCAGTTTTTCGCGTTCGCGATTCAACTCAGCCTCGGCGGATTGCAGGCGATCGCGCTGTGCCTGCAGTTCGGAATTGGTGATCGAAGACACGTCAGATTCGCTCGCTTCGCGCCGGGCTTTCGCCTCTTCGGCGCTGCAGCGCTGCTGAAATTCCTGCCAGCGTTCGCGGATTTCACGGTCGGCGTCGGCGAGTCGATCCGCAAGCTCTTTTTCGATCTGCTGGACGCGCTTGCGCTGCGATTCCGTTTCGCGTTCCAGCTGATCGCGTTCGCGCGTCAACTCGTCCTCGGCTTCCTCAAGCTCGTTTAGCCGTTGATCGTAGCAGCGGATCTTGTCCTTGAGCAGATTCGCCTTCTGCTCGTATTCGCGCTCCTTGGGCGACGGACCCGCGTGCTGTAGCCGAAAACGGAATTTCAGCGCGCGCTGCGCCAGCCGCCGGCGCGAGGTTTTCAAGTGCTCTACTTTCACGGGATCGAGACGCTGCCCGTCGCCTGGAAATAACGCGGTCGGAACGCGAAATTCGAAGCTGTAGGAGCCAAGATTGACTATGTCGCCATCGTGCAACAAAGTGCTCTTGATCGACGCTCCGTTTACTCGCGTGCCGGTTCGACTGCCGCAATCGCGCAAGCGAAATCCTTCCGGCGAGCGGAACAGGATGCAGTGAATCGTCGAGATTTCATTCGATTCGATGCTAAGGTCGGCCCCGCGTGCTCGCCCGATCGTCGTCACGTCGCGGTCGAGCGCGCGCGGCTTGCGATCGACGTTCCCGGCCATCGGGACCAACGACGGTTGGTTCAGGATTTGTGCGTGTCGTGTAGGCATGGGTTCAACTTCTAGGGGGAAGACCATAACACATGTTCAGATGTCGTTCTTCATACACGGCATCTGCCATGACTCCGCTTACCGTAACCATAGCTCAAAAAATTCGTTGAAGTCGGCAAAGGCGGAAAAAACCGTATTGCCAACGTCGGGTGCGGCGATTTCAAAACGAATACGAGAGCGCGAAAGAAAACGAGGAACAGAAATCGCCTGGCCCGAATTATTCACCACAGAGGGCACAGAGAACACAGAGTGAGGAAATTAGGGGAAATCTCAAGAGATAGATAAAGCCACCCTGTAATCGGGATGGCCACAATTCCAATGTCGTAACTCCTCTCCTACCCATTCTTTCGTATTTCTCGGTGATCTCTGTGCCCTCTGTGGTGAATAATCCGGGCTAGCAATCTTCAAGATAGGAAAGCTGGCGAGACCTTGACTGATCTGCTGGCTTTGCGCGGAATAACGTGAATGCCTGCGATGCGGAAAGCATTATGTGGCGCGATATATCCGGTCGATGGGATAATTGGGGCAGAATCGGATTTTCTCTACCTTGGCCGCGCGCGGTCTCGGTATTGGGGATGTGAATCATGTTGCGAAAGATCAGCTGGATCGTAATCGGCGGCGCGCTGCTGGCAGGCGTGTCGGCAAAGGCTCAGTATCCCGCGCCCCGCAGTTATGGCACGCCGGCTTTACCCGGTTACCCTGGCTATCCGGCGATGCCGTCCCGCCCATTGATGCCAGCAATGCCGTTGATGCCGGCGACGCCGATTTCGCCCGCGATGCCGCAAGGCCCTCTGCCACCCGTTATGCCCGCGCCCGGCATGACCTACCAGGGGCAACCCGGGGGAATGCCGCCGGCGGGCATGATGCTCCCCAACCAGCTGCCGCCGGCAGGACTGCCGAATCCCAAAGCGATTCCCACCCAACCGTACATGGTGCTGCCGGATCGCGTGCCAACTTCCAAGATCCCTGCGCTACCAACGGTGCAAAGTCCCAATTCGGGCTCCGGATCGGATCAGCCGCCGGGGGCGTCGGTTCCTTATTCGGACGGCGGCGAGGTTTTGCCCGCTTCGTATTTTCCGCCGCAACCGCTGATTCCAACGGAACCGTTTACGGTCTATGAAGGCCCTCGCTACCTTTCGTACATCAAGGAGGAAGGCACGCGCATGTGGGTGCAAGCGGGATTCCTTCACTGGTGGGTGAACCAGGACAATTATCCGCCGCTCGTCACCACGGGAACCGCGGCCGCGAATCCGGGTCTGCTCGGAAACGCCGACACGACGGTCCTGCTGGGCGGCCGCCTGGGTCCGACCGAATTCAGCGGTTTTCAGGGCACGCTCGGCATCTGGCTGAATCCCGAACTGGAAAAGTCGCTGGAGGTGACCGGATTCTTCCTCGGCAGGCACGGGCGCGACAATGCCTTCACGAGCGATGCCGCCGGGAATCCGGCGCTCAGCGTGCCATTTCTCGCGCCGGCAGAGAGTGTCGCCCAGATCGCGATTCCGGGAACCAGCAGCGGACGAATCAGCGCGAATTCCGTCATGGACTTGCACGGCATCGACGTCGCGGTCGTGGCCAATATCGCCCGGATCAACGGCTGGTCGTTCGACTACCTGTGGGGATTCCGCTACCTCTATTTGAACGACGATTTTGCGTTCAACCAGAGCATCACCGCCCTTGTCGACAATGGCGTCTTCTTCAATGGCGCCGGGCAGGTCGCGGGTTCGACGGTCTCGATCTCCGATTCGTTCAATCTCACGAATCGATTCTACGGCGGCCAATTCGGCGGGCGCGTCGCCTGGAACTGGTGGCGGTTCGACATCGGCGTCTCAGGCAAAGTGAGCATGGGCGGAAATGTGAGCCGAGCGGTCATCACGGGGAGTTCGACGCTCAATCCGGGTACCGCGGGCGCGACCACCGCCGACGGCGGCTTCTTCGCCCAGCCGAGCAATAGCGGATCGCACACGGTCTCAATCTACTCCGTCGTGCCGGAAGCGACTGCGACAGTCGGGTTCCACATCACGCCGAACCTGCGCGTATTCGGAACGTATTCAATGCTGTATTGGACCAATGTCATTCGCTCGGGGAGCAACCTCGACAGGCAGATCAATCCCGCGACCCCGCCAACCAGCGGCGCCTTCGTCGCGGGCTCGACGGGAAGCCCCGTCTTCAACGCCAACTACACCGATTTCTGGGCCCACGGACTCAACGTCGGCCTCGAATTGAAGTATTAATAATAGCCCAGGGAATACACGCCCGACAAAGTCCGAATGATCGTAGCCATCACGCTCCGCGTGATGGATTTATCGAGTACAGGCGAAAAATTCGGCCAATTTCACCGGTTTCAGGAAATCCATCACGCGGAGCGTGATGGCTACGGTAAAACAATGCGACATTTGTCGGGCGCATCAATCCCTGGGAAAGACACGCCCGAAGGAAAGGATCCATGGGATTCGCCGTGATCGTCCCTGGGCTTTCGGCTCCCCACTACCAACTCACTTCGTAAAGCATCCAGTACACGACCACGCCGGTGATGGACACGTACAGCCAGATCGGCAGCGTCCAGCGTGCGACTCGGCGATGTGACGCCAGGGCGTTGCGAAGACCCTGCACGGTGATGAAGATCGCCAGCGGCGCGACGACGACCGCCAGCACCGTATGCGTGAGCAGGATGGCGAAATAAACCGTGCGAATCGCGCCTTCGCCGCGAAAACGCATCGGCTCGCCGCCGAGAACCGCGAAGTGATAGAAGAGGTAGCTGGCCAAGAACGCCATCGAAACCGCAAACGCCAGCAGCATCGCCATCTTGTGAAGCGTCTCCTGACGCAGGCGAATCGCCAGCCAGCCGAGCAGCAAGAGCACGCCGGCTGAGCCGTTGAGTATCGCGTTGAAGCGAGGCAGATCCGAGGCGGTCACGGGAATCGGTTGCCGCATGCGGAGGCGCTCGACCTCGCGCTTAAGGAGATCGGCCGACTCGAGATCCGCGCCAGGCACGGAGCCGATGATGATTCCCTGCGGATCGATCAGGAGGATCTTGGTCGAGTGCAAGATCTCATTTCCTGGCGTCGGTTGCGGATTACGGGCGGCTGAGGAGAGGAAGGCACTGGTCACGGTCTTGTGGAGCCGATCCTCGTCCGGATCGGTGAGGATGAGCCATTGCTGGGCGTCGGCATTTTGGTCCTTCGCAAATTTTTTCAGCGTTTCCGAGTCGTTGAAGGCAAGCGCGACGCTGACGAGTTTCACTCCCTTCGTCCCGCGAAAAATCTCTTGCAAACGCTTCATCGTCGGGATCGATTTGCTGCACTCGTTGCACCCTGGCACGAAAGTCTGTGCAAGCCAGATGGTGCCTCGGAGGCTTCGCGCGGTGACGATTTCGCCATCCAGATCGTCAAGCGAAAAATTGCCCACGGGATAGTCGATCGGCGTAAAGCGAGGCGGCTCTTTCGCTGCATCCTGGGCCTGAACGACGGAAGCCGCAACCACGAGACAGAAGATCGCGAATGCGCGGGGCATGTGATTATTGGCCCCAAAAGGGAAGGTGGTAGATATCCCAAGGGTTCGCTGGCTCACCCTTGGGCTTGCCGGGGACGTTATTCGCCCGGATACGGCACGATGCTGTCCGGCGCAACATGCCAAACGAGGGTCGCATCGATTGAGAGAATAATAACCATCATCAGCGTGACGATGCAAACCGGCAGGATGACGCAGTACAGCTTCTTCCAGTCGAACATCAGGTGCATGAAGATGGCCGCGACCAGCGTGGCTTTGATCACGGAGACGATCATGATCAGCGACGCACTCGCCAGGCCGTGGCCCAGGATGAAGTGAATCGCAAACGACAGTGCCGTGCAGACGCACAGAGCGCCGAAGACCATCATGTAGGTATTAAAATTCGGGCCGGCGTGTTCATGACTATCGGACATCGGAAGCATCCTTCAATCTTGATGCCCGCCAGGATTGGCGGGAATAATTGCAACGCGAAGTCTACACCAAATACAACAGCGGAAACAAGAAGATCCAGACGATATCGACGAAGTGCCAGTAAAGGCCCGTGAGCTCGATCGCCAATTCGTGCTGCGTGCCAAACTTGCCCATCAACGCGGAGACGAGGAAAAGGCCGAACACCACCAACCCGCCCAGCACGTGGATGGCGTGGAAGCCGGTCATCGCGAAATAGGCGGACGCCCAGAGATTGCCATACGGGATAGAGAATGACAGGTGGGCGTGTGAATCGACCTCGAGGATTCCCTTGACGAGCGGCGCATTGGCGGGCTTGCTCTTGAGCGGCAGGTCGCAATAAGTCGACGCTTTCTTGTCGATGTTCTCCAGTCCCGGATTTTTCGCCTTCATCGTCTTCGTGCCCAGAATCCGCTCGTTGACCTCTTTCGGCGACAGGCGATCAATGTCGGCCAGCAATTCCTTGCACATCTTCATCGCCTCGGCATTGACGCTGTTATTCTTGACGATCTCTTCCAGTTCCGCCTTGACGACGCGGACGAACCGATAAGACTGCGGGCCGTCGTTCTTCAATTCGAAGATGCGGCCAGGAAGAATATGGTGATCGAACTTCGCCTTGTATTCGACGGCCTTGATGGCAAGGAACACGCAGCCGAGCGCAAGCGTGATGCCCAGGTGCATGACGGCTTTTTTGACCAGGGCCTGTTTCTGCGCGGGGTCGCTCGCCTTCTTCGCCTCGTGCAAACACCAGTGACACAGGACAACCGTCAAGCTGGAGCAAATCAGCACGAAGGTATTCAGCGCGCCGATCCACTCGACGAGATGCACATCGGTCGGCGAAGGCCACGGCGTGGACGAGGTCGGCTGCCCATTGCGGAGCAGCATGTACGTGCCGATGAGGGCCGCAAAGAAGGTGATTTCCGTCACCAGAAACAACCACAGCGCGAGCTTGCCGTTGGGCAACGGCATTCCCATGTGCGTGTTCGGATCATGTGCAGCGTCGTGTGCCATGTGAGTTCTTCGTTCAAGTTGAGAAAGAAAACCAATAATCCCAGTACGAAATCGTCTTGGCGATTCGTAATTCGGCTAAATTCCCGTCGCCCAGTAACGCAGCAATCGCTCAGCCAACAACAAGCCGAGCACGCTCGGCAGATACACCAGCGAAACATAGAGCACTCGGCGGGCATCCGTGTCGTTCGGCGACAGCATGAAAATCCAGGCCGAGCGGAGGAAGAACACCCCCATGCCGAACGCGCCGAATCCGTACATGATGCTCGCGTCGCCCCAGATCACGGGGAGCAAGCTGATCGGCAGGAGCGCGACGCAGTAGAGGCTCATCTGCCGGCCCGTCATCGCGCCGTCGGCGTCTTCGACGGGAAGCATCTTCAGCCCCGCGCGACCGTAATCCTCGCGATACATCCATGCTATCGCCAAAAAATGCGGGACCTGCCAAAAGAACACGATTAGGAACAGCACCAACGCGCCGCGGTCGATGTTTCCCGTCATCGCCGACCAGCCGATGACCGGGGGCAGAGCTCCGGGCATGGCGCCAATGAGAGTATTCGCCGTCGATCTTCGTTTCAACGGCGTGTAGATGAACGCGTAGCTGACCAACGTCCCGGCCGTCAGCACGGTCGCAAGGGCGTGGTTCATCGTCAGTGCCAGGTAAACCAGGCCAACGCACGACAACGCGACGCCGAACGCGACAGCTTCGCCAGGACTGACTCGCCCAGCCGGGATGGGCCGATTCTCGGTTCGCCGCATGACGGCGTCGCTATTTCGCTCGATCCATTGATTGATGGCGCTGGCGCCGCCTGCCACGAGCGCGACGCCGACGAGCGCATGAACGAGTTGCGCGACATCGAACGAAGGCGGGTTCGCCGCCAGCGCGCCGATTGCTACCGTGAATAGCACCATGACGGCGATGCGGGGCTTCGTCAGTTCGACGAAATCTAGCCAGCGCGGTCGTGCCAGGGGCAGCGCTTCGGTGAGAGTCTTCATAGTGCCGCCCCCACCGTTGGCGATGCCGATTCGAGGTTCGAGAGGTGAGCGTCGGGCTGGCGGGCAGCATCCGGAAGCAATCGGCGATGAGTGATCCACGTAATCGATACCGTAGCCGCAAAGATCATCGATCCCACCAAGTAATGTGCGGTTCGCAGCCATTCAGCATGCGTCGGCGCCGGTGCGAGCTGGGGCAGGTTCGAACCGGGCACGTGGAATCGCGCCAGCCACGCTTCGATGCCGAGAACCAGTTGAAGCGACAAAAGCCCCATCAGCAATATTCTTTCCGTTCGAAACGTCGTGCGACCATTTTCTTCGCGTCGGGTTGCCATCAGCAGCCAGGCGATCGCGCCAGTGGTCAGGAAGGCGCCAAGCAAATGGCCTCGCGGTCCGAGAAGAAGCTCGTCATGCCGAACCAATCCGCCGAGCACGAGTTGGGCGAACACAGTCACCGCCACGATCAGCGAGCCTCGTCGCAATCCCGGCGACGCATTCATCGCTCGCAGTGCTGCCCACCGGCGCGAGGTGAACAGCATTGCCGAGACGATCGTCGCAAACACCATCTGAGCGAAAATCCCGTGCATCAGTTTGAAAGCTATCGGGAATCGGCCATTCAGGTCCACCCGAAAAATACCGAGGGCGCCTTGCAGGCAGATCATCGCCAATACCAAGAACCCGACCCAGCCCATCCACGTTCGGCGATCGAAGAACCAGCTTCCGATCGCCAAGGCGATCCCGCACATGCCAACCAAGAAGCCGAAGGTGCGATGCCCGTATTCCAACCGCCAGGCGAATCGGCCATCCTCGAGCAGCGTGTTAATGACGACCCACGGCGGGCGAAAGCCTTGCGGATCCACCATGCCCACGCCATGACTCGTCACTCCAGCGCCGAGAAACAGCAACGGCAGGGTGCAAACCACCGTCGCCACGGCTATTGCGTGCAGCCAACGAGGGGCGTCGGGAGTGGCGCCGAGGTTCTTCAATTAGGATTCCTGTCGATCAATGCGCCGCCACGGGGGCAGAACTCTTTTCGGTTTGCAAGCAGTTGTCCTTGTCACCATGGTCGCCGTACTCGTACGGTCCGCACTGCACGTTGGGAACCGTGTCGAAGTTGCCGTGACCCGGAACAGGATCGCCCGTCGTCCATTCGAGGGTGTTGCTCTTCCACGGATTCTGGGACGCCTTCGGGCCGAAGAAGATGCTCCAGAGGAAATTCGCGACAAATATTAGCTGAACGGTTCCCAAAATCAGAGCCGAGATGCTCATGAATTCATTCAACGGCAACAGCTTGGCTTCAAGCGCCCCAGCGGTGATGTCTGGAATTCGGCGGCGCAAACCGGCCACGCCGACCATGTGCATCGGGAAGAAGGTGCAGTTACAGAAAATAAACGTCAGGAAGAAATGCACCTTGCCGACGTTGTCGTTCATGAGTCGGCCGAACATTTTCGGGAACCAGTAATAGATGCCGCCAAAGATGCCGAACAAGCTGCTGGCGAACAACACGTAATGAATGTGGGCGACGATAAAGTAGGTGTCGTGGATGTAAATATCGACCGGCGTGGCAGCCATGAAGATGCCCGACAGACCGCCAATGATAAATAGCGATACAAAGCCAAGCGCGAACAACATCGGCGTCGTGAATTGCAGGTTGCCCCGGTAGATCGTGCCGAGCCAGTTGAAGGTCTTGATCGCCGACGGCAGGGCGATCATGATCGTCGCGATCATGAAGCCCGTGCCAAGACGAGGATCCATGCCCGACTGAAACATGTGATGGCCCCAGACGATGAAGCCCAAACCGGCGATGCCTGCGATCGAATAGATCATCGCGCGGTAGCCGAAGAGCGGCCTCCGCGCAAACGTCGCGAGGATATCAGACACCATGCCCATCGATGGCAGGATCATGATGTACACAGCCGGGTGCGAGTAGAACCAGAACAGGTGCTGCCAAAGCAACGGCTGTCCGCCGCCGGCTTCGGGCGTCCAGTTGCCAAAGGTGAGTCCATCGGGAAGGAAGAAGGTCGTGCCGATGGTCTTGTCGAGCGTCTGCAGGATCAGCGCGACGGTGAGGACCGGCAGCGCGAAGGCCTGAAGAATCGCGGTAATGAACATCGCCCAGATCGTCATCGGCATGCGGTACAGCGTCATGCCCGGCGCACGCATGTTGATGATCGTGGTGATGTAGTTGACCGAACCCATCATGGAACTCACGCCGACACAGATCAGCGACAGCAACCAGAAAATCTGACCATGGCCTGACGCGGGCGCCGCTGGCGACTGGAACCCTTCCCCGGCAGGCATGCCGACGCTCGCCAACGTGGGATACGACGTCCATCCCGAAGAGGCGGCGCCGCCATCGACGAAGAAGCTGAACGAAATCAGCACGAACGCCGGCCAAAGCACCCAGTACGACAGCATGTTCAGTTTCGGAAATGCCATGTCGCCCGCGCCAATCATCAGCGGGATCGTGAAGTTGCCAAACGCGCCCGTCAGGAACGGAATGATGACGAAGAAGATCATCACCGAGGCGTGCATCGTGAACGTCATGTTGTAGAACGATTCCGAGATGCGGCCGCCGTTATCCGGGAAATAGTTGTGGATGAACGGAATCTCGGCATGAGGCCAGGCCAGCTGAATGCGAACCAGAAGCGCGAGGATGCCGCCCAACCCCAGGAAGATAATGCTGGTGAAGAGGAACTGGATGCCGATGATCTTGTGATCTTCGGAGAAAATATATTTCTGGATGAAATTCAGCTCGGGGTGGGCGTGTCCATGAGCATCGGTGCTGTGACCTGCGTGAGAATCCATGGCAATAATCCAAAACCCAGGGATGAGCGCAGCGAACCCGTGGGATAATGCAGAACATCCCAGAGGTTCGCTGCGCTCGCCCCTGGGCTTGACTCACTCATTGACGCCGCGTGTTTTCCTTCTCGGCCTTTTCCAGCCAATCCAAAAACTCCGCCTGATCCTTGTGAACGAAGACACGCCCGATCATGCGATAATGGCCCCACCCGCACAACTCAGCACAGGCGATATCCCAGACGTATTCCTTATCTTCCAAGCCTTCGGGGCTGTAGCCGTCCGCGTAGCGATTGGATCGTTTGTCCCATTTGCAGTTGACTTTGGTTGGCGTGAACCACACGGGGATCATCTTGCCTGGCAGGGCGTCCTGTTTCACGCGGAAATTGGGCAGGTTGAAACTGTGGATAACGTCGCGCGTCGTAAGATGCACGACTACCGGGTGACCCTTCCAAATGTGCAACTCGTTGACCACGTGCACATCGTCCACGTGCGGAATTTTGCCAAACGATTCGTAGTCCTGCCGAGTGGCAACGGGGTTTTCCATCCATTTCTTGAACCGCGCAACACTCGGATAGCGCATGCGCCACTCGAACTGGCGCGCGCTAACTGCAATCTGCGTCCGCGCGCTGTTCGCCTTCGTGGCATCGTTGCGATTGCGCGTGGCGTACTTGATGTTGGCCCAGGTGCTCACCTGAGCGAACGCAATGACGATCAGGACGACGGCCGGTATGAAAGTCCACGCCATTTCGACTTTGTGTTGATCGTTCAGGAAGCTTTCAAATGGCTTGAGGAAGCTCGGGAAACCCGCGTCGTGTGCGACAGGCGGCTTGCCGTCGGGAGTTTCCGCATAACGCCACATGAAGACGACGAGGATCACTTCGGTGACGATGAATGCAAACGTGGTGACGCCCAGAATCAAGTAAAACAGGCCGTCAACCGATCCTGCATGCTCGGAAACGCCTTCGGGCATCCACCAGCCGAAGAGCGGCGAGACACCGAAGCCGATCGCGCAGGCCAACATCGTAACGCCGAACAGCACGCTCCAACCTTTGTTGCCCACCGTAGGTGTCTCCTCGAATAACAGCCTTGCTCTAATGGCGAGCAATTGGTTCAATCAATATCCACGCCCATTGTTCGCCGCATCTCGGGGTATGGCAAAACCGAGACGAAATTCACGAGGTCCCAGATATCGGTTGGCTGTAGCGTACCGCCGAAGGAATTCATGCCGGACCCGGAGATGCCGGAATGAACGCGATAATAAATATCGACGGGCCGTCGTCCGCCGCGAAACACGCCGAGCGTGAAGTTGTTGGGCCGGGTGAGCGTGCCCCAGTCGTCCACCTTGAATTTGGCCTGTCGACCATAATCGACATGGCAGCTGACGCAGTTCGCCGACTTGCCGCGGGGATGCAAAGGATTACCCGTGAAAAGCTGCTGACCGCGTTTGATCGATTCCTTGAGTTTCGTCTTTTTGTCGTCATCGTCCGATTTGTAGGGAACAACCTTGATCCAGTTCTCAGGATCCGCCGAGTTGGACCACTGCTTGGCATTGTTCGTGGCATAGAGAACAAGCAGATCGCCGATGGAGGTTTCCTCATCGGAGAAAACCAGGCCTTTGCCACCCTCGCCGGGCTGGAAGCTGTTTTTGATGAGATCGTATTCGGTTCGCCCACGGATCGTGAGGTGGATGACGTAACTGACGAGCGATTCAAGCTCATCGTCCTTGAGCAGGTTGAAGGTAGGCATTGCCGTGCCTTCGATACCTTGCCGCAGCGTCCGCATGAGATCGTTTCGGCTCGGAACGCGCGGGCCGCCCGTCTGGTTGACGGACGCGAATTTGAACAACCCGCCGCGGAAATCGCGCGGATGCGGATTGATCCAGCGAGCCGTCGGGCCTCGGCCATCACCCGGCACGCCATGGCAGTGCAGGCAGTGGACGCGGTAGCGAGTCGACCCCATGGCCAACGTCTCTTTGTCGAGCTTCAAAGACTGCACGTTATCCGCGGAAATCCCAAGCGCCGTCGCATTGACGATCGGCTCCGCCGGGGTGCCGAATAAAGACCGCAGGACGGAGTCGATCTTGTTGCGGTCCGGCTCGGAAATTTGCGTCGGGTCGCGCAGAACCGCGTCCTTGATGTCTTTCGCCTTCGAATTGTAGGGATTGTCCGACTTGAAAATATCATCGAAACGCATCATCGGCAACACGCCGGGACGATCCGGATCCAACTGCTCGTCGGCGAGTTTCGCGCCGGGAACCATCAGCACGGGGTCGGTTCGCAATGCATAGCGAACGTCCGGCGAATAAGCGGGATGGAGATCGGAACCGCAACCCACCAGGCCGAAGGGAAGAAACGTGATAACAATCGTAACGAGACGGAGTTTGAGCTTCATACAAAGTCCTACCTGGAATCGGATTCAGAGGTCCGATTGTATTGAGCACACTATTATCTTTAGGTTTCTCGAAAACGCAGTCAAGCGTCTGGCAACGAGTTTGTGATTTTTTGCACAAACCCGGTTTTCGCGACCGCAATGCCGATCGCGCCGGAGTTTGATAGGAAATGAAATGAGACGCCTGGCGAGCCTGGACGCGTGAGCGGCAGGTTGAACCTGGGCTGATGAATACCAAACGTCGTGTTCATCCGAAAAATATTGCGCATTTTCTCCCCTCTCCCTCCGGGAGAGGGGTCGGGGGTGAGGGCACCTGACGCACGGGCAAGTGATTTTTTGCTTGCAAAAGGCCGAGTGGCCCTCATCCCAATCCTCTCCCGGAGTGAGAGGGAGCACTTCGCGCAACGATTTCGGACGTTGTATACTGTCTCGTCAGTGCGAGTTTTCAATGGTTTCCATCAGACCAGGTTTAACCTACGATTGCCAATTCAACCTGCCGCTCACGCGCCCAGGCTCGCCCGCGTCTCAAGGCTTGGAGAAATAAACGTTGTATTCCGCCGGACGATTACTGCAGATTATTGGCATGCTGATCCTTCCCGTGGCGATGGCGGGGGAAATCGCAGAGTCCCATGGTTTGGGCCGAATGCTGCAATGGGCAGCTGTCGGGGTCGTGCTGTTCGGCATTGGGTGGGCGATGCAGCAGTATTCCGGGAAGAAGTAAAGTGCCGATTGGTAGTGGACAAACAATGGGGCGCGGTGATATGATCCATTATCTTTCCCAGGTCCCTGCCTCGGCGGCGATGAAATACTCACGTAAGCACGTCTGGTTCATGATCGCGGCAATCGCCTTGACAGCACCGTCCGGGCGCGTCTTCGCACAGCTTCCAGACGCTATCCGCAAAACGGAAATTCCCAGCCTGAATCAGCAGGTCGGAGCACGATTCGACGCCTTCGAGCGCCGGCTCGATCCGCTGCGTTCGCCCGAACTCGCCGCCGGCTCTGTCGCGCAACTGATTGGAGCGTCACCGTTCAACGCACTCGCGCGGTTGATTGCGAATCCGCGCAGCGCCGATGCGTGGGAGCAGGCGCCAGATCGCTACGTAGGTCTAATCCACGAGTCCGGCGGAGCGCTCATAACCTGGCCAACCAGCCCGCCGCGCTATGGCGTGGCCTGGTCCAGTGGGCAGGTTCGCCGTTTGTGCCAGGAACGTTTGACGATGCTGCCGCCGGCCGCGTTGCGGTCCTATCGCGCGCTGGTGCAAGCCGAGGTGAAGTCGCTTTTGGAGCAGGCTCGGCGAACTCACGCGACGGCGCCATTACGGAAGATCATCGAGGAGCACTACGCCAGCGGTTCCGCCGATTCGGCTCTCGACCTGCTCGGCGATTTGGCGTTCGAGCGCGGCGATTTCGCCGAGGCGGGAGATTGGTGGCGAATGCTGGCGGGCGAATCACTCTACCCGGCGCCGAGCCCGAACGGCGACATCGCACGGAATCGGGCCAAATGCGTGCTGGCGTTGATGTTCGCGGGCCGATTCGACGATGCCCAGCAGGCGATCCGCGGATTTCGAAAGCAGCATCCGGACGCCAAGGGCGCGCTGGCGGGCCGCGAGGGCCTTTTTCACGTAATACTTCAGCAGACCCTCGAAGGCTTGGCCGAGGCACGCATTTTCAACAACGACGCGCCGTGGGCGACCTTTGCAGGCGAGCCGTCGCGCAATCGCATTCTTTCCGAGTGCATTCATTGGCACCTATGGGAAGACGGCCCCGCCTGGCGTGTCGCACTCCCGTCGCTGGAATCCGCGGACACGGCGAAAAACGAGGTCTCGCAACGCAATCCGAAACGCCTGCTAGCGTTTCACCCGGTGATCGCTGCGGATCAGGTCTTTCTCGCCGATCATCGTTCGGTGGTCGGATATCACCTATTCACGGGCAAAGAAACGCTGCGTTTCGACCTCGGTGCACCCGGTTTCGTGGACCCCGGTCTGGGCGTCGGGCCGGAAGTGGCGGCGCCTCGCTTCACGCTGTCCACCGATGGACAAAGACTTTACGCCCGCCTGGGCCCCGCACGCATCGGGCCGCGCAAGAACGGCATCCAGCCGAGCTACATCGTTTGCCTCGACATCACCGATCCGGGCGTTCGCAAGAATCGGCTGCTTTGGCGGCTCAAATCGCAGGCGGACGACCGAAGCGAGACCGATTTCGAAGGCGCCCCGCTCGTACACGCCGGTCGCGTTTATGTCGCAAGCACGAAGGTCGCCAATCGCCAGGCGAGCACCTCCATTGAATGCTACGACACAGCAGGTCGCCAGCGCTGGTCGCGCGCGGTGTGCGAAACCCCAGAGTTCGAGCAACAATCCGAACAGCCGCGGCATCAACTCCATTTGTTAACCCTCGCTGCGGGCCAGATTGTCTATTGCTCCCACTCGGGAGCTGTCGTAGCTGTTGACGCTGCGACTGGCGTGCCGACCTGGGCGGTGCGCTATCCCAGCCGAGGGCCGTTGCTTTCGACGGCCGAGCCGTCGCCGCGCGATCTTTCACCATGTGTGTATGCAGACGGATTGATCGTGGCGGCTCCGTTGGATTTGGACCGCGTACTGGCGATGGATGCATGGACGGGTCGAGTCCGGTGGGAAGTCGAGAGCATCGAAGTCACGCAGTTGCTGGGAATCGCCCGGGGCCGAGTCTATGCAACGACGCGCTCGGGCGTTGTCGCCATCGATAGCGCGACGGGTGGGATTGTTTGGCAGCAGCCGACGGCCGGCCGGCTGCCTGGACTTGGCCGGGCGGTGATTTCGGGCGGTTGGTTGATCTGGTCTACGCAGGACGCCAAATTACCGTATCGCGCACTGAGCCTTGCGACGGGCGATCAGGAGAAAAACGCCGACGAGACGAGCATCCTTCGGGAGCCGCGGCGCTTTGACCCGACGCTTTTCCACGCCCTGCCCGTGGGCAACTGGGCCATCGGACAGGGGTGTTTGGTGATCGCTGGAACGAAGGAGCTGACGGTCTATCTGCCGCCAGACAAGCAACCCAAACTAGCGCCGGCGCCGCGCCTTCAGCCCCAGGCGAAGGTATTGCAAAAATACCGTGAGGCTCGCCTGGAAGCCCAGGCGGGCGACGCCCTGAAGGCCTATGCGAATTTCGCTTCGGCACTCCCCGCCGGCCGCGATGCCAGGCCATGGCGCGAACTCGCCGCTGTCCGCATGACGAACCTGAAAAACACCGCGCAGCCATTGCCCGCCGGACTTGAGACGCCCTCGAACGTCGTGCCGAAACGCCAGAATGGCGCGGGGCGGACAACGCCCGTTGCGCCGCCCAACCTGCCGATCGTTCGCACGGTACCGCAGATCGCGGGAGTGCTTTGTCCCGGGACCAACGACGACCCAACGGGAATATTTTTTGCGCAGACCGGCGGCGAACTCGTTTGTTATTCCGTCAACGATGATAAGCCGCGCTGGCGGATGCCGCGCGATGTCGAGCCGCGCTGGCTGGGATGCTGGCGCGATCGTGTCGTGCTATTCAGCGACGACGCCGTCGAAGCCCGGGCCATCGCGGATGGCGCCCTGGCGTGGAGGTTTCGGCTCAAGAACACGGTGCGGAAGTTGGCGACCGTTGAAACGGGACAGCCTCGCATCAGGCGAGTGTCTACTGGCGTCGGGTATGTCGAGATCGTCGGCGATGTGTTATTCTTCGTCGATGACAGTCGTTATTTCTATCGTCTAAACCTTGAAGACGGCCGCGTTACCTGGCAATACGCGCCGAAGGACGCCGACATTCGTCCGCTGGACAGCGCCGCGTTCAGCCCCTTTCTCGCCAGTATCGGCGACGCCGTCGTGGTTCAACGCGTTGACGGCCAACCAATGATGCTAGGAACGTCGTTGACGCCCATCGCCCAGCCGTCGCGTCCCTGGAGGCAGGCGCCGGCAGTGCTCGGGAAGCGCGCGGTGTTCGCCGGCGAAGCCGGCACGATCTCTGCGTTCGATATCGGGAACGCCGCCACGCTCGCATGGACGTGGACCCCCGCCTTGACGTCTTCGTTAACCGGCGAACCGTTTCGGCTGGCTCACGCAAACGATGTTCTGTTGGCGCTCATTCCACGCAACGACGGCGTCGACTGGGCTCGCTTGAATCCCGCCAAAGGCCAAACGTTCTGGACCGTCGATGCGAAACCCGCACGAGCCCTGAGCGAGTTCGGCGCCATCACCATCGGCGAGCTGAGTTTTTTCTATGTCCTCGGCGACTATTTATACGCACGTTCACTGAACGACGGTCGGCTGGAGTGGAAGCAGAATCTTCTTCCAGGAAAAAAAAATTGGGCGGTCCGTTACACGAAGAACTATTTGGTCGTTTATCCATCTACTGGAACCCAGAAGGCCGGTTTCTCGGTAGATTTTCTCGATCCCTGGACCGGCGAACGGCTGCAACGCCTCGCCTTTCCGCATGCCGTCGGTCCGTGTCGGCTGGCGATCGCGCGGGGTAATATTCGGATCAGCGATGGGGCTGCGATTCACACATTTCGCAGTTTGCCCTTAGAATAGAACGAGTGCGCATCCCAGAGTCCGCAATTCACCCGCCTTCCATGGCGGGCTTTTTGGAACAACATCATGAGCAATGTTTTCACGGTTCAATGCAAAGCCTGCCACACTCCCTTGCAAGTGCCAGCCGGGGGCAAACGCCTCTGCGCCTGCGGCACATGGGTCGCGGCGCCGACGGCGGCGGCAACGCCTCCTCCCCTGCCTGCCGCCGATGAACCCGTGCCCGTCATCGTGACGCGCGCCGAGGAACCACGGCCCGCGCCTGCCAGCATCCCCGCCGCCAAGCCCGCGCCTACTCCGCCAGCTGCGCCTGCCGCCACATCCTGGCCTCGCATCGAGGGCGATCTCTCCGCCATCGAACGCCTCAACGACGGCTATCGCCGAATCACGCGCGAAGTCGCCAAGGCGATCGTCGGCCAGGCTGACGTCATCGAGCAACTGCTCATCGCCGTTTTCGCCAAAGGCCACTGCCTGCTCGTCGGCGTGCCCGGCCTGGCGAAGACGTTGATGATCCGCACGCTCGCCGACGCGCTCAACCTGAGCTTTAGCCGAATCCAGTTCACCCCCGACTTGATGCCGTCGGACATCACGGGCACGGAAGTGCTGCAAGAAGACAAAACCACCGGGCAGCGCGTGTTCAAGTTTCTGTCCGGGCCGATCTTTTCCAACGTCATCCTCGCTGACGAAATCAACCGCACTCCGCCCAAGACGCAAGCCGCGCTTCTGGAAGCGATGCAGGAAAAGCAAGTAACCGTCGGCGGCACAAGGCATAAGTTGCCCGACCCGTTCTTCGTCCTCGCCACCCAGAACCCGATCGAACAGGAAGGTACGTATCCGCTGCCCGAAGCCCAGCAAGACCGCTTCATGTTCAACGTGCTCGTCGATTATCCGTCCGAAGACGAAGAATACAAAATCGTCGAAATGACCACGGCCACCCACTCCGCGAAAGTCGAGCGCATCGTCACGGGGGACGAAATCCTGGAAATGCAAGACATCGTCCGCAAAGTTCCCGTTGCCCCGTACGTCATCCGCTACGCCATGAAATTCGCCCGGCTCACTCGCAAGGACAAAGGCGAAGTCCCTGATTTCATCAAGGAATACGTGACCTGGGGCGCCGGCCCTCGTGCCGCCCAGAACCTCGTCCTCGGCGCCAAGGCCCGCGCGGTGCTGCATGGCCGATATTACGTGTCGTGCGAAGACATCCGCGCCGTCGCCGTGCCGGTGCTTCGGCACCGTATCATCACCAACTTCAACGCGGAAGCCGAAGGCATCAAGCCGGAGACGATCATTCAAAGGTTGGCCGACATTATTCCGCGCGACCCGAACGAGGAAGCGCTGGCGAAGGGCAAGGGGCCGGCGTGAGTGTTTAGCCGCTCGCCTTTGGCGAGCGCGGGAGGAATTCAGGTCATGAGCTACAGCGATTTCACGTTTGCGATGGTTCGAGATGGCTTCGGCATTTCGTTGCGTGATCACGAGTTGTTCGATGAGATAGGTGATTTGTTGCCGTCGCCGTGGCTTCGCGAATCGCTGGAGATTGGAATGAGCATGCCGATTATCAGTGAGAAGGCACGAAGTGAGTTTATTGTTGCTCCGATTCTTGCCGATTGTCGCGAAAGACTGGAACGCCGCGTGGATGTGTTCTCCGGAACAAGCATGGATGTCGATCCTGCAGCGGGACTCACGGGCGCATGCGATTTCGTGATCGCTCGGCAAGTATCGAAAATGGAGATGCAAGCACCGCTGATGATGATTGTCGAAGCAAAGAAACACGACATTGAAGATGCCACGGGGCAATGCGCAGCTCAAATGCTTGGTGCGAGTCGGTTTAATCAGAAACTCAAGAAGACGGTGCCCTATATTTATGGCTGCATTACCAACGTCGAATCGTGGGTATTTCTCAAGTTGCACGGATCAGAACTGCTTGTTCATCCACGCCGACTCATGCTCAATGAAGTAAGCAAAATCTCCTGGTTCTTCGTGCAGTGCCTGCGCGACCTTGAGCAACAGGCATCGGACGCAGCATAGGTTTCATTCGAGGCGATCAGATGAGTGAGCCGGAAATCGCTGGTGGAAACATCCTAGTATTCGCCAAGATTCGCGATCCTGAGGCGAGAGTGAGATTAAGACAATTGCTCGACGACCTTCCGGTGGAGCGCGTTAATGCACTTATATATGAAGTCGGAACTGAGGATTGGGACGAAGGCGACTGGAAGAAAGAAGTCGAAAGAATGGAGGAAATTGTAGACTTAGCCGTCGATACGCTCATTTTCTGGCAAGTATTGGATGGGAAATTGGTACGAACCTGTGTCGCTGGCCGGTTTGCCTGACCGACAATCCACAACAAACAAACGCGAAATTGCGGGGGTGCCGTGGCAACACATTGCCCTACCGCGAAGAACACGCGAACGCTAAACGAAGATTACTGACAACTAACAACTATCAACTGACAACTTACCCACATGGCCGACGACCCCCGCAAATACCTGGATCCACGCACTCTCGCGAAAGTCCGCAGCCTCGAACTCAAGGCTCGGCTTATCGTCGAGGGCTACCTCTCCGGGCAGCACAAAAGCCCGTATCACGGGTTTTCCGTCGAGTTCGCCCAGCATCGCGAATATGTCCCTGGGGATGACATCAAGCACATCGACTGGAAAGTCTGGGGCCGCACGGGGAAGTTCTTCCTCAAGCAATACGAAGAGGAAACCAATCTCGTCTGCTGGATCATGCTCGACTTGAGCGAATCGATGAAGTATGGCTCCATCGATGGCATGTCGAAATACGATTACGCCTGCATGTCCGCGGCGGCGTTGGCGTACCTCGTGCTCAGCCAGTCGGATGCGATCGGGTTCGTGACCTTCGATTCGGCGGTGAGGCATTTCATCAAGCCATCAAGCCAAATGTCGCAGCTCAAAGAAATGGTTCACATCATGAACCAGGGCGTCGGCGCGCAGAAGTCGAACATGGCGCCGCTGTTTCACGACATGGCCGAGCGCGTCAATCGCCGGGCGATCATTTTCCTCATCAGCGATATGTTCGAGGATCTCGAACCGATCCTGTCGGGCCTGAAGCACCTTCGCCACAAACGGCACGAAGTCGTGCTGTGGAACGTGCTCGACGGAGCGGAGCTGACGTTCCCGTTCCAGGAATCGACGCTCTTTCGCGGCATGGAGGCGTATCCCGATCTCCTTACCGACCCGCGCGCACTGCGCGAGGGCTATCTTGCACAAATCGAGGGCTTTTTGAAAGATCTGCGCAGAGGCTGCCGAGACCAGAATGTGGATTATGTGCAATT
Organism: uncultured Singulisphaera sp.; assembly: GCA_964484265.1. Taxonomy (GTDB): domain Bacteria; phylum Planctomycetota; class Planctomycetia; order Gemmatales; family Gemmataceae; genus SIAQ01. Next base: position 24,553 of record CAZAFH010000081.1, read on the forward strand.
GCGGACGGACACGCCCCTCTCGGTGGCGATGTCGTCGTATATGGCGCATCGGGCGAAAAGGTCCAGGTAGTCATTGGTCATTAGTCATTGGTCATTAGTCATTGGTCATTAGGGGTTACGTGCTTGGCATTGAGGATATTGCGATGAAGAGCACCTCTTTTGAGAACCTTCGAGTATATCAAGCCGCAGAGAAGTTGGCGGACGAAATCTGGGACATTGTCCAGAAATGGTCGATTTTGGCGCGCGATACGGTTGGCAAACAAATGGTCCGCTCGGCAGATAGTATCGGAGCGAATATTGCGGAAGGGTCAGGACGTGGGAGTTACCAAGACAACCGTCGCTTTGTGCGTATCGCGCGGGGATCGTTGTACGAAACGCGCCATTGGCTGCGGCGCGCATACAAGCGAAAATTGCTCGACGCCATGCAGATCGAATCCCTCAAGCCATTGGTTGATAGCCTCGGCCCAATGCTGAACGCGTATCTGGGCTCAATCGGAAAACTCAAAAAAGAGAATCCGTCCACCGAGACTCCGAAGCCGATTGCTAATGACTAAGGACAAATGACCAAGGACAAATGACATGCTTTTGTTCGCATTTTTCGGCATTTGGCAAGCGACCCTCGGCGTTGGGGTTGGGGCGATCGCCATTCCCGTGGTGATTCATCTCATCAATCGGCGGCGCTACAAGATCATGCCCTGGGCGGCGATGCGCTTCCTCCTGGCGGCACAGAAGCAGACACGCAAACGCATGCGCGTCGAACAGCTCCTGCTGCTGCTGACTCGCATGGCCATCATTGCCGCCTGCCTATTCGCGATGGCGGCAGTCATGGACTGGGCGGAGCGCGACCTGTGGGCCCAGCCCTGGGCCAAGGCGGTCTGGCGCACCGTGGGCCTGGAACAATTCGGGCCGGCACATGCCCGGACGCAGCGCGTGCACCATATCTTCGTGCTCGATTGCTCGCTCAGCATGAATCAGGCCGTCGAAGGCAACCAGACCGCGTTCGACGTCGCGCGTCAGTTCGCCCTGCGGAAAATTCAGGACAACCCGGCCGGCGACGGCTATAGCGTGCTGCTGCTCAAGGAAAATCCCACCTGGCTCGTCGGCGGCGCGTCGCAGGACAAGACCAAGGTGAGCCGCGAAATCGAGGCCGTCAAGCCAACGCATGGCAACTCGTCCGTGCCGGCGGCTCTCAACATGGTCGCATCGAAAATCAACGAGGCTCGTGGCCGATTCCCGGCGCAGGCGGTCTATTTTTTCACGGATATGCAGAAGTCCACGTGGGTCGCCGGCGCCGCCGACCTCAAGCCGGATACAGAGGGGGGCAAGGAGAAACAGCCGTATCAAGAGATCAGCGAGAAGGCGACGACCTTTTTCATCGACGTAGGGCCGAAGAAGGACGCCGAGAATCTGTCGGTCTCGAGCATCGAATTCTCGGACCTGGTGAATTACGCCACGCCGGGGGCCGACTGTCCCATCGTCGCCACGATCGAGAATCACGGCATGGAGCGCAAGCCGCTGCTGCGCGTGGAACTGCTGATTGGCAAAGCGAAAGAAACCGCCGACGATCCACCCTTGCAGTTGCGGGCGGTAAGCCAGCGTCTGGTCGCCGTCGACGCGAAGTCGCGCCGGGCGGTCGAGTTCGAGAATTTCCGCTTCCCCTCTGCCGGTACCTTCGCCGTGCAGGTAAGGATCGCCGGCGACGCGCTGGAGCAGGACAACACACGCACGATTGTCATCAAGGTGCGCGAGACGATCCCCATCCTTCTCGTGAATGGCAAGCCCTCAGCCGATCCATTCTTGCGTGCCACGGAATACATCCGCTTTGCGCTGAATCCCTCGAAACTGGGCGAAGAAAAATCGCCGCTGCGGCCCGTCGTCAAAACGCCGTCGCAGTTCAGCGAAATGACCGAAAAAGAGATCGAACCCTACGATGCGATCTTCTTCTGCGACGTCGGCCAATTCGGCGTCAACGACACGCGGAAGATCGACGCCCACGTTCGCCGCGGCGGAGGGTTCCTCGTCACCATGGGCGACAAGTCGGCGGAGTCGCTCGACCTTTACAACAAATTGCTGTTCAAGGAGGAGCACGGCCTTCTGCCCGCGCGCCTGATGAAGACCATCGTCGCGCCGAAAGGCCGGCATTTTTACTTGAACAACACCGATCCGCTGGCGTTTTCCATGCCGCCCTTGTCGGCGTTCGCCGACGATCGCGACAAGCTAACGCTGCGGACGGCGCGATTTTCGCAGTTTGTACAGTCGGTCATTCCCGAAGGCAAGGCGAATGCGGTGCTATCGTTCATGCCCGAGGCCGAGGCGGGCGAGAAGGTCAAACAAGACGAGAAACTGCCGATCAACGCGCCGGCGATCATCGAATGGAACCCGCCCTTGCCTCGCAATCTTCAGCTCGCGCCGCAGAATCCCAAGGAAAAAGGCGCACGGCAAGCCCGCCAACAGCTGCGCTATCGGGGCAAGGTTGTCCTGGTGACGACGGCGATGAACACCGACTGGTCGAATTGGCCCGGTTCGCCCAGCTATCTGTCGATGGTCCACGAATTGACCCGCTTGACGTTGTCGGGCCGATTGCGCGAGCAAAGTCAGAACGTTGGCGCGCTGCTCGAAGCGACATTGCCCGGAAGCACGGAAGTCATGGTGACGTTCCGCTATCCGCCGCAGTATCCGAAAATGGACCCGGTGCAGGTAAAGACGCAACTTGTGGACGACGTCAACATTTTCCGCCGCAGCGATACCGACCTGTCGGGCGTGTACCGCGTCGAAGGGCCGACGGGGCTGGAGATTCCCTTCGCCGTGAACGTGCCGGCGAATGCGATGGATCAGAAAGGATCCGAGAGCGACTTATCGCGCGTGGATGAGAGCGATCTAACCAAGATTTTCCCGAACTGGAAGCTGCAGGTTTTCCGCGACACGCTCAACGCGATCGTCACCGACGGGCCGATCAACCCGGACGCGTTGTACGTGCCGCTGCCCGTCGGGCCGAAACTCGCGCATTTCGCCTTGCTCTTTTTGCTTGCATTGTTGTTCGTCGAGATCGTATTGGCGTGGAAGTTTGGCCATTACACCGTGACAGAGGCGGCATTGTCCGAGAAGCCGCAAGGCCCAACTGGAACGATCGTCGCCGCCGTCATCGCGCTGGGGTCCACGTTGCTGTTCTTGGTAGGCGCGTCGATCGTGGCCCATGAGTATTACACGGGCGATTTTCTCGGCATTCTGCCCGACATCCTTCGCAACTGGTTCGAGGTGGCGATCAAGGGCGCCGACCTGCAACCCGGCGAGGCCAGCAGCTGGGTGCTCGAAAAACAGGCCTGGCTGTTCGGGCTTCCTCGCGAAGGCTGGGCGGCGTTCTTGCTCTCCGTCGCCGCGATCGCGACGATCGTCGTCACCTACCGCGCCGAGGCTCCGCGGGTCACGCTCGTGTACAAGCTGCTGCTCGGCGCGTTGCGAATGTACCTGATCCTGCTGACGATCTGGGTACTCCTGCCTCGCCCGCAAATTCAGTTCGAGCGCCGCAGCTGGCCCGACATGGTCCTGCTCATCGACGACACGCGCAGCATGGGCGAAGCCGACACCTTCCAGGACGACGCCGTCCTCGAGCGCGTCAACAAGCTTAGTGCCGAGATCCGCAAGCAGCTGGAAGCCGACCTGCCGAAAAAGATCAAGGAATACGACGACGAAATCAGCAAACGCGCCGTCGCCGCCGAGAAAGACATCGACGTAAAAAGCGAAGTGGACGCGCTTCGCCAAAGGCAGCAATACTGGGTGAAACAGCAAGATGACCTCAGGAACAACACCTGGAGGCCCAGCCGGCTCCAGCTCGTGCAGGCCATCCTCGACCAGCCCGAGCCGCATTGGTTGAAAACGTTAGTTCTCGAAAAGAAATCCAAGCTCCACATATTCCACCTCGACCCCAATGGCCGGGCGATCAAGTTGATGGACCCCGACGGCGATGCCGGCGAAATCACCGACGCCGGCAAGCCGCATCTCATCGAACGCGCATCCAAGGCGCTTGCTCGGCTTGAACCGGTCGGCAACGAAAGCCGGCTGGGCGTCGGCGTCCGCCAGGTCATCGATCACTACCGCGGATCGGCGCTCTCCAGCGTCATCATGTTCACCGACGGCGTCACCACGCGCGACGAAACCCTCGCTCAGATCGCACCCTATGCCCGCGACAAGGGCGTGTCACTCTGGTTCGTCGGCGTCGGCGACGAACTGCAGCGCCGCGACCTCGTCCTTCACGATCTCGAAGTCGAAGACCCGATCTACGTCGGCGATCGCGCAATCTTCAAAATCCGACTCACCGGCACGGGCTACAAGGACGCCACCGTCCCAGTCATCATGCGCGTCAAGGACAAGACCGGCAAATTCGTCGAACTGAGCCGGGAGATGGTCAAGATCGACCCGAACGGCGCGACCAAAAAGATCACCTTCACGGACCAGCCCAAGGAAAAGGGCACGCGCCGGTACAAGTTCGAGGTCGAGCAGCCCAAGCTGCTGCCAAACGAAAAACCGATCTCCGCCGACAAGCTGCGCATCGTTCGCGATATCGAAGTGATCGACACCAAACTGATCAAGGTGCTCTACGTCGAAGGCCAGCCGCGCTTTGAATTTCGTTATTTGAAGTACCTCCTCGAGCGCGAGGCGCCGGACGACAAACAGAAGAAAAAAGCCTTCGAGCTTTCGGTCCTCCTGCTCGACGCCGACGACAACTGGGCCGGCAAGGACAACAATCAGGGCGTGGACAAAACCGCGATCACGAACTTCCCGCCCACGCTGGAGGAGTTGAATAAATACGATGTTTTGATCATGGGAGATTGCGACCCCAATCACCAGAAGCTTCAGAATCGTCTTAAAGATGTCGTCCATTTCGTGCGCGGCGAAAACGAGAGAGGAGGCAAGGCGTCAAAACCAGGAGGCGGGTTGCTGTTCATCGCCGGCTCGTTCAACAATCCTCACAAGTACGCCAAGACGCCGCTCATCGATGTCATGCCGATCGAGCCGACGCGCGACAACCCGCCTGACGACCGCACGCGTGTCGATCGTTATCGGCCCGAATTGACCCCGGCGGGGCGCGTGCATCCGCTGGTGCAGTTCAGCCCGGACAACGTCGATAACGTGCGCATCTGGAACAGCCTGACGCCGTTGTTTTGGTATTCGACGGGCTACCGCATCAAGCCGCTCGCCAGCGTGATCGCCGTCCACCCGACCGAAAACGCCGAGGCGAAAATGCCGCTGCAAGATCCCAGGCATCCGCTCATCGTCGAGCAGTTCGTCGGCTCCGGGCGCAGCATGTTCTTCGGCTTCGACGAAACCTGGCGCTGGCGCCTGCGGGATGACGAGACGAAGTACAACACGTTCTGGATCCAAACCATGCGTTATCTTTCGCGTGGCCGAACGTCGAATACTAAGCTCACGCTGAACCAGCAGACGCCGTACCGGGTCGGCGACGAGATCAAGGTCACCGTGACTTTCCCCGATACCGCGCCCGGCGCGAACAACGGCGGTCCGAAGATCGACGACAAGACCGAGGTCAAGCTCACCGTCACGTACCTTCCGCCCAACGCGAAGGAAAACGACAAGGACAAAAAAGAAACCGAGGTGCATCAGCTCCAGCTGACGAAAATACCGAACAGCCACGGAACCTACGAAGGCAAGTGGACCCGAACCCGCGAAGGCAAATATATCTTCCGCCTGACGCATCCCGACGTCAGCGGATCGCAGCCCGACAAGGAGAAGCCGAACGCCACCGCCGTTGTCCTGCTGCCGCCTGGCGAACTCGACAACCTTCGGCTCAACTATCAAGACATGATCGCGGCCTCGGAAGCGACGAGCGGCGGGTTCTACACGTTGGCGAACGCGAACAAGCTGCTCGAGGAAATTCCGCCAGGCGAGGGCACGCCCGTGAGCGCCCAGGTGCCGCCCACGCTGATCTGGAACCAGTGGTGGATGTTCCTGATTTTTCTTGGCCTGATTACGTCGGAATGGATTTTGCGTAAGCTCAAGCATTTGTTATGATGGGGAAATAGTTGATAGTTGTTAGTTGATAGTTATCAGTTGGTCGGCGGAATGGTGAGGCAATGCATCCGGTACTTGAAGAAATGATTGGCCGGTTTCGCGAAGCCCAGGACCGTGGCGTTGCCGTAATTCGCGAAGTCCTGGGGAATGCGCTCGACGTACGCCTACCAACGTCCAATCGTGAATGGGTGGGCATTTGTGTAGAGTGTGGATTGTACAATATCCGACGAGTAAATGGCATCGAGGTCTATGCGCACGGATTCGGAATCGAATTAGTCATCGACGGAACAAATATCGATTTTGACTGGGGAGATGCAGGTGAGCCTGATGGATTTGATGCCTGGCGCTTGTGGAATTTTGTTCAATTAAATGAGCTGCCGATACCTTGTGAAAGTCTCGCGCAACTTCGCTCATGGATTGAAGCGGCGGCAGCGGTCGGTGAACTGGATAAGGATCAGGACCTATACTACTCGCCGGCGCATCGCGCGATGACGCAGCGGCCGAATCATTCGTAACTGTCAACTAACAACTAGCAACTACCAACTATTCAAAAAGGTCCACGCTCATGAATCCGCTGCTCAAGCAACTTGCGTCCCTTCGGTGGAAAGTGCGCCTCCTGGATGGTTGGACCGGCATCTGGGCGCTGGCGGCGCTGATCTGCACCGTCGCGGCGGCGGCGGGCACGTTCGATTATTTCTTCCAGGTTCCGAGCTTGCTGCGTGCCATCATGCTCATCGGCCTGCTCGTCGGCAGCGGCATCGTTTTTTACATTTACCTCGTTCGGCCATTCGGAAAAAAATGCGACGACCTCACGCTTGCCTTGCGCGTCGAGGAAGCGTTTCCCGATTTGAACGACGCCCTCGCCAGCACCGTGCAATTCTTGAAGCTCACCCCCGAGGAAACCGCAGGCGTCGGCGGATCGAATGCGATGCGCCAGCGAACCGTGCACACAACTCTGGAGAAAGCCGCTCTTTGCGATTTCTCCCAGATATTGAATGGCCGACCCGCGCTGCTTTTCAGCCTCGCCGGGCTGATCGCGGGCGGCATCGTCGGCGCGCTGGTCTGGTACTATCCGAGTCATTCCGAGACGGCATTCCGCCGATTCATCGAGCCTTTCGGTTCACATACCTGGACGGTGGTCTCCGTCGAGCGTTCCAAGGGCAAGCATTCGGACCTCGAACCGATCGATCCGAAAACCGATCAGCAAGACCGTATCGCTCTCAATCAACCGTACCGCATTCGCGTGACGCTTTCGGGCAAAATGCCGAAACAGGCGAAGCTGCTCATCAAAAGCCGAATCCGTTCGGAACTCACGTTTACGCCCGAGAAGATGAAGCTGGAGGAAGATGGCACCGCTAGCTTCGAGTCGCCGATCCCGGTGCCTCAGAATAGCGAGAAGCTGCAATTCAGGATCGTCGCCAACGACGGTTCGTTTCCGCCGCGTGCGGGAACATGGTACGAGGTGGACGTGCTGCCGAAGCCGAAGTTCATCGACATCGAGAAAGGCACGCCGTCGCCGGTCATTTTGACCTATCCGCCCGCGTATACCGATCTGCCCTCGCCGAACAAGCTGCCGCCGGGAACGAAGGATCTGCTGAACTTGTTCGAGGGCAGCAAAGTCGTGCTCCGCGCCAGGGCAGACCGCCCGCTCGTCGAGGCCTGGATCGAACTGCATCCCGAACGAAGCACGACCGAAAACCGCGGCGACAATGCGGAAGAAAAGAAGATCGCCCCCGAACGCATCCCGGCCGAGTTCGATGCGAACGACCGCTCGCTCGTGTCTTTCACGTTCACGCCGAGACATCTCGGCGAATATTCGATCTACATCAAGGACGAGCACGGCCTGGATGCCGAGGAGCGCGGCCAGGTGAACCTGGTGCGCGACCCGTTGCCCGTCGTCAAGCTGCTGAGGCCCAGCGCGAGCGTGACCGCCGTGCCGACGGCGAATATTGCGTTCAAATTCCAGACAAGCGACGATATCTTTGCCATCAAGTCGGTGTGGCTGGAATACCGGAAAAAAGGCCCCGACGGGCAATTCATCGACGAGGCGCCGAAACGAAAGATAATGTACGACGCCGGCGATTTCCGCTGGCTCATCCCGCACATGTCGGCCCTGATGATCAAATCGCCATTCCCTGGCCCCGACGCGGGACTCGGCCGGCTCATGACGCATCTCATCGCGGCCGAGGCGGAGAAACCCGACCGGGCGGAACAAATTCGCCTGCGCTGGAAACGGCTTGATTTTGCGTCTGTCTGGTCGTTGAACAACGAATTCAAGTCCGGCGACGTCATCCATGTCGAAGTGTGCGCCGACGATTTTCATGATCTCAATCCGCCGCGCCAGCCTGGCCGGAGCCACGCCATCGAGTTGCGCATCATCAGCCGGCCAGAGATGATCGCCCGGGCCGAGGAAAAGCTGGCTGACATTAACAAGCAGCTCAAACAGATGGAGAAGCAGCAGCGCAAGGCCATCGACGCCGTGCGCGAGGCTCAGAAGGCCGAGAAGTTCGACCAAAAAGGCCGGGAGGATTTCATTGACGGCGCCGAACAGCCGCAGCGCGAAATCGAAAACATGATCGGCAAGGCGCCGGACGAAGGTTTGCGCCGCGATCTGAACGAGCTTCGCCAGCAGCTGAAAGAAAGCAAGCTCGACAACACCGATGTCTTCCGCGATACGAACAAGATTAAAGGCGCACTGGAAAACATCGCCCAGGAGGACTTGCCGCAAATCGAGCCGAAACTCGCCGACGCGCGTAACCAGATCACGCAAAACGACAAGAACTCGCCGCAGATCAAGAAGAATCTCGAAGCCGTGGCGAAGATGCAGGAGAACGTCGCGAACGGCCTGAAGGAACTGATCAACGATCTCGATCCCGCAGCCGCGATGCGCGACCAGGCCAAGGCGATCCGCGACGTCGCTCAGGCACAGGAAGACATCAATCGGAAGCTGGAGGAGGCCAACGCGAAGAAATTGGAACTGGAAAAAGCCCAGCCCGACGACAAGGCCATCATTGAAAAAGTCACGCGCGAAAAGATCGAACAACAAATGCGCGAGCAAAAGGACCTGGCCGACAAGACCGAAAAACTTCTCAAGCAGCTCAAGACGGCCCAGAAAGAGCTTGAGGCGAAGGGCGACAAAGAAGGTGCAGAACGCATCGAACAGGCGATCAAGAACATCGAACAGCCACGAGCCAACGACCCGACGACACCCGACGAACAAAAGCGCCCGCTCAACTCTCAGATGCGCGACGTCGCCAAGCAGCTCGAAAATAAAGCCGAGGCCAGACAGAAGACTCTCGATCAACAGAAAGACATCGCCAAGAATCTCGATCAAGCGCTGAAAGCCCTCGAAGGCCGAGATCAAAACAGCATGCGCCAGGCGATCGAAGAACGCCAAAAGATGGAGAAAAATCTCGACAAGATCTCCAAAGACCTGAAGCAGCTCCAGCAGCAGCAAAAAGAGATCGAAAAAGTCGAGAACATGGAGGAACGCCTGAAGAAGCAGCAGGAGATGGCCAAAAAAGTCGAGGCACTTCAGGACAAGCTCGAGAAAGCACGCCGCGCTCTCGCCCGGCTCGATGAGCAGCGCCCGGCAAACGACCTCAACGACGCCGCCAAGGAACTCGAAAACGCCGCCGACAAGCTTCGCAACGGCGAAAACGCCGACGCCGAGCAGAAAAAGGCCCAGCAACAAATCCAGCGCGCCAAGGAGGAACTCAAGGATGCCGAGGAAGAACTGGCTCGCGAGATGCTCGTTCGCTATCACGATCAACTGGTTGGCCTAAAGCTTCGGCAAGACTCGCTGCTGAAACGCTCCGAGAGTCTGCACGACAAGGTCATCAGGCGAAAATCCTGGACGGACGCCTTCCTCGATACGATGGATGGCAACGTCAACGCGCAAAAAAGCGTCGGCGAGGAAACCGAACAACTCAAGGACAAGATGAAAGGAGCCAAGGTCTTCGCCAGCATTCTTGAACGCGCCAAAAAATCGATGGACATGGCCGGCGATACCATGAAAATCCGCCAAGAAGAAGGCAAGGACCGCCGCTATGCCGACAAGGGCGAAAAAATGGTCGAGCGCGAACTTAAAGACGAAAACGATTGGCAGGTCGATATCGTCAAGAATCAAAAGCAGGCGGGCACTCGGCTCGATCGCATCATCGAATCGCTGAAGGAAGAAATCGCCAAGAAAAAACCGCAACGCAAGGAACAGAAAGACCCGCAAAACGCCGACAACATGCCCGAAGAGAAAAAGGAGCCGCAACAAGGCGGCCTGCGTGCCCAGGACGGCATTCCGCCGATGGCGCAGATCAAGGCGCTGCGGTCCGAGCAGGAAGAATTGATGCGCGATACCAAGGAATTTCACGAGCGCAATCCCGATCCCGCACAGTATAATGATGCACAGAGGCGAACCTTGCGCGAACTCGAAACGAGACAGGAAGAATTGCAATCGCTCTTCCAGGGTCTCGTCGCGCCGCCCATGCCCAAAGAAGGAGACCCGCAATGATCCGTGGTTTCATCATCAGTATGGTCAGCTTCACGCTGCTCGCCGCCTTCACGGTCGCGCAAGATAATGCACAGCCCAAGCAAAAGGCGGACGACAAACAGGCGCCGAAGAACGACGAAAACGCGCCCGAAGCCAAGAAAGAAGAACCCCGCCAAGAACCGGCCGAGGATCCCAAAAAGATCATCGATCGGCTGCGCGAGAACTTCGAAAACGCCCGCGAAAAGCTCGAAAAGAAAGACCCCGGCGAACAAACCCAGGCAACCCAGAAAAAGATCATCGACGACCTCAACAAACTCCTCGACCAGCAAAATAATGACAACGGCGGTGGTGGAGGCGGAGGCGGCGGCGGTGGAGGCGGCGGCGGCGGTGGAGGTGGAGGCGGCGGCGGTGGAGGTGGAGGCGGCGGCGGCGGACAGAGCGGAGGCGGAGGCAACGGCGGTGGCGGCGGTGGCCAAAGCGGCGGCGGCGGGAATTCCAACGGCGGCGGAAACTCCAAGGGCGGCGCTGACGGCGGCGGCAAGAAAGACGAAAAACAACAACTGCAAGATAAAAAGAACGACGACAAGAAAAACGGCGGCAAAGATCAGAAAAAAGACGACATGAAAGACGGTAAAAAGGACCAAAAAGGCAAAGCCGACAAAGACCAAAAAGAAAAAGACGATCAAAAAAAGAAAGAGAAGGAAGGTCTTAACAAAAAAGAAAAAGACAAAAAGGACGACGGCAAAGGCGACAAAGACGGCGGCAAGGCAGGCAAAGACGGCAAAGGCGGCGATGGATCCGGCACCGCCAAGAAAAACGACGACAACAAAAAAGACGACCCCGCCGCCAAATCCAACGCCGGCGGCTGGGGTCATCTCCCGCCCAATCGCCGTAAGGAAATGGACGCCTTCTCCCGCGAACGCTTCATGCCTCGCTACGAGAATCTCCTGCGCGAATACTACCGCTCCATCGCCGAAAGCAATCGGCGAACCAAGGACGGAAACTGACCTGGTAGAGATTGCTGATTACCGATGAGGTCATGCCATGAATCGACGTAAATTTTTCACTCGCGGTGTCGGCGCGCTCGCGGGCCTCGCCGGCGGCAGCCTTCTCTGGAAGGCGCTCGCGCAGGATGGCAACGCCGCTCGCGACATGATCAACGCCAACACCCAGCGCACCATCGACGCCAGCCTCGATTGGCTCTCACGCCAGCAGAACGCCGACGGTTCCTTCGGCACCGGCGCCTACCGCGGCAATGTCGCCGTCACCAGCCTCGCCGGCCTGGCGTTCATGTCCGCCGGCCACCAACCAGGCCGCGGGCGTTACGGCGACAACATCACCAACTGCCTCCGCAATATGATCACCTGCGAAGATCGAGGCACTCCCGGATTTCTCAACACTCGCGGCGGTGGTTTCGGCGCGCATGGCCCCATGTACGGACACGGTTTCGCCACGCTGTTCCTTGCCGAAGCACACGGCATGATCCATCAGCGCGATCTCCGACGCGATGTCCGCGACTTGCTCGGCCGGGCGATTCGGCTCATCATCAGTTCGCAAAACCGCGAAGGCGGCTGGCGCTATCAGCCTCGGCCAAACGACGCGGACCTGTCGGTGACGATCTGCCAGATCATGGCCCTGCGTGCCGCCCGCAACGCCGGCATCACTGTCCCGCGTTCGACGGCGGAACGCTGCATCGAATACGTCAAGGCATGCCAGGACCCGAATTCCGGCGGCTTCCGCTATCAGCGTTTCGGCGGAGGTCCAGGCTTCGCTCGCACCGCCGCCGGCGTCGTCGCCCTCTATAGCGCCGGCATCTACGACGATCAAGCCGTCGAACGCGGTCTGAACTACCTCATGACCTTCCGGCCCGGCCCGAATCGCAACATCGGCTTCCTCGGCGATGTCAACGCCCACTACTTCTACGGCCACTACTACGCCGTGCAAGCGATGTGGATCGCCGGTGGAAATTATTGGCGCCAGTGGTACCCCGCCATTCGCGATCAGCTGCTCACCAATCGCCGCAACGACGGCTCGTGGCTCCAGGGCATCGTGCCATGCACCCACTACTGCACGGCAATGGCGCTCATCATCCTGCAAGTGCCCAACAACTACCTGCCGATCTTGCAGCGCTAGCCAGCCCGTCCGCCTCTCTAACCCGGAGCGCAAGCGACGGGATGGCTGCCAAATTGCGGAACTCGCCGTTCCATCGCTGGCGTCCAGACTTGCGTCACCAGCCCGGAGCGCAAGCGACGGGAAGCCAGCGAACCCACGGGACACTTCATCGCGCCGCAGGGAACGAGAAGCATTGCCGTCGCCGCGTGGGCACACGCATCGGCCTGATCCCGTAGAGCCGCATGGTGCCATCTCGGTGTTTTTTCTTAAAGGTAGAAACGCGGATGAATGGACACCGTTGCTTGAACCATCCCGGTGCGGTGAACGACGACTTCAACGTGTGAGCCTGAACCAATGCATTCCTCTCGCCCCTCGCCCCTCTTCACTCGCCACTACTCCCGGTACGTCCCTCAACCTTTAAGGGGCATAGAACTGTTCGGCGTGCTTGAGGTGCCGGGCGACCACGCCCGCTAGCTCCTCAAACGATACACCCGACCCGGTGCCCGCAACCTGATACGGGAAGTCGGCGCTGGGCGGCGCGGGCAGCTCCAGCTCGTACCCGAAGCGGTCGAGTGCCTCTTCGTAGCAGGAGAGGTAGACCAACACGCCGGGGTTGCGGCGGCTGGCTATGCCCACCGCGCACTGGTCCGATTCCCAGTGGTCGGCGAGCACGAACGCGTCCGGGCCGAGCCGCGACCACAACCGATCGAGGACGGCGAGGATAGCCGGGTCTTTGTCGAGCGCCGCACGCACCGGAAGCCCTCCTTCGCCGAACGACTCGCTCAGCAGCCGGGGCCGCTGAGAACCTGTGAACTCCGAAAAACCGTAATGCGGCCGCCGTTGGAGTGCAGCGACGGGATACTTCTTATGCCCCGCAAAAAGGATGAGCGAGCGTCCCAAGTAAAACGGACTCATCGCCGAAGCGCGGTCCAACGTGGATCTTTCAGTCGGCATCGACGTGCCGACAACCACGAAGCGGGATCGCTCGGCTCATCCTTTTCAAGGAGGTCTCCATGCGCTTCTACAACCAACCTCACGCATTCTATTGTGGCGTCGATCTGCACGCAAGAAGAAGGACGCACGAGGCTTGCATTGCATTCTCTCGCCACTCGACACTAACCCCTCGCCACTCCCTCGGGACACCGTTGCTCGAACCATCCCGGCGCAGTGAACGACGACTTCAACGTGTGAGCCTGAACCAATGCATTCCTCTCGCCCCTCGCCCCTCTTCACTCGCCACTACTCCCGGTACGTCCCTCAACCTTTAAGGGGCATAGAACGGTTCGGCGCGACCGCTCGAAGTCCGCGGTGAACTGCTACGCCCCGGACGGCTCTGGGCTGACGCGGAACCCACACCGCCGCCACGAGTGGACTCACCAGAACGGGGCGTCTTCAGCCGGTTGTCCCTCCCGCGTGCTCTTCCTGAGCTCCAAGAGGGCGACAACAAACTTCTCGTCCACGCCGCGCAGAAGCAGGTGGTCCTGGGTGCTGCTGTGGGCGGACACCGGGAAGCCGTTGGGGATGAACGGCAGGCAGAACAGGACGACGCCCGCCACCGCGATCGCCGCGTAAAAGACCCCCTGCGGGAGCAACCGGAAGAAGCACGCGGCCCCCACGGCGAAAGTGCCCACGATCACCAGCCAGGTGACCCAGGCATGGTAGGGACGCCACCTCGACTTGCAGCCGTTGCACACGGGGAACCTGATAATGGCTCGCGGAAAGTACGACTGCATCCGGATGCGCGTGGTCGCAGGCATTCCGCAGCAGACGCACACCTCGGGAAGAGCCTCGAAGCCCGCACTCCCCTGCCTCCTCAGCTTGACTTCCGCCATCTTCACCCTCCAACAGCTCGGTCCTGGTCTCCCCTTCGCCCGCTGTGCTTCACCGCGACAGGGGCCTACGGTGTCACTGTCGTCTCGAGCCGTAACTTGGACCCTAACGTTAAGGATTTTATCCGTAGTGCTCCGCGTGCAAGCGTATCTGCTTGTGC
>CAZAFH010000082.1:0-38353 GCA_964484265.1 uncultured Singulisphaera sp.
TCCCGCCGCGAGCGAACGCGCCGGATGAATCGACCGCAAGCCATCGCGGCAGGATGAGGGGCTGGCGTTCGCTGGCTTTGGTGTCGGTATGGGAGCAGATGCTTTCCACGTCTGTTACGGCCTCCGCTGGCAAGTGGATGCCGACAACGAGGAGGAAGTCACGCTGCTTGAAAAGCGGCAAGACCCGCGACAATTGGCGGCACGGAAACACAAGCTTGATAGCTGGTGGGGAGTCAGTACTGATCAGCGACGCTACTTTGTCTTGGTGGGCAAGCTGGTTGGTAATTTTGGCTGGGAGAACGAGCACACGGCACGCCTGGAGGATGCGGATGTGGCGCGCCTCGTTGAGGAAACCAAACAGAAGTTGCAGGCAGCCGGGTTCGACGCTGCGCCCGCATGGCACTGCCAATTTGAACCCGATTACTGACGACGGCGCTAGCGAACCATAAGTTGCACCTGAATGCGGCGGCATTACGTGAAATCGGGGTTCAAAGTCTCACCGGCCGCCGCAGCAGGTGAACTTGTCGTGCCACCAGCCCGGAGCGCCAGCGACGGGATTATGTGTCCGTAGGAGACCAGTTATCCCGTCGCTGGCGCTCCGGGCTAGTGTGGCGGACTGCTTCCAGCCCCCTATCACTTCAACGAATCGCGGCCAGGGCTTGCCAAATTTGGGGCGATGTCTATCCATTTTCATACCTGCATTTGAACCTCTTTAAAGCCCAAAAACCTGCGGGCCGATCGCCCAGAGCCAGTACGCCTTGGTAATGCGTGGAGGCGCCATGATTCGTGTCGAGAAGCTGACGAAATACTACGGCGAATACGCTGCGGTGCGCGATGTGAGCTTCGAGGTGCCGGCCGGTCAGGTCGTCGGTTTTCTCGGACCGAACGGCGCCGGCAAGAGCACGACGATGCGCATCCTTGCGGGATTCTTGACCGCGACTTCCGGCAGCGCGACCATCGCCGGGCTGGATGTGTTTTGGGACAGCGTCGAGGTCCGCCGCCGCATCGGTTACATGCCGGAAAGCTGCCCGCTCTATACCGAAATGCGCGTCAATGAATATCTGCACTTTCGCGCGGGCATCAAAGGCGTTTACGGCCGGCAGAGGAAGCAGCGCATCGGTTATGTTCTCGAACGCTGCTGGCTGACGGAAGTGGATCGGCAGTTGATAGGCACGCTCTCAAAAGGCTACAGGCAGCGCGTCGGATTGGCGGATGCGCTTCTCGCGAATCCGCCGGTGCTCATCCTCGACGAACCGACGGCGGGCCTCGATCCGACGCAAATTCGCTCGACGCGCAACCTCATTCGCGAGCTTGGCCGGCAGCACACCATCCTGCTGTCCACGCATATCCTGAGTGAAGTCGAGGCGGCCTGCGACAGCGTCATTATCATCCATCGTGGACGGGTTGCCCTGCAAAGCTCACTGGATTCGCTCAAATCTCGGCATGGGCAGCAGACGCACCTGGTCGTGGTCATGGGCGGACTGGGTGATCCGAATCTCTTCCGCACGTTGCCGGGCGTCATGGATTTGCGGATCACGACTTCCGCCACGCCTGGCACGACCCGCATCCGTGTTTCGACGGACGAGGTAAGCGAACTGGCGCCGCGACTGTGCCTCTTCGCCGCGGAGAATCAATGGCAATTGATCGAGATGTTCGTCGAGCGTCCGAGCCTTGAGGATCTGTTTGTGAAAATCACGGAAGACGAGGAAGCGGCGATCGGCGTGTAGACGCACGCCCATGGGTGAGGATCCGAACCCTTGGGATTTCGCTGGAAACAACTCGGGGATTCGGAGCGTCTCATCCCTGGGTGTGGAGAAATAACATGCGTCCGACTCTCAGCCTGATTCGCCGAGAGTTTAGTGCGTACTTTTTTTCGCCCATCGCTTACGTGGCGATCGCACTGTTCTTGACTGTAACGGCTTACCTGTTCTGTCTGACGCTTCTGATGCTCACGGAACGTGGCCCGGACGGCGTGTCGTTTTCGATGGAACTGCTCGTAAACAACGTGCCGTTTTGGCTCGTTTTCATGGCGATTCCGCCGCTCTTGACGATGCGCCTGTTCGCGGAAGAGCGCAGCACGGGCACGCTGGAGATGTTGCTCACCGCGCCGGTGCGGGATTGGCAGGTCGTCTTCGCGAAGTATGTCGCGTGTTACATCTTCTATGTGCTCATGTGGCTTCCCACGCTTATCTATCTCCCGGTGCTGACGGACTGGAAGTGGTGGACTTTCGAGTGCGGCATCGATCCCTGGCCCGTCGTCACCACTTATGTCGGCGTGGCCTGCGCGGGAGCGATGTTTCTATCGATCGGCATGTTCGTCAGCAGCATGGTCAAAAGCCAAATGGTGGCGGCGTTGATCTCGCTGTTCATCAGCATGCTCTTTGTGGTCGTCGGCATCTGGAAGCCGGAGCTTGATACCAGCGATCTTCCGTATCGCGTAATGTTCTACTTCACCGTGCCGTTGCATTTCGAGCGGAATTTCGGCCGAGGTTTGATCGACACTCGGCACCTGGTGCTGTACGGTTCGGTGGCGTTTCTGGGCTTCTTCATGACTATTCGCAGTTTGGAGAGTCGCCGATGGCGGTAAACAAAAAGACCTCCGCGGCCTGGACCTGGCTGCGGCTGCTGGTTCGCATGTGCGGAATGACGGGCGCCCTGGCCGTGCTCGCGGGGCTGTTTTTTCGGCTCGTCACCGAAGATGCCGTGCTGAGTGCCGGACTGTTCATCGGCGGCGGCGTGGCGGTCGTGCTCGCCCTGGCGGTCGAGATGCGCGGGTTCTTCGACGTCGTCGGCTCTCGGCGCGGCGCTGTCGGACTTGTTGTCTTCCTTCAATTCGTCGTGGTCATCGGATTGGTTGTCGGCGCGAATATCTTCTCGTTCATGCACTACGCCCGATTCGACCTGACGCGCGATCAGCAATTCACGCTGCCAGAAACGATCCGCGATCAGCTCCTGCAACTACGCGGCGAGACCGATATCGTGGTCTATTACGCGCACCGATCCTTTGGCCAGACGGCGGAGACGAAACAAGACAACTACGATTTCGCCGCGGCTCGCAAGATCGTCGAGAAGATCAAGGATCTGGCCGAGCAGTTCCAGGACGTCGGCCCGCGCTTCCGCGTGCACGTGCTCGACGAGCAGGACAAGCTGAAGGAAAAGAAGTTTCAGTACATCAAGAAGAACGTCTCGGAGAAACTCGCCGACGAAATCGCCAAGGCGCCGGAAAACAGCATCTTCATCTATTCCAAAGAGCAGGAAAGCATCCAGCGCATCGGTTTCAGCGACATCTATCTGCTCGATCGAAAGAACTCCGTCGAGAAAAAGAACCTCGTGCTGATGTATCAGGGCGTCGAGCCATTCGCGAGGAAGATCTTCAATGTTGAGGAAAAACGTCCGCACGTCGGATTGGCGGTGATTCACCCGCTTCTGGGTTTTCAAAACGAAGACATTCCTTTCTACACCATGTCAGGCGCGCGAAAGACGCTGGAGAAGTACAACTTTCTCACGACCGACATTATGCTCAAAAAGCTCGACGTCGATGGCGACCTCACCGACGAACCGACCGTCTTGACCTATGACGAAAGCCGATTCGAGCAGATCGAGGATGAGCTGGAAGATATCAAGGAGACCCTGCCCAAACTCGAAAAGGATCTGAAGGAAGCGAACGAACTCTACAAGTTCTGGAGCGAATCGACGCTGGCCGGCGTGAACAAGAAGTACGTCTACTATTTCCGCGAGGATGGTTTGCAGGGCATCGCGCTGCGAACTGAAATGGCGGAGGCGAAAAAATCGGGGATCGGTTTCAAGTTCGTCGATGTTGACGAGGACGATCAAAAGAACCGGATCGCTTACTTTCGACAGGCTTCCAATCAGATGCAGGGCCTCGCCGACAAATACCGCGAAGACCAGGCCAGTCTCACGAAGGAGCGTGCGACGCTCCGCGTCGATCAGTTGATGGAAAAGCGGCGCGTCGCCGACCTCGAACTCAAGGCAAAGAACCTGTTCGCGAATCTCGACGTTCTGGTCGTGCCGCGCATCACCATCGTGGACGCCACGATTGGCCGGGTGATTCCCAATCGGGTGCATCGTCTCGAGAAGGCGCAACTCGCGGCAATCAAGTGGTTCATGCGGCAGGGTAAAGGCGTACTTTTCCTGCTTGGCCCCACGAACGAGCCGCGCGAAACGCCCGATCAGCCCGGGAGACCTGCCGACGAGGTCGAGCCGATGCTGCGCGAACTCGGCATCGTGATGCCCAGGCAGACCATTCTTTACAATGCCGAGACGCGCGAATTCAACGAGCGGAAAACCGGCGTGGCGATGTTCGGCCGATCCAAGGATAAACGCAAGGTGGAGATTCCAGGCGTCCGCCTCGACGAAACAACGCCGACGCGGTTCATGGAGAAGGTGCACAAGCCGTTTACGCCTCATTCCGTGCGCACAAGCCTGGCGTCGATGAGCCGAGCGCTGGGTTTGAAGGAATCCGAAGAAATACGTATGCGTTACTCGCGGCCGATTTATTACATCCCGCCGTCTGTCGAACCGGAGACCGCGACAGGGATCATCGGCGACCTCGTGCTGCCCGGATTGACGGGACCTTTGCTGGCAATATCACGGCGTGCGGGTTCCGCCTACCTCAACCGGACCAAGCAACTACCGGATGAAAAGGCGGTTATTCTGGCGACTCGCGAGGAATCGTGGAATGAAGAACAGCCGTTCATCACCAAGGACAAGGTGCCGAGCTATTCGCCGAGTCCCGATAAGGATTGGCGCAAAGGAACCGTCGAGGAAGTCCGCCGAGGTCCGTTTCCGATCGGCGTCGCTATCGAGCCGACGCTGCCAGAAACGTGGTTCGACAAGAAAAAGGACGACGGACCGATCCGCAAGCCGAGGCTCATCGTCGTGGGCAGCGGCAACGGGTTCGTCGGCACGGATGTCTCGCCGTTGAAACAGCGAGCGCTGCTCGACATGGTCAACTGGCTTGCCGGGCGCGACGATCTCCTGGTGCGCGACGTCGCCACGTGGCAGTATCCGCGCGTGGAGGTCGGCGAAACCGAGCAGCGCTATTGGTTCGGTCTCGCGGCTGCCTTGCCGGTGCTTTGCTTATACTTCGGATTCATGGTGTTGATGGTCCGCAACGTGCGCTAATGGCTGCGGGCTTTACGACGCAAGGGTTGGAATATGAACCTGAAAACAACAATAGCCCTGTTGCTGGCGATGGCGGTCGGCGCCGGCGCGTGGATCTGGGTGGAAAATCGCAACCGTACGCCAGCCGCCAGCGAGACCATTGACTTCATGGAGAAATCGCTGGTCGACGGCAAAATGAGCCGTGTCGAGGTGCTGCGCGGTGACAAGAGCCAGTTCGTTTTGGAATACGTCAATGGCGAATGGACCCTGCCCGGGAATTGGCCGACGCGCTCCATCGAAGCCAGCCAGTGGATAAAATTATTCACCTCGTTGCGGACGCGATACGCGCCAACCGCGCTCGAAGAGAAGGCCGACCTCAAACCGTACGGTCTCGACGCCAATCCCCTCGTTGTCAAAGTCACCTCCGGCGACGTCACTCACACGCTTCGCTTTGGCGAAGAGCCAGGCGAGACGAATCGCTTCGCCCGCGCCACCTTTGTGCGGCTGGGCGATAAACCCGAAGTCATCCGACTTGGCCCGGGTGTCGTCAATGCGCTCGACCGCACGCGCGATTATTTCCAGCAGCATCGTATCTTCGAGGCGACGCGCGTCGCCAAGGAAGGTTCGCCGCGGGAAAAAGTCGAACAGATTGTCGCCAAATCGATCGATGTTTCCGCGGCGAAGACCAAGTACACGATCCAGAAACGGGACGACGACACCTGGATAGTTTTATCGGCTCAAACAAAGAAGGACGACAAATGGGAGGACGCCTACGCTAACGACCGAGTCGACCCGGACAAACTATCAGGAATCCTCACCGGATTCACGGATCTCTGGGTCGAGGAATTTCTGGAAGCGAAGGACAAATCGCTCAATGAATTGGGCCTGAAAGATCCGGAATATTCGCTGCTCGTCACGCGTGCCAAGGGTGCGCCGACTCGACTGCTCATCGGCAAGGCCGTGCCGAAAAAGGACGAAGACAAGACGGAGGCCGAACCACCGCCGCCGCTGCCAGTGAAGCAGAAAAAGCCGAAAGAGGATGCCGAGTATCGCTATGCCAAGCTGGAGAAGAGCGATCAGATCTTCAAGGTGAAGACGGCCAAACTCGACGAAATCGCCGTCGCTGCGGATGCACTGCGCGATCCAAAACTCGCGCGACTCAAGACCGAGGACGTTTCACGGCTAGAACTGCAAGCCGGCGGGCAAACGCTCGTGTTCGTCCATCGCAAGGATGACCCCAAGGACAAGGACGCCAAGAAAAAATGGCGCATGGAGCAACCCAGCAAGGAGGAGATCGAATCCAAACAGGTCGAGGATCTGCTCGAAAAAATCACCAATCTGCAAGCACGCGATGACTCGATCATCGACAAGAAAAAAGACGCCGATTTCGGTCTCGACAAGCCTGCGGGCCGTATCACGATCACGGTCGAAGAACCTGCGGATCCCAAGAAGAAGGATGACGAGGCCAAGAAGGAACGCACCATTGTTCTGTCGCTCGGCCAGAAGACTGGCGAAAAAGACAACGTGTTCATCCGCGTGGATGCCTGGCCTCGAATCAATCGTGTAGGTGACGAAATCCTCACGCTGGCCAAGCGCTCGGATGTGGCCTACCGCCCGCGCGAATTGTGGAAACTCGATCGCGAGGCGATCACGCGCATCACCATCGGCGCCAAGGGCAATCTGTATCACCTCGACCGCAAAGATAACACCTGGCGTGCCACCGGCCCGGTTGACATGGAAATCACCGGCTCGGAACCGGATGGCCTGCTCGACGAACTGACGACGCTACGTGCCGAACGCTTCGAGGCTCGCAAACCCGCCGATTGGGCGAAGTACGGACTGGACAAACCGGCATTTCAGCTCAGCGTCGTAGCCAAGGATGGCAAGCCGCGCGAGATCGAGCTCGGCAATCGCGAAGCAACCAAAGAGGGCGGCCGGTTCGCTCGTTTCAAGGGCGGCGACATCGTCTTCGTCCTCAGCGATAAGATCGCATCCAACCTGCGTTCCGATCCGATGGATTTCCTAGACAAAAACCTGGCATCGCTCGACCCGGAAAAGATCGAACGCATCCGTTACTCAGGCCCATCGTCATTCACACTTGAGCGAAAAGGCAAAGAGTGGCAAATCACTGACGCTCCGATTCCCACCGCGTCCGTCGATAAAGATGCCATCGATAGCATCCTCAAGGGTTGGCAGAAGCTGCGGGCAGAGCGCTTTGTCGCCGTGGGACCGAAGATTGTCTGGAGCAACTTTGGCCTGGAGAAGGCGGCCACGATCACGGTTACCGAGTCCGGCGGCGCGGAGGCGAAAGCGAAGGATTACGTTCTCGAGCTTGGCAAAGACGCCAAGGGCGACGGCGGGCGTTATGCTCGCTTTGGCAGAAAGGACTCCGTATTCGTCTTGAATGGATTCGTCGCCGAGATACTGGCCCGCTCGCACCTCGACTTCGTCGATACGCGCATGGTGCGTCCGTTCGATCCCGATGGCGTTGCCGTCGTCGATCGTAAGATGGCCGGCGGCGACCTCGAACTTGCCCGCCGCGACGACGCCTGGCAGTTTGTCAGGCCGACGGTTCGCGAAGCCGACAATCTCACCATGTTCGAGCTGCTTCGCCGAGTATCGCAGTTGCAGGCGAAGCGCGTCGCAGCAGTTGACGTTAAGGACCTTCAACCCTATGGACTTGACAAGCCGTTTGCCGTCATCACGTTCAGCTTCGATCCGGATGGCATTGGCAAGAAGCATGTCATCAAGCTTGGCAATCTCACCAAGGACGACGCTCGCCGCGAGAAAGACGAGCGTTTCGCGATGGTTGACGATAAGCCGATGGTCGTCGTCCTGCCCGCGGACCTGACGAATCAACTCATCGCGCCAAGCCTGTTCTTCGCGGATCGAAATATCGCCAGCTTCTCGCGCGTCGATCGCGCCGAATTGACGCGCGGTTCTCGCAAGCTCACGGTTGTCCGCGACGCCAAGAGCTGGCAGATTGCGGAACCGCTCAAGGCCGACGCGGATTCGGCGGCTCTCGACGAACTCGTCCGACTTTTGCAGCGTCTTCGCGCCGAAGAGGTGGTGGCCGACAAGGGCGCGGACCTCAAGAAATATGGTCTCGATACTCCCGTCGCGGAGTGGAAATTCAAACTCGGAACGGAGGATCGTCTCCACCTGATCGTCGGCGGACGCGAGCTAGGAGACAGCTCGGAAAGACGCTACGCCAAACTCGGCAACAAACAGACCGTCTTTCTCGTCGGCCCCAAATTGGCCGGCCGCCTGACGCAAGAAATCCGCTCGCGGAAAGTTTGGACGCCCATCAAGAGCGATGCCATCACGGAGCTGAAAGTGACAGGATCCAAGGGCGCCTTCATCCTGCAACGCAAGGACAAGACCTGGGAAATCGACGGCATGCCGAAGGCGAAGGCCAAGGCGTCCGCCGTCGCCAGTTTGCTCGATACGCTCGAACTGCTGGAGGCGCACCACTTCGCCGCGGATGCCAAGCCTGACCTCAAATTATTCGGGCTCGAAAAACCGAGCGCGACGATCGAGATTTCGCTCGGCAAGGAAAAACGCGAACTCCGGATCGGCGGCATGGAAGATAAATCCAAACGGCCCTTCGCAATGATTGCAGGAACCGACACCGTTTTCGTGCTCGACGAGGTGGACAATGTCATTATCACTCGGCCCGTCACGAACTACATTGACGAAGCCAAGGACGAGAAAAAGAAAAAGGTAGAATGACGTATTCAAGCGGAAAGCCAAAAAATCATGATGCGATTCATCCTCTCTCTGTTCTGCATCCTTGGATTCGCCATTTCATCGGGTCAGGCCGGCGAACCGAAGAAGCGGGTCTTGCTGCTTTGGCAGAAGCCCGACGGACATCCGAAAGGGACGCACGAATACGAGCTAAGCCAGCGCATCCTGAAGCGGGAACTCGATAAGTTCCCCGCACTAGACGTGACCCTCGTTAACGCGGACGATCCATGGAAGGACGGGCCGACGTTGCTCGCCAAGGCCGATGGCGTCGTGTTGTTCGTGACCGAAGGCGCGAAGTGGGTAAACGCCGATCCGCGGCGATTGCAGGCGTTTCAGGACTGCGCCAAGCGCAAGGCAGGTTTCAGCGTGATTCACTGGGGCATGGGAACGAAAGATGCCGCCAATATCGCGCCGTTCGTCGCCCTCTTTGGCGGCTGTCATGGCGGGCCGGATCGCAAGTACCAGGTCGTCGATACGGAAGCCTTTCCCGCTCCCGGCAGCAAGCATCCGATCGCGTTCGGCCTCGAGCGATTCAAGGTGCGCGAGGAATTCTATTACTCGCTGAAATTCGCCAAGTCGGGCATCGAACCCATTCTGCGCGTTCCCATTGACAAGGAAGACCATACCGTTTGCTGGGCGTTTTCCAGGCCCGATGGCGGCAGGTCGTTCGGATTCTCGGGTCTGCATTTTCACGAAAACTGGCAGATGCCCGAGTACCGCCGACTCGTCACGCAGGGCGTTCTCTGGACTCTTGGCCAGCAAATTCCGAATGCCGGCATTGCAGTGAAGTAGGCTCTTATTCCTTTGAGGAATTGTGATGTCTGGCCACGAAGAACAACCGAGCGATGGCGGCCTGCCCGTGGAAATCGAGATTTATTTCCCCGACTTTGCCGCGCTCGATCTTTCAGGTCTTGCGAAGTTCATTGCACAGTGCGAGGCAGGCGGCGAGAACGTCGAAGTCGTCGCCGTCGAGGACGAAATCCCCGCCGAGCCTGGCGTTCGTGTCGCGGGCTTCGTGGCGTCGATAGGCGACATCAACGCCGGCGTCGTCCTGATGAGCACGCCGACGCCGAATATCGAGTTGATCCGCCTCGGCGCCATCACCGATGAAGCGAAAGAGGTGCTGGCGGGTCACAAGGCGCACGCGCTTCTGACGCTTGTCGGCGGCGAAGACGAGGCCCCCATCGAACGCCTGCTATTTGCGTACAAGATCGTCGCTGGTCTCTGCATGCAAGGCGCGATCGGCATGAGCAATGTCCACACCGAGCGCGTGCTTCCCGCCGAGGTTCTGCGTGAACTCTTCGCTGCGCCCGCGGAGGAAGGCGAACAATCGATCTGGGACTTGTTGCGGACGAGTGGAGAGCCTGCGGAATTGTTGATGAGCATCGAGAAGGTCGAGGTTGACGGGCGTGAGTACCTTGCAACGTGCGGGCTTGGCTATTGCGACCTGCCCGACCTCGTCTGGGAATATCGGTCCGACGACGAGGCAGACAACGTCATCGAATTGTTCCGCAATTGCTTCACGTACATGATGGAAAACAACACCGCCCTAGAGGCAGGTGAATTGATCGACGGCGGCAGCCAGAAATACCGCCTGTTGGATGTGCCCGAGGGTTGGGAGTTGCCCTATCCCAACGAAGGCGCGTTGCTGATGACCAAGGCGTAGGTTCGATCGCCGCCGACAATAAAAATTTCCGACTCCGCTTAACCTTTCCGAGGAGAACTCATGCACTGGACACGTTGGTTGCTCATGCTGCCGCTTTCCGCTCTCGTCGCATTGCCGATGCTGCAGGGCGGCGACAAGAAGAAGGAAGATCCGATTCCGCCGCGCAAGATCGTGAGCATGGACCCGCGTTTCGACAAGATGGTCCCGAAGGACGCCGTCGTCGAGACGATCGCACGCGGCTTCATCTGGACCGAAGGAACCGCCTGGAACAAGGCGGGCAAGTTCCTCGTCTTCTCCGATATTCCCAATAACGTCGTCCACAAATGGCAAGACGGCAAGCTCAGCGTGTTTGTCAAACCGTCCGGCTATACAGGCAAGACGCCGCGCGGCGGCAAACCAGGCGACGAACCTGGATCGAACGGCCTCGTTTTCGACGCCCAGGGACGCCTCACGCTCTGCGAGCACGGCGACCGCCGCGTTTCGCGCATCGAGAAAGACGGCAAGAAAACCGTCCTCGCCGACAACTACGAGGGCAAAAAGCTCAATAGCCCCAATGACCTCGTCTACCACACCAACGGCGATCTCTATTTCACCGATCCGCCTTACGGCCGACCGAAATGGGACAAGGACGAATCGCTCGAACTCGGCTACTTC
Source organism: uncultured Singulisphaera sp. (assembly GCA_964484265.1). Classification (GTDB taxonomy): domain Bacteria; phylum Planctomycetota; class Planctomycetia; order Gemmatales; family Gemmataceae; genus SIAQ01. Next base: position 11,192 of record CAZAFH010000082.1, read on the forward strand.
GGTGTCTTCCTACGCAAGAAAGACGGCAAGCTGATTCTGCTGACCAAGGAAATGACGCGGCCGAACGGCATTGCATTGTCGCCAGATCAGAAGACGCTTTACGTCGCCAATTCCGATCCGGATCTGCCGATCTGGAAATCGTTCCCGGTAAAAGCTGATGGCACGATCGGCGCCGGGAAGGTCTTCGTCGATGGCACGAAATGGGTGAAGGCGAAACGCCCTGGGTTGCCTGACGGGATGAAGATCGACGTCGCTGGCAATATCTGGGCGACCGGTCCGGGCGGCGTCTGGGTGTTCGCACCTGACGGAACGGTGCTGGGCAACATCGACACCGGAACCAACACCGCAAACTGCGCCTTCGGCGACGACGGCTCGACGCTCTATATCGCCGCGAACCACGACATTTGCCGCGTGAAAACCAACGCAAAGGGCAAGGGGTTCTAAGCAACACCGTATGCGTTTAGCGTTCGCCGACGCCACTCGAACGCTAAACGCAATCCGATCAGCGATCCAATTCCGTCGCGCCAATTCTGGCCGGGTCATAGGGTTCGAGCCACTGGATGATTTCGATTCGATTGCCGTCGGGATCGTGAATGAAGAAGCGGTCGCAATCGGGAATCAGGGTGGTCTCTTCAACATCGATGCCACGCTCTTTCATGTAGGCGCGAGCCTTGGCCACGTTGAGGACGCGTAACGCAAAGTGCCTTGGGCTGCGCGAGTCGGCCTCGGGTTTCTTCAGCAAGTGCAGCTGCTGATTGCCAAGCTCGAACCACAGCGCGACGAAGGAGAAAGTCCGCGGCTTGGCGATCTCTTTCAGCCCGAGCAGATCGCGATAGAATTTGCGGCTGCGTTCGACGTTGGTAATAAGTACCGACACATGGTCGATTTGCGTGATCTGAATCATTTTCGTCGCTCCGATTCATGGTTCTTTTGAATCAGGGGGCTAACGCCCACTGCTCGCCTAGCGCGATGGCGTGATGCGGAAGGCATCGATGCGCGTCATGTCGGAACCCCACCATTTGCGAGGTTGAATTTCCAGGCGAAGGAGTTGCCCTTTGAGGGCGGCGATTTTGGCCTGCTTGAAGGCGACGCTGTCCGGCCTGCCGTTGCCGTCGCCGAACGGGCCGCCGCGAGCGATGAGCTTGTCGGGTTTGCCCTCTTTGGCGAATTGCAAGACCCACTCGGCGCCATCGTGTTGTTTGAATTGCGGCTGCACCATCAGGTCGGTCAGACCGCCTTGGACATCGTAAAACCCATCGGCGGGAATCGTGTAGGTGACGGCGACAGCACAGTGTGCCGTCTTTTCCACGTACGGATAGGCGATGATCTGCGACGTCTTGGCGTCGCCCCAGAATCCCTCGAATCGGCCATCCCAGTCGCGGTGAAAAATCCAGCCTTCGGTATCTGCCGGGTTAGGAAGAAAGCTGGCGATCGGTCCGCGTACTTTGCGTGGGATGCCCGCCTTCGGGATCGAGGTGCTGTATGTCGAAAGTCGCGCGAAGTGCCCGCGTTGATGGGCGAGTTCGAACCAGAACTGCCAGGTATCGTCGGCTGTGTTGCCCTTGCCGTCGGGCCCATCGCCTTTAGCATTGCGGACGTGTTCCACCTTGAGTTCGTCGGCCTCGCCATGTGCGGATAGTGCGATCGTGAGGAGGCACGCGCAAAGAAAAATTCGCCACATCGGTTGCTCCTGTCTTGGTGGTGCAGATCCAGTGGAACCGACAGACACATTAGGCGATTCCTGGATGAACTTCAATGGTCTCGGTACGCGGAGAGCGAATATTGGGGTGGCAGCCTCCCCCCACGTTCCGATACGATACGTGTAGTCGAAGGAATCGGATTCAGGGTTTCATCTCAATAGCACGATCAGGGCCCAGGGCATGGACAGCAATCCGAATCTTGACGACCCCAACGCCAAGCTCGGTTTGTGGGATGCGATCAGCATCATCGTTGGCATCATCATCGGCGTCGGAATTTTCGCAACGCCTCACAAAGTTTATTCTCTCGTGCCTCACCCGGCATTTGGGATTGCGGTCTGGGTGGGCGGCGGCGTTCTGGCGTTCTTCGGAGCGCTCTGCTTCGCGGAACTGGCGAGCACCTATCCGCGTTCCGGCGGCGAATATGTCTACCTGACGCGCGCCTTCGGATCGCTTACCGGCTTTTTGTTCGCCTGGGCCCAACTCACCGTGACACGGACCGGGAGCATTGCGGCGCTTGCCTACATCTTTGGCGACACGGCTGTGCATCTGTTTGCCTGGAACAAGGACTCGATATTTCTTCTCGCCGGCGGTTCGGTCCTTGTGTTGACGATTATCAATATTTTGGGAGTACGCACCAGCGTGCACGCGCAGAACCTGCTGACGGCCGCCAAGGTTCTCGGTCTTCTGGCATTAGCGTCGGTCGGCCTGATCTGGGGCAGCGGCACCGATCCATTGACGCCGATCCGCGTGGCGGCAGCACAGCCTTCGGAGGATCACTGGTTCATCGGAGCGATGATCCTCGTTCTCTTTACCTATTCCGGCTGGCATGAAGCGGCCTATGTCGTTGCCGAGGCGAAGAATCACGCACGCAATATTCCGCTGGCGCTGATGCTGGGCACCGCGATCGTGACGGCGATCTATCTGCTCGTGAATCTGGCGATCCTTTCAGCTCTCGGATTCGAGGGCGCAAAGCAAGAGGATACGGCCGCCCACGTCGTCGAACGCATTTGGCCGACTTATGGTGCGAACGTCATGAACGTCCTCATCATGATCTCGGCGCTCGGCGCGATCAACGGCATGATCTTCACGACCGCCCGAATTTACACCGAGTTTGGCAAGGATCATCGCCTGTTCAAGGTGCTTAGCCACTGGAGCAAAAGCACAAAAACGCCGATTCGAGCGCTAGCGGCCCAGTGCGTGGTTTGCATCGCGTTGATCGTTGGCGTTTGGCAGGTGCAGGGCAATCGCGACACGTTCGATGCGGCGGTCACGCTTACGGCGGCGGTGTTCTGGACCTTCTTTTGCCTGACTGGGATCGCGCTCATCGTCTTGCGGATTCGCGATCCGGAATCTCCCAGGCCGTTTCGCGTGCCGCTCTATCCATTCGTGCCGTTGGCATTCGTGGCCTGGTGTGCATACATGGCAGTCGGATCGGTACGTTACGATTGGCAGAAATCGCTGATCGGCCTGGTGATTCTCGCGGCGGGTTTGCCGTTTTACTTCATTCCGAAGAAGCTGAAGCATCAACCAAAAAAAGAAGGCGCCGCCGTGTAGCTGCGAATCCCTAGGTGGTTTCCATGGCAGCCTGAATCGCGGATTCGAGCTTTTGTAGATTCTGCGGAAATCGCCGTAGGATGGTGCTGAGCTTCTCGTACGCGGACCCGCCGGTGGTCGGCCATTGCGTAAGCCAGTTCATGAGCGGGCTGGAGAGATGCTGAGTGACCAGCGCCTGCTGGCGTGCTCGTGTCTCCTCGCGATGAAAATCGACGTACTGCTTGCCGAAGAATTCGGCGAGCATCTGGATGACAGACGATGTGAGCGGCGCCAGCGCGAACCCCAGGTAGCCGGCGCTCCAGACAGACGCGACGATCGCCGTGACCTCGGCGGCGAACTTTCCGCCGCGGAGGGAATTCAGGGCCACTGGATTTTTCTCCAGGTCCTCATAGATCGCGCGGGCGGTTCGTTCGACTTCGTCACCCAGGCTGAGTTGAAAGCCGTGGAACGAATCGTTGAATCGCTCGCGAATCGTCTCGGCCAGGCCGTTGTTGAAACCCTGCTGAACATGCTTCCATAATGGGTGCATCGGCCCCAGACGCGCGGCTTCCTTGCGTAGTTGATCGATCCAACCCGCGAGCGCGGCGTCGAGGATCGGACGTTCTGGCAAACCCACGACCTCAGGCCGGGCGAACGCGGAATTGAAAAATCGCTTGGCGAACGAGTAGGGCATGCGCAGCACATCGAGCGTTTTGCTGGCGAATCGGCCGACGCCAGGCAGTTCGAGCAATTCAATCAGGCGGACGAGGGCTTCATCAAAGCGGCGGAATCGTTCCGTCGTCAGGAATTCACGCCGGTATCGGGCGTCGAATTCCATCTGCCCTTCCCGCACGAGAGATCGCCAGCCATCGACGGCAGCCAGGTCGTCGCGTGCCATGCTTAGTAAATGCTGCTGATGGGTCTTGAGAAAGTGCATCGCTGACTGCGCTGTCCGCTTGCGAGCAACTGATGCCGATGCGCCAAGCACGAAGATCTGATTCACGAGAGGCACGCGATAAACCGGCGCATTTCGGCATGGGTCCTGCACCTGCGCGGCCGTGAGATGCGGGACGGTGAGCGTCACCACGGGCATCGTCGGCATCTTTTCCAGGACTTCTTTCTGGAAGTGGGCGACGAAAGCCGGTGCGTCGGCCTCGCGCATTTTTGTCAGCGTCACTACGACGACCTTCCCGGCCTGAAGCAGCAAGCGCAGAAAGTCGGTCGGCACGGCATCGTTATAACGCTCATCCGATGCGACATACACGACGACGTCGGCGAGAGCCGTCACCTCAAGCAGACGCGGCACGTAGCCCGTGGCTGCCCATGTTGTCATGTCCGGGCAGTCCCAGACGACAAATTCTTCGAGCACGCCGAACTGCCCGGCTTCTTCGCCAACGCGGCGAATTTGGTAGACGTCGGCGTCCAGGCTTGACGGTTCCGGCCGGCTCAATCGTTGAAGCGGGCCGAGAAACCCGAGGCTCGATGGCCAGGCCAGCGCTCCCGTTGCGGGCACATAAGCTGTCGGGTGACGCGTGAAACCGGCCTGCGGGTTCGACTCGGCCAGCACGGCGCCGCACAGCATGTTCGCGATCGTGCTCTTGCCCGTGCCCGCGCCGCCAACGACTGCCACATGCAACGGTGCGGCGGGATGGCCTTCGAGGAGCGGCGCCATCACGTTGCGCACGAGCGCGGCGGCGAATCGCAACCTCGCCGCTTGATTCGCATGAGCGGGTTGGCCGCGCGCGTGCTCTTCCAGCCAGCCGAGATCCTCGGCGAGTTCTTTCGTCAAATTCCGAATGGCGGGCTGGTCCATTGTTTTTTCCGTGGTCCGTAGCGGTTATCGTAGGCATCACGCTCCGCGTGATGCATTCTCTCCAGTCGCCCACGCTTCTGGCTCGCCGGGTTAATGTCGATCCAATCGAAACGCGTCCATCGGCATCGTGAACGGCTTTCCCAACACCATCTGCGTCAGTATCTCGGCTGTGCCCGTGGATAGCTGCAAGCCGGCGCGGTAATGTCCGGCGGCGGCGTGGACGTTCCGCAATCCAGGAACGGGGCCGATATATGGCAAACCATCGCGACTTCCGGGACGCAACCCCGCCCAGGTCCGCTCCACTTCCGCGTCGGCGAGACCCGGGACCAAGGATGTCGCAAGTTCCAGAAGGCCCTGCACGCCCGCAGTAGTCGTTTGCTTGACGAATCCCGTGTGTTCCTCCGTCGATCCCGCGAGCACCCGGCCATCGTCGCGCGGAACCAGGTATTGCAAACCGCGTATCAGAATGCGGTGGAACAGCATTCGCCCGGGATTCAGGAGTGCGATCTGGCCGCGAACTGGCTGAATATCGACTCGGCACCCAAGTTTGGCCAGGAGATCACCAGACCACGCACCGGCAGCGATAACGAATCGGTCGCCATAAAGTTCTTCGCCTGGCAAACGAATTGCTTTAAGGGAATCGCCTGCGCGAACAAATTCAACGGCGCCTGATCGCTCGTGAAGTGTGACTTTTTCGGTCGCCAAACAGGCCGCGCGAAGCGCCTGAAGGAAACGCGGATTGCGTACCTGGGCCATGTCGGGGATTTCGATGGCATCGCCGAGACTGCGGCCGAGAGCGGGCTCGCGTTCGAGCGCCTGTTCGGCAGTGAGTGATTTCGTGGTCGCGCCCAGGCCAAACCATTCGTCGTCGGGCCCGGCGATCCAGCGTTTGAATTCGAGTCCGCCGCAGCGGAGGTAACCGATGTCGATTCCCGTGATTTCGCGAAGATGGTCGGCGAGTGGTGGGAACAACGCACAACTCAGAGCACGAAGACGATCGAGCGGAAGTTGTGCGTGATCGGCATGGCTCGGCGGAAGAATCCCTGCGCCTGCCCAGGAGGATTCCATCCCGACGCCGCCCTTGTCGCAGATTGCCACGCGAGCGCCCAGGCGGGCCAAGTTGTATGCCGTCGCAAGACCGATGACACCGCCGCCCACGATGATTACGTCGCCGCCGCTCATAGGGTCGTTATATTTCCTCGTAGGTGAATTGACATGGTGGCCCAAATCGTGCGTATGATGGAAGTATGTAATAGGGAATCAGCCAAGGGGAGAGTCTCATGCCCGGAATCAAGTTGCTGACGAATCTGGATCCAAAAACGTGCCTGAAGATAGCGTGGCGCACGGCGCAGGATTTGGGATACTCGCTGTCGCCCATCGAAGATTCATCCAAGCGGTTCAGCGCGGCCAAGGGCAACCTTCTAATTAGTCTGCTGGCGGGGCCACTGGCGCCGCGGAGTTCCTTCGAGATCACGGTTGAAAGCTATCGCGACGCCAATGAGGTCTCCGTCGAGACCAATCAACCCTGGATAACCAGCGGCGCGATCGGCGTCAGCAAAGTACGGCGACGCGCTGACGAATTGCTCGACGCTATCGCAGCGGCCATCGAGGGCGAGGGCGGCATTATCCAGGGGCGGAAAGAATATTAAAATTGGTACGCGCTCGCCAATAGCGAGCGGCTAAGGGCGGCTTGAAAAATAACGTCCGTATCTGCCGCTTGCGGCTTAGCGCTCAACAGGGCGCCATGCTGAGCGCTAAGCCGCAAGCGGCAATCGCAAATCGGGATGTTATTTTTCGCAGGTTACTTAACGATTTTTGGCTAATACCCCTTTGTCTTGTCCACCACACACAACAGCGGCTCGCCGGCGACGAAACGGCGGACGTTCTCGCGGAACAGCCGCCACTGCCGATCGCGGGCGCCGTCCGATTGGCCGCCGAGATGCGGACTGATGACTACATTGGGTAGCGTCCACAACGGCGACGAATCGGGCAGCGGTTCGGGATCGGTCACGTCCAGGCCGGCGCCGGCGATCGCCTGCGACTTCAGGGCGCTGATGAGAGCCGCCTGATCGACCAGGCCGCCGCGTGCGATGTTGATGAAATACGCCGATTTTTTCATGGCTTTCAGCTGGGAACTGCCGATCATGCCCTTCGTCTCTTTCGTCAATGGACAGGCTAGCACGACGACGTCGGCTTGCGGCAGGCGGTCCATCAGCTTCGCCGGCGGTTCCAGGCTGAAGACGAACGACGGTTTGACGATGGCGCTATTCGGATCGATCGCCAGCACGCGCATGCCAAACGCATCCGCCCGCCGAGCGATCTGAGTGCCGATGCCGCCCAGACCGACGATTAGCATGTTCTTGCCGTGCAGTTCCTGGGCGTTCGATGCGTCCTTAACCTTTTTCCAGATGTTTTCCTTCCCCGCCTGCCTTTGGAGGTCGGGCGCCAAACCGCGTGTCAAGCCAAGGAGCAGCGCCATCGCCTGATCGGCGACATTCGGGCCGTAGAGCCGTGCCGTGTTGGTTAGAGTCGCCTTGCTCTTGACGACCTCTGGCACGAGATCCTTTTCGACACCGGCATGGCCGACCTGAATCCAACGCAGTTTCGGGTTCGCCTTCACAATCTCGGCCGAGCAGAAGCCGAGCACGGCATCCGCGCCGGCGGCCTCCTTCGCGGCTTCTTCCAGTGATTTGACAGGAACAAAAAATACGTCCGGGGCGATGATCTTCAATTCGGCGAGTCGAGCAGGCATCAAGGCGGGCACGATTATTTTCTTCGGCGCCGCCCAATCCTTGTCGCTTTTCGTCGGCGACGGGCCTTCGTAGATGCCGAAATCCTCGACGAGGTCCCACGGCATTGTTCGTCCGGTAAATTCATCGAACACGTGGCGTGTCTCTGCCTTGCGCGTGTTGGCCTCGATGCCGGTCCATTCCTTGTGCCAGGGCATTTCGATCGATTTGAGGATATCCTCGAAATCCTTCTTGGCAGCGATACCCTTCTTGACTTGATCGCGCAACTCGATGAAGTACCGCTGCTGTTTTCCGAGCAGCTCTTTTCCGGCAAGCGGTCCATGGCCTGGGCAGACCGTTTTTACGTCGAGTTGCTGGGCCCGGTCGAGCACGCGAATCCATGATGCCGAATCGGAATGGCCCATGTAGTTGAACGGACCGTTCGTACAGGAATCGCCGGTGCAAAGAATTTTGTGTTTCGGCAAATACAAAAGTGCATCGCCTGCCGTGTGTGCATGGCCCAGGAAAAGCAGCTCAACATGTTGTTTGCTATCGGAGAAGACGAGCTTTTGATCGAAGATCAGGTCGGGCACTTTGAGGTAGCTGTCGGCGATATCCTTACGCCCGGCCGCGCCTTTGCCTGCTTCGGCGAATTCGGTGGGGCCGTTGACTCGCAGCAGTCGCGCGGTGTTGGCCGAGGCGATGATCGTGGCGCCCGCCTTGGCGAATACGGCGTTGCCATAGGCATGATCGCCGTGGTGGTGCGAATCGACGACGTAGCGGATCGGCTTGTCGGTCGTCTTGCGGATGGCCGCGATGACGTCGCCGGCTTCCTTCGGAAAGTTGGCGTCGTAGACCATGACGTAATCTTCGAAAACGATCCAGATATTGTTCGATCCCCCGAATACCACGCTTTTGTCGGTCGCGCTGATCGACGAGTAGCGGAAGAATACGCCGGGCGCGATCTCGGCCACATCGTTGAATTTCATCTTCGGCAAGTTCTGAGCGTGAACCAAACTAGCGCCAAGTAGGACCAGGGTGAATGCGGTTCCAATTCGCAACATACTCGCGACTCCGTGGGAGGTTTCTTTCATGGGATGGCATTATCGTATGAACTGCGTTACTACCCGCTCGGCGACTACCACGTCGCCATCACAATGCCATCCGCTTTAACAGATACGCGCCAAGCGCTCGGTCCACCGGTTGATCGGTGCGCATCAAGTGATAATCGATACGCAGATTCGCCGCCTTCACTCGCAATTCCTGGCAAAAGACATCGATATTTCGTCGATACGCCTCGCGCACGCCGGCCGGGTCGGCCAGGCGAAGCTCCGACGCCTTCTCGATATGGCGAAACTGAGCGCGGCGCGTGAACGGAAACTCGATTTCTTCCGGCGCGAGAATGTGAAACAGCATGATCTCGTGCCGACGATGGCTCAAATGCCGCAATGCGTGGATGATGTGCGGCAAGTGGTCAAAACAATCGGAGAAGATGAGCAGCATGCCGCGTGCGCGGATGCGCATCGCCAGGCGATCCCACACGAGGGCGAGGTTCGTCTCGCCGCCGGGCGCGGCCGATTCGAGCGTCCGCAAGATATGGGTGAGTTGCTTGGACGTGGATCTCGGCGGCAGCATGGTGCGCAGGGCGTTGTCGTGGGTCACCAGGCCGACGGCGTCCCGTTGATGCAGCATGAGGTACGCCAGGGATGCCGCCAAATACTGGGCGTACTGGAATTTGCTTATTCCCGCGCCACGATAGCTCATGCTGCCGGACGCATCAACGATGAGATGGGCGTGCAGATTGGTTTCTTCCTCGTGTTCTTTGATGTAATAGCGATCGGTTTTGCCAAAGACGCGCCAGTCGATGTGGCGAATCTCGTCTCCGGGGTAATACTGCCGATGCTCGGCAAATTCGACGCTGAAGCCCTTGTAGGGACTTTTGTGTACCCCGCTCATGACGCCTTCGACGACGTTGCGCGCGATCAACCCCAGCCGGCCAAACTTGGCGAGCGCCGTCGGGTCAAAGATGGAGGTCTTTTTCGCCATGACATTTATTTGTTTAGCCGCTCGCCTCTGGCGAGCGCGAACGCGTCGTGCATATCGCAACGTCCGCGCTCGCCGAAGTCGAGCGGCTAAACGGGGTGCGGAATTATCCGAGCACTTTCGCCGCGGCGGTTTCCTGGGGTTTTGGCAGTTCCTTGAGCAAGCGTTCGACCACTTGATCAGTCGTCACGCCCTCGGCGTCGGCGTGGAACGTCGTCACCAGGCGATGACGCAGGACCGGGCAGGCGACATCGCGAATGTCGTCCGTCGTCACGTGCAGTCGGCCGTGGAGGATCGCCCGCGCTTTGCCCGCCAGGATCAGGTACTGGCTGGCGCGCGGTCCGGCGCCCCAGGCGATGAATTCTTCCAGGAACTTCGGCGTGTTGGTTTCCTTCGGCCGAGTTGCCCGCACGAGATCGACTGCGTACTGAAATACATGATCGGCGACCAACACCTGGCGAACCAGGTCCTGCAAGCGCAGGATCTTTTCCGCCGACAGCACTTTTTGTATCTCCGGAGGCTTGCCAGCCGTCGTCTGTTTGACGATCGAAAGCTCCTCGTCGCGGCTTGGATAAGTCACGGCAATCTGGAACATGAAACGATCGAGCTGTGCTTCGGGCAGCGGATACGTGCCTTCCTGCTCGATGGGATTCTGCGTGGCCAGCACGAAGAACGGTTCCGGGAGATTATAGGTCTGCCCGCCCGCCGTCACGTGGTGCTCTTGCATCGCTTCTAGCAGAGCCGCTTGCGTCTTCGGCGGCGTGCGGTTGATTTCATCGGCGAGGATCATGTTCGCAAAGAGTGGGCCCGGGAGAAATACGAATTTTCTCTGATGCGTTGCCGGGTCGTCCTGCAAGATGTCTGTGCCAGTGATGTCCGCAGGCATCAGGTCTGGCGTGAATTGGATTCGCTTGAACGACAGGTCAAGGATTCGCGCCAGCGAACTGACCAACAGCGTCTTCGCAAGACCGGGCACGCCCACCAGCAGGCAGTGACCGCGGCTGAAGAGGCCGATCAGCAACTGCTCGATGACTTTGTCCTGCCCGACAATCACACGCCCAAGCTGCGCCGTCAATGCGCGAAAGGTATCGCGCAGTTCGGCGATCATCGTTTCCTCGGCGGAATTTGCCATGCGTTTTGCTCGATTGAATTGTCTGCAGCTGGGAGGGATACCTTCGGCCCGCATGAGTAAATTACGAATTCATTCGCCGAAATGCAAAGGTTCGAGGGCCCGAACCTCATAAAATGCGTAATGACATTGAGATTGTCGCGTTTGCCACATCTTCCTACTTTTGGAGACTTTGCCATGTCGGGAAAATCTCATCTACTTTGCAGCGTCTTCCTGGGATTGCTTTTGCTGAGCCAGACTGCGTGCGTCGTCGAATCCCAGCATCCGCTCGCGGATCCGGCGACGGCCACGTTTGACGACCGGCTATTCGGCGAATGGCGCATGCCCGATGGCGCCGACTATTACCAACACTACTTCATCGGCAAGGTCCGGGACGAAGTTGCCGACGCACCCAAGGGGCTGTTTGCCATCTACCACGTTCGCGTGAATATGAAAGAGAAATCGATCCACCCCGGAGATTCGCCGCTCTTTGGCTTTTCATGCAAAGTTGGCGCGAGTGACTTTATGAACCTTGTCGAGCTGAAAAAGGAAAACGACAAGCCGCGAACATGGGGAACGCCGAAGTATCTGCTCACAAAGTACGCCGTCGAAAAAGATAAACTCACGGTATGGCTCTTCGATTTGCCCGCGACGGCGAAAGCCGTCGAGAGCGGTAGCTTGACCGGAAAAGTCGATTACGGCAAGGACAAGAAAGTCCGCAGCGTATTTCTTTCGGACCCGACCGAGAAGCTGCGAGGTTTCCTTGAGAAAGGCGGCGAGAAGTCGTTGTTCAACGAAAAAGCAAAATTGGTTCTGGATCGCGTGAAGTGGTAAGGAAAAAGAATCACGGATAACACGAATCCGCACGGATGAAAAAAAGAGGAAAAATTCAATCTTCCTGCATTTATCCGTGCCCATCGGTGTTATCCGTGGTCAGATTTTTATTACCAGCGTTTGCTACTTCTTCTCCGGCTGCCCCGCCGTGTGGCGGATGGTGAAGTTGAATTGGCCCGTGCTCGAACCGCCGAGACTTGTGGCGACGATGCGGTATTTGCCGCTTTCAGTCACGCGGTGCGCGATGCGCGAATTCAGCCCGACGCCGCCGTCGTCGTCCTGAGCGATGACTCGGCCCGAGGGATCTTGCAGGTAGAGGTATGCGTCAAACGCCTGGCTCATGTGGTCGATCTGGTAGGTGCAGCCTTTTTCGAGCTGGACAATGAAGTACTTGTGGATCTTCGTGCCGTTGTAGCGCGGGTCCGCCGGGGTGAGCATGCCGTTGTAGGCGACCTGGCCGTTTTGCAGCTTCAGTTCGATCGGCTTGCCTTCGTCGCCCGTGAGTTCCTTGATCGTCAACGTGAACTTGCCGACACGGTTCGCGAATTGCGAAGTGACGATAATCTCGAAATCTTCCGTCTTGGATGGCCGATGCACGATAAACGCCGACTGCCCGTTAGCGGGATCGAAACGAGCCGTGCCTGCGGCTCCGATCTGCCCGCCGCGGTTTTCGATGCGTAGGTATGGCGGAAACGCCTTGCTGGAAACCTGGAACTGATAGCCCTTGTCCTTCTCCATCTTGAAGGTGAAGGTCTTGCAGTGGGTGTTGGTCAATCGATCCTTGAGATCGACCGCAAGGAGCTCGCCGTTGACGACGATGTCGTCCGCCTTCTTGGTCTTGGGCTTGGGTTGATCTTTCGTATCTTGCGCGGGGAGGGAGGAGCCAAGAAATACGGCCGCGATAGCGAATAGCACGAATTTGAATTTCCAGTTGGATTTCATCGCCGATTCTCCGAACATTTTAATTGTGGACGAGCGTAGATTTGCAAGGTGAGTTTACACGCGATCGGCAGACAGGACAAGCGGAAATGATGCAAGAAGCCCAGGGATTCGCAGACGCTCATCCCTGGGCTTATAATTTTGATTTACTTCGAGAGGCTGGTGACGATGGCCGCGACGCGCTTGGAGTCGCCGGCGGCGTCGCCGATGGGGCTGACGTCGGCGATCTTGCCGTCGAGGCCGATGACGACGGTGTAGCGCAAGATGGTCACGCCGCGTGCTGCCGAGCCTTTTTCGCCTTTCGCGTCAATCGTCGGCGATTTGCCGCCGTCCTTGACGGGAATGCCGAAAGTGTTGGCGACGGTGCCCTTTTCGTCGGCGAGCAGGCTGAACGGCAATTTGTGGTGCGCCTTGAACAGCTTGTGCGTCGAGACGGAATCGCCGCTCACGCCGAGCACGACGACATTCTTGCTGCCGAGTTTCTCGATATCGTCGCGGAACCCGCAAGCCTGCTTGGTGCAGCCGCCGGTGAAGTCGGCCGGGTAGAAATAGAGAACGACAATCTTCTTGCCGACGAGTTCCGACGACTTGACGGTCTTGCCGTTTTCGTCAACGCTTTCGAAGGCTGGGGCGGTGTCGCCCTTCTTGACTTTCAATTCCACTTTCTTGGTTTCCTTTTTCTTTGCCTTGGCTTTGTCCTGCGCGATGATCGCATCGCCGAAGGCCAAGCCGAGCACGCTCAACATCAAGAAACCGCACAAACTTTTCATCAACAAATGCATGGGGGACTCCTCATCAGGTGAAACGAGAACACTCGAAAAGACTCACGCCAAACGACAATCGCATGGCAGATTCAGGCAGGTATGTTTACAATAATCCAAACACCCTCAACGTCAACCGTGGCCGAGCTAATTGGTAGACGCTCGATTCGCGTTGTTCATTCATCCAGGATTTCGTTCGGAAGGCATCCCCATGATCGGCACGAAACTCAATCCCGCCCAGTTCTTGAACTTCGTCTGCGACGAAATTCGCAAGATCGATCCCGCGCAAATCCAGGCTCTTGCCGACGCGATCTACTCCTGTTACAAATCGCGCAACACCGTATTCGTGATCGGCAACGGCGGCAGCGGGTCGAACGCATCACACCTGTGCGAAGATCTCGGCAAAGGCACGCTCAGACGCGAGGACTTTGACAACGATGCAAAGAAACGCCTGCGCATCATGAGCCTTACGGACAATACGCCCTACATCCTCGCCTGGGGCAACGACGAGGGCTTCGACCGCGTCTTTTCCGAACAACTGAAGAACTTCGCGCTGCCCGGCGACCTGCTCATTGCCATCAGCGGATCGGGCAACAGTCCGAATATTCTCCGTGCCGTCGAATGGGCGAATAAGAACAAACTGGTGACGGTCGGCTGCACCGGATTCACGGGCGGCAAACTCAAGAATATGGCTCAGAAGGTGCTGCACGTTCCGCTGGACGACATGGGCATCGTCGAATCGATCCACCTGACCGCTTTCCACTGGGTCGTGGACGATCTGCATCGCCGAATCGGCATGGGGCAGGGCGATTGATGACACCCTGCTTGTCGTTTAGCGTTCGCATCGAATATTCCGAGCGTTATTAATTCTACAGCGCTGGATTCGTAAATATGAACTCCGTAACCGCTTGTCTGCAATGCATTTTCTCCCCTCTCCCGGAGGGAGAGGGGAGAAAGTAGCGCTGTAGTATTAAGTTAATTCTGATTTGATTGACCACCCTAGGAGACGTTTTGTATGCCCGAATTTGAATCCAATCGTGACGATTCCATCCCGTCCCGAATCCGTTCGCTCGCTGACGATCCGACTGCAATGCAGTTCGCCAAACGCGCAGCTAATACCGATGACGACGATGACGATGACGACAAGCCGCGCAAAAAGAAGTCCGGCGACGCCAAGAGCGGCCCGAACTGGCTGCTCATCATCGGCGGCGGGTGCGGGTTTCTCACGCTCGTGCTTTGCGCCGGCGGCGGGTTTCTCGGCTGGTACATCTACCAACAGGGTAAACAGGCCGTCGCCGCGGTTCAGGATAACCTGAAGAACGTCGGCAGTAAAATTGAAAGCATCAACAATCTCAAACAAATCGGTCTGGCGATGCATGCCTCGAATGACCGAAACCGGGTACTGCCAACGCACGCCATTTATGACATGAAATCGAACAAGCCGATCTTGAGCTGGCGTGTTGCCATCCTCGAAGACCTTGGTCAAGGTCCGTTGTTCAACCAGATTCGCAGAGACGAACCCTGGGATAGTGCTCACAACAAGCAATTCTGGTCGAAGATGCCGAAAGCCTACCAACTCCCCGGCAAACCGGCCGACGGTAATACTTACTATCAAGTGTTCGTAAGCAAGGGGTCCGCTTTTCCACCTTCCGCCGGGCCTGGCGTCATGCCTCAACGTATAAGCTTTACGGGAATCACCGATGGTTCGAGTAACACCATTTTCATCGTCGAAGCCGCCAATCCAGTGAACTGGATGAGGCCCGATGATATCTCGTTCACGGAAGGTCCACAAGGCGTGCCATTGAGTGTTGTCGGCAACCACTGGGGCGACGATAGCTTCATGGCATGCCTGGGCGACGGCACCGTGCGGCGATTTCCACGGGGCAAAACGACGCCGCAGAATTTGCAAGCGTTTGTCACCCGTTCGGGTGGTGAAGTGGTGAATCTTCCTGACTAGCGTGACGGTGGTGTCGTTAGTTTTCAGCGGAAATAAAATGATGCCTCAATCGATGTTCGCCCTGGTTTTTCTGTTGCTCGTTACACCCGCGCTACTCGCGCAGGCGCCGACCGGAACGATCGTCGGCGTCGTGCGTTACACCGGCGTCGTGCCGCCGAGCAAGAAAGTCACGCTCACGGATGGGCAGATTCTGCTTCACAACGATATCGTCGTTCACGCCAAATCGAAGGGACTGCGCGATGTGGCCGTCGTTCTTTCCTGGAAGGAAAAGCTACCTGCCGACGCGAAAGCGAAGCCGGTGTTGATCGATCAGCGCGACATGATCTTCATTCCGCGCGTTGTGACGGTGCAAGAAGGGCAGAAGGTGCGGTTCGAGAATAACGACTTGTACAATCATGCCGTCAATGCATTGTCGATTCACCCGGAGAACGTGTTTAATGTGACGACGCCGTCGGGGCAGCCGTTCGAGCATAAGTTCAAATGGCAAAAGAATCCGATCCAGATCGGCTGCGTCCTGCACAACTGGATGCGGGCGTGGGTGATCCTGGCCCAGCATCCTTATCACGCGGTCACGGACTCGAACGGGAAATTCCAGATTGCGAATGTGCCCGCCGGGAAACAGGCGCTGACCTTCGTCCATCCCGACACCAATCATCGCGAGACTCTTGCAGTGGACGTGCCTGCGGGCAAGACGATCGAAGTCACCCTCGATTGGAAGAAACTTGGCAAGTGATTGCAGCCCACCGTAGCCATCACGCTCCGCGTGATGGGTTTGGATTCGGTCAGCGAAGAATCCATCACGCGGAGCGTGATGGCTACGATCTCAAACAGCCACGTTACTCCGTTTTGGGGAACGCTGGCGCTCCTTCGAGGATCCAGCGGCGCACCGCTTCGATCTCTTGTTCCGATAGCCTCTGCTTCTCGCGAGGCGGCATGCGGGCGTCTTCGTCGTCTGTCGTGAGTAGGTTGAGCAGTTCCGATTCAGCCGGCTGACCGGGCACGACGACTTTGCGCACGCTCACCAGCAGACGGTGATGCATGATCTTGATGCCGCCCTCTGCCTTGGCCGATTTGTGGCACTCGTAACAACGCTTGCGGAAAATATCCTTCACCTCGGCTGCCAATTTGGAATGCGGCTCGGCTGGAGCAATGGGCGACTTGGCATCGCCCTCCGGCAGCGGCGGCGCTCCGCCGCGGATCCATTCCGTCAGGATCGTCAGTTCCTTCTCTGTCACCCGAGGCAAACGCAACTCCTCCTCCTCAGGCGGCATCGAGCCATCGGCGATGCGCTGAATCAGCCGAGAGTTTTCGGGCGACCCGGGCACGACAATTCGGCGGTTACCCGCGACCAACTCCTTGTGGTTTAGCACGTGAAGATTTTTCTGAACGATGTTCAGTTCGTTGCCGTGACATTCAAAACAGTTGCGCCGCAATATCTCCTTCACGACGGGCGCGAGAGCTTCGGCTCGCTGCCTGAGCTTTGTCGAAGTGTCAGCGGAATCGTCGATTGGCGGATTGTTTGTGCGGAACTGCGCGGCAATGTAGCCGAGGAAGACGCTGGCGAGCAGGATCAGCGCCACGGCCTGTGGATGACGCCGAAGCACTTTGCCGACACGCCGCATTGGGCCGATGGGGCGCGCTGTCACTGGTTGGCCGCTCAGAAAACGGCGCAGGTCATCCGCCAGGGATTGCGCGGATGCGTATCGATGGCTGGGCGATTTTTCCAGGCACTTCAGACAAATCGCTTCCAGATCGCGAGGCACCGCTGCCAATCGAGAGGGCGGCACCGGTTCGCAACGCGCGACCTGGCGCAGCGTATCCAGCGGGTTCGATCCCAGGAACGGCGGCCTGCCGGCGAGCATTTCGTACAGCATCGCGCCAAGGGCGTAGACGTCGGTGGCTGGGCCGATCACGTGCTTTTTTCCCTCGGCTTGCTCTGGCGCCATATAGCTTGGCGTGCCGAGGATCTCGCCCGTGTGCGTGTGCGCGGAATCGTCGTCGAGTCGTTTGGCGAGTCCAAAGTCGGCGATCTTCGGCGTGCCATCCGCCGCGAGCATGATGTTGGCCGGCTTGAGATCGCGATGGACGATGCCATGCGAATGGGCGAAATGGACGGCTCGCGCCAGCGTTTCGGCAAGCTCCGCGGCCTGCCGCGCGGGCAGGGATCGGAGCGTGAGAAGCTGCGCGAGGCTGCCGCCGGTGACGTACTCCATCGAGAAAAAGGGCCGGCCCTTCACTTCATCCACTTGAAAGATTTGCACGAAATTGGGGTGCTGCAATTTTGCCGCAGCCTCGGCTTCGATGCGAAAACGGGCGGTGATCTTCGGCCCGGCGTGAGCGTTGGAGATCATCTTCAATGCGACCGTGCGAGGCGGCTTCAGTTGCCGGGCCTCGAAAACGACGCCCATGCCGCCTTGATCGATGATGCGCGTTATGTCGTATCCGGGTATCTGCGGGTACGATTCGGCTTCACCATCGTCGGATTCCGCTGCCGCCATCGTGCGGTTGGGGTCGGAGTGGATGACGCCGAGGACATGTTCCATGTGCGTGATGGCATGAATGCGAGCCGCCAACTCTTCGCGGTGATGGGGACATTCCGCACAGAGTTCCGCGGCCGAGACGACGCGTCCCTGTTGGCGAGCGGTTTCCCAGCGGAGCAGCAGTTCGTTAATGAGAGGTTCGTCGTTCATCGGCATGCCAAATTGTGGGCAACGCTTTCCGGCGGGTTCCTCGGTTATCTCATCGCGCCTTCGCCCAGTTCTAGTCTAATTCTACAGCGCTAACTCAAACAGCGATCGATCCATAACAGCAGCAATGACCGGCATTTACTCCCGTCTCCCCCTGTATTCAAGGGGAGAGGGGTTGGGGGTGAGGGGGAGAGGCGACACAAAGCGACAAGTCCCAAACCCCTCACCCCCGACCCCTCTCCCCTGAGTACAGGGGCGAGGGGAGGTGGCGCTGTAGTACTGACCGACGATGTCCATCCTTACAACACGGCATCGCGATTACTGCTGCGAGAGGAGACGAAAATGGAATTGGCGCAGGCTGATCTGCTCCCGATCAAATAGAATTGCCGTGCCCGAAAAATGTTTCGCCTTCGCCAATCGGAGGATTCGCATGAAGATTTCCATTCCAGTCGTATGTGTTCTTTCAATCTGCGCCATGTTCCTCGGCCTCGCGTCCACGCAATCATCCGGCCAGCCGGCGGGAGAACGCATTTTCCCTTCGCTGCAAGACGCCGCCAAATCGCCGCCTGAGAAGCTAGCGTACGTCGTTGCGACCTATGCCGGGACGAACATCAAGAAGCCGGATTACCTTGCGACGGTCGATGTCGATCCGGCTTCGAAGACGTACTCCAAGGTCATTCATCGGCTGAAGATGCCCAACGTCGGCGATGAACTGCACCACTTCGGCTGGAACGCCTGCGCCAGCTGTGAAGGCCGGTGCGAACGGCGCTACCTTATCATCCCCGGGCTTGTGTCGAGCCGCATTCATGTTGTGGATACGAAGAACCCGCGCGAGCCGAAGATGCACAAGGTCATCGAGCCGGTCGAGGTCATCAACAAGACGAAGCTCACCAGCCCGCACACTGTGCATTGCCTGGCGGATGGCAACATCATGATTTCGATGTTAGGCAACGAAAAAGGCGACGCCCCGGGCGGCTTCCTGATGCTCAACGACAAATTCGAAGTCTCGGGAGTCTGGGAAACGAACAAAAAGGGAATGAAGTACAACTACGATTTCTGGTATCAGCCGCGTCACAACGTCATGGTGTCAAGCGAATGGGCGGCGCCGAACACCGTCCGTCCGGGCTTCAAGCTCGAAGATGTCAAGGCCGGGAAATACGGTCAATCGATCCATTTCTGGGACTGGAAGGAACGTAAGATCATCAAGACCTTCGATCTCGGCGGCGACGGAATGATTCCCCTCGAGGTGCGCTTTCATCACAATCCCGCCAGCACGCACGGCTTTGTCGGAGCGGCACTCTCCAGCGTCATGTGGCATTGGCACAAGGTGGGAACGGAATGGAAAGTCGAGAAGGTCATCGAAGTCCCGTCTCAGAAAGTCAAGGGCTGGGACATTCCGGTTCCGGGCCTCATCACCGACTTGGTGTTGTCGATGGACGACAAGTATCTCTACTTTTCGAATTGGCTGCACGGCGATATCCGGCAATATGACGTCAGCAATCCCTCCCAGCCAAAACTCGTCGGCCAGGTTTGGCTCGGCGGCGTTCTTGGCAAGGCGCCCGAGTTTCGCGGCAAGAAGCTGCAAGGCGGTCCGCAGATGCTGCAAGTCAGCGCCGATGGGCGACGCCTGTATGTCACCAGTTCTCTCTTCAGCAGCTGGGACAATCAGTTCTATCCCAATATCGGCAAGCAGGGATCGTACATGCTGCAAATCGACTGCGATACCCAGAAGGGCGGCCTCACCCTCAACGACCGCTTCTACGTCGATTTCGGCGCCGAGCCTGACGGACCCGTCCGCGCTCACGAAATGCGCTTCCCCAACGGCGACGCCACGTCGGATATTTGGCGTTGATGTTTTTTAGGCCGTTTTCATCGCCATCGGCGCTGCTGGGCGGATATATCCCTCGCCAACGAGCAGCCATGCGTCGCCCTTCAGAAGTTCATTATTTGCGGCTTGCAGGCGTTGCACGAGTCTGGGCGGCGCCTGAATTTCGACGCGAGCCGATGCCAAGGCGACTTTGCACGCCTCAACCTCATTTGCGGGCAGGCTGCGCTGCTTGCACCACGCTCGCCAGGCATCACGCCAGGCCTCGTCCGTGGGTTCGGTCAATAAGGCTGAAAGGCCCGGCAATGCCGCGGAAGGTAGACGAAGCACTGGCGAGCGCTCATTCAGACTCCAGCCTTCGACTTTGATGGCGAATCCGAGCAATTCTTGCTCTGTCGTCAGAAACACCGTCATCATACGTTCGGGATGATCGACGATGACGCGTTGCCAATCGGTTGCAGCATCGATTCCGAATCTCTCGATTTCTGTCGGAAAACGGGTCATCGCTTTCCATTCGTTCGATTCCTTGATGCACGTTTGCAAGATGCCTGAATCGAAGGAGTGGGCGTCATCAACGATCCAGTCGGCGCGAGGGCCATTCCCGATCGCCAGAAAAAGGGGCGGCCCTACCCGCTGGCCGGCCTGATCCAGTCTCTCGACGAACGGTAGAACCTGGCGTTCCGTCGAATGAACGGGGACGGATTGCCGGTCCACGGCGAGTTTGCCTCGTTCGGTGATGGCCCAGCAATTATCATTCGCACGCGCAATCAAGTTCTCGCGCTGCATCGATTGCAGGATGTTCGCAAGGACAGCGGGTGGTAGCCCGAGCCAGCGGTCGAATTCGTTTACCGGCGCCGCATTGATCGCTTGCAGGATGAGTAGGATAAGTGGATCGACAGGTTGCTCGCGCAGGACTTCAACCGGGGCTTCAATGCGGTGAAGGTAAATGTAGCCGACCCAAATCCTGCGCGGTTTGAGCGCCGCAAGCTGGCGATACCACCCTGCTAATATCTTGCTGCCGGGAGAAATGAGGGACGCCGCACGATCCATGAACTACTCCGCAGCGCCCCGTTTGCTGTGCTTCGCGGGACACGCAAAGCAATTGTATGGCAAGACGGGCAGACAGACGACACTCGGCGAGCCGGGAGCGATAGCTACCGAAGGATTGTCAAGGGTTCGGAGATGGCAGGTCACTGGTTAGAAATCAAGGTCGCGATTGGCTTGGTCTCGGCAATGTTCTCCAAAATCAGCTTCACGCACACCAACAAAGGGACAGCGAGAATCGCTCCGACGATGCCCCACATGAAAGACCAGAAAGCCAGCGACAGAACGATGAGCAGCGGACTGACGTCCAGCCGTTGCCCGGCCATGCGCGGTTCGATCCAGCTTCCGATAACCTGTTGAATGCCAATCAGCAAACCCGCGATGACAAAGCCTTTCCAGATTTCGTCAAATTGCAGAAAGCTCAGCAAAATGGGCACAGACACGGCGATCAGGCTTCCGAGGTACGGGATGTAGTTGAGCAGAAAGATCAGGATCCCCCAGGTGGCGGCCAGTTCCACCTGAAAGAAGGCCAGGACCACGTAAGAGGAAATGCCTGCGAGCGCGCTGACGAGCGTCTTCACCGCGACATACTGGCTGATCGCGAGATTGATTTTGCCAACGACGCTCATGATCCGTTCGCCGTGCTGTTCGCCAAACGCCAGCGCGAGGCGGTGTGGAAAGCTCACTTTTTCCGCGATCAGGAACATGATGTAAAGAATCGTCAAAACGATCCACGTGGTCGATGCGCGAAATCGGCTCAGCGTCGAGCCAGCCGCGGTTACGATATCCTCTGACGAAATGTTGATCTCGCGCAGGATGCGATCCTTGGGTTGGGGCACGTCAAACGGGATTCGGGCATGCGCGCCCTGAATCATGTCGTCGAGGCGCTTCTCGTATTTCAGCAGCTTCTGCATGTCTGCCGCGTCGGATAGGTTGGCAACCATCAACGACGCGATGCCCAAGACGGCAATGATCACCATTCCCCCGATGGCGACGTAGGCAAACACCGATGAGATGCCTCGTTTCATCAGCCAGCGGTGGATGGGATGAAGCAAAAACCCAAGAAACAGGGCAATGAACAGCGGTTCCAGGATGTCGCGGAGTTCTTTCAAAAGATGAATCGCGAGAACGAGCAGTACTGCACTATAGGTTGCGATGCGCATTCGCCGCATGAACAAAGATTCGGCAGGCGCATCGGTCGCGGCGGGTGGTTCAGTCATGGCATGGTCCAGAGGGTGTCTCTTGCGTTTTATTCCACGGAGATTTGCTTGACAGCGCCGCGTTCAACCAATTTGATAATCCCACAAGCCCAGCGGGTGAGCGCAGCGAACCCCTGGGATTAGGATCGCGTTTGACTCCAGGGGTTCGCTGCGCTCACCCGCTGGGCTTGGATGATAACAATGATGAAGCACATTCTTGGATTTTTGTGGTTGTTCCTTGTTCCCGTTCTCGTCCACGGTGATGAGGGCATGTGGCTCGTCAATCAGCCGCCGCGCGACTTGCTCAAGAAGAAATACGGCTTCGACCTTACCGAAGCGTGGTTGAATCGCGCGATGAAGGCGTCGATCCGCTTCAACAACGGCGGATCGGGCAGTTTCGTCTCGCCCAACGGTCTGGCGATTACCAATCACCACATCGGCTCGGACGCCTTGCAAAAACTGAGCAGCAAGGGCAAAGATCTCTACCGCGACGGCTTTCTTGCCAAGACGTTGTCCGACGAATTGAAGTGCCCGGACCTCGAACTGAATGTGTTGCAGGAAATCATCGACGTGACCAAGGAGGTACAGGGCGTCATCAAGCCTGGCATGAGCGCCGCCGCCGCGATGGCCGCCCGGCGTTCGGTAATGGCCCAGATCACCAAGGATTCGCTCGCCAAGACGGGTCTGCGCAGCGATATCGTGACGCTCTATTACGGCGCGCAATATCACCTCTATCGCTACAAGAAGTACACCGATGTTCGTCTGGTGATGGCGCCCGAGCATCAGATCGCGTTCTTCGGCGGCGATTCCGATAACTTCGAGTATCCACGCTACAATCTCGACATTTGCTTTTTCCGCGTGTACGAAGATGGCAAACCTGCCAAGACGCCGGATTATTTCCCTTTCAGCTCGCTCGGCCCGAAAGCGGGAGATCTCGTATTCGTCTCGGGACATCCGGGCACGACCAATCGACTCGAGACCTACGCTCGCTTGCTGCATCGGCGCGATTCGTTGCTGCCTTATACGCTGCAAATGCTGCGCTATCGCGAAGCTCTCTTGACGCAATACGCGGAGAAAGGCCCCGAACCCAGGCGATGGGCCCAGCGCGATCTCTTCCCGGCCGCCAATGCTCGCAAGGCACTGACAGGACAATACCACGGATTGCTCGATCCTGCCATCATGCGGACGAAATTCGAACAGGAAACCGCGCTTCGCGTATCCGTGGACGCAAAGGAGGAAGCCCCGTGGAAGCGAATCGCCGACGCACAGAAGAAACTGTCGGATTTCGAGAAGGTGTACTACCTGCTAGAACGCGGCGACGCTTTCGACAGCCGCCTATTTCGCATCGCGCGGACGATTGCGCGAATGAAAGACGAACTTGCCAAGCCCGATGCCGACCGTTTGGCGGAATACCGGAGTTCGGCGTTAAGCTCGCTCAAGTTTCAACTCTATTCACCGGCGCCGATCGTCAAGGAATACGAACAGATGAAGCTGGCTGCCTCGCTCTATTTTCTCGCCGAGCAACTTGGCGCCGAGCACGCATTGACAAAGAAAATTCTCGCGGGCAAGTCGATTCCCGACCGCGCGAAGGAACTGATCGCCGGCACGTCGCTTGACAATGTCAATCGCCGCAAGGTTCTCGCGGGAGAGGCTGGCACGCCGCCGGGAGAAGCGATGACCGATTCGATGCTCGAGTTCGCGCGGTTCGTGGACGGAGATGCCCGGTTGCAGCGGCAGAAATTCGACGAGCTTGACGAGATTCAGCAGCAAGCCTACAGCGACATCGCGAAAATCCGCTTCGCCAAATTCGGAACGTCTATCGCGCCCGACGCCACGTTCACGCTGCGGCTCGCCTTCGGGTCCGTGCAGGGTTACGAGGTCGATGGCGTGAAGCTTGACTATGCGACGACGTTCGACGAGATGTACCATCGCGCCAAGGAGCAGGAAAATCGCCATCCGTTCGACCTGCCTAATCGCTGGCTGGACGGCCGCGCCAAACTTGACGGCAAAACGCCGTTCAACTTCGTTTCGACGGCCGACACCATCGGCGGCAATTCGGGAAGCCCCGTATTGAATCGCAAGGGCGAATTCGTCGGCATCAACTTCGACCGCAATCGGCACGGACTGGTGCGCAACTTCGTCTACACCGACCACCAGGCGAGGCACATCAGCGTGTACTCGCGGGCCATCATGGAATCGTTGCAAAATCTGTACGGGGCGACAGAACTGGTAAAGGAGTTGACGGAACGGTGACATATAGACAGATGGCATTTGCTCCCCACTCCCTCGGGGAAAGGGGAGAACATAGCGCTATAGTTTTAGAGCGGTTAACGATTGCATTGCGCATTTCGTAGTGCGGGCTTTAGCCCGCTTTGGGTAGGAAGCGGGCTAAAGCCCGCACTACGACGTATGCAATCCGATAGTTATAACCGCTCTAGCGGCTGTTCACCCGCCGTAAATGGCCGGCTATATGGCTCACTCACTGTGCATGCTCTCGCTGAGTTTGCCCAGGGCTTCGCTTTCGATTTGGCGGACGCGCTCACGGGTCAGGCCGAGGCTTTCGCCGATCTCCTTGAGCGTTCTCGGCTCTCCGCCGTCGATGCCGAAACGCATGCGCAAGACTGTGGCCTCGCGAATGTCCATTTTGTCGAGCAATTCGAGGACATGCTTGAGGTCGTCCGCCTCGACCATTTCGATGTCGGGTGATTTCGAGTTGCCGTCCGTCACCATTTCATCGAGCGACCAACCCGTTTCAGGCTGATCGGTCTGCGGAGCGGCATTGTAGACGCGAATCGCCTTCTTAATGATGGCGAGCTTCTTCTTGGGCAAATTCATGCTGCGGGCGACTTCTTCCTGTGTCGGCGGTCGGCCGAGTTGATCCTGCAACTGTGAGGTGGCGCGCCGCCATTTTGCAAGCAACTCCACCATGTAGGCAGGGATCCGGATGGTCTTCGCGGTATTGACGAGTGCTCGTTTGATCGACTGCTTGATCCAGTAACTGGCGTACGTGCTGAAGCGAGTGTTCATCGTCGGGTCGAAACCCTCGACGGCACGGAGCAGGCCGAGATTGCCTTCCTCGATCAAATCTTGAAGCGCGAGGCCTTTGCCAGTGTAGCTGCGTGCAATATTGACTACGAGGCGCAAGTTGGCGCGCACCATGCGGTCGCGTGCTTCGGTGTCTCCATTGTCGATGATTTGGTGCGCAAGCGCTTTTTCCTCGTCCGCACTGAGGAGCGCGGTTTCGTTGATTTCGCGCAAGTAGGTTTCTAGCGGCGACTGGACCGATAGACCCCGCTGCCGTCGTGGTCGCGTCATGAGATGGTTTCCAAGGCGTATGTGATCCGACGTGCGTTCGTCCGAACGCGCCCTTGCCGATGGTCTGTCCTCATTGTAGGCCGTTACCGCCCGCGCTGCAATTCGCAAATCTTGCCTGGTCTACCCGTTTTAACGAATGAGACCGAAAGATTGGAATCGGAGCGGGCGTTAGAAATCCATTTCGAGCCAGCCTAAATGACGACACCGGGAATAAAGTCCTTCCCTTAAATTTACATATCGACGCTGAAATCTGGAGAATGAACGAATGAAATGAATCCTTCGCAAATCAATTTCGCATTCGCGTGGCTAACCGCTACCACCGCGCGCACGTGGTCCAATCGCGATTTTGGGAAGTGTGCGTATAATTGGTACAACCGTCAATTTTGAATCCGAACCAAATCGCGATAGGACGAAAAGCGAGACGTAAAGACGCAGCAGAGAATCACCGAACACGAGTTTCCCTTTTTTTTCAATGTGGCTAATTCAGACACCGGGAGTGACACAATGCACGCCGCCGTTCGCGCCTTGATGACGGAGATCGTGGATTACGCGGGCATGTTCCCGCCGGCGAAATTGCCGTTTGAGGTCGCGCTGCCGAATTACCTGGCCGCAAAAGGAGCGCGGAATGGCTGGATGCTGGGTCGATTCGTCTGCCCGACGATTGAATTGACGAAGGTGCTCGACGCCGGCCTCAGTGCATCGGACCTCTCGCGTTTGACAATGACGGCACTCGGCCAAAAAGCAGCGAATAGCCAGACGATTCTCTCGACTTTCGACGAAGACCTTGGCCACATTTGGGCGCTGCGCGAGTCGGTCCGCGATGAAAGTATCGTAAATGTTTACGAGGTCGCACTTCCCGCTGGCGTGACCGAATTGCCAACCGAACTCATCGACGCGCTCCGGAGGGAGAACCTGACGGGCTTCGTCGAGGTTCCTTTCGGGCCGAACTGGGTTCGTGATTTTGACGCATTGACGTCGTCGATCGCGCCAGGGACAGTCGGACTGAAGCTGCGCTGCGGTGGGCTTGCCAAAGAAGCGTTTCCATCGGACGCGCATGTGGCCCATTTCATTCGCCGAGTCGCCGTCCGGGGCCTGGCCTGGAAGGCGACGGCCGGTCTACATCATCCGCGCCGGCATTGGGATGCCTCGCTCGGCGTTTGGCATCACGGTTTTCTGAATGTCTTTCTCGCCGGCATCCTGGCGCCGATTCATCGGCTGACCGAGCGCGACATCGCCGCGATCCTTGGCGACCGCGAGGGTGCCGGCTTTCAAATCAGTGGCGAAAGCATCGCGTGGAAATCATGGTCGGCCACCACGGAGCAGGTTCGCACCCAGCGCGGAATTGCCGCCACGACGTTTGGCAGCTGCAGTTTCGACGAACCGTGCCAGGATTTGCTTACGATGGGATTGCTGGAACGGTGAGGTGTAAGCCCAAGGGTAGGGTGATGAAAGCCATTGAATACTCGCACTGACGCGACAGTATCCATCGTCCGAAATCGTTGCGCGAAGTGCTCCCTCTCCCTCCGCGAGAGGGTTGGGGTGAGGGCTACTCGGCCTTTTGCAAGCAATTAACACTTGCCCGTGCGTCAGGTTGCCCTCACCCCCGACCCCTCTCCCGGAGGGCTGCGAGTTCCCCACATTTTTTTTGGGAGCGAGGCTTGTCTTTTAACATACT
>CAZAFH010000083.1:0-38136 GCA_964484265.1 uncultured Singulisphaera sp.
CTTTAGCCCGCCATCAGCGGGCAGCGGGCTAAAGCCCGCACTACGAGATGCGCAATGCACCTGCAAACCGCTCTAGGCGCGGCGAGACTGACAAAACTCGCTCAACGTGATCGCAAGGACGAAAGTGGAAGAACGTTTACCAGAAAGCCGGCCAGGCCCAGTTGGCCGGCGGTTTGGTTGAACCAGAACTCGCTGCCGAACGGTTGACCTCGCTCGGCATTATCGCGGACGGCTTCGTTTTTCGCCTCGGTCAACGACTCGCACAGGCAAAAATGTCTGTGCCACCGATTCCGGCGTGCTTTTTTCATGCTGCCTGACTTAACCCAAAAACTTGCGGAGCACGTTGGCGGTGATGCGCGAGACGAGCGGATCGACGGGCAGGCAGCTTGGCCAGCAGATCGATCCGGCCGAGAATACGGCTCCGCCTGAGGGCGTGTCGAAGACGACCATTTCCGCGCCGCCGTCGTCGGGGTTGAGGCCTTTGGCGAGCAGATGGACGTTCTTGGGCGAGCTTGGCGAGATTTTGTCGGTCTCGTGGCCCGACGCGCCGCCGGGGCAGCGTTCGTGCAGCGAGTTTTCGCCGAAGGTCGCGCCGACGCCAAGTCCCGTGCCTGCGAAGGCCCAGTGGTTACTATCGATGACGCGGTAGGGCGCCGCGGTCATGATGCCGCGCGGATCGAAAACGACGCCGAGCAGATTCGCTTCGGATTCATGCCGGCGGGCGAATCGGCTTTCGAAGCCGTCCATCCCCGCTTTCGTGAGTCCGGTGATGCGGGTGTTTTGGCAGATCATGCGGTCGCCATCGAGCATTTCGACGTCGCAGTTCAGACCGTTTCCGCCCAGGTAGACAAGTCTGCCTTTGCCGTTGAACACCCAGGCTTTGACGGCATCGTACATCTTTTTGGTCCAGTATTCGGGATGTGGCCCGAGTATCAGAACCTGATACTTCGAAAGGTCCAAAACGCCCGAATCTAGCTGGGTTTCGCTGTAGAGATCGTAGGCGAAGCCTTCGCGCTCCAGCCAGCCCAGGAGCCGCCATTCCGCGGCGGCGATGTGATTGCCCGAACGGCCCGCGATCGGGTCGGTGATCTTCGTCGCGGGGTCGATATGATTGATCGGCTCGGGCCTTTCGAACGACAGCGGAGCGTAGGCGTCGCAGCCCCAGGTCTGGTGGTTGGCGTCCTGGTAGCGCTTGAGTTCTTGGCGAGCGTTGATCGTGGGCGTCGGCGGAAAGCCGTCGGCGTGGATGTAGTTGCTGCGGCCGCCGAAATTGTTGTAGGCGTTCCAGTTGATATTCGACGCCAGCACGGCAATCGGCGCCGTGGGATTGGCGGGAGCGACGATCCAGGGAAAGGTGAATGTCGCCCCGGATTTCGCGTGGGTGTGGAAATAGTAAAGCCCCGAGCGCTCAGGCCCAGCGACGCGCTGAAGGTGGTGCGGACTTAGGTAGCCGACCTTGTTCCAGCCGACGCCGGTCTGGGTGTAGTCGCCATCGGGCGTGATCTGCATGACCGCCCGGGGGCCATGTTCGTCATGCCAGCCCAGTCCGCGGATGAATTGTTTCTCCCAACCGTAGCGCCAGAGTTCGATCTTGTACTCTTCGACGGAATGCACGCGAAACTCGGAAATCTCACCCGAGCGCACGCACTTCGGCCAGGCGTAACCCAACAACGAATCGGACAGCAAGCGGAACTGGTACGGTTCGCCGTGCTGCGGCGTCATGCGGACGCGTTTCGAGCCAAAACCGGGCCTGGCGAGCGTGACGAGGATTTCGCCCGGCGGCAGGTCGGCGTGAATCGCGCCGCTGGCGCGTGAGCGAGTCTCCCACGAATCGCCGGCATCGTTGGTGAATTCGACCAGCACATCGCCGAGGGCGACATAGCGTTCATCGCTGACATAGCCGATTAGCACGAGAGGATTTCCATGAGTCAGGTGGGATCAATTACCCAATCGCAGGCGTTGTTCCAATTCGTCGGCGAGTGATTGGAGTTCGGCCAACGAATATGCCTCAAGTTCTTCGTTGGATGAAACGTTCATTCGAAGCATCCGCTGCGCCAGTTGAATACGTCCACTTGCATTCCCCTTTGCGTTTCCTTCTCGGCTAGCGATATCCATCATTTTCCTGGTATAGTTCTGTTCGTGCAGCCGATCACGGGCCGCTCGCTGGCTGTCGAGGTATCTGACCCGTTCTCGTTCGCTTTCATTCATGGCTTTCAGTACCTCCATTGCTTGTCTAACGATCGGAACATTCATGATTTGCGGCAGCCGATCCGAATCCATGCCTGCTGCATTTTTCAGGAAATAACACCACCTATCGCATCCGTCTGTCAAATCCTCGGCCGATTTCAGGAATTTCGGCAATTCCAGAAAGTGAATCGATTGATGTTCCGTGAATACCTGGTCGGGATGCTGCCTATCTCGTAATTGAAAATGCAGGTGAAAATCGGCGACGGAATCAAAAACTATTCGATCGATGAATACGATCGAGATCGTGGCCTGCAACTCAGTGTAATCCTCGCCTTCCTTCAATTGGTCACCGTGCACGACGGCCCAATAGTACAAGACCCTTTCTTGAAACGCCAATGGGTTGGCCATTTGCATTTCAATATTATACAGGCGGCCGAATTGATCGCGTGCCTTGATGTCGAGAATCGAAAGCTTGTCGCTGGAGTATTCCTTGTCATTGAATGGATTCATGATCTCGACATACACGATGCGTCTATCAGCAGGAGGGGCGAGGATAGAATTCAGCAAATCGATCAGTATCGGTTCGTTATTTTCGCTTCCGAATACGCGTTTGAAGGCGTAATCCACACGCGGGTCGATGCCGGTGATCATCTTTCGCCCCTAAGATCCTCATTCCACATACACGAACTCGTTCGCATTTAGCAGTACCTGGCAGAAGTCGATCCACGCCGCTCGGCGAGAGTCGATCGTTGTCGGCGCGGCCGCGGTCGCGCTGCTGTAGCGCCTGAGGGTCAAGCCGCTCGCGGACGAATCGATTAGCATGC
The DNA here is from genome assembly GCA_964484265.1 of uncultured Singulisphaera sp. GTDB lineage: Bacteria > Planctomycetota > Planctomycetia > Gemmatales > Gemmataceae > SIAQ01. The sequence goes on from CAZAFH010000083.1 coordinate 3,012, forward strand.
CAGGCGTCGGCTCGAAGCGCCAGTAGCCGACGGTGTTCTTGGTCATTGCGTCTGACGAAATCAGTAATTGCTTGAGCGAGAGCGCGGTATTCGAGAGACGCACGTCATCGATCATGCCGTCCCAGGATCGCTCGAGTTTGCCGATCGTGCCGCCGATCGCGAACGGCATCGACGCAATCGGCATCTTGACGACTTTGTGTGTCGTTGAATAGACGCCCAGCGGTTCCTCGTCGTTGGCGAGATCCTTGAGATAGAACGTGAGCCCCTTGTCCGATGGGTCTTTGACGTTCACGCTGATCGCGACGTAGTAGGGGCGATTGAGCTGAAGCTGCAAGCCCGAGAAGATCGCTTCATAGGCGGCCTTCTTGCTTGCGTCCTGTCCCCAAAGTTGAAGCACGAGCGTTTGCGGCTTGTACGAGGATTTCTTCCCCGTCACGCCGAACGCCCAGCCGAGGCCCTTCGTATCGCCATTCCAGTGCGAGGCGATGGTTCGCACCTGGCCGTCCTCGAACACACTTCGAAGGTATACGTAGGCCTCGATGGTGAATTGTTCGGTGGGCAGCTTGGCATCCGCCGAGAGCTGGAAACGTGCCTGGGTGCTCCCGGGCGTGATCAGCGCGGCTTTGCCTTCGTGAAACGGGATCTTTGCCGTCTCGTAGGCTGGTGTTTTGCTCTTGGGCGTCACGATACGTTTCTGCTGCTCGGCCAGGAACGCCCGCGCGATGCTCGATTCCTTGCTGGTCGGGTGGCGACCAAACGCGAGGCGGAACGCGCGTTCGATTCGCTGCTCTTCCGTGCCTGCGTTGTCCTTGTGCACGCGATCGGCGAACAGGCTGCCTTGTTGCACCATGAAGGGTGAATTGATCATGAAGAGTGCCTGGGTCGAATTGGTGCTCACGTTGCGCAGAGCCGTGCTGGTGAAACCGTCGGGCAGGTCGAAGATTTCGAGAAGCGGATCTTTCGTGTTGCGCATCCATTTGAGGTACACGCTTCGCCGGGGTTCTTTGAATTCGACGCTCGGCCCGCCAACCGTGCGGTCAAGCCGGCCTGACGCCATCAAGAGTGCGTCGCGGATCTGCTCCGCATCGAGGCGGCGAGGCGCCATTCGCCAGAGTAGGCGGTTCTCGGAGTCCTTCTGGAGGCCAACTGGATCGAGGCCGGCAAGCGAGGCTTGCTGGTAGGCGCGCGAGGTCACAATGAGCCGATGCAGTTTCTTCAGGCTCCAGCCGCTCTTGACGAATTGATCGGCGAGGTAGTCCAGCAATTCGGGATGGCTTGGCTTTTCGCCCAGATTGCCGAAATCGCTCGCCGTGCCCACTAGCCCTCGGCCAAAATGTTGCTGCCAAACACGGTTGACGATGACGCGAGCCGTCAATGGATGCTCGGGTCGCGTGAGCCAATTCGCCAGCACGGCCCGACGGCCAGACGAGGTTTTCGTCGGCGTGATCGCTGGAACGGAATCGCCGAGCACGGTCAGGAATGCCGGCGAGATGTCGTCGAGCTTGCGCGGGATCGCGGTCTTGGGCGGCACGACGCCGACTTCGCGAACCGATTGGCACATCGGCAGCGGCGCCGGCTTTTCGTTGTCGAACTTCGCGAGTTGCTTGCGCAGTTCTAGCAAACGATCCTTCTCCGCGCCCTTGATCTTTGTGTCGAGCTTCACGTACTCGAATTGAATTTGGCGAAATGCAAGCGTCGCCAGCTGCTGCTCGAACGGATTGCGCTGCTCTTCCGCCTTCTTAAGCATTACCTGAATCTCTGCAGGAAATTTCGACGTTGCATACGCAGCGTCCTTCTTGCGCACGGGATCCTCGATGGCGGCGATCTGCTTGCGGAGGGATGCCGTCTTCGCTTCCCACGCCGCCAATTTTTTCGCATAAGCCGCCTGCTGGCTTGCCGATGCGTAGGGCAACTCCTCGCTCGGCATCAGGCCGTCGAAGAACGCCTTTAGCGCGAAGTAGTCCTTCTGCAAGATCGGGTCGAACTTGTGGTCATGGCACTTCGCACAGCCCATGCTCAAGCCAAGCACCGCTTCGCTGGAGACGTCGACGGCCTCGCTCTGCATTTCGAACCACTGGCCGCGCACATTGCGCTGGTTGAATTCGTAAATGCCGTGCGTCAAAAATCCAATCGCCACGCGGCCGGCGGGGTCGTCGGGATACAGTTCGTCTCCCGCGATCTGCTCGCGGATGAAACGGTCATAGGGCTTGTCGTCGTTGAACGCCTTGATGACGTAATCGCGATAGCGATAGGCGTGCGGCCGAAACGAATCGAGCCGATACCCGTCGGACTCCGCGAAACGAACGACGTCAAGCCAATGCCTCGCCCAGCGTTCGCCGTAGTGCGGTGAAGCAAGCAGTCGATCGACCGCGGCATCGAATGCTGCCTGGGGATTGATGTTGAATGACTTCGTGAATTCGTCGATCTCGTCCGCAGTCGGCGGCAGGCCGATCAGATCGAACGAAAGCCGGCGGATGAGCGTCCGCGCGTCGGCAGTCGGCGCCGGCTGAATGCCTTCCTTTTGCAATCGCGCCAACACAAAGCGATCGATCGGATGCTCGACGCCATCGACCATCGGCGGCGCTGCCGCTTTGACGGGTTGAAACGCCCAGTAGCGGCGATCCTCGTCGGTGATGTTGCCCGGCAGGCGCAGTCCAGATTTCACGGCTGCGTCGGTCCACGGAGCGCCCGCTTTCACCCAGGCGGCCAGTGCCGCGATCTCCTCGGCAGAGAGCTTCGGCGCGTTGCGCGGCATCTTCATGTCGGCGTCTTCGTGAGTCACCGAGCGGACCAGCAGGCTTTTACCCGCATCACCGGGCACAAGCGCAGGCCCGGCGAACCCGCCCTTGAGCATGAACGCCCGGGTATCGAGCATCAGGTCGCCCTTGGCCTTGCCCGCCTCGTGACTATGGCACTTGAAGCAGTGCTCGCGAAGGATCGCCTTGGCCTTCTTTTCGAGCGATTTTTCCTGAGCCACGGCAGCAGGCGCCGCGATCAATCCAAGAAGAAGAGCCAGGGTAAATACGTGACGGATCATCGTCGCCTCGCGATGCGAAAAAACGAAGGAAAAGTATAAGGAAAGGATACCAGATCGTACGCAGGATTACAATCGGCTCGGCGACGGGGAAATGGGAGGTGCATTTCAACCGAATTCGATTGAGAGCAATTGGAACGGTGGCACAAAGATTCTTGTCTGTGCCGATGTCTGCACAGACAAGAGGCCCAGGGTGCGAACCGTTCCTTCGCCCAAGGTCAAACTATTATTCTCGCCTGCGTGATTACGCCACGACTGCCGGCGTTTCCATGTTCACCTTCGCTGCGAAAACCGTGGGTGCCGCCTCGCCGAGCACTTCCATGGCCAACGCGAGATAATCCTCGGCGCCATTGCAAGATGGAGCGTAGGAGAAAATCGACTTGCCAAAACTTGGGGCCTCCGCCAGCTTGATATTTCGGCGAATTCGCGTCTTGAACACGGCGGCTTGACTCCAGGGCACGTTCGTGCCGCGAGCGCTCGCCAGGAAAGCGCCGAGATCGCGTTCGACTTCCTGCGCCAATCGCGTGTGGGCGTCGCAAAGGCAGAGCATCACGCCTGTGACGCGCAGTTTCGGATTGACGCGCTTGGCCACGACGGCGGTCGTTTCGAGCAACTTGCTAAAGCCATGAAGCGCCAAAAAGTGCGGTTGCAGAGGAATAAACACTTCGTCGGCGGCGCACAGGGCGTTGAGCGTGAGCACTCCAAGCGATGGAGCGCAATCCATCAGCACGAAATCGAATTCCTCGTCCGACCCCAGCAGATCGCGCAGGATCACCTCACGGCCAACGACGCCCGCCAACTCGACCTCGGCCGCCGCGAGATTGATGTCCGAACCGACGACCCAGAGGTTCTTCTCGGTTTCGCGGCGTGCTAAATTGAGCGGTTTATTATCGACCAGGCAATCATAGATCGACGGCGCTTGACCGTCAGGTTCGATGCCCAGATGGGTGGTAGCGTGTGCCTGCGGGTCAAGATCGAGCAGCGAAACTCGCCGCCCCGCACGCGCCAGGGCGGCGCCGAGATTTACGGAGGAAGTGGTCTTTCCGACGCCGCCTTTTTGATTCAGGATTGCAATCCGTCGCATGCCGGCTCCTTGGTTAGATGGGGAAACCGCCGCGTTATAAAATACACGCGATTTCCGAGCAACCCCGATTTTCAACCGGCTTTCGTCGAATCAGCTCTCAATAACGAAAAAAGCCATCCGAAGCAGGTTCGTGAGGAACCCGCACCAGATGGCTCGCTTTGTCATTTGAAAAACGACACGTGACCGTTGGTCAGATTTTCGCCCGTTCGATCAAGCTCGCATTCGTGATGCGGTAGACGGGTACGACACCCATCTTGGTCTGGCCTCGAGCGAGGTTGCCCTGGACCGAGATCAGGTCGCCGCGGCGGAATTTCGTCATGTCGACCTGAACCGGTAGAAGGACGATACGTCCATTGTGCGAATCGACGGTTTCCGGCGTGGCGTAGTACAGCACGTAGTAGCCGCCTTCCACCTCGATCTGGCCGGTGACCCATTCCCATTTATCGTCGCGGCCGATCTTGTTCGCAAACTGCGGTGCGATCGGGTAGCGTTCGGTCGTCATCTTTGGGCCTTGCGGTTCGACAACCTTCGTCGACGTGCTCGTGTTGACGATGAGATCGCGAGGCTGGCCATTCTGCGTCGCGGGATTCGGCAACTTGCGCGGGAAATCGTTCGACGGCACGGTCGGCGGCGAGGTAATCACCGGCGGCGGGGCTGTATTTCGTGGAATGTTCGTGGTACGCGGTCCGAACATTTTGGTCGGCTGAGCCGGGGTGTCCTGCGAATCGCGCTTGAACCAGCTCGTGATCTTCGAAATAATCGGGCGATCCTCGCGGTTAAACCAACCAAATAACGGCCTTGATTGCTGCGGTTGCTGCTGGCCGACGTTCGGTCCGGGCTGACCCACGGGGCCAGGTTGAACGACCTGCGTCGACAACGGGGTCGGCGTGGAATTGATGATGATCGATTTGCCTGGTGTCGGTTCGCCGCCCTGGCCCAAGAACAAGCCGGCGGCCAACAGGCTGCTGCTAATGATGGAGTTCACGGTTTCCCCTTTTTGCTTCCACGTGGATTATGGTTTGCGTACCTCGCTCAGGTTCGCGCATCATGCAAAGACTTGGCGACCCTATCTATTCACATCGGCCTACTTCAGCTACGGACTTTAACACCTTTGCCATGGATAGGAAGATTGCTGCGCTGGCCGCGGACGCTTTCGCTAAAGCGGATCTCGCGAGCGATTTTCGCATCGTTTGGTGGGGAATATCGCCTAATCTTCGCAACTAAATTGTAGGTCGAGAGAATTCGCCGTTTGAATCGGGGCGCAAATAACGCGATGTGGCAGGTTGGTCCGAGTATTCCGGCGTTGAATCCTGACGGCAAAAGCAAAAAATATAACGCATTCGCTCCATCTGCGTTATATTATTAATAGCCCAAATAGCGTTTCGGCGACGTCTTACATATTTTGGTAGGTAAAGATGATCCTCTCCCATCGACGATGGCTCGATTTCCTGCGTTCTTGGGGTTTGAGCAAGCGAAAGAAGCAACCCGCGAACCGCTTTGCTCGCCTCGGCTTCGAGCGGCTTGAGGATCGCACCACGCCGGCAACGGCCTCGGGAATTATCACCGGCACCGCCTTCGTCGATTCGAATGCAAACGGCATATTCGACAACGGCGAATTTCGTCTGCCCGGCGTCTCTGTCCAACTCACCGGCACGGTGAACTTCGTATCGCCCGGCGACAGCGCAAACGTGGATGTCTCAACAACCACGGACGCGAATGGCAACTATACCTTCAATAACGTGCTGCCTGGAACTTATTCTGTCCATATCGGCGGTGTCTCCTACCTGACGGACACCAACGGCGTATCAAATGTCTCAAGCGCTACCGAGGGAGTGTCGGTCGTATCCTCCGAGACGGCGTCGAAATCGCTCGGCGTTCAAGGATCGCTGGCGCCGACTCAGTTGTCGTTGCTGGCGTTCCTGAATACCGCGACCTCGACGAACTATTCCATTGGGCTGCCTGGTGTAACGCCCGGCCTGGGCCAGGCAAATGCCAATTTCCGCGCGAACAACAAGCCGACGGCTACCACCATTAGCGACATCACGGCTGCAGGCACGAAGACGATCGACCTGGCGGGCGTTTTCAGCGACGCCGATTTCACGAACAGCCTCATCCGCATTGATACGACCGATGGGCCCATCAACGTGGAATTGCTCGATACCTCCGCTCCGCAGACCGTCGCCAACTTTTTCGATTACATCAAAGCTGGCACGTACAACGGCAGCATCTTCCATCGCCTTGTGAATGGATTCGTCCTTCAGGGTGGTTCATTTGCTTTCAATTCGACGACTTCAACGATTGATGCCGTCGCTCAGGGGCCGAAGATTCCCAACGAATTCAAATCGGCAAATTCCAACGTGATTGGCACGCTCGCCATGGCACAGGTTGGTTCGAACTCTGATAGCAAAGACAGTGCAACGAACGGCTTCTTCTTCAATATCGCCAACAATGATGGCACGGGGGCCAACAATCTCAACACACTGAACGGCGGATTCGCGGTATTCGGCAAAGTGGTCAACCCAAGTGATCTGGATGTGGTCAATTCGCTTGCGGCGACATCGGTGGATACAAGTCACAGCTCACCCTTCAACGAGATTCCGTTGCGAAACTACAGCGGTTCGAGTTTCCCAACGGATACCACGGCAGCTAATTACATCGGCATCACCAACATTGCCATCATCAAACGCGATGAATTCCTCACCTACACGGTCTCCAGCGACAATACAAGCGTCGCAACCGTGTCGCTCGATCCCGCCCATAACGAAATGCTCACCGTCGTCGCCACCGGCGTGTTCGGAACGGCGAACATCACGGTGACGGCCAAGGATCGCTACGGGGCGTCTTTCAGCACCACGTTCAAAGTCAACGCCGATAAAGCACCCACGATTACCAGCAACGGCGGTGGAGATACAGCGACGATCGCCGTCCCCGAAAATTCAACCGCCGTCACGACGGTGCAGGCCACCGATGCCGATTCGGGACAAACCGTAACCTACAGCATCGTCGGCGGCGACGATCGGGACAAGTTCGCGATCAATACGAATACAGGCGTTCTCACCTTCAAAACCGCCCCGGACTTCGAGAACCCAACCGACACCGGCACGAACAATTCCTACCAGGTTCAGGTCCAGGCTTCCGATGGCGTGGGCGGCACGGACGTGCAGACCATCACGGTAAATGTCACCAACTTGCCGATCTCGATCGCCGGCGGCGCCAGCACCTCGGTAAATGTCACCAGCGATGGCGTCACGTCTTCCGTGAAAACGGTGTCGGTCACGTCCGGCGAAACAGTGACGTATTCCATTGATTCGGGCGGCGACTCGGTCCTCTTTACCATCGATCCGAATACTGGTGTTCTCAGTTTCGTCAGCCCACCGCCTCTCAATACCGACACCACGTACGAAATCACCGTGAGAGCCACCGACACGGTTTCGACGGAATTCGCGACCCAAGACCTCAACGTTGTCGTGCAGCCGCCAGGACCATGATGTTGGCGATTCGCCGATACCCTCAAAAATGTTATTTATACTGTTCGCGGCCTCATTTGATACAAACCCGAAGCGTAAGCGAGGACCTGCGCCGCGGAAGCCTCACCCTCGCTGACGCGTCGGGCTTGTGAAGAAGCACCCCATCAATCCTGCCCGCGCGGAGTATATTTGTGAACCGGGATCGTGCTTACGATTCCGGCGCGGTGATTTTTTGCGCCTTCCCATTTTCCCTAACTTCGTCATGGGCCACAGAATCGCAAAAGCCGTCAAAATCCTTTTTTCATGAATAATCGCCAATCTTGCGGCTCGCACTGGCCGATACCTTTTAGGGGACTAATTCGCATTACGCTGCCTTCGCGCGAATGCACGAAATGGCGGTCCACGCCGCGAGTGCGCGTCCACGGATGAGAAAAGAAACCAGGGAGGTCGTTACCGTGATGGCGAAACGACGAATATGGATTGTCGGCTTGGTCCTCTGGTTTACCGCCACGGCCTCTGGGCAGGAGATCCTGTCGGAACCCTCGCAAGAGCCGGTGCGCGTTTTCAGTGAGTCGCTACTGCCGGCGAACGGGACAACTTTGGAAGGCAGGCCGGCTCGAACCTACTGGGTGAGCGCGGAGTATATGCAGGCCTGGATGAAAGGGATGAACCTGCCGCCGCTCGCCACCACGAGCACGGCGGGGACGGCACAGGCGTCGGCGGGCGTACTCGGACAATCCAGCACCTCCACATTGTTTCAGGGACCCGTCAACGACAATTCGCGGTCCGGTTTCCGCCTGAGCGGCGGAGTCGGGCTTGACCCCGAGCGTTTCTACAGCCTCGAAGCCGGTTACATCTTTGTTGGCAGTCAGACGGCCAGTTCGTTCTTCAATGCGACGGACGGTTCAATTCTCGCTCGGCCCTTCAAAAATGCAAATACCTCGGCGGCACAAAGCGTGCTCGTGGCGTTTCCGGGCTCCTCGACTGGAAATCTCAGCATCAATTCTCGCTCGGGAAACTTCCATAGCGTGAATCTGAATCTTACCGAAAAAGTGTTTGATACCGGACGCTTCCGCATGGCCTCCATGATTGGCTATCGGCTCTATCGCTACGACGAGGCCTTGCAAATGGATCAGGCGCTTACCGTCTCCACGGGAAGCACGCTTCCCTTCGCGGCGGGATCGGTGATCTCCACCACCGATCGGTTTGCCGTCGCGAACATCTTTCACGGAATCGACCTCGGCCTGCGCACCGAGTTTTTGTTCGGCGACTTCGGGCTAGAAATCCTGACCAAGCTCGCCGCCGGCCGACTGTTTCGAACGGTCAACGTCTCAGGCGAGCAGACAGCAACGGTTCCCGGATCGGGTACGTCAATCAGTTCCAGCGGGTTGTACGCGCTCAGCTCGAATAGCGGAGCCCGCGGGTCGGCGGACTGGACAGTCATGCCCGAAGTCGGCGCCGTTTTGAACTGGAACGTGCGGTCGAACCTGACCCTTCGCGTCGGCTATTCGCTGCTTTACTTGAGCGCGATCAGCCGAATCTCGGATCAGGTGGACACGACCTTGAACACTACGCTATTCCCGAACTCTGGTTCCACCCCATCGGGCGCGAATCGCCCTGCGTTTATCGACACGCATTCCGACCTGTGGATCCAATCCGTGACTCTCGGATTCGAGTATCGATTCTGACGGTCTTCGATCGTAGGCATCACGCTCCGCGTGATGAATTTCATTTTCCGACGCATTTATCCCAGGGATTCGCTGCGCTCATTCCTGGGCTTGCTGCGGTTATTCGGACAGGTCCGCCGCATTGCGTATCATGATCGCATGGTCAAGCTGCGCGACAAAAACCCGGCTAACGATTCGCCGAAGGAGGAACGCCTCGCCGGGCTAGACGCGGCGCGCGGCGTATTCCTTTTTCTGCTTGTCGCGCGTGGTCTGGGCGTCACCAATCCGGCGATGCTCGATCAGAATCGCTGGGGCTGGCTGACATCGCAGTGGACTCATCGCGCCTGGCAGGGTTGCACGATCTGGGACCTGCTGCTCCCCGGCATGTTGCTCTGCGCGGGCATGGCGATGCCCTACTCGTACGCCAACCGCCTCGCCAATGGACAGGCATGGCCCCGTCAGTTTCTGCACGTGCTCCTTCGTTCCGGTCTGCTAATCCTCCTCGGCGTCTACCTCGACTCCTTCGACCGCGCCCGCTTGTCCCTGGAACCTCGCGGCGATCTGCAAATCATCGGTATCGCATACTTCTTCGCTTTCCTCATTATGCGGCTCGGACTTGCCGCGCAAGGCGTGGCGGCGGCGTTCCTCCTGGTCGGCCACACGGCGATCTATGTCATCCACGCCTTGGCCGGCGGGCATGAACTCTGGGCCGAGACGTCAAACTTCGGCGCCGCGCTCGACGGATGGATTCGTCTCTCCCCACATCCGGATCGGCTCGTCGCGTTCAATGCCGTTCCCGCGGTGGCGATGATGCTGCTCGGTATGCTCGTCGGCGGACTAATGCGCTCCGGGCTGACTTCCGGAATGAAAGTCGCGATTCTCACCGGCGCGAGTTTCGCCGGCATTCTCCTCGGCTGGATTCTCGGTGGAGGAAATGGCTGGATCGAGTTCGGCTGGTCCCCGCTCGTGCCTCTGGTTCGGCGACTGATGACGATGTCGTTCGTCTTGTTGAGTGTCGGATGGGCGGCGCTGATCTTCACCTATATTTCGCTCATGACGGAAGCCCTTGGCTTGCAGGTATTGGCCGTCCCGTTCACCGTCCTCGGGCGCAACCCGCTTGTAGTGTACGTCGTCGTTCGGCTCTGTCGTACCGGCATGGAAAAGTCGGTATCGCTATTCGTGCCGACGTCGCCCGCGGCCATCGCGGCGATCCGACCGCTGCTCGTTGAATTGGGCGTGCTTTTTATCGTTTGGGCGGGATGCTGCTGGCTTTATCGTCGCCAAATCTTTGTGAAGGCGTGAAAAAAGGCCCGCCTGGGCCAGCGGGCTGGTTGTTTCGTCTGCGGGCTACTTGGCACGCTCTCGAATCGTCAATGAGAACTCTCCCGTGGTTTGGCCGCTGCCGTACGAAGTTACCATAATGCGATATCGGCCGTCCGTGGTGATTCGGTGAATGATCCGCGCGTTGCGGTCGCCGCCGCTGTCGTCATCCGTGGCGAGTTCTTGGCCATCAGGGCCCTGGAGTACCAAATAGGAATCGAATTCCTCGCTGACCGCATCGATTTGATAGGACTTTCCCGCAGCCAGATCGACTTCGTAGGTCTTCCATCGCTTTCCGTCTTTCGCTGGATCCAATATGGAGAGCTTTGAAACGACGGCAGCGATCTTGTTGCTTACGACAAGCGATTCAATGCGTTCCCTGCGAACGACCTTTTCCTTCGACTTGACGATTTCCGTAATCACCCGCTGCCGATTCGCGTCCTCGTACAGCGTCGCGGACTGAATCTCGCCGATCAGGGCGCCGGAATCGCGGCCGGTTTTCAAACGCAGAACGCGAAATTGCACCTTGCCGTAGATGTTGCGGTTATACCCGTTCCCCTGGCGCGCGACGAATTCTTTTGCTTTGTTTGGTTCCATTTTGATGAAGTTGAGCAGTTCCGGATTTGAGAAAAACACCATGCGGTACGTGGAGAAGTTCTGTGCATACGGACCGCTTTCGTACCAGTAGTGAGTCGGACTCATGTTCAAAACGGCGAAGCCCTTTTCGGCGAAGTCGTACTTGCCGATCTCAAGCCGGGGCAGAAGGGTGAACTCCTCGTCGAGAGAGAAGTCAGTCACCTGTTTCATGAACAGGGGAAGCGACTCCTTTCGCAGATCGTTAAGAGCGAATTCGTTACGGCGGACGCGTTCGTATTCCTGCGCGCGAAAGGTTTGCATGTAACCGTCAACGTTCACCTTGAAGTCGTAGTTTGGCTGGAGCTTGATCCATGCAAGCGTCAAGGTGCGCCAGTTGAACTCGTGCGCTTGAACACGGGCCGAAAGTGCGAAAAACGAAAATGCCGTTACCAGCACCGTTGTTGCAACGATTCTCATCACAGTGATCCTCCCCAATGAATTGCGAGTGGAGCTATTTTCCCTACGCCATCCGCAATCGAACGATTACGATTGCTGGCGTCTTAATACTACAGCGCCACCTCCCCTCGCCCCTGTACTCAGGGGAGAGGGGCCGGGGGGTGAGGGGGCTGAGACTTGTCGCTATCTGGCGCCTCTCCCCCTCACCCCCAACCCCTCTCCCCCTGAGTACAGGGGGCGAGGGGAGTAAATGCCGGCTATTGCTGCGGTTATGGATTGATCGTTATTTGAGTTAGCGCTGTAGTACTAACACGAGATGCGATTTTTTTGTGTTAACCCGTCAATAATTATCAAAATCGCTTTGTCGTCGCCGAATTTTCTTGAAGGCGTAAAACAACCGCGTATTTGCGAGATACACAAGCGCCATGTCTCGTGGGCAAAATTCAAGGGTGAACCGATGATTCGACCTCTCCTCGTTGCGTCGTTGTTATTGCTGGCCGTCGTCGCCGCGACACTGGAAGCTCAACCCGATCCGTATGCGAACAAAGTCGCGCCGGCGTCGGACGAGTGGAAGAAGGTGGCCAAGCGAATGCAGCTTCCGCCCAATGTGAAGGTCGATCTCTGGGCGGCGGAACCGCTGGTGGCCAACATCGTCGCTTTTCACTTCGACGAAAAAGGCCGCTGCTACGTGGCCGAGACGTTCCGACTGCACAAAGGCGTGACCGACAATCGCAGCCACATGTACTGGCTCAACGACGATCTCGCCTGCCGGACCGTGGCGGACCGCGTCGCGATGTACAAGAAACATCTGAAAGGCAAATTCCCTACCTACGAAACCGACCAGGATCGTGTTCGCCTCGTTGAGGACACCAAGGGCGCAGGCCACGCCGACAAATCGACGATTTTCGCCGACGGCTTCAAGAACGCCGCCGACGGCATCGGATCCGGCGTTCTCGCTCGGCAGGGCAAAGTCTGGTACACCTGCATCCCTGACCTTTGGTTCCTGCAAGACACCAAGGGCACGGGCCGGGCGGACGTGAAAAAGTCGCTGCAAACCGGCTATGGCGTGCACGTCGCGTTCCTGGGCCATGACATGCACGGGTTGCGCTTCGGACCGGACGGGCGGCTTTATTTCAGCATCGGCGATCGCGGTCTCCATGTCGAACACGAAGGCAAGACGTTCGCTGCCCCGGACACGGGCTCGGTGCTTCGCTGCAACCCCGATGGGTCCGAGCTCGAAATCTTCGCCACGGGATTGCGCAATCCGCAGGAACTCGCGTTCGACGAACTCGGCAACCTCTTCACCGGCGACAACAACGCCGACGGCGGCGACAAGGCCCGCTGGGTTCACCTCGTCGACGGCGGCGACTCCGGCTGGCGCATTGGCTATCAGTATCTGAATGGGCCAAAACTCGGCGTCTGGAACGAGGAAAAACTTTGGCATACTCGGGAAACCAACACCGCTAGCTATCTCCTCCCGCCGCTCGCCCACATCGGCAATGGACCCTCGGGTTTGACCTATCATCCCGGCACGAGCCTGCTTCCTGAAAAATACAACAAACACTTCTTCCTGTGCGATTTCCGCGGGTCCGGCGGCGGCAGCGGCGTCCACACCTTCTCCCTCAAGCCGCGCGGTGCTTCCTTCGAAGTCGTAGGCCTCGACAAACTCGCCTGGTCCGTCCTCGCCACCGATTGCGATTTCGGCCCTGACGGCGGATTCTACATCAGCGATTGGCACGAAGGCTGGGGCACGCCAAACAAGGGCCGAATCTTCAAGCTTGGCGATCCGAGCAAGACCAAGGATCCGACCGTCGCCGAGGTGAAGCGATTGCTCGCCGACGGCATGAAGGGACGTTCGGAGGAGGATCTCCAAAAATTGCTGGAGCACAAGGATCAACGCGTTCGCCAGGAGGCGCAATTCGAATTGGCCGACCGCGGGTGGATAAATGCGTTCCAAACGATGCTCGACAGAGGCTCCAAGCTCGCCCAACTTCACGCTGTCTGGGGCATCGGGCAAATCGCGCGAAAAAAAGGCGAGCGCCCGTCATTACTGATCAAGTACGCGGGTCGGGAAGACGCCGATGTCGCCTCGCAAGCCATGAAGGTGCTCGGCGAATCACGTGAAAAAGAGGCACTCGGCTACATTGAATCCGCCCTGAAGAGTAAAGATCGCTCGCCGCAAGTGAAGATGCATGCCGCGCTTGCCGCTGGCCGCATCGGCGAGGCGCGATCGCTTCCCGCCGTTTACACGATGCTCAAGGCGAACAACGACGCCGATCCGTATCTGCGCCACGCCGGCGTGATGGCGCTGGCAGGCATCGCCAAGGCCGACGATTTGCGGAAAGCTGCAAGCGATGCATCGCCATCCGTTCGTCTCGCGGCCCTGCTGGCGATGCGTCGGCATGCCTCGGCGGATGCGGCCCTGCTGCTCAACGATTCAGATCCGAAGATCGTGCTCGAAGCCGCTCGCGCGATTTATGACACGCCGATCCCAGCCGCGCTTCCGAAGCTCGCGGAACTCGCCCGCAATCCGCTCAAGGACGTGCCGAACCCGACGGTGTTGCGCATCCTCGCGGCGAACTATCGCCTGGGCACCGCAGCGACGGCTCACACGCTCGTGTCGATCGCCGGTCGATCCGATGTCGCGATGCCGATGCGCGAGCAGGCCCTCAAGATGCTATCGGCTTGGGAGCAGCCATCAGGCCGCGATTGGGTCGTTGGTCTTTGGCGTCCGTTGACGGAGCGCCCGGGTGTCGATGTCGCCAACGCGCTTAAGCCCGCGCTGGCGAACCTGATGACCGGACCGGACAAGATTCGCACAGAGACCGCAAAACTTGCCGCCAAGCATGGCATGAAGGAGATCGGCCCCGCCTTGCGTGAATTGGCCTCCAACACCAAAATGCCCGCGGGAATCCGCATCGATGCCTTGCACGCACTGGAGACGCTCAAAGACGCCAAGCTCACCGAAGCCGCCAAGGCCGCCCTGGCCGACGGCGACCCGCGCGTCCGGCACCAGGGCCGTCGCCTGGTGCTGAAAAGCGCGACGAAACAGGAAGCCGTGGCCGTGCTGACGAAGGTGCTCGACGACGGCGCGACTGTCGAGCGCCAGGGCGCCTTTGCACTGCTCGCAAAGGTGCAATCGCCCGAAGCCGATGCCGTGCTCGAAAAATGGTTCGACAAGCTGCTCGAGAAAAAAGCATCGCCCGATGTGCAGCTCGACATCCTCCTCGCCGCACAAGAGCGAGGCAATGGCGCGCTGAAGGCAAAAATCGCCGCCTACGAAAAGACGCGCGACGCCAAGAACCCGATGGACGTCTACCGCGAATCTCTCGTTGGCGGTGACGCCGACGCGGGACGCCGCGTGTTTCTCGACAAGGCCGAGCTTTCCTGCGTGCGTTGCCACAAGCTCAACGGCGTCGGCGGCGAAGTCGGGCCGGACCTCACCGGCATCGGCAAGAAGCAGAAACGCGATTACCTGCTCGAATCGCTGGTCGATCCCAATAGGCAGATCGCCAAGGGCTACGAGTCGATCGTCCTCACGCTCAATAGCGGCCTGATCAAGACCGGCATCCTCAAAAGCGAAGACGCCAAGGAAGTCCGCATCATGACCGGCGACGGCCAGCTGCTCAGCATCCCGAAAGTAGACATCGACGAACGCAGCCGTGGCCCGTCAGCGATGCCCGCCGACCTGATCCAGAAGATGACCCGCCGCGAACTGCGCGATTTGGTGGAGTTTCTGTCGGCGGGGCAGTGAGATGTTAACACAAGGTCGTTCGGCGCATAAGACTGCGTTATATTCTATAACGAATTGGTATTTTTTATGTTGAAATCGAATAAAAAATAATCTATCATTATATGATGGAGTCGCTTGGAAAGCATTTATCCATTGCTCGGATTCGCTCTGGCTTGACGCAACAGCAGCTTGCCAATCGAACCGGCATGCAGCAAGCGGCAATTTCCCAACTAGAAACAGGCAAAAGGCCTCCGACCCTGGCACAACTCCAACTCCTGGCAAATGTGCTTGGAGTTTCGTTGCAATGGTTCTTAACCGGCTCTAACTATTCGCCAACGGAATTTGCTGACTTGGCGTTGCAACTGCGGAATTTGGGTATTGCGGACTTGCACGTTGAGAATACATCGGTTCCTGGTGCATTTCGACACAACGAGGAAGTCATGGTTCTGGCAATGGCAGGAAATGCGCCGTCGGCCCGTATCATCGAAGCAATACCAGCCGCTTTGTCATGGAACTCCTGGAGCCCAATACTGGTGAGCGCTTTCGCCGACCTACACGATCCGAGAGCCAAATACCGATTAGGTTGGCTGGCCGATATTGCTATCACGATTCACCAAAGCCATGGATTCCCGGGTGGATGTCCGTCCTTGCCAACACTTGAAACCTATATTCGATTCGTCAATTTACCAACCACGGTTGATTCTTCACTCGAATATCCAGAAGTCGCTGATTCGCGTCCTCCGGTTTCACGCCGCTGGAAGATCGGCTATCCGGCCCAATTGGCCTCATTCCGGGAGCGTGCCGAACACTTGCACGCACTGCGAGCCGATCACATGTTTCGATTCCTGAACATGATCTAAACTCGGAGTCTTACCAATGATTGGCGGTTCTCCGATAGGCGGAAGTCCCATCTCGGCCAATTCATTGCCTACGCGAAACAGTACTATGTTGCGCTTCTTTCAGGAACTCGATACAGCACTCCTGCCGTTTGCGAATGGACAACGCCTTGATCTCTACCACTTGGGACGGTCTGCTTTGGTGTGGCGCTATCAGGCGAAGGTTAGCACGAAGGACATCGACATCGTGCAAATGCGGACGCCACTTGAGGAAAAAGCTTACGAGCTGTTTGGAAGAGAGTCCGAGAAGGCCAAAGAGTTAGACCTGTATTTGGATCTCGTGTCAGAAGCCTTACCGCCTTTGCCTTCCTGGTTTCGCAGCCGAAGCACGGAGGTTGAAGGAAACTGGCAGGTTATCCGACTCTGGGAACTCGAACCGCACGATCTCGCCGCCACGAAACTAAAGGCGTTTCGTCCGAAGGATAGAGACGACCTGCGCTTCATGTGCGATAACGGATTATTGCGGGAGGACAACCTTCGGCAATCGCTCGAAAAAGCATGGTTGTGGTCAACACCGAAAGACGGTGATCCGCTGTACGACGCCACCTTTGCCAATCTGTACATCGTAATCGCGTACCTCAAAGGGCAATCGCTTACACTTTGAGAAGCCTCTTCGATCCACACGAGTTCGCTCGTGGCGGCATGGGGGGCGCCGATACGCACCGATAATTGCGACATTCGGCGTACGTGGGCGGCAAGTCATGCCGGGCTACCAGTAGGGTGCGTCAAGCGTCAGCGCGGGCGCACCATGAAACGCGGCCTGATCAAGACCGGCATCCTCAAAAGCGAAGACGCCAAGGAAGTCCGCATCATGACCGGCGACGGCCAGCTGCTCAGCATCCCGAAAGTAGACATCGACGAACGCAGCCGTGGTCCGTCAGCGATGCCCGCCGACCTGATCCAGAAAATGACCCGCCGCGAACTGCGCGACCTTGTCGAATTCCTGGCAACGGGGCAGTGAATCGCAATACTCGATAAATATGAGACAGTAGCGTCATTGCAGGCAATTATTAGCGCCACGGATCATTCTTTCAGGCACTCCTTGATATCCAGCCCGTGCACGCGTTCAAGCTCCACGGGGTAGTTCTCGAACGACATCGTGTACTGCGATTGAAAAACCGGCTTCAGGAAGTCCTCGACCTTCTCGTCATACGTCGGCTTCACGACGAACTCGTGCCCGTCGAACGTGCTGCGGATGTGGCCCTCCTCGACCGCTAACTCGCCGGCCTTGAAAACGTAACGCGGATAGCGGAACATGTGCTCGCCGTCCGGATTCTGATTGTAGACCGCGACATCGCCGTCGGCGCCGACGCCCAGGTGGCCCTTCTGCTTCAACCCCAACGCCCGCGCCGGCCCAGCAGCGGTGATGATCGCAATCTCGTAAAGCGAATACTCACGCTGAATCTCGCCGAGCACGATGCGCGACAGCGCCTTCTCAGGCAATTTCTTGATGCGTTCGCGGCGAGCCTCAGCATTCATCAACAGGTGGATGATCTCGGGGTAGCGCCAAAAGCAGGCGCCGTTCGGGTGATCGGTCGTCAGGAAGATCCGCCAGGGATCATCGATCAGCAGCAGCAACTCCAGGCCGACCGCCCACTGCACGGCATTGACGAGGTTGGAACCCTTGTAGGTGTAGGGCACGATGCCGCAGCCGGTCTCGTTTTCAACATCAAGGTTGCCCCACTTGCGACCCGTGAGCTGATAGAGCAGATGCTGCCAGGGCCCATCCGCCGTGATGGTGACGGCGTTGCCAAACAGCACCGCGCCGGCGTCGGCTGTGAGGTTTTTGTGCGAATTGAAGTAGTCGGCAATCTGCCTGGCTTCGGAGCGCATGGTATGCCAATCATCGCCGCCATAGGCGTGAAATTGCAGGTGGGCCATGTGGGCGCGATTGCCTTCGAGCACCTTCATCGTTTCGAGGGTGGTCTTGACGTTGCCCGGCGCACCGAGATTGTTGCAGTGCAGATGGACCGGATGAGGCAAGCCGAGGTCATCCACGATCTGAGCGAGCGTGCCAACGATCTGCGCCGGCGTGACGTTCTTGTAGCCGTGGACCGGTTCGAACATTTGTTTGGCGTCATGCCCCCACTTCCACGCCGTCACGCCGCCGGGATTGACGGCTTTCACGCCATAGACCTTGGCGGCCCAGATCATCCAGGCGACGACTTCCTTGGCGCGAGACGGATCGCCCGCTTCGAGCAGGTCCATGACGATTTCGTTGTTCGCCATCAGCAGCAGTGCCGCCTTGTCAACGATCGGCGTATCGCGAAGCTCTTCGTGCGTGTGCTTTGCCGACAACACAGGCACGGCAGCCTCGACAACTGTCGTGTATCCCATACCGGCATAAAGGTAGCCCGTGGCAAACGTGGTCGGCGTCGGCCCGCCAACACCCGCGCGCGTCGTCTCGGTGTGCATGAACTTCATCGCATGACGTTGGTTCTCCGGCGTCATCGCGCGGGCGAAATTCAGCGCCGCACCCGCGACATGCGTGTGAATATCGACACCGCCCGGAAAGACGACCATACCCGTGGCATCGATGACGCGGCCGCCATCGACATCGGCAACGACCTTGCCGTTATCGAGGCAGATGTCCTTGACGACGCCATTGATATTGTTGGCGGGATCGTAAACCTTGCCGCCCTTGATGCGAAGCATGCTGTGGGGTCCTTGGGGAGCGAATGTGCCGCGTTTGATGACATGATATGGATGCGAATCGCAAATGCGGATGCTTCGTTTAGCCGCGACGCGCCAGCGGAGCGCGGGCAAGATAGCGCGTGATCTCGTCCGCGCTCCGCTGGCGCGTCGCGGCTAAGCGAAGCGCCTCACATCGCCGCGATAATCGCGTCGGTCATCGCCGTCGTGGTGGCGTCGCCGCCGAGATCGCGGGTGAGCGTCTTGCCTTCGGCGAGGACTTTTTCCATGGCGGCGTGGATTTTGGCGGCGGCGTCTTTTTGGCCAACGCCGTCGAGCAGGTCGATTGCTGGAAGCAGCAACGGCAGCGGGTTGGCGCGGTCGATGCCGATGCGCTCTCTTCCCGTGCCGTGAAAGCACTCATAACACTGAATGCCGTCGCCGATATTGATGCCGGCGGTGGCGCTGATGCCGCCGACGACACCGGCGCCGAGATCGCTGACGATGTCGCCGTAGAGATTGCCCATGACAAGCACGTCGAATTGTTGCGGCTTGGAGACCATTTGCATGCAGCAATTGTCCACGATGATCTCGCGGGTTTGCATTTCGGGATGTTCCTTTGCCGTCGTGCGGAATGCTTCCAAAAACAGGCCGTCGGCGAGTTTCAAGATATTCGCTTTATGCACGCAGGTGATGGTCTTGCGGCCCGTTTCCTTGGCCCAGCGGAATGCGAAGCGGAAGAAGCGGCGCGAGGCTGACTCGGTCACCACCTTGATGCTTTGCACGACGCCGGGCACGATTTCGTGCTCGATGGCGGCATACAAATCTTCGGTGATCTCGCGGATGACGAGCATATCGACCGAGTCGAACCGAGCTTTCAGGCCGCGGAGATTTTTCAGCGGACGCACGCTGGCGAACAATCCAAGCGATCGGCGAAGCTGCACGTTGTAGTTGACGTTCGGCTCGTCAGGCGAGGAGAGCAGTTTCGTCTTCAACGCCAGGCCGTTGCGCTTCACCGATTCGAGCATCGGCGCGGGCAACGGGTCGAGCTTTTGGCGAATCGCTTCGTAACCAGCGACGTGCTCTTCCCAATCGATGGCGACGCCCGCTGCCGCGATGACGCGCTGGACCGCGGGCACGATGTCGTGGCCAATTTCGCCGCCCTGAATCAATGTGACACGTAAAGACATGGTGTGGAATCCAAGCCCAATGGTGAGCGCAGCGAACCGTTGGGATAATGCACCCGAATCCCAACGGTTCGCTGCGCTCACCATTGGGCTTGAATTGTTCACAGATTACGAATCAACGCGTCAGTGATCGTGCGCGTGTTGCCGTCGCCGCCGAGGTCGCGCGTCAGCCCGACGGCGGCTTGCAGCGTCTTTCGGACCGATTGCTCGATGCGTGCCGCTGGCACACGTTGGCCGACGTGGTCGAGCATCATGGCGGCGGAGCGCAATAGCGCGATCGGGTTCGCCAGGCCTTTGCCGGCGATATCCGGCGCGCTGCCGTGGACCGCCTCGAAAAGCGCGTAGCGTTTGCCGATGTTGGAACCCGGCACGACGCCGAGTCCGCCGACAAGCCCCGCGCAGAGATCGCTGAGCACGTCGCCGAATAGGTTCTCCATGACGAGCACGTCGTACATCGTCGGATCGAGCGCGAGATCGAGCGATACATGATCGATCGTCTGCTGTTGATATTCGAGAAACGGATAATCGTCGGCAATCGCATCGGCGATTTTGAGAAACATGCCATCGCTGATCGGAAGCACGCTTGATTTGTGGACGACCGTCACCTTGCGCCGGCCCTGGTTGCGCGCAAGTTCGAAGGCATAGCGCACGATTCGCTCGGCCGCATCGCGCGTCACGAGGCGCAAGCTCTCGACAACGCCGGGCACGATGACGTGCTCCATGCCGGCGTATAGGCCTTCGGTATTCTCGCGGACGATAATCAAATCGACATCGGTGTAGGGCACCTTGATGCCAGGCAGCGTCTGCACGGGCCGGATGGAGGCGAAAAGGTCGAGTTCTCGCCGCAGCCGAACGTTGATGGAGCGGAAGCCCTTGCCGACGGGCGTGGTGCACGGCCCCTTGATGGCAACGCGATGCTTGCGGATGAGATCGAGCGTTTGATCGGGAAGCGGATCGTTGAAGCGTTCGATGGCGGGCAGGCCCGCATGAGCCTCGACCCAGTCGATGCGAGCGCCTGCGGCGTGCACGATTTCGCGCGTCGCCGCCATCACCTCCGGACCGATACCGTCGCCCGCGATCATTACCACGGATGTCATGGATGAAGCCTCATGCCGGAGAGATGAGTGTTCGAGAACATCCTAATTGTTCCCGGCAGAAAGGCAAGTACCAGGTGAAATCGGCGAGCGGGGAGCGTAAGCTCCCTGATTCTGTATGGTCTTGAAGCAGGGGGCTGACGTCCCCCGCTCGCCAGAAATCGAAGAATTAGACGCGCGGTTCCCAGCCCTTTTGATACTCGCGCGACCAGAATTGCAGGGCCGGCTTGTCGTTGGCAATCGTGCCGTCTTTGGCGTTGCACTGGATCACGCGGCCAGTGCGTTGCGCGATATTGCCAAGATGGCAGAGCAACGTGCTCTTGTGGCCTTCCTCGATTTCGCTGTTGAGGCGGCCGCCGTTGCGGATCGTGCCGAGGAAGTTGGCGAAGTGCGGGCCGTCGCCGGCTTGCACCTTTTCGCGGCGCACTTCCTTGCCGGCGGGATCGTAGATCGTGTAGCTGGTGTCGGAAAGAGCCAGCGTGCCGCGTTCGCCATGAAACAGCACGTGGTAAGGCCGATTGACCTGCCGGCTGCAGCTGAGGCCTTCCCAGGTGATTTGCTTGCGGCCTTCGAATTCGTAGCTGACGACATGCGTATCGGGCGTTTCCTGGTCATCCTCGAAGCGGTATCGGCCGCCGGACGAGTGAACGCGCGAGGGATAGTTGACGCCGAGCCCCCAACGGCAGAGGTCGAGCATGTGGATGCCGTTATTGCCCAGTTCGCCGTTGCCCCAATGCCAGAACCAGTGCCAGTTGTAATGGAGGTAATTGGTCTTGAACGGACGATGCGGCGCCGGGCCTTCCCAGAGTTCGTAATTGAGGCCCTTGGGCACGGCGGCCTCCTTGCCTCGGCCGATGGTCGGGCGGTTATTTTGGTACCAGCTCTGCGCGAGATAGACGCGGCCGATGACGCCCTTGTGCAATTCATCGATGCAAGCGATGACGCCGGCGTAGCTGCGGCGCTGATTGCCCATCTGCACCCGACGGTTGTGCTTGCGAGCCGACTGCACCATCAGTTCGCCTTCGCGCGGATTGTGGCTGCAGGGCTTTTCGACGTAGACATGTTTGCCCGCCGAGCAGCCGAGAATCGCTGCCGGCGCGTGCCAGTGATTGCAGGTGGCGACGACGAGGATGTCCACCGTCTTCTCGTCGAGAATGCGGCGGAAGTCGGTCACGGAGCGAGGCGCTGCCCGGCCGGTCGCCTTGGCGACGGCTGCGGCGGCGCGCTCGGCGCGCGTCTGGTCGGCGTCGCAAACGATAGCAACCTCGACGTTCGGCTGGCCGGAAAACGCCGTCGCCAAATAGGTCCCGCGGCCGCCCGTGCCCATGACGCCGACGACAAGCCGGGAGTTGGCGCCATTCGGCTGCGCTGCGGCGCTCGTTTGGCTCAGGGCCAGCGCGCCAGTCGCGGTCGCGGTGGCCGCCACCATGTCCCGGCGATTGAGAAGAATGGTCATTGCAAATTCTCCGAGGAGAGGGTGTGAGTGAGTTAGGTCATCCTACGTGTTTAGGACGCGGCGCGGTACAGATTTCTGATCAGTTGCACCGTTTCAGGTGCTCCGAAGATCTCACGAAGCGAATCAAGTAATTCCGATTCGCCGTTCACCTGCTTTCCGTGCTTGTAGATATCCGCAATAATCTTTGCAGGATACTCGGAGATACCGTGAGACACTTTCAAGAATGGGTACTGATATCCGATTTTGCTCACAGTTAGATGGCAAGTATGTTCAATTTCTCCATGAAATGAAGTCGTACTAACTTCAAATCGGATTAATCCGTTGGATTTCTCCTGAATCCCAGAGCCTTCATCGCGCAAAATAGTTTTGACTGTCCGGGTCTCGTTTTCGAAATCAAAATCAGGCCAGAGCGTTTCTTTCGTCATTGAATGGCTTCCTTTTTCATCTTCAAGCAAAAACTGAGTGGCAGATGGTCCGAACCATTCTCCGTGTCCGGTTTTCCCGAGCTTGATAACAGATTCGCAGCTCCAACCTCGGTAATTATTCGCAGGCTCTTTTCGATGAGTGCAGGGTAAAGCTGCGGGCGAATCACAACCTGATCGAGCATGTGCCAAAACAACTCGGTGGCATCGTATTTGTAGTGGTAGTGCGTTGCGAGGATGCCGCTTCCATGTGAGCCGTAGCATCGCCACGTTGGATTGTAAAAGAAGGAATACCGCTTGTCGTAAACGCTTCTCTCGTGCGAACCGTTCACGCTAGAAACCGGAATCGCGTGCAACCCTGCTACACCCGCTATAGCCGATTCAAACGGATTCGCGTTGAAGTCACCCACCACGATCGTACTTCCGTGGTTATTGATCTTCGTCTCGCACCACTCGATGTTTTCTCGTAGTCTCTCGAAGAACAAAGCCTGCTTCTCCGGCGAATAATTCCGCCGATCGGGGCCATGCACAACGCATAGGAGAAACTTTTTTTCGCGCGGATGCCGAATGTGCCAGAAATCCGATCGGGTGTTTCCGATGGGAGGCAGAATTCGAGTTGCGTAGTCCTTCTTGAAACGAACGAAAACGACGAACCGCGAGTGGCTTTTTAAGCAATGGTATCTGGCCTCCATTCTCAGGATTTTCAACAAAGAACTTCGATTCGTGGGACTTTCCACCAGAACAACAATGGCAAACTTGTGGTCGCGAACCAACCGATGAACGTATCCGCTCAACGATTTCCGTTGCATATTCCAGATGAGAAAGCGCATTGCGTAAACTCACGTTTGCCATCCATTGATCAAGCTGAGATTATCCTACACGAGATTTTGCCGAACTGAAACAGAAAATGGCTCCGATTTCACCCCATCGCCCGGTGCTGGCGTAGCGCTGCCAGCGTACGCTCAAACTCCGGCGGCAGCGGGGCCTCGACCGCCAGCGACATCTTTGTCCGCGGGTGGATGAGCCGCAATCGCTTCGCGTGCAACGCTTGCCGATTCAGAAGAATCTCATCGTCGGCAGGCTGCACGCTCGGGACGAGATCGCTCAGGCGGAAGGAATCCTTGCCGCTGTAGATTTTGTCCGCCAGCACCGGGCAACCGACGCTCGCCAGATGCACGCGAATTTGATGCGTGCGGCCCGTGCGCGGTTGGCAGCGGACGAACGTGTAGCCGCGAAATCGCTGTTCGATTTCGTAGTAGGTGCAGGCTTCCTTGCCGAGGTCCTCGTCGTCGGTGGCGATCATGCGGATGCGGTCGCGCGGATGATGGGCGATGCGTTTTTCGACGTAGTCACTGTCGCGATCGAGCACGCCCTGCGTGATGGCGATGTATTCTTTGAATATCTTGCGCGTCTCGAATTGCATGCCGAGTTCGCGGTGCGTTTGCTCTTCCTTGGCGACGAGGATGCAGCCAGAGGTATCGCGATCGAGGCGATGGACGATGCCAGGGCGGTATTCGCCATTTAGTTTTGATAGGTGTTGGAAATGAAAAGCGAGGGCGTTGACGAGCGTGCCCTTCCAGTTGCCTCGCGCGGGATGCACGACCATGCCGAACGGCTTGTTGATGACGGCGAGGAATTCGTCCTCATACAGCACGTGGAGCGGAATATCCTCCGGCGTCGGATCCGGGCGCTGCGGCGACGGAAGCCAGATGCGCACGCGATCGCCTTGGCGTACCTTGTAGCTGCGCTTGGTGACGAGGTCGTTGATTTTGACGCTGTCGGAATCGATGGCGCGCTGAACGACGGATCGGCTGAGGTCCGGGAACTGCATGACGAGATACTGGTCGAGCCGCATGCCGCTGGTTTTCATCTGCACGGTCAGTTCGATTTCGTGCCTGTCGCCAGGAATGGGAAGAATGTCGTCGGGTTCGACAAGATCGGGATCGTCATCGAAATGGTCGGACATGGTGAACGAGCGCCTGATGTTTTTTCGACCGCGGCTTAGCGCTCGGAGTATCCCACGCGAGCGCTAAGCCGCAGGCGGAAAACAATGGGCCGTGCTATTTCTTGCTCTTCATTTCCTCGAGGATCTTTCGTAGCTGTTCCATCTGGGCGGGATTGTGCGGGTTATTCATGCCCGGGAAGCCGCCGGGGAACCCACCCTGGCCGCGAATGGCGTCTTGCAATCGCACATAGGTGTCGGCGACGGTGCTGCCCTTCTTGGTGATCGCGTCGATCCGTTCCTTGGCGTATCGGCCTTCCGCCGACTTCTCGTACTTCGCGTAAAGTTCCTCGTACGATTTCTTCGCCCGATCGAGCGAACTCGCGTCCTTGATCGTCAAGCATTCCTCAGCAACGGCCCTTCCGAGCATCGCCTGGGGTTCATAAATCGGGTCATCTTCGCAGAGCTTCTGAATATCCTTGTACTCGGCAACGGCTGTTTCCAGGGATTTGATGCCCGCTTCTTGATTGAACCCGAGCAGTTTGACGCCTTGCTCCCAGTAGATGAACCAGGCGATTTGCAAACGAGCTGCCTTGCCGGCGGCGTTGTCCTTGGTCGCGACTTTTTCCAGCAAGCCGCGCTGGCCGTCGTGAAGCTCAAGCCAGGCCTCGGAACGTTCAGCCTTGGCGGAATCGTAATATCGATAGACCAAGAAGATGATGACCAAAATCGCCGTGCCGATACTGGCATACATCATGACTGTCCGACGCGAGGCCGCCTTGGCCTTCTGCATCGCGTGGCCCATTTTGTCGGCCAGGGTGTTGGTTTCCAGTTCTTTCCGTTGTTCCGCCTTCATGTGCGGCACCGTTTCTCAGATTCGCTAATAGAAGTCAATTATAAGATCATAGGATTATGGCCATGGACGGTCAAGTAGCGCGTCAGGCGCTCTCCAAGCACCTTGCGCACACCAAACAACATTGGCTCGGCAATCGCCGATTGTTCCACCTATTTTCGTTTGCCGCTGGAATACGAATCACGAAAGGGCGAAAGTACGAAACGCACGAAAAAAGGCCAAAGAAACCGTTGTACAATCGTGCACAGATCTTTATTGTGATTTCTTCCTTTTCGTTATCTTTGGCAATTTCGTACTTTCGCGTTTTCGTGATTCGTATTGGATTGCGCCTTGGCCGAGCCGGGATTCTGCGAGCGGAATCGCGTCCATGGTGGCTCGAACGCTCACCAAAGATATACTACGTTCATGTGGCCCGACGCTACGACGACTCAAGATCTCCTGAAACAGGCCAAGGTCGGCGACGCCGATGCCGTCGAGCAATTGCTCGCCCGCCATCGCGAGCCGATTCGGCGAATGATCGATCTGCGCCTCGACCCGGCCATCGTGCAGCGTGTGGACGCCAGCGACGTCGTGCAGGAAGTTCTGATCGAGGCGAATCGCCGGCTGCGCGAATACCTCAAATCGCCCGATATGCCCTTTCATCTTTGGCTCCGCCATATCGCCAAGGATCGATTGATCGACGCCCACCGCCGACATCACCAGGCCCAGAAACGCGGCGTCGATCGCGAGCAATCGATCCATCGCCCGGCAAACCCCGACCATTCTTCGCTTGAACTGGCCGGGCAGCTGATGGATCAGGATCTGACGCCCGCGTCGGCGGCGATTCAGGCGGAAATGCAGCGCAAGCTCCGCGACGCCATCGCGCAACTCGACGAGGACGATCGCGAAATCATCCTGATGCGCCACTACGAAATGCTGTCCAACCAGGAAATCGCCGGCGCACTTCAATTGACGGAAGCGGCGTCGTCGATGCGTTACCTGCGTGCTGTCCGCAAGCTGCGCGACCTGCTGACGCCAACGCAGCCAGGGTGAGTGCCGTCAATTAGCCAACTCGATGGAGACCATTTCGCATGCACCTATCGCTGTTTCTCGTTGCTGTCTTGACTCAACCGATTACGGAGCAAGCCGCCATTCAGCACGTGCTCGACCAGCAGGCTGCGGCCTGGAACAAGGGCGATCTCGTCGGCTTCATGAAGGGCTACATTCCGTCCGACGAACTCACGTTCTTCTCGGGCAATAACAAGACGAAAGGCTGGAAGGCCACGCTCGAACGCTACCAAAAACGCTACCAGGCCGACGGCAAGGAGATGGGGAAGCTGACGTTTGAC
This sequence comes from uncultured Singulisphaera sp., assembly GCA_964484265.1. GTDB lineage: Bacteria > Planctomycetota > Planctomycetia > Gemmatales > Gemmataceae > SIAQ01. Next base: position 30,158 of record CAZAFH010000083.1, read on the forward strand.
GAAATCTCTATCGACCTGCTCGGCAATGAACACGCCCTCGTCCGCGGGCGCTTTCGCCTTCAGTTCGCCAAAGACAATCCGACGGGGATCTTCACGCTTATCCTGCGCAAAACGCCCGCAGGCTGGCGCATCGTACACGACCACACGTCGAGTTGAATCCACTATTGTCCAATCGGAAATCAGTCTAACAACTATACCTTCGACGGGTGACATTAGCGCTTTTCCGAGCCGCGACCGTGAGGGAGCGGCCAGCCGGATGCTTTACAAGAACAGATATTGTCGGCCGCTCCCTCACGGTCGCGGCTCGGAAATGTTTGGCTTCGTCGGCAAATGCGACAATCTCTACCGCGTGAAGTATAACAACTAATAACTAGCAACTGACAACTCAGGATCCGCATGGACACCGCAACCACCTATCGCCAGCTGATTGAAGCTTTTCGCGAAGTGAAGCTCGTCGAATCGATCGGCGCCATCGCCAGCTGGGACCAGCACACCTACATGCCGACGAAAGGAGCCGGGCATCGCAGCGAGCAGATGGGTTTCCTCGCCAAGCTCGGGCATGAGAAGCTGACGTCGCCTCGGCTGGGCGAATGGCTGGCGGCTCTCGAAGAGGCGTCGATCGCGCAGGCGCCCGATGCCGTCGAATCGGTCAATGTGCGTGAGATTCGCCGGGTTTACGACCGTGCCGTGAAGATGCCGGGCAAGCTCGTCGAGGAAATCGCCAAGACGGTGTCGCAGGCGCAGAATCACTGGGCCGAGGCGCGGAAGAAAAACGACTTCCCCGCGTTCGCGCCCTGGCTCGAGAAGATCGTCGCTCTCAAACGCGAAGAAGCGAAGGTCATCGGCTACAAGGCGTCGCCCTACGACGCGCTGCTCGATGAGTATGAGCCTGGCGCGACGGCCGCCGAGATCACGCGCGTGTTCGCCGACTTGCGAGCCGACCTCGTGAAACTGGTCGGTGAAATCGCGGCCTCGGGAAAGAAGCCCAACGCCGAGATTCTCAAACGCGAGTACCCCGTCGATCGCCAGCACATTTTCGGCCAGGCGGCGGCGGCGGCGATCGGGTTCGATTTCCAGGCCGGCCGGCTTGACACCACCGTGCATCCCTTCTGCAGTGGCATCGGTCCAGGCGACTGCCGACTGACGACACGATATCAGCCGCGCGAACTCAATCAGGGGCTCTTCGGCATCCTGCACGAGGCGGGTCACGGCATCTACGAACAGGGTCTCGATCCCGCTCACTTCGGCACGCCGGCGGGCAGTTTCGCCTCGCTCGGCATTCACGAATCGCAGTCCCGGCTATGGGAAAACCAGGTCGGACGCAGCGCGCCCTTCTGGGAACATTTCTTTCCCCGCTTGCAGCAAACCTATGCCGGCACGCTTGACGATGTCACGCTCGATGTTTTCGTCTTCGCAGTCAACGGCGTCGAGAAGTCGCTGATTCGCGTCGAGGCGGACGAGGCGACGTACAACATGCACATCATCCTACGCTTCGAGCTAGAACAGGCGCTGATGACGGGCGACCTGAAGCCGACAGACGTGCCTGCGGCATGGAACGAGAAGTTCCAGCAAATGCTCGACCTGACGCCGCCGAATGACACCTTGGGATGCCTGCAGGACATTCACTGGAGTCTGGGCGGCATCGGCTATTTCCCGACCTACACGCTGGGCAACCTTTACGCCGCCCAGTTCATGGAACAGGCCCGGCGTGATCTCGGCGATCTCGACGCCGATTTTCGACGCGGGTATTTCGGGCGATTGAAGGCTTGGCTCAATGAAAAGGTCCATCGCCCCGGCCAGCGCTATCGCGCCGGCGACCTCTGCCAACGAGTGACGGGCAAACCGCTCACGCACAGAGCGCTGGTCGAGTATCTACGCAAGAAATACGAACCGCTCTACGGCATCTCGGGGCGTGGGTGATTGGAGTTGTGCAGTTGTCGTTCTGAAGCGCAAGTATTGATGGTGCGTCAAAGAACAACTACACCGGAGGTGTTGCTTCTCAAAGACCAGGGTTGGCGAAGCCTACCCTGGGACAGATGAAACGCCCACAGTTGAACGCCGATGGCGTTCCGTCAGTATGAATTCGATGGAACGCCGTTGGCGTTCAAATTCGGTGGGATTGGTGTCCCAGGGTAGGCTTCGCCAACCCTGGGCTTTGAGATACAACGCCGTTGGCGTAGGCCGCCACCGCTGACGATTCGGGCGGTGATTCAAGCCAATGGAAGCGAATCGTTTAAGAGCGTAACCAGGTTTTTGGCCAACAATACCACCAATGCAACACAAGAGTCCCAGACCTTGCCCTCACTTCGCCGTGATGGTCACCTTGACGTCGCCGATGAGTTTGATGACGCCGCCGCCGTAGTCCCACGTTCCGCTGACGGCGGCGCTGACGACGCGAAGCGTGACCTGGCCGGCATCGACGGCGCCGTCAAGCTTGAGTTTCAGCACGTGGGTTCCTTGCTTGCCGATCTTGCGCTGAACTTCGACGTCGCCGACGAGTTTCTTGCCGTCGGATTTCAGCGATGCCGTTTTCAGTGAATCGTTCTCTTTGGGGCTCAGAAGGCACGCGAACATCGCTTTGACGGTCGCGGCGGGTACGTCGCCGGCTTTCGACAAACTCTTGAGTTGCTCGCCATCCAGTGCGGAGGCGGCTGTGTATTTGAACGGGTACTTCTGCGTGTTGAACATCGTCGCCTGCGTGTAGCCATCCACGGCGGCGGAGAACACGATGGCGCCTTTCAACGCCGGCGCTTCTTTCGGCTGTTCCGTCGGCTTTTTACCAACAGGTTCCTTGGCGGGGAATTCGATCTTCGGCGCGGCTGGTTCGCCGTCGAATGCGGAGAGCGTGCCGCCGGGGCTGACCTTGTCGGTGATCTTTGGCGTGCCGAGGTAACTGAGCGTCCCACCCGCGCTGACCGTGGCGTCGAGCTTGTCGCTGATATTGACGATGGCGCGGCCGCCGGCAGGCACGTTGACGATGCCCGTTTTGCCCTTGCACGCCTGAGCATCCAACGTGGCGCCGGCGGCGACGCGGATATTTTGGTCTTCGACCGCGCCGGAAAGAACTACCGTGGCGGGGCGCGTAACGACGACGTTCAGGCTCTTTCCCTTCAGATCGGCTGCCGTCACTTTGCCGACGCCATCGACGGTCAGGCTTTGCAATTCGTTGACTTCGATGGCGAATTCCACGCTGGGATTGCCGCCGTCGATGATGAGAATGCCGTTTTCGACACGGAGATCGTCGCGTGCTTCGCCGAGGTTCTCGCGTCCGGTTTGGCGGATGGCGACGGTGCCCTGCTTGATGTGAATGCCCTTGAAAGCGGCCGCCTTCTGGGCCTTGGCGCCGCCCTGGTTGTTTTCTTGAATCGTTTCGGTTTTTTTGTTCTTGTTTGTGTTTCGATCACCCTGAGCCGGCGGTTGCTCGCCAGCGTCGAAGGCGCCAACGGCATAACCCGCGGCGCCCGCGATCCCGAGCGCGATGACGCAGACCGTGATCGTGTTCAGGGCGAGGCTTTTTATTTTGGCAAGAAACATGGCTTTCATGACAAACTCCGCGAGAATCGTTGCATGGGAGGTGGCAGCCGACGCGCCCGCGCCGACCGCTGCCGCGCTCGCCGGACTGGCGGCCTGCGCGGCAAATTCGGTGAACAAGGTCCCGATCAACGCCGAGGTCGCCGCCAGACCACGCGCCCGTAGCCGATCCGCGAGGATCTTCCGCGCGGCCGCCAGCCGGCTTGATAGCGTCCCCTCGGCGACTTTCAGCATCTCGGCGACTTCCTTGCGCGACCGGCCTTCCAGCTCGCAAAGCACGACCGCAGCGCGATACTTGTCGGGCAATCGGCTCAGTTCGCGATCGATCCATTGCTTGACATCGGCAGCCTCCGCATTCGTTTCCACAGCCGGGTGAGGCAACTCGGCGACTTGCTTCTCTCGGGCGTTTTTCCGCATCACGCGGGAGCGTGCTTCGAGCGCCGTCCGATTCGCGACGCCGTAAAGCCAGTTGCCGACGAGCTCGGGCGGCTGCACCGACGCAGCCTTGCGAGCCAGAACGATGAATGTCGCCTGAAACGCGTCCTCGGCATCATGAACATTGCCCAGAATGCGCCGGCAAACGCCATACACCATCGGACCGTGGCGTTTGACGAGCAGAGCAAATGCCGCCTGGTCATTCCCGGCAACGAATGAGCGCACCAGAACCGCGTCCGCGGAGGTACCGTCGAACAGGCTCTTTCGCAATGTATGCAGCACGCCTTGAAGCGGTTGTGCGACCATGGCAAGCAACTCCTTCACGGTTATATTGGGCAAAAGAGTGGCAGCGCGTCGGTGAATTTGAAAAAAATTGGCAGGCAGCACTTTACGAAACAAATTTAGGGCGCTTCGTCGAAAAGCGAGCGGGGGGCGTAAGCCCGCTGATTCGTAAAAGGCGAAGAATCAGGGGGCTTACGCCCCCCGCTCGCCAAGACTAGAAACAAACCTAAGGCAGTGGCTCATCCGGATAACAGCCGATAGTAATCGTCACCGTAGCATTCGTCCTGCGTCGGAAGCCAGGCCCACAGCGCACTGACGGGATCGGGCACCTTGTCCCAATCTCGGCCGATCTCCTGCTCCCAGTTGATGCGCAGCAGTTCATCCAATCGCACCGCACGCACGCCCGGCAAGGTTTCGCCCAGCCATTTCTCGAACCGGGCCACCCATTCCACCGATGGTGAGGGATCGAGAAGCAACGAGTACTTGATCTCCGGCACGCTCACGAAGCAAGCGGCCGGCCCGAAGGTGGCGTGCAAGCTCTTGCCGCCCCACGCGAACTCGCCATACGGCAACTCGCCGCACCGCAATTCGTAGTCCGGCGCAAACCACCCCAGCGGGGCCAACCACTCACGGGCTTGAGCCGCCGGCAGGTCGATCACGTACTCCAGGTAGTGTCCCAATCCACACGCCCTCTGCTGCGGAAGGTTTTTTTGACCCGTTGGAGGCTGCAACGGCGTGGTGTCCCGCGCAACCTGGATGGCGGCCCTACTTAGCATCCGCTGGTTAGCTAAAGGCCCGGAAGGCAGTTAGCTTGTATCATTCGTCAATCGGGAAGAGAAAACCCGACTCAGGCGCTGGCTTCTTCTTCCCTCGCACCCCAACGAAGTCGCCCATTGCTGATCGTCCCTCCTGAAACCGCTTAACGGTGGCATTGATTGCGGCGTCGGCAATATCGATTCCGATGAACCGCCGCTCTAGGACCGCTGCAGCCTCAAGTGTCGTTCCGGATCCGCTGTAGCAGTCTAAAACGAGATCGCTGGGGTTCGTTGTGGCGGCAATCAGTCTTGACACCAGATCGAAATTCTTTTCTGTGGGATATCCAGTGATTAGCACGTTCTGGTTGTGCGGGTCTTTGAATCCTAACCAGATATCCTGGACAGGAATACCTTTACTTTGGTCGAAGAAAATCTTGCGACGAGGATTGCCGTTCGGCGACCAGTATATTTCTCCTGCTGCGTCAAACTCATCCAACTTAGCCGGCGGATATTGCCAATGTTTTCCATTGGGCGGAAGCTTTCCACGCCAGGGCTTTCCCGTTTCTCCTTGACGGGAGCCTGGCGCGTGAACCGGAACCTTTTTATATCGTCGGCCTGTCTTTTCATCGACGTAGGGGTATTCGTCGGCCATCTTCTCGTCAGTCCATGCTTCGTACGGCCTGTGCCAAACGTTCTGATGCGTCTTGGCATAGAACAAAATATGGTCTGCGATATTGCCGAAATTCTTACGCGTGTAGTTCTTCGTGTTGCACTTCTTGCGAGTGATGAAATTACGGAAGTTTTCGCGGCCAAAAATCTCGTCCATCAAGAGCTTCGCCTCGAAGATCATGTTCTGGTCGAGGTGGAGGAAGATGGAGCCATCATCCGCCAATAGGTCGTGTAAGACGATCAATCGCCGCCGAAGCGACTCAAGATATTCCGCGCCATTGAGGTGGTCGTCATAAGCGTGCTTGGAATCGCGGTCTATGAAGGCCATGGACGTTGAATAGGGCGGGTCGATGTACACGCAACGCACGTGCTTGCGAATATCCGCTTTCCGGCGGAGCCAAAGCAGGGCAGATAGATTGTCTCCCTTATAAAGATGGCCCGCGTTGGCGGAAATGGGAAATGCAATCGGTTCTTTCGCCGGCAGGGCCAAGACCTCGTCGCGCTCCATCTTTCCTGGATAGTTGAGCACGTAACTGACGTTCTTGGACCGCTGTTTGGACGGTACTCCCGTTGCCATTGTCAAGACTCCAACCATTCGGTGGTTATGCGCTCGGGAACCATCCGCAGTGTGACGACTCTGATCTTGCCCTTCCCTGAGCGCTCGAGATAGACATAGTCCGACCACATGGAGCCGAGAAGAAGTCCTGGGCCGTCATTCAGAAAGATAACCTTCAGTTTGTGGTGGCCCTTGCGTTTGGCGAAGCTGAGTACCTCGTTCGCACACTCTCGATACCCGCCGGTCCGGTCATCCTCTTGCGCCCCGCCTCGGTCGCTATCGTAGCGAGCGAAGCCGACGGCCAGGACTTGGTCTTGGTGCTTGATAATGAAATCCGCTGGCCGATCCGGCTTGGGGTAATCTGGCCAGACCGTGCCGAGCAGTACGTCCTGACCGGCGCGTTCGGGACCGACGATGCTAAAGGCCGGGAGTTGTGATCGGATAAGCGAGAAGAACTTCTCGGTGAGGTCGTATCCTTTCTTGCCACGATCCTTGTATTCCCAAAGAACGGCGCATAGCGCTTCATCGGGAATGGGGCGGGAATCGAACGCCTTCTGCACTTCCTGAATTGGTCGGAATCCAGGACCAAACTGCTCGCAGATCGCCTTCACCTTTGACTTCCCTTTGAGCATCTCTACCGGTGTGGTAGGGCTGACGTATTTGCGAAATACGCGCGCAAGTTGAATTCGCATCCATGTTTCCGTCAGTTCGCAAATATTCTGGAACAACGCGATTGAAGACTCCGAACGCTTCAAAAGTTGGCCGAACAGGACTAACACGGGCTTATACAGTTCGCAAGCTTCAGGGAGGATGTCAGGGTAGTATTCACCCGTCGCAAGAGTAATCCATGTCGTGGCGTCAGGTTGGTAGTCAGCAAAATCCATACGCGCAATTGGCAGCGTCTCCAGTGCGGGCGGGCGCGGGTCGCCTGGTTTCGGTATCTTCGCCATCGGCTCTCCGACTCAGGTTTCTCTTTTTCGTGCAATTGCACGCTCAAGCTAAATTTCTTGTGCGTTTTGTAGCAAGATTTGATTTCATCAAATCAGAGGCTGATTGTCAATCACTTTCGGCCACCTTGGACCGAATGATCGAATACGCGCCGCGGCAACCCCAGGAGTTATTGCATTCATCCTGGGGCTTTTATCAATCTATCTTCGTAATGCAAGCGTTAAGCGGTTTGAAAATTCAGTCGCAAAAAAATGCAAAAGCGCCTGGCCAACCGTAGTTGGCCAAACGCCTTCAAAGAACTATCCCGCAGGCTTTCGCCTGCTGGCGTGGGTCGGTGGGTTACTTGCCCAGCGCCGCCTGGGCTGCTGCTAGCCTGGCGATTGGCACGCGGAAGGGGCTGCAGCTGACGTAGTCCATGCCGATCTGGTGGCAGAAGACGACGCTGTCCGGGTCGCCGCCGTGCTCGCCGCAGATGCCGATCTTCAGATGCTGGCCGTGCTTCGCCTTGCGGCTATCGCGGCCCTTCTGGATACCCAGCTTCATCAACTCGCCGACGCCGGCGAAGTCGATCGTCTGGAACGGGTCGATCGGCAGAATCTTGTCGGCAAGGTAGGTCGGCATGAAGCCCTTGATGTCATCCCGGCTAAAGCCGAACGTCATCTGCGTCAAGTCGTTCGTGCCGAAGCTGAAGAACTCGGCTTCCTCGGCGATCTTGTCCGCCGCCACGCAGGCGCGGGGCAACTCGATCATCGTGCCGATCTGGTACTCGACCTTCACGCCGGCCTTCTTCATGCATTCGTCGG
>CAZAFH010000084.1:0-38092 GCA_964484265.1 uncultured Singulisphaera sp.
TTTCCGTGCGCTGCAGGAGTTCGTTGTTCATGTTCTGGAGCAGGTCCAGCTGCCGGCGTTGCATCGTTTGGCTGAGCGGGCTGGCGAGGTTGCCGACGCGAGCGTTGGCGACCGGCGTGCCCTGGTCGCCGATGCGCGTGGCCTGGAAGGAAGCGGGCAGGAAGCCGTTGCCATAGTTCTGGGCGCCGCCGAGTTCCGAGGGCGGGCTGATGGTGATGTAGCCAGGCAGGTTCTGGTTTTCGCTGCCCATGCCGTAGAGGATCCAAGCGCCCATCGACGGGCGGGTGAAGCGGAATTCGCCGGTGTGCATCATCAAGAACGACTGCGGATGGTTCGGCACGCTCGTGTTCATGCTGTTGAGCAGACAGATGTCGTCGGCATTGCGCGATAGGTGCGGGAACAGTTCGGAGATCGGCAGACCGCTTTGGCCGCTCTGGTTGAATTTCCATGGCGAGCGGAGCAGCGCTCGGCCGTTGCCTCGGATGCCGCCGCTGACGGAGACGGTTCGGCCATGATCGCGGATGAGGGCGGGCTTGTAGTCGAAGGTATCGACGTGAGTCGGGCCGCCGCGCATGCAGAGGAAGATCACGCGTTTGGCGCGAGGCGTGAAGTGCGGAGCGCGCGGCGCCAGAGGATTCTGGTAATTCGAGGCTTGGGATTCTTGTGTCGCCAGGCCGGCCAGGGCCATGTAACCAAAACCGCACGACGCGGTCTTCAGGAAATTACGACGCGAAAAAGCGGGAACTGCGGTCATGGTTTATCTCCGAGTGAGAAGGTGTATTTCTGATATACAAACAGCCCGGCATCATCAAATGCCGGGCGTCATTGATCCATTACTGCAAGTATCGGAACTCTGCCGAGGCGAATAGCGTTTGGCAGAAACTCGTCCACGCGGGCAGGTCATTTGCACCGCCGCCGAGCGACATCCGAGCCGCCTGGATGAAGTCGATCGCCCGTTGCCTTTCCGATTCGGTCACACTGCGACCCAGAGCCATGCGGTAAGCCAATTCCACTCGGCCAGCATCATCGAGCGTCTTGTTCTCGAGCACGCGCGACGCGAAGTGTTTCGCCTGCTCGGTCGCGAACGGGCTGTTCATCAGGAACAATGCCTGAGAGGGGACGGTCGTAACTTCCCGCTGCGCGACGACCAAGTTGGGATTCGCGATGTCGAAAAGGGCCAAGATTTCGGGCAATGGCCGACCACGCAACATCGCCTGGTACACGCCGCGATGGGTCGATTCATTCGCTCCGCCGATGGCTTTCTTCTTCGCGGGAGCGCTGCCGACGAGGGAACCTTTCATCGGCGTACGATTGAGTTTGCCGCTGACGGCGAGCACCGCATCGCGAATAGCTTCGGCTTCGAGTCGGCGGACCGGCATGCGCCAGAGGTACATGGTGTCGGGATCGAGCTTGTAGTTCTTGTCTTGGTGGGCGCTGCTCTGTTGGTACGCCTTCGAGAGCAGGATCTCCTTGATGAGCTTCTTCTGCGACCAGCCGTTGTCCATGAAACGCGATGCCAGGTAATCGAGCAACTCAGGATGGGTCGGCTTTTCGCCAAGCGAACCGAAGTTGTCGGGCGAGCGAACGATGCCCTGGCCAAACAGGTGCTGCCAGATTCGGTTGGCGGCGACGCGAGCGGTGAGCGGGTTGTCACGCGACGTCATCCATTGGGCAAGTTCCAGCCGGCCGCTCTGCGAGCGGTTGATTTGCGGTTCGCTGGGGGTCTTGAGGACCGCGGGGAAGCCGCGGGTGACTTTTTCGCCGATCGCTTTGGAATCACCGCGAATGAGGAAGTTGGCATCGACCTTGTTGACGGCATCGCGCACGCCCATGGCTTGAGCGCCATCGGACAGTTCATGGAAACCGAACGCCTTGCCGCCCTTCTTGCCCGCGTTGTTGCCAAAGAGCATGATCGAGCTATCGAAGATGCCGGCCATGGCGTAGTATTCTTTGGTCGAGATCGGATCGAACTTGTGGTCGTGACACCGAGCGCACATCACACTCATCGCCAGCACGGCCCGCGTCGAGACGTCGATCTGATCGGCGATCAGATCAAACTTGTAATCGGGATTGTTTTGCGCTCGCGGCTTCGAAGTCAGCGCCAGGAATCCCGTCGCCGTCAATGCTTCGTCGCGTGCGGCTTTGTCTTTGATCGGCAGAAGATCGCCAGCGATTTGTTCGGTGATGAAGTGGTCGTACGGCTTGTCTGAATTATAAGCCCGGATGACGTAATCGCGATAACGATACGCATTCGGAAACGGTACGTTGTCGGCGTTGCCGTTGGATTCGGCATAGCGGGCGAGATCGAGCCAATGACGGCCCCAGCGTTCGCCATAGTGCGGCGACGCAAGCAGGCGATCGACAACTTTCTCGAACGCATTTGCCGAGGTGTCCTTGACGAAGGCGTCGATCTCCTCAAGTGTCGGCGGAAGGCCGATGATGTCGAACGTCACCCGGCGAAGCAGAACTTCGCGCGGCGACTCGCCCGATGGAGTCAGGCCTTTTTCTTCCATTTTCGCGAGCACCAGCGCGTCGATCGGGCCACGTGCCCAGGTCGTGTTCTTGGTCTTCGGCGTGGCGACTTTCGCGACGGGCTGATAAGCCCAAAAATTCTTCGACTCAGCCAGGGTCATCGTCTTGTAACCCTTGGACGCGCCGCCTTCGCGCGGGTCTGGGGCGCCCATCGCGATCCATTCGACAAAGTCAGCGATGATGCCTTCATGCAACTGAGTCTTCGGCGGCATCTTGATGCCCTGATGGCGAAGCGACTTGATCAGCAAACTTTCGCCAGGTTTTCCAGGAACGATAACGGGGCCAGAGTCGCCGCCCGCGAGCACGCCAGCTTTCGTGTCTAGCAGTAGGCCGCCCTTGATCTTGCTCGACTTGGCGGAATGGCATTCGTAGCACTGCTGCACGAGCACCGGACGGATCTTCGCTTCGAAAAACGCCATGCCCTTGGCCGATTTTGGTTGAGCTGTCGCGGTGGAGATCGAAGCCAATCCAACGATAAAGAAGAGCACACCGACAAGCAAGGACTTCATATCTAACCTCTTGTTGCCGAATCGGTTATGAAAATTTACGTTTCGAGCCCTATTGTATGCAGAGATGAAGATTGAGTATTTAACACGAAGAGTTGCGATAAGTATCGAAAAATGTAATTTTCTGAGTTTTAATACGTCGCGCGGGCGCGTCTCGGACAATGTGTCAAACCCGGCCGCACGCAGGAAGCCATACCTGATTCCTGGCGCGTGTGACTAATGGTCCCAAACTTCCAATCAGGGGAGGTTTGGATCGTTTGTCATGGATGAACATGTCGAGGTAAGCGACGCTCGCAAAATAACGTCCCTTATTCGTAGTGCGGGCTTCAGCCCGCTTGAAGCGAAAAACGGGCTGAAGCCCGCACTACGAAATCGGTAGGTTATTTTGGCGCGGCTTCTAAGTCTGGTCAAACCACCCGGGCGACTACCGCTGGAGTAGCGCCTTGGCCCGCGAGGTCAAGACGAAATGCTGGCGCAAACGGCTCCATTGCTGGGATTGATTTCAGATTTGCAGGCATTTCTTGGCAGCAGCATGAAGGAACCGGAGGCCAAGGGTTTCCGCCGCAACGCCTCGGCACTGACCTTCACCCTCGCATGCCGGAGCCGAAGAAATACCCTCGAACCCGACACGTACCGCCGAGGTACGAGGTCGCGTGGATGCCGCCGCAATTCGTCCCTCAAGTTCACCTTGCTTCACTTTTGCCCTTCGATCGCATATACGTAAACCTTCTTGTCCGCCGCATCGAAGGCGGCGAAGTACGCCCCGTCGATGCTGACAGCGGCGAGCGTGGCGTTGTGCCCGTATTCGCCGGCTTTCTCGCCCGTGGCGGCGTTGTAGTACTCTCGCTCGGCAAATGCCAGATCATCCGAGGCGGCATTGATCAGCGGACGATATGCACGCACAAGCTTGTTTGGCTCATCCGCCGCCATCTGGGCGCAGCCCCGGTAAAGCCGCTTGCCGTCGCTCGAAAGTACAAACCGCATCATGTGAAGATTCTGCCCGAAGCCGTCGGTTAGTTTTTGCTGTTCTTCCGGAGTACACGAGGTGCTGCCATTGAATATCCAGGTTCCCGAGATGCTCTTGAATCCGACGGGCGGCGCCTTGTTCAGTCCGCCCTCATGAAACACGCGGGCCGTGCGCGGCTCGTACTCGAGATCGCGGAAGTTGATGTTTCCGGTGCGCTGGTGGGTTTGCTCGGACATGGCGGTGCCCGGCTGCCATTTCCACAGGGCGATACCACCTTGGACCACAGCGAACAGGCGGTTATCCGCGATCGCCTGGATGCGCAGCGGTTCACGATGGAATTCGCGCGTGCCGGTCTTGGTTCGCCGCACATATTGGGCGTTGATCCGCTTCTCCGAGTAGACATCCACACTGGTCACGGGTGAGGCGCAGACCTCCCACTTGCGATTGGCCAGGTCGAAGCGATGCACGAGGTGCTTGGTGATCCCTTCGGCTGCCTTTTCCGTCGCACGATCCGACGCAAAGACGAAGTCCTGCGATGGTGCGATATCCATGTCCACGTATTCCGCGTTTGGCTGCGCAGGGTGCGCTTCGAGCCATTTCTTGGCGGCGAAGTCGTAGACTTGAATCCCTTCCTTCTCACTCATAAAGAAAACTAGCTTGTGCTTGCCGGAAAGGACCGTGCGGATGGGAGAACGTGGCCCCTCGGTGTTGTCGAGCCTTTGCAACTTCGTCATGGTCCCCGAGCGAAACGCGCGGGGCGTCTCGTGGAACGGCTCATTGCGAAAGCTGAACCAGCTGATGATGCCCACCACGCAGGAGCACAGCAGGCAGAACGCCGCGGCACCCAGCGTGCCGAAGATGCCGAGCGTCAACAGGGATTTACGCTTGGATTTTGCAGCGGGCGGCGGGTCGCCCTTGGCGGTTGTTTCGCTCGCCGGCGTTGCTTTCTCCGTCGGCTCGGCAGCCGCTGGTGGGGCCGCGGGGGCCGGCGCCGCATCAGGGCCGGGCGCGGCGAACATCGTCTGGCATTGCTCGCAACGGATCTGCTTGCCGACCGCCTTCGGCGACGTCTTCACTTTGTGGGCGCACTTCGGGCACGCGACCACGAGCGCGTCGGCCGATGCACGAGCACGCGCCGCTGTCGCCATTGGAGCGGCGAATGCCGTCTTGCACTTGGGGCAACCGATACGCTTGCCGGCGTGCGCGTCGTCCAGTTGCAAGCGGGCAGAACAGTTCGGACAGGTTGCGGATATTGCCATGGCAAATCCTCGAATCAAAGACTAGCACGGAAGCGAAGGACAAGCCCAGCTTTGCCACACGAACGAGCGTTCGACGCGTCGTCCAAAGAAATCTAACGAATCAGCAAGGATTCGGCAATCGATTTATGCAGTTCGCGCGGCGCAGGAATGACCCCATCTGTCCTAAAAGTGCAAAAAAAGGCCGAAAAAGTGCGAAAGCGCTTGGCCATTTGCTGTTGGCCAAGCGCCCCGGTGGCCAGGCGTTGTTCCGATCCCAGGGGTTCGGCTCGGCCTCACCCCTGGGCTTGAGTTGCATTTCAATCTGCAATCTGCAGTTCCCACCCTCTCCCCCTCGGGAACTTGGCCAACACCCCCTAAAAGTGCAAAAAAAGGCCGAAAAAGTGCGAAAGCGCTTGGCCATTTGCTGTTGGCCAAGCGCCTCCTGGCCAGGCGGAGATTGATGAGATATACTTTTTTTCGTTCCCATATAGCCCGCCATTTATGGCGGGTTCGCAGCCAAACCCGCCATAAATGGCGGGCTATATGAAAAGGACGAAATACGACAAACTCATCCGAGAGCAGTTCCACGCGGCCAGGATTGACATCAAACACAGACAAGAATGTCTGTGCCAATTCAAAGATCGTGTCAAACCCGGCCGCGCGTAGATCAAATCACGCGAAAAGCGAGGCTTCAGCAACGAGACCCGGGCCGAAGCCCAGTGCGACGCATGGCCGCAACGAATTTTCCCGGCGCAGGCGGTCGAGGATGAAGAGGACTGTCGGCGACGACATGTTGCCATATTGCGTGAGGATCTCGCGCGACGCCCAGGCGACGCCTTCGACCAGGCCAAGAGCTTCCTCGACGGAATTGATGATGCGAGGCCCGCCGGGATGAATCGCCCAGGAGGCGATGTCGCCAATTTTGAGATTGTGCTTGGCGAGCCAGGTTTCAAGCCAGGGTTTGAGGTTATTGGCGATGAGGCTCGGGACCTTGGCGGAGAGCGTCATTTCGAAGCCGTTGTTGCCGATCTCCCAGCCCATGGCATATTCGCAATCGGGAAACAGGCACGACCCGCTGGCGATCCCGCGCCAGGCGTTTGCGGGTGCATTTTTCTCGGAGGTGCAGACCATCGCGGCGGAACCGTCGGCGAATAACGCATTGCCCACGATGCGTTTCGGATTCCAGGGATAGTAGTAGTGGATACTGCAAATTTCGGTCGCACAAAGGAGCACGCGGGCATCGGGGTCCGAGTCGGTGAATGCTCGGGCGACGCGCATACCGTTGAACGCGCCATGGCAGCCCATGAAGCCGACGTGCGTGCGTTCGACCGTTTTGGAAAGGCCGAGTTCTTTCATCAGGCCGATGTCGAAGCCCGGCGCGCGAAAGCCCGTGCAGGAAACTGTCACCAAATGGGTGATGTCCTTGGGATTCAACCCTGATTCCGCAAGCGCCTGCCCGGCGGATTGCAACGCCATCGGCAGCGCCTCGCGCTCGTAGATCGCCATGCGCTCGGCTGTGTCGGGGCCGAAATCGTCCTGGTTTTTCGACCGATATCGGCCGCCATTCTCCTCGGCGGTTTGCACGACCTCGTCATAGGCCGCACGATCGTAGATCATGTGTCGATAGCCGATGTGGGTTTGGCGGTAGATGACTTGAAGCAGCTTGGCTTGATCGGCAGTTTCGCAGGAGACGACACGCGCCACCTCGACTGCTTCATCTTGTGTGTAGCGATTTTGCGGAACGGCAGTTCCCAGACCCAAGATCACAAGACTCATCGGTGATCCTTCCCCGGCGAGAACACGGACCAGAAGAGAGCAATCAACCCGCACGGTGCGGCCAGAATTCCCTTCGTCAACTTCCGGTCGTCGCGAAGCGTAGCTAACATCATAGGGAGCGTTGTGAAATTTTCGAGACGATTTGGCGAGAATGTAAACCTTGACGCATCAGCGGCATAGATATTCCTGCTTGCGCGCGAATTCGCACCGAGTCGGGGCTATTCCAGCGGACTGACGGCGAACGGGTCGTCCACCAACGCCCTTCGCGTCGGAAGCTTTCGCGAGGCCGGGGCTTCATCGGCATGGCAGGCGCCATTGCACGTATTTTCCGTCGCGAATACAGCATCGAGTTCTTCGACGCCGGGCAGCAGAAGATGAACGTCGTCGCCGTCCACCTTGACGGGGAAGGTCTGAATGGAGAAATCCCGGTCGCTCAGGCCCTTGCCGGTTTCGAGAGAGAACGTCTTCTTGTGCACCGGGCAAGCAACCTTGGGCTTGTCGGTTTCATCGCCGAGCAAGCCGCGAGACAGGACGAATTCGCGTTTATGCGGGCACATATTTTGCGTCGCGTACCATTCGCCTCGGCTGTCGAAATTGAAGACGGCGATCTGTGTCTTGCCATACTTGATTGCGGCGCCGCCGTCCTTGGGGAAGTTCCATGTCTTGCCCACGTGTACCCACCGTTCAGTCGGTGCGGAGTGAGCAACGATGGCGGAATCGATGGATTTCTCGTCTCGACGCAGGGTCAATTCGGCGGCTGGCACGAACGAGCCATTCCAGGGCGCTGGACGCTTCTGCTCGCGTTCCTTGACAAATTCGATGGTAGGCTCGGTCTCGTCGGTGTTGGCGAATTGCTCGAAGAGCTTGCGTTTTTCGGGATTGTTGACGACGGCCTTCCACTCGCATTCGTAGGTGTCGACCTGGTGTTGCATCATCCGTTCGAGTTCGTCGCAGATACCGAGCTTGTCGTGGATGATGACGTCCTTGAGATTCTCAAGTCCGCCTTCCATTTTCTCAAGCCAAACACTGGTGCGCGTGAGCCGATCGGCAGTTTGTGTGTAGTACATCAGGAAACGGTCGATGTATTTGATGCAGGTCTCGTCGTCGATGTCGGCGGCGAGCAGGTCGGCGTGGCGCGGCTTGGCGCCGCCGTTGCCACACACGTAGAGATTCCAGCCCTTCTCCGTGGCGATGATGCCGAAGTCTTTCGATTGCGCCTCGGCACACTCGCGGACGCAACCCGACACGGCCGACTTGATCTTGTGGGGAGCGCGGAATCCCTTGTAGCGATTCTCGACGCGGATCGCGAAGCCGACGGAATCCTGCACGCCGTAGCGGCACCAGGTCGAACCGACGCAACTCTTCACGGTACGCAGCGCCTTGGCATAGGCGTGGCCGCTCTCAAAGCCGGCGGCGACGAGTTCCTCCCAGATTGCCGGCAGCTGATGCACTTCCGCGCCGAAAAGATCGACGCGCTGACCGCCAGTGATTTTCGCGTAAAGGTTATATTTCTTGGCGACTTCTCCGAGCACGATGAGCTTGTCCGGCGTGATCTCGCCGCCGGCCACCCGGGGCACGACGGAGTAGCTCCCGCCGCGCTGGATATTGGCGAGGAAGCGGTCGTTGGTGTCCTGGATCGTGGCCTGTTCGACGATGTTGTCGTTCCAGAGACTGGCAAAGATCGACGCCGCCGCTGGCTTGCAGATTTCACAGCCATCGCCGCGCCCATGAGATTGCACGAGTTCGCGGAATGTGCGAATCTTCTTGATTTTGACGATTTCGAACAACTCCTGCCGGGTGCACGCGAAATGCTCGCAGAGGTTGTTGTTGACCTTCTTGCCAGCTGCTTTGATCTCGGCCTTGAAGAGATCGGTGACCAAGGGCAAACAGCCGCCGCACCCCGTGCCGGCCCTGGTGCAGGCCTTGACTTCATCGACCGAGCAGAGGTTTTTTAGCCGAATCGCGTCGCAAATCTGAGCTTTGTTGACATTGTTGCACGAGCATACCTGGGCATCATTCGGTATCGACGTGAGGACGCTGGCAGCGCCGCGCGGTTCGCCTTGTTTGCCGAACAGGACTTCGGTCGGAGTCATCGCCAGATTTTCACTGCTCTTGGCGAGCATCGAGAAGGTGCCGTATTCGGTCGCGTCGCCGACGAGAATCCCGCCCAGCAAGCGCGTGCCGTCAAGATTGAAGAGCAATTTCTTGTACGATCCTTTGAATGGATCTTCGTAGGTGATCGCCCTGGCCTTCTTTTCGTCGGCAAAGCAATCGCCGAAACTGGCGACATCGACGCCCATCAGCTTGAGCTTGGTGGACATGTCGGCGCCCTTGAAACGAAGGGCTGAAGGATGAGGGTCTGCATCCTTCTCATCCTTCAGCCTTCCGCCTTCATCGTTGGCGAGGACCAGATTCCGCGCGGCAATCTCGGCCATCTCGTAGCCCGGAGCGACCAGGCCATAGATCATGCCGCCGTAAAGTGCGACTTCGCCGATGGCGAAGATCCGCGGATCGGAGGTGCGCAGATAATCGTCCACGACGACGCCGCCGCGCTGACCGACGGTGAGACCGCTGGCGCGGGCGAGATCGTCGCGCGGCTTTATGCCGGCGGAGACGACGACCATTTTGACGTCGAGTTCGGCGCCGTCGTTGAAGGTCATGCCTTCGACTTTGCCATTGCCAACAATTTCCTTGGTGTTCTTGTTGAGGTGAACCTGCACGCCAAGAGCATTGATCTTGCCGACGAGCACCTTTGAGCCTGCGTCGTCGACCTGCCTGGGCATGAGTCGCGGTGCGAATTCGACGACGTGCGTTTCGAGGCCGAGGTCATACGTCGCCTTCGCTGCTTCGAGACCCAGAAGCCCGCCGCCGATGACCGCGGCTTTCTTCACAGCCGCGCCGTAGCCGATGATTTGCTCGAGGTCCTCGATCGTGCGGTAGACGAATACGCCCTTTTTTTCCACGCCCGGAACGGTTGGAACGAACGGCACGGAGCCCGTGGCGAGGATGACGTAGTCGTAACCAATCTCTTGGCCCTTGACCGAACGCACGATCCTTTTTTCGCGATCGATCTCCGACGCCCGGTCGCCCAGATGCAGCGTTATGCCATTGTCGGCGTACCATCCTGAAGCCGCGAGCGCGAGTTTCTCGGCGTTGCGATGTTCGAAATACTTGGACAGATTGACGCGATCGTAAGCAGGGCGCGGCTCCTCGGCGAAGGTGACGATCTGGAACTGCCGTGCCTTATCAAATTCGAGCAGCCGTTCGCAAAAGCGATGGCCGACCATGCCATTGCCGATGACGACGACGGTCTTGCGAATGTCTGCCACTGAAGAGTCTCCGCGGAAGTTCGATTGTCTCAACTTCACGCAGATGCAACTCCAATGCCGACTCGGATACGCGCGTATCATTCGGAAACGTAAGCCTTTTTATGATAAGCAAATGCGGACAACTGAACGACCTGAAGCAATGGCTTGCTTCAGAAAGATGCGCGAGAGCTGGGCAGTAAGTGCGTCAACGTTGGGCATGCCCGTTGGAACCTTGTCAACCGTTGGCGTCGCGTGAAGTGCGATTCCTACGATATTCCGCGCCAGAGTTGTACAATAACCGCCAAAACGGCGGAGATTTTTCCATGCTCTGGTTCGCGTTCGGCGTAGGCGTTCTTATTTTTGTCATCGGCGTGCTCTGGTGGATGCGCCGCCGACGCCCGCGGCTGATTTCCTTTGTCGCACTGTTGCGCGAGCCTGCGACAATCGAACCTGCAGTCCTAGCGCGCATCGCAGGCAAAGTATGGCGTGCCGACCTCGGCGATGGCGAATCGGAAGGGGCCGACGGCTTCGTCGTCGGTGCTGGCACGATGAACACGATCATGTACGATCAGCGCATGTTTCTCGTCATCGGTATGCCTAGGCCCTACGTCGATAACCCCGACGAAGTCGCGGAAGGTATTCCCGACCTGCGCATCCGCGCGCTCTTCAGTGAGCACACCGCCTGGTTCTCCTGTGACGCCATGGGTGTGAGCGGCGCCACGTCCAGCGCGGACGTTCGCGAATGGTACCAGCGTCTTGGTCGATTATTCGCGGAACTGCTTGACGATAATTGTCTGCTCATCTTCCTACCAGACACAGGCTCCGCCTATCCGGTCAACGAAGACACCGAGTTGGCGCTGCGCTCGGCCGATCCGGTGGCAGCCCTTCAGCAAACTCTGACGGTGCCGATCATCGAAGTCGCCGATGACGATCCGTTGATGCTGGAAGCGGTGGGAAAAGCGCGTGCCGACTGGCCGAAGTTCGTTGAAGCGTACGAGGCAGGACGCGGCGAGAATTTCTCCGTCAAGGCGCCGGTATCGCATTCGGGCAATACGGAATTCATTTGGATCGCCGTCACCACGATCGAAGGTGAGCGAATCTATGGCGAACTGGGCAACGATCCGGGCAATCTCGGGCCGCTCAAACTCGGCTCGAAGGTTTCCGTGCTCGTCACCGATCTCAACGACTGGTGCTACATCGACGAGCAAGGCAAGCTGATCGGCGGCTTCACGATCGAAGCCGTCCAGAAGGCAGCAAAACGACCGCCCCAGAAATGACTCAAATCACAAACCCACGTGGACCTATTGAACCTTTAATAGCCGCGCTTTCGCCCAGTTGACGTGGGCTTCGACATCGCCGAACACGCCGTACTCGACGTGCAATTCCAGGGTCCGCACGCCGCGGACATCGACGCGCAACGCAATCGTCGGCGTTTTGCTCGTGATTTCCTTGCCCGCGTTCAGGTCGATGCGTTTTCCATCCAGCATCAGATGCACTTTCGCCCGCCCCTTGGGCGCCGAGACGGCATCGATCCCCACCAGGCTGTCGAAGCGCGAATACTTGCCGTCGAGTTTGTATTCCAGCGTGCAGGCGGCGTGCGTGCCGACGCCTTCCTCGAACGTGGTGCCGGCGATGCGCAGCGGATGATTGCTTGTGGAGAGCCGCTTGGTCCAGGGCCAGCGCGCCCCGAGAAAAGAACGATACTCGTATCGCGTCGGGGCAACGTCCGCGAGATCGACGGCAGGGCCGTTGCACACATCTAATGCCAGCAGCGACGCCTCGGCGATTTCGAGCGAGGCATCAAAGTGCGTCTTGGTCAGAAATTTGCCAGCCTTGGCGTCGTAGCGCACGTCAAGCAGGTTAAGCCGGGCGCCGCACTCCAGGGTGGCGCGGTAGTACTCGGCTCGCGCGCGGGGCCGAGCCGAACGTTCCGTGTTCCAGGCGATGCCCGCCAGGGTGGACCAGGTGATGGTCGCCGTCCGGTTGTCGGTCCGCAGGATGCAGCCGTCCTTGCCGCTGAGTTTGGTGATCTTCCCTTCGAGGCGATCGCCATTGCGCAGAAAAACGACGTCGCGCTTCCGCGGCAATCTCTCAAGCTCGGCAAGGAACGCCTCGGGCCGATCGATACCTTCGGGCACGGTCCAAAAAATCATCGCGACGTACGGAATGTAGAGCGTGATCGCCTTGCCGCCGAGCGTGGGCATCGCCGCCGACGGCCACACGGTCAGTCCATTTTCGCCAAGATGCGCGGGCGCGGAATTGTCCAGCGGAATGCGGTCGCCGTTCGTCAGTCCCACGAAGTCGCGCGTCAACAGCGGCGGCAGATCCGCGTCCTCTTGCCGAAGTTCCACCAGTCGAGGCGAATCGAGTTTGCCGTCCAGATATTCCGCGCGAACCCGGCCCGTCGGTTCGAGTGCTGTGAGTTTGCACGATCGGCGAGTCTCCGTCAGTGTGTCGATGGTGTAGCGCGGCGGAACCTGCGATCGGCTCACCGACGTGATGGCGAAGACTCCAAGGATTGCAAACAGAACGCGGCTCATGAGGCTCTCTCCCCTCTCACCAGGCTCTGTGGGCGAGGGAACATTTCGCGAAACGATTTCCGATCATGGAAATTGGCTAGATTCACTGAATTTCAAACGGTTTTACCGAGTTATCCATTCTCACTATTATTATGCTTTTCCAGAGTAGAGTCCCTGGGTGCAGATGACCTGGGGCGCTTGGCCACGTTTTGATTGCCAAGGTTCCCGAGACGCACCGATACCAGGTAACGAAAAAAGGCCGCTCGAGTTTGCTGGCCGTGCTGGCCGTCCGCCACGACAACATCACGTCGCTGTTCCAAGCTGCGTGAGAGGTTAAGATATCTTACGCAGCGAGTGAAGCCTTTTGTGCTTTGTAGAACAGATGAAATGCAAAGCGTGATTTCGAGCACTTTGATCCGATTCGATCTATCGGTGATTCATTGCCTTATCCGTACTACTATCCGCCGATCTCATTGCACGCCGCCGCTTCGCGTGACCACGGTTGCTCCGAGTTTGAGAATTAACGGGAGAGATTTGCGGTGCGCTTTCTCCTTGCGAAAATGTTATTAAAATTTCGGCCGGATTTATTTGGGCTTTCGGGTCAATCACTCATTTTCAGCGGTTTTTGGCCAAAGCGTTGGCGTATTTGATTGGCTTGCTCCCAGACTTTTGGATCGGTTTCGAGAAAATCGATGAGGTGCCCTGTCGATAGGTTCGCCGACTTGGCGGCGTCGCTCACGCGGCCGAGATGCGCCTCGAGAAGGTCCAGGATCAGACCGGCCACTTCCCAAAATTTCGGCGACTTTCGGCTCAATTCAATACGACCCGCCGACGAGCGTGACGAAGCGAGTTCCTCGCGTTGGGAAAAGGAACTCAACTCCTCGGCGCTGATCGGCTCGCGCAGCTTTAGCATGAATGCCTGCCGCAGCCTTACCAATGCCTTCGCCTTGTTCTCATGCTGCGAGCGACTCTCCTCGGCAATGACGAGCAGTCCGCTCGGCGCGTGCCGAATGCGCACTGCTGAACTCGTCTTGTTCCGCTTCTGACCGCCGGGGCCGGAGGCGCGATAGGTATCGACCTCGCAGTCGGCGAGCAGCTGGGCATCGGTTTGGTGGAACCAATTGGCTCGCGACATCGTGATGCTTCCCTTACCCGTCGATCCAGCTAAACGGATACCCAGGGTCATCGAGGTCCATGCCGGGCTTCGTCAACAACAGCGGCTTGAAGGTATCGACCATCACGGCGAGTTCGTCGGTCGAATGAACATTGCGGCTCGCGACGATCGTTCCCGGATGCGGACCGTGCGGTATGCCGTGCGGGTGCAAGGTGAACGACGACTCCTCGACGCCTCGCCGGCTGCCGAATTTGCCTCGCACGTAATAGAGCACTTCGTCGGCCTGTACATTGGAATGGGCATAGGGGACCTTGATCGCGTTCGGATCGGTATCGAGCAAGCGCGGCGCGAACGTGCACAGCACAAATCCCGGTGCGTCGAACGTTTGATGCACCGGCGGCGGCTGGTGAATGCGGCCCGTGATCGGCTCGAAATCGTCAGCGTTGAATGTGTACGGATAAACCATGCCGTCCCACCCGACCACGTCGAACGGGTTTTGCCCCAGCGTGTAGCGCGTCAGCCGGGCGCCATCCTTCACGAGCAACGGCGTCGGCTCGTCCTTATCGACGAAGTGCAATTGCGTCGGTCCGTGGAAATCACGCTCGCTGTACGGCGCGCCAAGCCGAAGTTGCCCATCAGGATTCAGATAGTGCGGCGGCAGCGTCAGCGTGCCGATCGATTCGACGATGAGCAAGTCGGCGTCCCCATCGAACACGAGCCGATACGTCGTCGTGCGCGGAATGACGACATAGTCGTATTGGCGGAAGGGCAGGGGACCGAACATCGTAAGCAGCGTGCCCTTGCCGTGATGGATGAAGATTACTTCGTCCGCGCTGGCGTTGCGGAATAGCTCCGCTTGTGGCTGCGCGGGCCGACAGCGCGAAATCACGACGTCGTCGTTGCCCATGATCGGCACACGGCCGGTGACCGGACCGCCGGCGCGCGGTATGGCTCCGGTTTTGACGTGATGGTGACGCAGCAAGGGTTGCGGGACAAATTCAACGGCGACCGACCCGGCTGCTTCGATCTTGCCAACACGCGTCGGCGGGCGGAGATGATAGACGATAGAATACGCCCGTCCAAAACCTGCGGTCGTTACGACTTCCTCGTAGTAGATGCCTTCACCCTTGTGGCCGCCGTCGCGCCGAAGCGCGGTATGCCGTTTCGCGGGAACGTTGCCAAGCCGAAGGTATTGAGGCATCAGACACCTCGCAGGAGAGATCGTGGTTTCATTTTCATTATAGCCGATCTCGCATCGCAGAATTACCAACGAGCCGACGATCCCGCCGACTCCCGCCGGGAAAATGCTGCCGCAGCATGTGAGATAGCGGAACTTCACCGGGCCAACGACCGATGTAGCGGGAACCAACCCGTCCCCAAAATTCACCCGCCATTGCCGAAACTCCGGGGACTCATCGGGGTTTAATGGTTACACGGTTTTATGCAAACTGCGTGCAATCTCCTTCCCGATCTGATACAATGGGAAGAGTTTGCATTTTTTCAGGGGGGATACATGTTCACCGTTACCGATAATACCAAGGTCGCGACCTGCAAAGGCACGACGCGGCGAGATTTCCTCAAAATCGGCAGCCTCGCCCTCGGCGGGTTGACTCTGCCTCAACTCCTCGCGGCTCGTGGTCAGGGCGATGCCCGGACGCGCCAGCTGGTGAAGGACAAGTCAGTCGTGTTTTTGTTCTTGCAAGGCGGACCTTCGCAGATCGAATTGTTCGATCCGAAAATGTCGGCGCCGGCGGAAATTCGCAGCATCACCGGCGAACTGCAGACGCGCCTGCCCGGCGTGACATTCGGCGGCACGTTCCCGCGCCTCGCCAACATGGCCGACAAGATCTCCGTCGTGCGCTCGTTCGCCACGGGCAACGCCGATCACCAGAATTACATGACCACGGCGAGCGGCGGCAACCCGACACGCGCGCCGATGGGCTCGCTGTATGCCCGCGTCGCCGGCGCCAACAACAATCGCACCGGCATTCCGTCGAACGTGCTCGTGCCGCCTGAAGCCCTCATTCAGAACTTCCGTTTCCCGCAAAACTTTGAAACGCAATCGCTGCAAAAGCTCGTGCAATCGAGCCAAAATCTCGGCGCCAGCTACAGCTTCTTCGATCCGTCGGGCGGCGGCGAGCTTCGCCAAAACCTCGATCTGCGCATCTCGCGCGATCGGCTGACGGATCGCCGGGCGCTGCTTCAACAGCTCGACACGTTCCGCCGTGCTGCCGATTCGACGCACGCTTTCGACAACATCGGAGCCTACGAGCAGCAGGCGTACGAACTGCTGCTTCGCGGCGTGGCCGAGGCGTTCGACGTTTCGCGCGAAGATCCGCGTTTGCTCGCGCGGTACGACACGAGCGGCCTGTTCGGCCTGAGCGATGTGCATAGCTGGGGCGACATGCGAAGATCGTCGAACCTGCTTGGCCGACAGATGCTGCTCGCACGTCGGCTTTGTGAAGCCGGTTGCGGGTTCGTCACCGTCATGGACGCCGGCTGGGACATGCACTCCAACAACAACAGCCCGCGCAACCTCATGGGCATGCACTGGCTTGGCTCGCAGGTCGATCACGCGGTCTCGGCATTCCTCGAAGACGTCGAAGCGCGCGGCCTGAGCGACAAGATTCTGCTCGTCGTCACCGGCGAAATGGGCCGCACGCCGCGCATCAACAACAACGGCGGGCGCGATCACTGGGCGACGCTCGCGCCGCTGCTCATCGCCGGCGGCGGTCTGCGAATGGGGCAGGTCATCGGTCAATCGGACCGCCAGGCCGGCGCTCCCGCCAGCGAACGCTACACGCCGCAGCACCTGCTCGCGACGGTCATGCAGACCGTGTTCGACATCGCCGAGGTCCGTCTGCAGTCGAGCCTGCCTCGCGACGTCGAGCGCGCCGTCACGAGCGGCACGCCGATCCGCGAGCTGGTCTAGACGAGATTCCCTCTTGCGGTTTAGCGATCAGATGGCAACTGCTGAGCGCTATACCGCAAGAGGCAAACAGGCATGCCACCATGACTACAACCGAACTGACGCAATTGGAGATGCTGTACGAGCAAGACGAAACCGCATGGCTGGAAATCATGTCGGCATTGGCAGCGGAAGGCCGACTCGCAGAAATGGACTTCGCCAACCTGAGCGAGTTTCTTTCATCGATGGCAAAACGCGATCGCCGGGAAGTTAAGAATCGCTTGGTAGTTCTTCTACAGCATCTCCTGAAATGGGAATTGCAGCCGGAGCGCCGTTCCGGTTCGTGGAAGGCGACCATCATGGAACAGCGCCGAAAGATGGAAGATTTACTTGAAAGTGGAACACTTCACCATCACGCTGAAGCGATACTTGCAAACGCCTACGATTGCGCCCGAGCCGAGACGGCGGCCGAGATAGAACTGCCGCTAGATACGTTTCCGCAAGACTGCCCCTGGGACCTGGAATCGTTGTTGAAGGATGAAGAATAGCCCGTACTACAGTACCCGCCACCGCCAATTTCGATTGAAATCACCTACCGTTATTACATCCGTTGCGATGAGGCATCTATGAAGCTGCGAGCAGGTTGGATCGCCGTTCTGGTTATTTCGATGTTGGCGTTGAATGTCCGCCCGGTCGCGGCGGACGACCCTGTCGTGCCGCAGCGCATCTCCGTCGAGCCGGCGCGCTTCACGCTGAGCGGGCGCGATGCCTGGCGTCAGTTGATCGTCACGGGAGACGTCGCCAACAACGCCCCGCGCGACTACACTCGGTCGGTCGCCTACGAATCTCAACCCGCGAACATCGTCGCCATCGACAACACCGGACTCGTCACGCCGATCGCAGAAGGCAAGGCGACGATCACGATCACGGCGAAAGGCGCCGCTCCCGTGAAAATCGACGTCACGGTCGCCAATCTCGCCAACGAACCTACCGTCAACTTCGCCAACCAGATCGTGCCGATCCTGACAAAGTTCGGCTGCAACGCCGGCGGCTGCCATGGCAAGGCCTCCGGACAGAACAACTTCAAGCTCTCGCTGCTCGGCTTCGAGCCGGAAGAAGACTACGAATACCTCGTCAAGGAAGCACGCGGCGGCAGGCGCATCGTCGCCACCGCGCCCGAATTCAGCATGCTGCTGACCAAGGCGACAGGAACCATGTCGCACGGCGGCGGGAAGAAATTCGCGGCCGACTCGCCGTATTATCGTCTGCTTCGCCGCTGGATCGAGCAAGGCACGCCGTACGGAACCGCGAGCGACCCCGTGGTGACTCGCATCGAAGTGCTGCCGCGCGAGCGCATCATGGCCTTGCGATCGGCGCAGCAGCTTGCGGTCATCGCGCACATGAGCGACGGCAGCACCCTTGACGTGACGCGCATGACGCAGTTTGAAACCAACGAAAAGGATATCGCCGAGGCCAGCGACACCGGCCTGGTGCGGACAGGGCAAACGCCCGGCGTGGCAGGGGTCATGGCACGTTTTCAAGCACACGTGGACACGTTCCGTGCCGTCGTTCCGCTCGGCGAGAAAGTCGCGAACCTGCCGAAGGCGAACAATATCGTCGATGAACTTGTTTTCAAGCAACTCAAGACGCTCGGCCTGCCGCCTTCGGAATTGGCCGACGACGGCACGTTCCTCCGCCGGGTGACGATCGACATCGCCGGCCGACTGCCGACTCAAAAGGAGACCGAGGATTTTCTCGCGAACAAGGATCCCAACCGATACGAAAAACTCGTCGATTCGCTGCTGTCAAGCAAGGACTACGCCGATTATTTCGCCGGCAAGTGGAGTTCGATCCTGCGCAATCGCCGCAAGGCGATCAACGACGCGCCGCAACCGACCTTTGCATTTCACGCCTGGATACGCGAGAAGCTGGAAAAGAACGCGCCGTACGATCAATTCGTCCGCGAAGTGCTGACAGCGACAGGCGAAGAGGTAACGACCCCGCCCGTCCAGTGGTATCGGGAAGTCAAAGACGCGCCGGCCCAACTCGAAGACATGGCTCAGCTCTTCCTCGGCCAGCGCATCGGCTGTGCGAAGTGCCATCACCACCCCTTCGAAAAATGGAACACCGACGACTACTGGGGCCTGGCAGCGTTTTTCTCGCGCGTCTCCATTAAGGAAGCGCAAAAAGCCAAAAAGAAAGGCGCGAAATCGCCGCCGTTCATGGTCGTGATGAGCACAGCCAAGGCCGAGGCGACTAACCCCAAGACCCGGCAGAGCATCAAGCCGAAAGGCCTCGGAGGCAAGGAAATCACGCTCGCCGCCGACGAAGATCCGCGTCAAAAACTCGTCGACTGGATGGTTGAAAAAGACAACCCGTTCTTCGCGGCCACGCTCGTCAATCGCTACTGGAAGCACTTCTTTAGCCGAGGTCTCGTCGAACCCGAGGATGACTTGCGCGTCACCAACCCGGCGACAAATCCTGAGTTGCTTGATGCGCTTTCCAGGCATTTCGTCACGAGCAAGTACGATCTCAAGAGCCTGGTTCGGCTCATCTGCACGTCGAACGCCTATCGGCTCAGTGCTGTGCCCAATAAGCACAATGCGGACGATCGGCAAAATTTCTCGCGATTCATTCCTCGACGTCTGCATGCCGAGGTGCTGCATGACGCGATCGACCAGGTGACGCTGAGCAAGCCGGCGTTCAAGGGCGTGCCTGCGGGCACACGGGCGGTGCAGTTGCCCGACAATATGTTCGAGTCGTATTTCCTCAGCGTTTTTGGCAGGCCCGATTTCGCCAGTGCATGCGAATGCGAACGCAGTTCGGATACGAACTTGGCCCAATGCCTATTGCTCTACAACTCGGCCGATCTGATGAAGAAGGTCGCGGGGCAGCGCGTCAAGTCACTCGTCAGCGACAAGCGATCGCACGCGGAACGGTTGAAGGAACTCTACACGATCACCTTTTCGCGCCAGCCCACAGCCGAGGAATTGACCAGGATGACGGCATACATCGAAGCCCGCCCAAACGCTACCGCCGCAGCTTACGAAGACGTCGTCTGGGCGCTGCTCAATACGAAAGAATTCTTATTCAATCATTGATCCATTCGGCGTTTAGCCGCTCGCGATTGGCGAGCGAGGGCGCGGCGCTTTAGTGAGTCGAGCACCACGCGCCGTCCGCGCTCGCCAAAGGCGAGCGGGTAACGGCACGCTTCGCGTGATTGTAGCCGATTCTTTGCGCACATGGTTCGGCCGATCAGAAATGAAGAAAAATCAGGGAAAATTCAAAAATCACCTCAATCGGAATAATCGTTAAAGCCGATACAGATTAACACGCGCAGAACCCTGGAACAGGAGCGCGCGGATTCTTGCCCATGTTGCCGAGCGAAAGGATTCGCCATGACTGCCCGAAGCCGAAATTTGCGCTACTGCGTAGGATTCTTCAGCCTGTCGCTGTTTCTCACCGCCTGCGGCACGCTTCCCGTGGACACGATGCGCGACTGCGTCGAGTCCTGCAAACCGGGCGGCAAAGTGTGCCATGAGGCGACGATGATGAACCTGGCCCGCGATCTCGATCACCTCGAACGCCACATCGAAAGCCACGGCAGCATCGTGATCCAAAAACCCGCGGTATGGGGGCAGGCGCGGTTGACGCAATATAGGCAAGAATTCGAAGAAGTCATGCGTCCCGAGAAGGATAACTTCAATGAAACACTCCAAGGCAGCATTAGCCGAAGCGATCAGGCTTTCTTCATGAACTCGCTGGCACTCTCCGCGGCGGTGAGCGGTGAGGCGGCGGTGCAGACCGTTCCCAAGGGCACCACGGACGCGAGCGGCAGAGTGATTCAGCAGCAGCTCATCGTCCCCACGCCTACCGCCGATCTGCCGAAATTCGTCGGCGATGCCTCAGGATCGACAGCGAGTCCGCCGGCATTTTTTTCTACTGCGGCGACGGGGCCCATGATCGCCTTCAAGAATACGGCTGCGGACAAGCCATTGGCGATTTCACTCGAGCCGACCATTTTTCTCGAACAGAAAGCGCGCTACCTCAATTACCTGCAACAGATTCGCCGCACGAATGAGGGCGACGACACCACGGATTCGCCAGGCTACGCGCTTCACCTGATGCGGATACCCGTCTCGGTGCTGCCGGGCAAATGCACGCAGGCAGGCCACGGCGCCGAGGTGACGCTATCACTCGCGCCATCGCTCGGCGATGATCTGCTGCCGGTGACGTTTCGGAACCTCGTCACCAACGATCTGATGGATCAGGTGAGTAAGACTCTGATCGGCTTCTTGAACTCGGCCGATGCTCCCGATTTCTTCCGCCCCGAAGTCAACGAGGACGCGATGAAGGATTTCGTTTTCGGCTTCGGAGCGCCGCCGATTCAAACCGTGAGCGCGAATTCCACCATTCAACTGATGGGCGAGCCGAAAAAGAACGCAGCCAAGCCGGAAAGCGAGAAGACCGTACGAGAGCTGTATGCCGAGCGGAAACTGAAGACCATGCAAGCGCTGATGGCCAAATACTCGTCGCGATCGCTGCCATCGACAGGCGGAAGCCAGGGCTCTCGCCTGCCGTTCCCGACGTCGCAGATTTACGACAATTTTGGCACAAGCTACGCCTATCGCGTCGCCTATGATGCTTACGTCGCCTTGCGAAGAGATATTGGCCAACGCGAATTGATTCATCTCCAGGATCTTCAGTCCTATCTTAAAGAAGAGATCACGGCAGCGCAAAAATTTCTCACCACTGAACAGAATCATTCGCTCTGGACTCTTTGCAGCCGTGAACTCGCGGAAGCTATTCGCAATCGCCAAATCGACCAGATAAAAAAGTATCGCGACTCGTACCGCAAAGTGGTGCATGATTCCGTCATCCTGTTCTCCGCGACCGACGCCAAAGAGAAACGCAAGCAAGTGGAATTTTCCACCACCGCGGCGCTAGGCTGGGCGATTCTCGTCAATTCGGCGTTGTTGAATGAGCAATTGAATCAGGACATGCGAGAAGTCGCCAGTGCGAAGGGCATCGCGTGCCGAACCGACTGGCTGCCGTTCTACCTGCCCAATCCGCCGGCCGAGGCGCGCGCCGCCTTCAACGAATATGTCCGTCAGCGCTGGCCGATCCATGTCTTCGCGCTCGACCCGGCAACGCAGGATCAGAATCTCGCGGATACCTTTTCCGCGCGGCGTGAAATGCAACTCGCGCTTTCGATGGCGTTCGCGTCGGGCCAGATCAACGCCCAGCAGATGACACGATTCGCAAGGCGAATCGAGGCGCAGTACGACACGATCGCCATCAACCGCACCGCCGTCGGTTTCTCGCATGGCGACGACACGTTCGGCTGGCGGTTCTACCCGCGTTTCCAGACGCCCGACCTCGAGAGCAACGCCAAGGTACTCTTTCGCGATATGCTCATCGGCGGACCGAACCGCAATCAACTGCTGAACCAGCGCAAGCTCGAACCGGGCATTCGCGAATGCGTCGCCATCGTGCTCATGCCGGCGTTCGTGCCTTACGTCAACTGCGATGTTTCCACGCACTGGTTCAAACTCAACAATCCCAAGCATCGCGGCGGGGATTGCACCGATGCGTTGAAGTTGAGCCGGCAGGTGAAGTCGATGCAGGTCTGTGCCGGCAATGTGCGCGATGCCGACTGCTACCGCGACGGCGATTTTCTCCGTCTCATGCGGAAGATCGATCAGCTCTCGGCTCGGTTGCCTTTGCAATCGCATCAGTTTCAAGTTCCCTACGAGAACACCATCGGCGGCTTTCAAATGTTCAACACCGGCGTGACCGACCTCGCGCCAGAGCTGGACGGCTGGTACGGAGCGCCCGGAATCTCGACGAAGGCCCCGACGACGGTCTTTCTCGTCGGACGCAATTTGAGCGTCCGCAACACCCAGGTGGTGGCCGGCGGCCGACTCGTGCCGGAGATGACGTTGCTGAGCCGGCAGGTCATGCGTGTGACCGTGCCAGCGAATGTCGAAGTGAGGAAGGACCGCACGGGCCGACTTTACGCCGACGTCCATGTCGCGACGCCCTATGGTGTGACCCAGCATTTGCAGATGCCGATCATCTCCGATGCCATTCCGGTATCGAGCGGATTCAGCATCGTCGGCTCGAGCGGCGATCAACAGGCGATATTGAAATACGCTGCCAACGGCTCGATCGAATCGTTAGTATTGTTGCCGAAAGAGGTCAAATACGCCATCGCGAATTTGTCCGCCGCACCTATCGCTGCCGACCTCAAGAGTGCCGTGCTCAAGTGGCGGCTGACCCGTATTTCGAGCGATGGCGGTGAGAAGGATCTCGGCGAGTTTAGCACGGGAAAGATCGACTTCGACAACAAGCAGGCGCCCGTCGATCCGGAATCGCTGCGAGCCGCCATGGAAAAGCTGGCAAAGAGCAAGATCACGAAGGCGGACGGCGTGACACAGCTGATCGCGCGGGGTATCGTCGAAGTGACCGTGGACGCCAGCGGCCCGCGAGTCATCGCGTTCACGCTGGACAATCCGCTCGTTTGGCGCGTGTCGGCGGCGCCGTGATCGGCTCGTATTGGATACGGCTGATGAAAATGTTGAGCATTTTTCATCCGGATTTTGTTGCGCATTTCTCCTTTCGGAAAACGCTGAAAACCTCAACACAAAGAGCGAAGGACGAAAAAGGCCGTATTTTCTCTTCGCTTTTCCTGGTGGGCGAGCGGCGTTGCACAGGGCAAAATCCGTGTTTCGTCTTTGCCCATTTGCCCCAGAGCGTGACGAAAATCGCCTGAAATTAACAAAACGTGACGATTTTTCATTATTTTGGCGTTTGCAACGCCGCTCGCCCACCAGGGAATTTTGACCAAATCTGTTCCCGCTTGATCGCCCGTCAATATGTGTATAGGCTACATTTTATGAGCGACAAAATGACTGACCCTGCCATCCTGAAAGCGCGAGAGCTATTCGACGCATCCGGCAAAACGCTGGACGAGATCGGATTGGCAATGGGATTCAAACCTGAAATCGCCCGCAAATCTGTTTGGCAACTCTTGAACAAAATCGACGATCCGAAACTAAGCACGTTGCGGAAATTTGCGGCAGCGGTTGGTGTGTCAATGGCGGATTTTTTCCCGGCAGGAAAAAAGGAACGGTCAAAATGACGATGCGAAAGCGACTACTCCTGTCCACGTTAATTATAGTGGGGCTTACTTGCGCGGTTCTGCTCGTCCTAGCGGTGGTACGGTCGGACGTCACGAAGGAGAATCTTGATCGGCTTCATAGGGGAATGACACCTGGAGAAGTAGAAGAAATTCTCGGTAAGGCAGACCGTGATTCGATAGGAAAACACGGGAAGCTAAAAATGTGGAGAAATCCAGACGGATCAACAACCGAAGTTGAATTCCGCGACGGCCTGGTTTCCGACATTTACTGGACAGAGGGGCAGACTCGCATTCAGGAAATCCTACGATGGTTTGGTTTTCGGAAGCGGCTTCCGCCAGCGCGGAAAACTTGACCCTGCCACGCCCGCGTTTCGCAGCAACACCGCCGAGTGGCCGTTAAGAAAAAATCATTGTGAGTTTTGAGGCAACCCGGCGCCTTTTGCGGCAAACGGGCTTTTTGAGGCAAAGCCGCCGTAGAGCGCCCTA
The DNA here is from genome assembly GCA_964484265.1 of uncultured Singulisphaera sp. Classification (GTDB taxonomy): domain Bacteria; phylum Planctomycetota; class Planctomycetia; order Gemmatales; family Gemmataceae; genus SIAQ01. Next base: position 24,499 of record CAZAFH010000084.1, read on the forward strand.
TTTCGGTGTCGGCATTTTCACGCCGCGGGCACGCAATTGGGCGGCGCGGTCGGCGATGTCGATCTGGGTCGGTTCCTTTTCCAGAATCTGCCCGTACAGCGCCAGCGAGCGATCGGGCATTCCCTGCAATTCGTAAAGAATCGCCAATTCCGTCAGCGCTCGGCGATTCGTTTGTTCCAGAGACAACGCCTGGTGCAGGCGTGCCTGGGCGGCGGGAATGGCGCGCTGTTGGCGCAAACGCCAGGCATCCGCAACAAGGGCGTCGACCGAGACAGGCTGCTGCTTCAACCACGATTCGATCGCCAAATTGGCAGCCCCGGCGCGGCCTGTGCGATATTGCACGGAAATGAGAGCGAGCCGGGCATCCGCGTGTTTTGGGTCACGTTCCAGGCAGTTTGCGTAATATTGCTCCGCATGAGCAAGATCGCCGCGGCGCTCGTAGCATTGACCCATGTTATAGATCAGAACTGCGTCATTAGGGTGAAGCGTCAGCGCGAGATCGAAGCATTCCAGTGCTTTGCCATACTCACCGGCGTTGAAGAGCTGAACGCCGTCTTCGTTAAAAGTGCGCCAGCGGTCTTCGTTGGTCCCCATGCACCCGACAAAGATCACGGCGAGCACGACAACGACAAATCCGGGCGCAAATTGGCGCATCAGCATACAGATGTCCTCCAATTCGGGAGGACATAACACCGGGTGGTAAAAAAGGAAATAGCAATTCTAGCGAGATAGGAAAGGTTGTTTAGCCGCTCGCCTTCGGCGAGCGTGGATGCGGCGTTGATACTTTCGCGCCAAAGGCGCCGTGACCGCGCTCGCCAATGGCGAGCGGCTAAACGAAAGTTGGCAGGTCGTCAGCTGGCAGGCGCCGGCGCTGGGGCGGCAGCGGGTTTGGTCTTGGTGTTCACAAGACGGGCGATTTGCGATTTTTTTCGCGCCGCCATGTTGGGGTGGATAATGCCTCGGGCTGCTGCCTTGTCGAGTTTCTTGACGGCAGCGGTGACTTCTTTCTTCAACGTATCGACCGCGACCGTCTTTTCATTGGCGACTTCAAGCACGGTCCGTAACTGCTTGCGGAGAGCCTTCTTTACGTCGCGATTGTGTTCGCGGCGTTTTTCGTTCTGGCGCATTCGCTTCTTGGCACTTTTCAGATGAGGCATTGCCTGGTTCCTTGTAGTATCAAAATACGTCTACGGTTGCACCCATTGGGAACTATCAATCTAGCGTATTCGATTGCAATTGGCAAGGACTCGCCTTGAAGCATACACTATTCCGCAACGAATTCGCCTGCCGTTGAAAATGGAAGGACCAAGCCATGATCCTATCGCGCCGAACGTTTCTTGGCAGCGCTGCCCTTGGCTCGATTGCGTTCGCCCAACAGGCATTCGGACAGGGAGACGCGGCGACGATCCCGTTCGGCTACAGTTTGTATGGCATGCGCAATCTCAGCATCGATGCCGGTTTGGAAGCGTGCGCGAAGATCGGGTACGACGCCGTCGAACTTGCGCTCATGCCTGGCTATCCCGCGGAACCGAAGCGTCTCAGCCAGGAAGAACGCCGCCGAGTGCGCGACCGACTGCGCACCCTACGCCTCGGCCTGCCGGCGCTGATGGAAAATCTGCCGCTCGCGGGAAACGAGCAGTCGCATCGCGATAATCTACCTCGACTCGAGGCGGCATTGGTGCTGGGCCGCGATTTATCGCCAGACAATTCGCCCATCGTGGAAACGATTCTCGGCGGCGCGGTCGGGCAGTGGGAAAAGCTGCGCCGCCAGTTTGCCGATCGGCTTGGCGCGTGGGCGCGCATCGCGGAACGGCACAAATGCGTCGTCTGCGTGAAGCCGCATCGATTCGGCGCGATGAACCTGCCCGCGCATGCTATTTGGCTCATGGAGCAGGTAAAAAGCCCGTGGATCAAACTCGCATATGACTACAGCCATTTCCAGCACCGCGACCTGACGATCGCCGACACCGTAAAAACACTGATGCCGCATACGCGATTCGTGCACATCAAGGACACGCGTATCGATAATGGCCGAGCGGTCTTCGCGCTCCCAGGCGATGCGGGGGTGGACTACATCACGTTGCTGCGTGCCATTCGCACGGCCGGATATGCGGGATGCGTCTGCGTCGAGGTAAGCGGGCAGGTGCAGAATCAAAAAGGCTACGACCCTATTGGCGCGGCACGCCGGTCGTACACGAACGTAGCACCGGCCTTCGCCAAAGCGGAAATTAGACGCCGATAACCGCGTCTCTCAGTTCGCAGGATTGTGCCAGCCTCCCGCGGGCATAAGGCGATCAACGCCAGCAGGCCCCCAGGTGTTCGGTTCGTACTCGGCGACGGGCGTCGCGTTGCCGAGAATCGGGTCCACGATTCGCCACGCCGCCTCCACGGAATCCATGCGCGCGAAGAGAGCCGCGTCGCCGTTGGCGGCATCGCCGAGCAGGCGTTCGTAGGGGCTCATTTCATTGGGCGATTCATGGCAAACGACGAGTTCAATCGGCTCGCCAACCATTGCTTCGCCTGGCTTCTTGGCCTTGGTCCCCAGCGCGATCACGACCTCCGGGCTAAGCCGAAAGCGGAAGTAATTTCCGGGTACTTGACCCGTCTCATCGAGCACGGGCCTCGGCGGCCTTTTGAAACGCACGAGCACCTCCGTCGCGGTGACCGGCAGACACTTACCCGCACGCACAAGAAACGGCACGCCCTGCCAGCGCTCGTTATCGACATGAAAGCGAACCGCGGCAAAGGTCTCCACTTGAGAATCCGCCGCGACACCGGCCTCATCGCGATAGCCGCGGAATTGGCCGCGCACCACATCTTCAGGTTGTAGCGTGCGCACGGAATTGAGCACGGCGCCGCGCACATCGCGTCGGGCTTCGGGATTGTTCGCAGCGGGGCATTCCTCGGCAAGCGACGCGATGACCTGAAGCATGTGATTCTGCACGACATCGCGAATCGCCCCGGTCTCCTCGTAAAATCGGCCGCGTCCGTTGACGCCGAACTTCTCCGCCATGGTGATTTGCACACTCTCGATAAAGCGATGGTCCCAGCCGGCATCAAGCAGCGGGTTCGCGAAACGGAAATACACAAGGTTCTGGACCGGCTCCTTTCCCAGGTAATGATCGATGCGAAATATCGCCGACTCGGGAAAATGCGCGTGCAGCGTGCGGTTCAACGCCTGCGCCGAGGCCAAATCGCGGCCAAACGGCTTCTCGACGACGACGCGAGCATCCTTGACACAGCCATACTTCGCCAATCCCTCGATGACGGTCGGAAACGCACTGGGTGGGATGACGAGGTAGTAGAGCGGCCGCCGCGCTGAACCGAGCGCTTGCCGCAGATTGGCGAATGTCGCCGCGTCGGCGTAGTCGCCGTCCACGTAAGACATGAGCGCGCTGAGTTTCGCGAACGCCGCCAGATCGGAATGGCCATGCTTCTCGATGCTTTCCCTGGCGCGGTTCTTAAATTGCTCCAGCGTCCACGACGATCGCCCGCTGCCGACGATCGGCATGTCCAGTCGCCCGCGCAAGACCATCGCTTGCAGAGCCGGGAAGATTTTCTTGAAGGCCAGGTCTCCGGTGGCGCCGAAGATGACGAGTGCGTCCGCGGGTAGGATCGGCATTTCAAGCCTCCGCCAAGTTTTTGTCAAAACATCGAGGCGCGATTTCGAACGGACATGATGTTGACATCCTACGGCTTCTTCTCGGTAAAGTCGGTGTCCGGCGGCGGGCTAACAGGCGGTTCTGTTGGTTTGATCCCGGTACTTTCGGGCGGCGCATCGAAAGTCGATTCCGGTTCGTCACGCCACGAGCGGTATTGGTCGGACCACGCGCCGATTTCTTCAATGTTGAAAGCTTCCTTGCGATTGCGAAGGTCGAAGTACAGCAGCGTCACGCATGTGGAATAAAAGGCTTGCACCACCGCCGTGAGTACCACCGTGGCGACCGTGACAATAGCGAAATTGGGATAATTGTTGATGCCCACGACGTGTACGACGGGAATTGGACCAGCAAATACCTGACGCTGTTCGAGATGGGGAAAGGCCATGTTCAATCCGAAACCGGACAACAAGCTTACGCCGCCCACCAGAAATCCAATTACCAGCAGCAGCACAAAGACGCGGCCAAACGCACCCGCGTCGGTTACGAGTTCCTTGCTCCTACCCAGCGCGGACGAGCCGGACAGGTTTTCCATGACGACAACTTGATTAATAAGTGACCAGACGATGCCAAGATAAATGCCGGGGATCACGCAAAAAATGAAGCCCAACATCATACCCAGTCCGGCGAGAAGTGTCGTCGTGAATAACGCGCCAAAGCGCTGCAGTCCAAACAAAAGCGCGTCACCCAAGCCGACAGGCCGTTCAAGGATATCCTGTGTGATTATTCGTAGCAAGGCCGCCGTGCCAATCGGCCCAAGAACCAATAAAGGAAGGACCGTGACCAACATTTGGTAGTTTGGATCCACCGCGATATTGGGGAATATTAGCTGAGCCGCCAAAACCGGCGAATGGATGATAACCTCAAGCAGAACGAATATCGGGAACCTCGCTACCACCGTTTTTAAGGCCTGGCCAATAATCTCGCCTATGGTTGATTCCGTTATTCTGATTCCCATAAGGGTCTCCGATAATAAGCAAAAGCGCACCCTCAATTTGACATCGCTTGATGAAATCGATATCGATTGCAAAACCGTGATGCAACGAGAAAATTTATGAAATCCCTGGATTCGCCTGTATCGTGCAAACACCCAGCGAATGTAACGCAGAGCGAATTCAATCACGAGGAGAATCCCATGCCGAACACAGTCCGCTTTCACCGCGTCCTCCGTGCGACGCCCGAGCGCGTCTACCGGGCCTTTCTCGCCGCCGATGCGATGGCCAAATGGCTGCCCCCCAACGGTTTCACGGGCAAGGTCCATCATCTCGACGCCAGGGTCGGCGGGTCGTACAAGATGTCGTTTACGAATTTCACCACGGGAAAGAGCCACGCCTTCGGCGGCACGTACCTCGAACTCGTACCGAACGAACGCCTGCGCTACTCGGACAAATTCGACGATCCAAACTTGCCAGGCGAGATGATCAACACGATCACCCTGAAGCCAGTCTCGTGCGGAACCGAACTGAACGTCGTGCAGGAGGGGATTCCCGATATGATCCCTCCCGAGGCCTGCTGCCTGGGCTGGCAGGAATCGCTCGCGCTGCTTACGATGCTTGTCGAGGCAGCGATTCCAGATTGAACGCAGTTCGTAATATCGCGACTCTGGGTAAGACGCCAAGTTGCCTGTATTTCTGCAATCGGCTATAACAAATAGATGACGGCCGCGCGCTTCGCGGCACGTGGTTTTGTTCTCAAGGACTCGATCATGCCACCTACGGAGCCAGCGCGGGAAGAAATTTTCCTTCCCGGCGGGCAAGTTTGCACGGAATGCTTGACCAAGTCGGCTCACCAGGTTCTACTCGAGGCGCTTGCCCTCGCTCGCGAAACGCGCTGGGACACCGTCCGCAGCCCTCACGTTTTCATGGGCCTCCTCGCGAAACCCGACGCTTGCGTGCTCAAGTGGGGCGAACGCCTCGGTGCCGATCTGGATCAGCTGTTGAACCAATTCCAGGAACTCTTCCATCAGAACGAAGGCGTCAACGAAGCTGTCTTGATTCTCAATCGCGAATTCTTGTCGAACAATGTGATCCGCTTGCTGCGCGATTCGTTCGCGCGTGCACGGGACAATCAGCGCCAGGCCGTCACTCCAATGGACCTGCTCATCACGCAACTCACGGCTCCGGGCAGCATCGTCGCCGAGTGCTTCGAACGCATCGGCGTGACAGCCGCCAAACTCACCGAACTCGCAGTGCAAGCCGAGCACTCGGCATAGACGCTAATTTTTCGGCGAGGCCGGGACAATTTCGAAGCAGTCTACGAACGTGGATTCAATTGAAGAACCACTTTTGATGCTAAAGACTCTACAATCACTTCGTAGACTCTCGAATCTCTTTTCGCCGACCCAGGGTGCTTGATGTGCCGACCGTTCTCCATTTTCATTCTCGCCTTGTCGCCAGCTCTTGTGACGGCGGGGGAAGTCAAAAAGATCGATTTCGCGCACGACATCGCACCGATCCTCAAGGCACGCTGTGTGGAGTGCCACGCGAACGGCAAGTACAAGGCGGGCGTTTCGTTTGACACGCGCGAGGCGTTGTTGAAATCGAAGGCGATCGCGCCAGGCAAGAGCGCGAGCAGCGAATTGCTCAAGCGCATCATGAGCAACGACCCCGAGCAACGCATGCCGCCCAAAGGCACGCCGCTCGACGCCAAGCAAATCGCCCTGATAAAGGCGTGGATCGATCAGGGCGCCGCGTGGGAGCCGGGCTTCACGTTCAAGACGAACCGGTACGTCGCGCCGCTGAAGCCGCGAGTGGTCAAGGTTCCCGCGGGAGCCGGGCATCCGATCGATCGGATCGTCGGCGAGTATTTCGCGCGCAACAAAGTCGCCGCGCCTGGCGTGATCGACGATGTCGGTTTCCTTCGCCGGGTGTATCTCGATTTGGTCGGCCAGCTGCCGGGACCGAGCGAGACGAAGGCATTCATCGAAAGCAGTGCTCCGGACAAGCGCGAGCAGGTCATTCGGCGGCTGCTGGAAGAACGCCGCAATTATGCCGACCATTGGCTGAGTTTTTGGAACGACATGCTGCGCAACGATTACGCGGGCACGGGCTACATCGACGGCGGCCGCAAGCAGATTAGCGCCTGGCTTTACTCGGCTCTGGTCCAGAACAAGCCATACGATCAATTCGCGCGCGAGCTGATCAGTCCGAAGGCCGATTCCGAGGGATTCATCAAGGGCATCAAATGGCGAGGCAACGTCAACGCCAGCCAGGTCGTGGAGCTTCAGTTCGCGCAGAACGTCTCGCAGGTATTCTTTGGCGCGAATCTGAAGTGTGCGTCGTGCCACGATAGCTTCATCGACAACTGGAAACTCGACGACGCCTACTCGCTCGCCGCCGTGATTGCCGACAGGCCGCTGCAAGTGCATCGCTGCGACAAGGCGACCGGGCAGACAGCGTCGGCGCGATTCCTTTGGCCGGAGCTGGGCGGCATTGATGCGAATGCGCCGAAGGCTCAGCGGCTGGAACAACTGGCGAAACTCACGACTTCGCCCGAGAACGGCCGCTTCGCGCGCACGATCGTCAACCGCCTCTGGCAGCGCATGCTGGGCCGGGGCATCGTCCATCCCGTCGATGTGATGGCGAATCGGCCCTGGTCCGAAGATCTGCTCGACTATCTCGCTGGCTATCTTGTCGAACAAAAGTATGACCTGAAAAAATTGATGGAGCACATCGCGAATTCGAAGACGTATCAGGCCAAATCCGCGCTGCAAGCGAAGGAGCCGATCGGTGAGGAATACGTCTTCCACGGTCCCGAACTGCGGCGGATGTCGGCAGAGCAATTCCTCGACTCGCTCTGGATGTTGACCCAGACCGGCCCGACGAAACAGAAAGCGCCGGTGGCCCTGACGGCGTTCGCTCCCTGGGTGCCGGCGGAGCGCCAGCGGATTCGCGCGTCGCTCGTCAACGCCGATCTGCTAATGCGCTCGCTTGGCAGACCGAACCGCGAGCAAGTCGTGACGACTCGGCCCGACCTGTTGACGACCTTGCAGGCGCTGGATCTCTCGAATGGCGCCGCCGTCGATGATCTGCTATCGCGAGGCTCATCAACGCTGCTCAAAGCAAACAAGACGCCGGACACGTTGATCGACGCCGTTTACGAGCGAGCGCTCTGCCGATTGCCGACGGCGAACGAGCGGATGGTCATGCGTCAGACGGTCGGCATGCCGATGACCGCCGAAGGCGTCGCCGACTTGCTATGGATCGTGGTAATGTTGCCGGAATTCCAACTATTACGCTAATTAGTCCGTGGTCCTTGGTCCTTGGTCCTTGGACGGTATCGATTCGGTCTCACCGATGGGGCACGTTCTTTCCGTTTGCCAAACACCGAGGACGAATGACTAAGCACTAATGACCAAGGACTAATGACCAATGACCAATCTAATACTCGCCAGCAGTTCGCCGGATCGCCGGATATTGCTTGAGAAGGCCGGGTACAAATTCGAGGTGATGCCGTCGCGCATCGACGAACCGACGGGCGTCGGGTTCAGCGATCCGCGGCATTACGTGATGACGGTGTCATGGCTGAAGGCCGCGGCGGTTGCCTCGCGGGTCGCGGAGGGCATCGTGCTGGCGGCGGATACGGTCGGCTGGCTGGATGGGCAGGTGATCGGCAAGGCCGACGATGCCGAGCATGCACGCCGAATACTGACGGCGATGGGCGGCCGCGCGCACGAACTCTGGACGGGCGTCGTGCTTTGGCGCCGGCCCGACAACGTGCAAGTCACCTTCCAATCGGTTACACGGCTGCATTGCCGGGCGCTGTCGAAGCAGGAGATGGACGACTATCTCGCCACCGATGCATGGGTTGGCCGATCGGGTGCGTATGCGATTCAAGAGGAAAACGATCCGTTTCTGCGCATCATCGAGGGCAGCCTCGATAACGTCATCGGCCTGCCGATCGCGGAACTGGCGATGCCGTTGCGGTGGTTGAATTCTGAAGCCCAGAGGTGAGGTATTCCGAACCTCTGGGATGATCCCAAGGGTTCGGAGTACCTCACCCCTGGGCTTGCAAAATCTACTTCCCATCCTCGTCGTGCTGGGCGTTCAATCGCTTCCGCATCGCGGCGAGTTCGCTGGGCCGAGTGGCGGTTAGGTTGGTCGCCTCCTTCGCATCGGTTCGCAGATCGTAAAGTTCCTCCTGCTGTTTCTTCGCATTGACGATCAACTTCAAGCCGCCCGCCATGATCGCCTGGGCGCTGCCTGTGTTCCAGTACACCTCGGGGTCGGGCGGTTTCACTCCCTTGCGGCTCAGGATCGGCCAAATATCGCGGCCTTCGAGTTTCGTGTTCGCGGGTACTTCCGTGTTGGCAAGCTTCGCCATCGTCGGGTACCAGTCGAGCAGGCTGACAACCTCCGGCGCCGTGGTAGGTTGCAGTTTGCCTTTCCAGTAGACAAACGCCGGCACGCGCACGCCGCCTTCGTAAAGCTGGCCTTTCCAGCCGCGCAGGGGGAAATTGTCGCCGAGCTTGGGGTGCGAATATTTGCCGCCGTAATCGGTTTTGGATGCATACTTCTCGAATCCGCCATTATCGCTGGTGAAGACGATGAGCGTGTTGTCGAGCTGCTTGGTCCTTTCCAACGCCTTGACGATCCGCCCGACGCCGTCGTCCATGTGCGTGATGCTGGCGGCATAACGGCGGCGCGATTCGTCTTTGATCGCGTCCTTGTATGGCGTGATCCACTTTTCCTCTTCGGCGAGCGGATAGTGCGGCGTCGCATGCGCGACCCACAGGAAGAACGGCTGTTTGCGTTTCGTCTCGATAAAGCGCACCGATTCATCATTGATGAGAGCGGTGACGTGGCCCTTTTCCTCGATGAACGCGTCGTTGCGATGCCAGGTCTTGGCCGTGCCTCGGTAGAGATGGGTGTACGGGTCGATCTGCCCGTGGAAGTAGCCGTAAGAAAAATCGAACCCGTACATGCGCGGCCCGACTTCGGGCCTCAAGCCCAGGTGCCATTTGCCGATGATGCCCGTGTAGTAGCCCGCACGCTGCAAGAGCCGAGCGAGGGTGAATGTGTTCTTCGGCAGGGCCAGTTCGCTCTTCATGGCAATCGGCGCGTGGATGCCGAATCGGCTCGGATTGCGTCCGGTGAAGATGCCGGCGCGCGTCGGCGAGCAAGTCGGGTAGACGTAATGCCGTTCGAGCCGAACGCCTTCTTTGACGAGCCTGTCCATGTTGGGCGTTTTGATCTCGGAGCCCTGCCAGCCGACATCGCGCCAGCCGAGATCGTCGGCGATGATGATGACGATATTCGGTTTCTTGGCCTCGCCGGCGCCGACAGGAATGGCAAGCATCAAACAAGCGGCGATCGAGATAACGATTCGCATTAGGTCATCCCATGAAGAGTGAGTGTTCCATCCGCAGCGGTCCTGTCGCCAATTCTATGCCGCGCCGTATATCATGCAAGAACCATAAAGCCCAGAGGTGAGGTACTCCGAACCTCTGGGATCGAAGTAGACGGGCGCTTTGAATCCCAGGGGTTCGCGGCGCTTACCCCTGGGCTTTGTGAAAAGATGCAAACACTTCTCGGCATTGTTGTCATCGCGCTTGCCGCCTGGGCGGTGTATCGCGAGTTTGAAGTTCGGCTCGTGCTGATGATCGCCGCCCTGACGCTCGGAGCGATCGCGCTCAACCCGCAGGCGATCGTGCGCGAATTCATCATCACGCTGACGAACGAAAAATTCATCATCCCGCTTTGCTGCGGCATGGGCTTCGCGCGCGTCTTGCAGGGCACCGGTTGCGATCAGCATCTCGTGCGCTTGCTCGTCAAGCCGTTGACGTATGTCCGCATCCTGCTGATTCCCGGCACCGTGGTCGTCGGGTTCTTCGTCAACATGCCGATCGTCAGTCAGACGAGCACCGCAGTGACGATCGGCTCCGTCATCATCCCACTGCTGCGTGCATCGGGCATCTCGCCGATTACGACGGGGGCAGCGCTCTTGCTTGGCTCGTCGATCGGCGGCGAACTGCTCAATCCGGGTGCGCCGGAGCTTCTGACGACGATCACGGAAAGCCAAAAGGCGCTGAAGAAGTATCCCGATTCCGGACTCACCGTCAGCGATATCAACAGCGAACGATGCGTTCGGCGAATCATCCCGTTCAACTTCCTCGGCCTTGCCGTCGGCACGTGCGTCTTCTGGTTCCTCGCGGTTCGCCGTGAACGCGCCATCGTAAGCGAACCCAACGACGCCCAGCCGCCAAGCGAATTGTCGGCGCCGGTCAACTACCTGAAGGCGATGGTCCCGCTGGTGCCTCTCGTGTTTTTGTACTTGTGCTCATACCCGTTTGAGCTGTTCGAGATCGATCATCCCTGGTTGCAAGCTGGCGACAAACCCGACCCGGCGACCTTCAATACCCGGCTCATCGGTCTGGCGATGCTCCTCGGCGTGGTGGCGGCGGTGATCGCTTCGCTCGATAAATTCCGCGATACCGCCCGTACCTTCTTCGAGGGCGCGGGTTACGGCTATGCCAACATCGTCTCGTTGATCGTCGTCGCCAACTGTTTCGGCGTTGCCATCAGGAACGTCGGCATCGCCCAGCAACTCGGCGCGGCGATCGAACTCTGGCCCGATGCGTTGCTGCCCACCGCCGGCATCTTCTCGGTCTCCTTTGCCGCCCTGTGTGGCTCTGGAATGGCGACGGCCCAAAGCCTGTTCGGCTTCTTCGCGGAGCCGAGCCTCAGGCTCGATATCGACCCGACGCACACCGGCGCGGTGGTATCGATCGCGTCCGCCGCCGGGCGCACGATGTCGCCCGTCGCCGCCGTCACGCTGATGTGCGCGAACATGACGGGGACCAGGCCGATCGAACTGTCGAAGATGGTGGCGATACCGTTGCTCGTTTCGGTCGCGACGGTGATAGTGCTGGCGATGGTGTGGATGCCCGAGATATGATGTGTCGCATTTCGTTTAGCGTTCGCATGGCACCGCGCGAACGCTAAACGAATTAAATTCATCACTGATGCCACTCGCCCGTAAACGTCTTGTACACGTCCTTGTACTGCCGTTCGTACCACACCGGCGCCGAGGGGATGCCTTCCTGCCCGAGCGCATCGACGGCGACGATCCAGTATCGCCGCGTGTCTTTATTCTTGTTCGTGTCGATGTAACCATTCGCCTTCACGGGATCGGCCGTCACGCGCGTCACCGGTTGCCCGGCCCCGTTGATGCGAGGCGACTCCATGCGATAAACGCGGTAGCCGAGTATGCCCGCCTCGGGATTCGCCTCCCATTTCAGATGGCACTTCACGCCATCCTCTTTCGCGAACACCCACCGCGGCGATGACGGTATCGTCAGCACATAAGGCCCTGCGCCTGACTCCATGCCAGCCTTGTTGACGGCTCGCACTCGATACGCATAAACGGCGAAGCGATAACGCTTGCCGGTGTCGAACAACTGACTGCCGGCAAAGCGATGCCGATACTCTTCGTCCGTCACGGCCACGGGGTTCGCGAGATCGATTGTCGCGTCGATGAATGCGGTGGCGGCTATCGGCTTGGGCGTCAAACGCTCGAACTTGCCGATCGCCTTGATGGCGCCCACGGATGGTTTCTCAAGCGGAATCGTGTCTTTGCGCAGGCGGGTGATCTCGTCCTCGGTAAAGACTTCGACCGCCGCGCGTTCGACGATGTAGCCGGCGATGCCAGTCGCTTTCGACGCGGGCCATTTCAACTCCACCTTCGTCGCGGAATGAACCGATGCGACGACATCCTCCACCAGCGGCGGCTTCGAACGCGGCTTGAGCGGTTGGCCCTCGAACTGCTTCACGGCTTGCGTACCGTAGCGATAGGTCCAAATCTGCTGCTCGCGATCGACGCCCGGCACACGTTGCGGCGGGTTGACATAGTTCTCCATGATGATCACGTTCTGATCAGGAATCGCCTGCATGATGCGTCGGCGCTGCCCGCCGCCGGGCGGTTCGATCTTGGGGTTCATCTTGGTCCACGTGTTCTTCGTGTGCTCATACACCCAGGTTTCGTAATGCGACGCATCATCGCCATCAACTTTGCCCGCAGCACGCACCGAGGCGACGATGACATCACTGAACTCGTCATACGCCAGCACGGCATCGTTCTTGTCCGTCGGCGGCATGACGGCGGGTTTCAGATCGGTCCATTCGTTTTTCGTCAGATCGTAAGCCCAGGTATGCGGATCATTGCTGAACTGCGAACCGAAGAGGATGTGCTTCTTCATCGACTTGTGATATGCCATGTTGCCCGCTGAGCGCGACGAGGGTTGTCCCTTTTTGGGCAACATCCGCACCCAGGAATTTTCATACGGATCGTAGACGATCGTGCCGTCGTTGGAGCCTTCGCCGCCGAAGATGACGACGACTTGATGATCGCTATCCCACGACGCGCAGCGTAGCGGCCTGGGGTGCAGCGTGGGCACGGGCCGCATGTCGCGCCAGGTATTGCTGGCAACGTCGTAACTCCAGACCGAGGTGTTCGAGAGATAATTTTCGCGGAACCAGTGCCAGCCATGACTGCCGGAGAACGCGGGAAAGCGCAGGAATCGCCCGGTGACGGGATCATAGAGGTTCTGGGCGTTGCAGCACGCGCCCGGCGGCGAAGTGTTCGGCTCCTTGAGCGTCCACTTGGCGGTCGCGGGGTCGTAGGTCCATGTCTCGGCATTCTGCTCACCGCCGCCGCCCTGGTTGTGGCCCGCCCAGCGGATGAGCAGTTTGTGCTTCGTGTCGTAGCCGAACGAGCCTTCATAGCCGAGCATGGGTGACGGCGGGCCGTCCTTGAGCGGGCTGCGCTTGATCCAGGTGTTGGCGTCCTGTTGGATCCCGGGTTGGGCGGCCGCGGCTTGGATGATGGTTAAGGTGACAATTCCGATTAATGTGAGACGCATCAATTCCCCCCAAGCCCCACGATGAGCGCAGCGATTCGTGGGGGTGCATGCTGCCGAAGAACCCCCAGGAATCGCT
>CAZAFH010000085.1:0-37564 GCA_964484265.1 uncultured Singulisphaera sp.
TGCTGGAAAAAGCGATCGACAAAATCCTGATGGCGGGCATCCCGTGCGTGGCCGCCCCGCTGCTGTCGAGCAACTGCAAGAGCACGTCGGTCGATAACGACTGGGTGTTCGAGCTAATCGGCCTGAAGACCTCGCCGCCGGAGAAGAAGACGAAGACCTACGTTCACCTGATGCGTGCCTCGAATCAAATGTTCGAGCCTGCCAATCTGAATAAGCTCGCGCCGCGTTTGCGCAACAAGAACCCACTTGACGGCGTACAGCCGGAAGACCCGCTCGCCCTGCACGAGAATATCTCCTACGATTGGCTGATGCAAGGCGGCAAGCGCTCTCGGCCTTTCATCACCCTTGCCGCGTATGACGCACTCACCGGCGGTCGAGGCACGCTATCGGCCGAGGGGCTTGATCTCTCCGATTCCGTCAAGCGCTCGGCTCTCGCCATCGAGACGTTCCACAAGGCATCGCTGGTCCATGACGATATCGAAGACGACGATACCTTCCGCTACGGCCAACAAACCTTGCACCGCCAGTACGGCATCGGCACGGCGATCAACGTCGGCGATTACCTCATCGGCCTGGGTTATCGTCTCGTAAGCCGGGAGCGAAAAACGCTCGGCGCCGAGATCGCGGCCGACATCCTCGACAAACTCGCCGACGCGCATCTGAAACTCAGTGAAGGCCAGGGCGCCGAACTGCTATGGCGCGACGCCAAGGACAAGACCATCAACGCGCTCGAAGCGATGAAGATTTACGCGCTCAAGACCTCGCCGGCGTTCGAGGCGGCCCTCTACTCGGGCGTTCGGCTCGCAGGCCCCGCCGAGAAATACGAGAAGATGGTTACCGACTTCAGCAGGCACCTTGGCGTGGCTTTCCAGATTCTTAACGATCTGAAGGATTGGCAGGGCGACGCCGACAACAAGATGGTCGCCGGGCAGGATGTGCTCGCCGGCAGGCCGACGCTGCTGCTTGCTCTCGGGCTTGAGGCGCTATCGGGCGGCGATCGCGAGGAACTTCTCGCGATCGTGCAAGGCGAGCATCCACGCCGCAACGAGGACCTGTTGCCTCGGGTCCGTCAGCTGTTTACGAAGGCGAACGTCTTTGAGAAGGCCGAGAAACTGGTCGAAAAATACCGTGCCCGAGCCGAGGCGATCGCCGACGAAGTCGAGCCGGTGGAGTTCCGCGAGTTGCTGTATTACCTCGTCGATACCGTGCTCGACCGCCCCGAGGCGGAGCACCACGAGGAGTCGGCTCCAGTCATGGTGTCGCTGAATCTGCCGCTGGTGCATGCCTAGGATTGCGTTCTAATATGACCCGCCAGTTATGGCGGGTTTGCGAGGAACCCCCTTCAATGCCGGCCGGTCCCGATATTGCCACGCTGTTTCAACTGTTCCCGCCAGCGCCGTTCTTGCGCGATTTCGATATTCTCCCCGCCGACCAGGTGCCTCAACCCTACCACGATTTGCTCGTTCACGAACACCACATGACGGTGACAGTGGAGGCACATCACCACTCGCTCGTGAATGTCCAGGTGCTCGACCGCATCCGCGACGGCGACAAGTATGCCCGCAAGATCCTGCTTGCCAAACAGACCGACGGGCGCATCGTGCAGTTCGGCCTGGTGCTGATTTGGCTCAACTACTGCAGCCCCGAAGTGCGCGACGAAATCCTCGCCGAGAAAACGCCGCTCGGGCGAATCCTCATCAACCACAACGTGCTTCGCCGAATCGAGCCGACGGACTTCTTGCGAGTGACGCCAGGCCCCGAGATGATCGGCTGGTTCGGCACGAACGCACCCGCCTACGGCCGACTCGCGCTTATCCACTGCGACGAGAAGCCGGCCATCGAACTGCTAGAAATCGTGACGCCCGAATCGGACAGCCGATAATAAAAGAAATCTCACGCAAAGGCGCGAAGACGCAAAGAAAAAGGGGATCGCAATCGCTCGAAGCTTTCTTTGAGTTGCTATGAACATAAATCTTCGCGAACGACGAAGATTTCCCAATACAGATCACGAAAGCTCGAAAGAACGAAATGCACGAAAAAAGGCCAGAGAAGGGGAGGAATGGCGGGATCGGATTCCTTCCCGTGACTTTTCCTAGCTCGTTTTTTTGTAATTTCGTACTTTCGAGCTTTCGCGATTCGTATTTGATTGCGGCTTGCCGCGCTAGGTCTTCGCGCCTTTGCGTGAGCCGATTTGATTTACTCTCGGCTTTTGGCCAATTCTTTGAGCGTGAGAAGGTGAGCTCGTTTGAGTTCGAGGTAGCCCGCGGCAAGCGGACGGATGGCCTCGTCTTCAAAGCCGCGCAGGCGAGTTTCCAGTTCGGCGACTTCGCGTTCGTGTTCGACAATAAGGCGCGGGATCAGATATTCGATCGACACGAAATTAATCGTCGTGAAGTGCGAAGGATACACGCCCAGCGCAGGTCGGCGGAGATGTTGTTTTTGCAAGAGGCGAAGAAAACTTGCGATCTGCTCGCGCTCTTCCAAAGCGATCGCCTGGATCTTCTGCAGCGCCGGGGCTGATGCCGCGGCGACCCAGGGCACGGCGTCGTGCACGTATTGCAAGAGCGACGCGGAACCCATCGACACGATTCGCGCGATCAAGGAATAGCCGGCGGCGTCCATGTTACTGCGCTCCTTGGTTGGCCTTGGCGGCTTGATTGGCAGCAGCTGGCATCGCCTGGGCGGGGGGCACGGAACGGAAGGAATCGATCGCCGCCACTGCGTCGGAGCCGCGCGTGCCATAGCAAATACGCGCCAGTGGATCCCAGATGATGCCCAACCCGAGAATCACGACCGCGATCACTGAAAGATAAGCCGCGTGCACGGTCGGAATCGGCTTCGCCTCGACGGGCCGGCTTTCGACCTCTTCCAGCGTCTTTTCCAGCACCATCACCTTCAGCACCTTCACATAGTAGAAAAGCGCCAAAACCGTGTTCATGCCGCCCGCGATCAAGACGGCATACATCGTCCAGGCCAGCTTCGGCTTGCCGTGCTCGGCAAACATCGAAGCGGAATCGAATACCACGGCAAAGATTTGGAACTTGGCCGAGAATCCTGCGAGCGGCGGCAGGCCCAGCAGGCTGAGCAAAAACACGCCGAGCATGATCACTAACAACGGCGAGCGCTGCACGAATCCACGCAGGTAGGTGATGTCTTCATGCCCCGTCAGGTTGCGGACGAACGCCACCACCGCAAAGGCGCCGAGATTCATGAACAGGTACACGACGAGGTAGAACATCACCGCGCCGGCGCCGTCGCGTGTCATCGTCGCCAGGCCCATCATCATAAAGCCGGCATGGGCGATGGTCGAATAGGCAAGCAGCCGTTTGAGGTTGGTTTGGCTGTAGGCCGCCAGGTTGCCAAATGTCGTCGTGACGATCGCAAAGACCGATAGCACGGGAACGAGATAATCGACCGCATGTGACCAGACAGCGGGATCCACCTCGGCGCTGCTGAGGCCGCCCAGGCCAAGCGAAATCCGTGCCAGCAGCGCCAGTGCCGCACCCTTGGACGCGACCGATAAGAACGCGCCGACCTCCGCAGCCGCGCCTTCGAAGACATCGGGGCACCAGAAGTGGAACGGCACTGCAGCCAGCTTGAACCCGATGCCCAACAACAAGAATGCTGCACCGAGCGCGATGACCGGTTCGGTGAGCGTGCCTGGCGTGTTCAGGCGGGCTAATACTTCGGGAAGATACCCCGTCCCACAATGCCCGGCGAGGAGGCTGATGCCATAAAGCATGACGCCCGACGCGCCGCTGCCATACACGACATACTTGAGGGCCGCCTCGCTCGACTGGCGCCGGCCTTTCAAAAACCCGGCCAGGGCGTAGCTGGGCAAGCTGGTCATTTCGATGGCGATGAACACCATGAGCAGGTGATTCGCCGACGCCATCATCGACATGCCAATCGTCGAGCCGAAGAGGAGCACGAAAAAATCGGCGGAGTCGTCGCTATCGGGAATGCCCGTGAGCAAGGTGAGGAATATGACCAGTGTCACGAAGGCGAGTAGAAAGATTTTGACAAATACAGAGAATGCGTCCGCCACCAACATGCCGCCAAACAGCACGCGGGATTTCGTGTCGGCGTCCAGCGGATTGTGTTGCACGATTACGGGGACATTGAACCACTGCTCGCATGCCTGATAACACGCGCCAGCCGCGATCACCAGCGCGATCCAGCCAAGATGGATTCGATCGTACCTCGGCACGAGGCGGACCAGCAGCATGAACACGATCCCGCAGCAAAGAATCAACTCGGGCGCGAACGCCCAGGCGTCGATTCCCAGCGAGAGTTGCAGTAAACTAGCCAATCGTTCATTCATGAGGTTTCACTCGCGGTCACCTACCGAGGGGCAGATTCGGTTTTCCGCTTGCCGTTTAGCGCTCGGTAGATCCAGCGCGAGCGCAAAACGGCAAGCGAGAAACCGAAAGCCGAGGATTGTTACAATTTCGCCTGCACCAGTGAATCGACGAGATAGGTCACGTGCGGTTCCATCCAATTCAGTACCAGCGACGGAGCAATGCCAAGCAGCAAGGCCAGGATCAACAACGGCACGATGCACAGCAGTTCGCGAAGCGTGATGTCCTTGTAGTCCTTATATGCCGGGTTCGTCCCGAGATAAACGCGTTGCAGCGTCCACAGGATATAGGCCGCCGTGATGACGACGGTCAGCGCCGCCAGAACCGCCAAGACTCGGCCTGCGTTCGGATAGTCAACGGGCGCGAAGTTCCAGGTGGACAGCACGACGAAGAACTCGCCGACGAAACCGCACAAGCCAGGCAATCCCAGGCCTGCGAAGAAGATAATCGCGCTGATGCCGCAGTAGAGCGGCATCGGCTCCATCAACCCGCGGAAGTTGTCGAGATTGCGATGATGAGCGCGGTCATAAATCACACCGACGCAGAAGAACATGCCAGCCGAGCTGATGCCGTGCGCGATCATCTGGTACATGGCGCCGTTCATGCCCCACGCCCACGAGTTGACGCCGCTCTCCGGCCAAACTGCGATGCCAAGTAACACGTAACCCATATGGCTCACGGAACTGTAGGCGACGAGTTTCTTGAAATCGGTCTGAGCCATGGCGGCAAACGCGCCGTAAATGATGTTGATCATCGCCAGCACGCACAGATACCACGCCAGCGCATGAGCCGCCCACGGGCAGATCGGGTAGGCGATACGGATAATGCCGTACCCGCCCAGCTTGAGCAAGATGCCCGCCAGAATCATAGAGATCGGTGTCGGGGCCTCGACGTGCGCGTCAGGCAACCAAGTATGGAACGGAAACACGGGAACCTTGATCGCAAAGCCGACGAACAAGAACAGGAACATCACGATCTGGAACGTACCGCCGAAAAACGCCTGACCCATTCGACGTTCAACATCCGCTGGCGAGGTCCCATCCTTGCGGCGATCGACGATTTCCTGGATGAACTTCTTGCGACCTTCCGCATCTCCCTCGACACTCAGCCAGCGCTTGGCGGCATAACCGACGCGCGCCAGAACGACGAGATCGAACGTATGGACTTCCTCGTGTACGACGGCTTTCGGCTCGGCCTTCGCGGCTTTCTTATTCTTGGCGTTCTTCGGCGCTGTTTCCGCTCGTTCGGGCAGCACCTTCTGCCGTTGCTTGGCGAGCATTTCCGGATGCGCGAAATCCTGTACGTCGGTGAAGTAGAAACCGAGCATCGCTATCAAAATGAAAACCGAACCAAACAGCGTGTACAGGAAAAACTTGATGGCCGCATATTCGCGGCGAGGTCCGCCCCATATGCCGATGAGGAAATACATCGGCAGCAGCATGACTTCCCAAAAGATGTAAAACAGGAAGAAATCCAGCGCGAAGAACGTGCCCAGCACGCCTGTTTCGAGCAAGAGAAACAGCATGCAGTAACCCTTGACATGCTTCTCGATGCCCCAGCTTGCGATCATCGACAGAAAGAACAGCACCGTCGTCAGCAGGATCATCGGGATGCTAATGCCATCGACCCCGATGTAGTAATCGATGTTAAAACGCGGAATCCACCACCAGCGTGCGTGCAGGTCCTTCGGCTCCTTTTCCAGATTCTTGGCCTCTTGATCGTAGGCGGCGTTATTGCGTGCCGCCAGGGAGGACTTTTCGCCCATCGGCTGAAACTGCGCCTTCCTGCCCGCGTCAGGATCGGGCGAGGTGTCGATCATGTGCGTGAATTGGATGAACACGAACGTGCTGACGACAAACGTTGCAGCCGTGCCAAGCAGCGAGAACCAGCGCATCCATTCTTCCGAGCCTTTCGGGAAGAACAAAAGCCCCAGCGCGAAGGCGCCTGGCAGAAAGATGCAAATCGACATCCAGATCAAATCTTGTTCCATGGGAGCAGTCTCATTTATCGTTTGGGCGTCATTTCCTTGGTAACCGAATTTCACCGTAGCCATCACGCTCTGCGTGATGGTTTGTTAATCGATCCATCACGCGGGGCGTGATGGCGACGGTCCACCTCACCCGCCGAACAGCGTGCCGGCCCAGGCGTAAAGCATGATCCACACCGCCATCGCCGCGAGGGCGAGGAAGAGGATGTAGCTGCGCAGGTAACCCGTTTGTACGTTCCGCAGCCAGTTTCCCGTCGTGAACGACACGTCGGCGACGAGATTCACGAGGCCGTCCACGATGCCCTTGTCGAATCGGCCGCTCCAGTAAGACGCGACCAAGTTCCACTTGCCGACAAGGTTTACGAATGCATCGATGCAGTACATGTCGAAGTTGCGACACCAGTGAGCGATGACCAGGCCAGGCCGAACGATCGCGACACTGTACAGCTCGTCAAAGTACCATTTGTTCAGCAGGAAACGATGCACGCCAGGGAACTGCTCCTTGGCTTCGTTCGGATCCAGGGCGCCGAAATAGTATAGCGCGAGGGCGAACGAAAGCCCGATGATGACGACCGCCAACGCCAGCATGCCGACGACGGAGTGATGCTGGATCGCTGCCTTGTTCTCGGCTGTCAGGTCGGCGTCGAGTGGAATCGGATCGCCGTGATCGTCGAGCAACTTCGCGTCGGTCACGGTTCGCGGCTGGCTGTAGTGGTGCAGCTGATGCCCCAGCCAGCTGTTCTGCGGCTTGTGCAACGGCCAACCCCATGCCACGCAAACGCTCAAAATCGCCAGCAGAATCAACGGAACGGTCATCACCCAAGGCGACTCGTGGGCGTGCTCGTGAACGTGGTCGTCCTTCGGCTTGCCCGTGAACGTCATGAACCACATGCGAAACATGTAGAACGTCGTGATGCCTGCCGTCACCAGTGGCAACAGGAACAGCAGAAAATGCTGCTTGTTGACGATGAAGTAACCGAACGCGCCGGCGAGAATCTCGTCCTTACTGTACCACCCCGAAAAGAACGGCGTGCCAGCAATGGCGAGTACGCCCATCAGCATCGTCAGGGCGGTGATCTTCATTTTTGGAAACAGCCCGCCCATCTTGCCCATGTCTTGCTGGTGATGGCAGCCGTAGATTACCGAGCCCGACCCAAGGAATAGCAGCGCCTTGAAGAAAGCATGCGTGAGCAAATGCAGCAGGCCGGCCGTCCACGCTCCAACGCCGAGCGCGAGCATCATGTAGCCTAGCTGGCTGACCGTGGAATAGGCGAGCACTTTCTTGATGTCGGTCATCACCACGGCAATCGTGGCGGCGACAAACAGCGTGATCGCGCCGACATACGCAATCGTCAGCAGCACATCCGGCGTGAACAGAGAATAACATCGACCGACGAGGTAGACGCCCGCAGCCACCATCGTCGCGGCGTGGATGAGCGCGCTGACCGGCGTCGGGCCTTCCATCGCATCAGGCAGCCAGACCTGCAGCGGGAATTGCGCCGACTTGCCGACGCAGCCCAGGAAGATACCCAACCCCGCCAAAGTGAGCAGCCAATACGGGATCGCGCCGATTTGATTTCTCTTCGGATGAACAAAGGCGCGAACGCTTTCCTGCGGACCATGAAAATGACCGGGAACGCGTGGCATGATTAGGACGTGGTCGCCGTTCGGCAGCAGCGTGTAGCCTTGCCATTTGCCGGCGATCTCATCATCCATCACCGAACCAAGGTCGGCCCGGACCAGTGTCGCGCCGAGCTTTTTGCCTTCGTGAACGATCTCTTCGCCGTGCGAATCGTGATGCGGGCAGCGCACCATGGCGAAGATTTGTTCAAAATTAAACGTGCCAAAGTAGGTCCAGATGATCAGCATGCCGATGATGAATCCCGCATCGCCGACGCGGTTCGTAATGAATGCCTTATTTGACGCATTCGAGGCACTGGTGCGCTCGAAGTAAAAGCCGATGAGCAAAAACGAGCAGATGCCGACAAGCTCCCAGCTGACAAAGATCTGGAAGAGATTATCCGCGAGCAGCAGGTTGAGCATCGAGAAACAGAACAGCGACAGGTACATGAAGAATCGGCCAAATCGGCCTCGCCGATGGAAATGCCCATGGTCGGTGTGGACTTCGTGATCCTCCACCTCGGACTTCAATTCGTCGGCCATGTAGCCGATGGAAAACAGGTGGATCAACGTGGCGATAAACGTCACCATCGTGAACATGACTGCGGCGAGCATGTCGATGCGGAAGCCCAGAGTCAGGATGGTGCCGCGATCGAGATCGCTGATTTGTTTCGTATTGATGCGTGCCCACTGCCAGGAGTGCTCCCAGCGAATCTGGTACTGGCGCAATTCTGCGGCGATGTCGTTGGGCTTCCGATGCTTTTCCTTGGCGTGGTCTTTTTTCTTTGCCTCGGCTTTGCCCGGTTCGTGGTCGTCATGTGCTTCGGCATGGTGGGCGAGGGCGTGTTGAAGCTCGTGCTCGAGATGATGCATCTTCGAGGCATCAGCCAAGAAGAGCGAGAATCCTACAGCCGCACAGCAGAACGAGAGGAATATGGCCGCCGTGGCGACGTACGCCGGCGCCCGGCCGGGCACCGCGCCGCCGATCGCCTGGAAGATGCCGTTGACGGATGCGTTTTCCTTGGCGTACGAACGCAAAGCCCAGCGGAGCGCGCCCCAGAGCAAAAGGATCGTGAACGATGCGGCAGGCAGGAGCGTGGCCAGCACGTACAACAAACCCGGTTGAGTAGCAAAATCGGGCATCCCTTATCCTTTCAACTCTTCCGCGCTATCCACGTCCACTGTCGAGTGATTGTTGTAAAAATTCAGCACGATCGCCAGGGCAACCGCCGCCTCGCCCGCGGCCATGACGATGACAAAGAGGGCGAAAATCATGCCCTCGATTTGAAAATCGGGATTGTACTGCGAGAACGCGACGAAGTTGATGTTCGCGCCGTTCAGCACTAACTCGACGCCGATGAGCACGCCGATGGCGTTTCGCTTCGTCGCCATGCAGATGATACCGCAGGTGAAGAGCAACGCCCCGAGCACCAGGTAGGGATAAAGGGCAACACCCTCGCTCATGCTTTGCCTCCACGACGGCGCTTGGCGCGAGCCAGATAGGCCGCTCCGATCAAGACGACCAGCAGATGAACCGAGACGATTTCGAATGGCAACAGATAATGGATCCGTGCCGACTCAATCGGTTGGCCCGGATGAGTCACCATCTTCCCGTCGGGTCCCTTGGTCGGCGGCAGCGGCGGCATGCGCTTGTAGATCGGCCCGTAACCGACGCCCGATAACGCCTGCCCGATCGTAGTCGCATGACTCGAAGTGCTCGGATCATTGGCCTTGCGCTGCTCCTTGTGTGCTTTTTCCGCTTTCGCCAGGGCGTCGCCCGTCGGCAGCTTCTGAAACGAAGTCAGGCCAAAGCAGAGAACGGCTAGCAGCATCAGGCCGGCGACGATCGAAATCGCCCATTCCGCTCCGCTGGTGCGCATGTTGATGAAAGGCCCCTGTGCCGTCAGCATGACGCCGAACACCACGAGCACCATCGTTCCACCGACGTAGATCAAGAGCTGGATGGCGCCGACGAAATCCGCGCCCAGCAGGAAGAAGATCGACGATGTGCCTGCAAGCGTGAAGAGCAGCCAGGTCGCGGACCGGACGATGTTCTGCGTGATCACCGTGGCGATGGCGCACAGCCCCGTGAGGGATGCGATCAGCCAGAACATAAACATCTGCGCGTCGAACATGAATCATCCACTCTACGTTTAGCCGCTCGCACCGTAGCCATCACGCTCCGCGTGATGGAAATTCATCACACGGAGCGTGACGACTTCGATAGATGCAATTGCGTCAGCCCTTTGTCGCCCCCTGATAGCCGGGCAGGCCTTCCATCCGCCACATGCCGGGCATGCCGGCGCCGGGAAGCGCGCTGGCCCATGTCCGCAGCTGAAACACCATGTAGCATACGCCCGCCACGCTTGCACCGAACAGCATCCATGACACGATGGTCTGCAAGATCACGGGAACCAGCAGGACCCACAGGCTCACGCCGGCGAGCAGCACGCACCCAATCGGGATCAGATATTTCAAGCACATCATCATGACCTGGTCGATACGCAGGCGAGGCAGCGTCCATCGGACCCACATCATGACGAACACGAGGAACCAGCCTTTGACGATGAATACGCTCACATTGACGATGTTGCCCAATATCACGCCAAAAAGCCCCATGCCGAGCGTCGTCCCGAACAGTTCAGTAAGCTCAAACGGCAACCCCAGGCTCCAGCCGCCCAGAAACATGATGCATGCGATGCCGCTGACGGCGAACATGCTGCCATACTCGGCCATGAAAATGACCAGCCAGCGGAAGCCGCTGTATTCCGTGTGGAAGCCGGCGACGAGTTCGCTTTCCGCCTCGGCGAGATCGAACGGCGCCCGCTTGCAGCTGGCCATCGCGCAGGTGAAGTAGGTCCAGAATGCACAGAACGTGAACGGATCATGGAAGATGTACCACTTCCAGATGCCGGTTTGCTGTTTCGCGACTTCGCTCAGGTTCATGCTGCCGGCGACAACGACGGGCACGAGAACGCATAGCGCCATCGGAATTTCGTAGCTGACCATTTGAGCCGCTTCACGCATGCCGCCGAACAGCGACCATTTGCTGCCCGAGCCATAGCCGATGAGGATGATGCCGAACACTTCGCTCGACATGACGGCCAGCATGAAAAACAGGCCGATATTCATTTCGCGAGCAATGACGCCATCGCCGAAGGGCAGCGCGATGAACGCCAAGAATGAGCCGAGAAGCGCGATGTACGGTCCAAGACGAAACATAAATTGATCGGCGGAGGCGGGAATGCTATCTTCCTTGACGAGGAGCTTCATGCCGTCGGCGAGCGTCTGCAGCCAGCCGAACTTGCCGCCGACACGCGTAGGACCAAGCCGATCCTGAATTCGGCCAGCGACTTTACGTTCGAGCCAAACGGAGAAGATGGCGTGAACGAGCATGAATCCGATGAGGGCATTGGCGGCGATGAGCGCAAGCACGTAGGTTGCGTTCAGGCTCCAAAAATTCGACAGCCATTCGAGCACGTCCAGGCTCCTGCGTCACCGATACGATGGTCGTTCTGTTAGATGGCCGTTAATTTATCTGTGAACCCCGCAAGCGTCCAGTAGAATATCATTGTTGCGAATGGCCTTACTGGAGTCTTCATGCGCATCTCATCTGTCGCAATCAGTTTGCTTTTTCTGGGATTTTCTTCTGTCCATGCCGATGGACCGGCCAAGGTGCACGTCGAAATTTGCGAAGGCGGCCTGCCTGAAAAACAGGAATGGCCCAAGACCGCCCCCGCCGCGTCCGAACACTACGAGGCCGACGCGTTCGGATTCTTCCACGTGCCTTTCCGCTACATCGACACCGGCGTCCGCGCGGATCGGTCGATACCGTTTCTCGTCCGGGCGAGTGCCGACATCACGCTGCCGCCTGGCCAGCATCGGATCCTGCTTCGCGCACGCGGGGCGGCGAAGTTGCGGATCGACGGCACGGTCCTGCTCACGACGCCATTCGTGCCCGTGCTGACCGACGGCCATTCGCCGATCCCGACGAACTATCTCGACCTCGGCCCGGATTTCCGCTTCGCGCCGCCTGGCAATCGCGAAAAATGGACGACGTTCACCAGCTCAGGCAAAACACATCGCGTCATGCTCGAAACCATCGTCGGCGGCAAGCGAGGCAACGGTATCATGCGCTCCGAACTCGGCGAGACCGTCGCGGCTATTTCGCTCGCAGGCTCCGAATCGTTTCATCTCATCGCCCCGGCCGCGAAAATCGCTTACACCGACGCCGGCTGGAAGGTCTACGAAAAGGCCGAGATGGCCAGGCTCCAGTCGATCGAGGCCGAGCGGCGCGAACGCGCATTTGCCGAGCATGCAGGCGAATGGACGCAGCGACGCGCCGAAGGCAAGCAATGGCTGGACCGTCAGCCCGCGATTGCCGTGCCGGCGCTCGTCAAGGGCATGCCCGCGAACAATCCGATCGATCATTTTCTCGCCGCCAAGATCGAAGAGGCGTTCACGCTGGGCGACAAATTCAAGGGCGACGTCGATTATCATGCCGAGGTCAAGCCGATCCTCCAAGCCAAGTGCTTTTCATGCCACCAGGGCGACAAGGTCAAGGGCAAGCTTCGCCTTGACACTCTCGCCTCGGCTCGGCTCGGCGGCGCCTCTAAAATCCCGGCGATCATTTCCGGGCAACCGGAAAAAAGCGAGCTGATCGCCCGGCTCGTTACCACGGAATCCACCGACAAGATGCCGCCGCAAGGCCCCGGTCTCACCGCCGCCGAGATCGACACGCTGCGCAAATGGATTCGCGGCGGCGCATCGTACGATCCCGCGGGGCTCAAGCGCCGCTCGCTGCCAGGCTTGGCCGACGACCTGACATTCCTGCGCCGGGCGACGCTCGACACCGTCGGCGTGTTGCCGACGCTTGCGGAGATCGACGCGTTTCTCACCGACAAACGCGCCGACAAAAGAGCACGCGTCATCGACAAGTTGCTCGCCGATCCGCGCTGGGCGGATCACTGGGTCAGCTATTGGCAGGATGTGTTGGCGGAGAATCCGAACATCCTCAATCCGACGCTCAACAACACCGGGCCATTCCGCTGGTGGATTCACGAGGCGCTGCTCGATAACAAGCCGATGGACCTGTTCGTGACCGAACTCGTTCGCATGCGAGGCAGTCATTCCTACGGCGGCCCGGCAGGCTTCGCGATGGCGTCACAAAATGACGCGCCGCTGGCCGAGAAGGCGGCCATCGTCGCGTCGGCGTTTCTCGGCGTGCAGATGAAATGCGCCCGCTGCCACGACGCGCCGGGACACAAATCCACACAGAAGGATCTCTTCAGCATCGCCGCCATGCTCAACGAAGCGCCGCTCGCCCTGCCTGCGACGAGCACCGTGCCCATCGACAAGATCCACGGCAAAAACCGCAAGCCGCTCATCACCGTGTCGCTCAAGCCAGGCACAAAGATCGCGCCCGCCTGGCCGTTCAAATTTCTCTCCTCGCCTGTTGGCAGGGGAGGCATTCTCCCCTCTCCCCCCGGGAGAGGGGTCGGATTCCGGCTCCCCTCTCCCCCCGGGAGAGGGGCTGGGGGTGAGGGAGAAGCGGGCGCGACCAAACCCACCGCCAAAGGCCGAGCGCCCTCACCCCCAGCCCCTCTCCCGGGGGGCGAGGAGAGCAAAACGCGCGACGACCTTGCGAGACACATCACCGATGTCCGCAACGAACGCTTTGCCCAGGTCATGGCCAATCGCATCTGGAAGCGCTTCATGGGCCTCGGCATCATCGAACCGGTCGATGATTGGGAGAACGGGCAACCGAGTCACCCCGAATTGCTAAAGTGGCTGGGCCGCGAATTCGCGGCGAACGGCTACGACATGAAGCAGCTGGCGCGTCTCATTCTCAATTCGCACGCTTACCAGCGCAGCGTCGACCCGTCGCTGAAAGGCGCCGACCCGTACCACATCGCGCATGTGCCGCGACGATTGACAGCGGAGCAGATCGTCGATTCGTTATTCCACGCCGTCGGCAGACCGATGAATACCGAGGAAGTCAGCCTCGACGTGGACGGTGCCCGCGACATCAAGAACTCGATCAGCATGGGCAAGCCGCACCGCTCGTGGATGTTCGCCTCGACCTCGAACGAGCGTGATCGGCCAAGCCTATCGTTGCCTCGAGTGCAAGCCGTGATCGACGTGCTCGAAGCGTTCGGCTGGCGGCCAAGCCGACAGAACCCGCAAACCGATCGCGACGATTCACCCAACGTGCTCCAGCCCGCGCTGCTCGCCAACGGCGTCGTCGGCACGTGGCTAACTCGACTCTCCGACGAACACGGTATTACCGAGTTGGCGTTGCAAAGCCGATCGCCCGAGGAGTTGGTCGATCAACTCTTCTTGCGTGTTTACACGCGCAAGCCGTCGGCCGATGAGCGCGCGAGTTTCGCCGAGCACCTGCGGCCTGGTTTCGCGGAGCGGGTCGTGAAATCGCCGGTGATCGTGCCGGTGAAGCGCACGCCGCCGAGGTATATTTCGTGGTCGAACCATTTGAGGCCGGAAGCGAACGAGATCAAGATCCAACTCGAGGCCGCCGCCCGTCGCGGCGACCCGCCAACGCCGCGTTTGACGCGCGAATGGCGCGAGCGCATGGAGGACGTGCTGTGGGCGACGCTAAATTCGCCGGAGATGATCTTTACGCGGTGAGCAACGGATTTGCATTACGTTCAACGAATTTGGTGGCAAGGTTCTGCCTGAAGAACATATGGTTGAAAGACCCAGATATTGCGTCCAGAGCAGAAAGTACGATTGTGGTTCACGACAAATAGACGCGAAGCAATGAAAAACAATTTCACTCCGAAATCGCTTCTGAACAGATTGTGGAGTTTGGAGGCAGTCGGCCCGGAAACGTCGCTTGATGAACTGGACCAAGAGATTGACGAGTTCCTCCTCACGGTGGACGCTACTTGGCTCCCATTAATCGAAGCCACTTGTTGGGCATTTGTCGACCAGAAATTTCATGAATGGGAAAGTCGTGGTATCATTGGTCTTTTAGCAGACATGCTTGTGTGCTGTGCGCGCGACAACCTTGATACATTTTTTGAGAGTTCGCGACGGCTACTGGGAATTCCGATGGGTGATCATCCATTGTTTGAAGCACTTTGCTTTATTAGAACCTCTTCGACGATTAAGTTCCTGAAGGAGACCGAGGATCAATGGATAAAGTCGCCATTGATTGTGCAGGAGGTAATGGATTTGCTCATGGAATATGCAACATTGAGTTCCTTCAATTACCTTCTGAAAGTACAAGATCGCATGCTGGCTGACGATTTGGGAAAATCGAAGGTTTATGAATCTGAAGCAATCAAAGCAGTGAGGAAAAATAATCCCGGCATTCTGCGATTCAATGCCGATACATTAAATGAACTCGCTACGGAGAATATCAAGTATTTAGAGAGTGTTGAATTATTTTCGGAAAGTTCAACCACGTTGATACTGAAACGGACCGACCCTTGGCCAGTGCCGAAGCAAAAAAATGTGTCCTCAGTACGCGGCGATGATACAATTATTTCTAGCCGTTGAATACTAAGAACCGAAGGACCGCAGCATGCCAGGTCAACTCAATCCCTCCCGCCGACAGGTTCTCGCCGGCGTTGCCGGCTCGCTGGCGGCGTCAATGCTGCCCGCTCACGCCGATACGCCGTCGCCGCGCGGGCGTGTCGAGCATTGCATCTTTATTTGGCTGGGCGGCGGGATGGCGCAGGTCGATACGTTTGACCCCAAGCGCGTCGGCCGACCGATGCAGCGCGTCGCCGGCTCGGCGTATCCCTCGATCCCGACGGCGGTCACGGGCGTGCGCGTCACGGAACATTTGCCTCGCCTGGCCGAGCGAATGGACCGGGTGACGGCGATCCGCTCGATCCATCACAACGTCGTCAATGAACACGCCGCCGCCACGCTCCGCGTGCACACGGGGCGTCCGACGACCGGAACGATCAGCTATCCGTCGATCGGCTCGGTCATCGCCCACGAGCGCGGCGCCTGCGCCGAGGGCGTGCCCGCGTATGTGCTGATTGGCTATCCCAATGTCAGCCGAGGTCCCGGCTTTCTCGGCCCGCGTGCGGGCTACGTTTATCTGACCGACACGACCGCCGGCCCTGCGGGGTTAACGCGCCCGGCCGAGATTTCGAACGAACGCCAGGTGAACCGCGAATACCTGCTCCAGCAACTCCGCCAGCCCAACGGCCGATCGGCTGCAGTTCAAGCGTACGATCAGGCGATCGGCGAAAGCCTGCGCCTCGCTGGCCCACAGTTTTTGCGAGCCTTTCAGCTCGATGAAGAAGCCGCAGCGCTGCGTGAACGCTTTGGCGGTGAATTCGGGCAACGCTGCCTGCTCGCCCGGCGACTCGTCGAACGCGGCGTGCGCTTCATCGAAGTCTCGCACAATCTCAACTTCATCAACGGCACCGGTTGGGACACCCACAACGAAGGCCAGCTGAATCAACATATCCTGATTCAGGAACTCGACACTGCCGTGGCCGCACTTATCGACGATCTCGAACAACGCCGACTGCTCGACCGCACGCTCATCGCGATCGGCACGGAGTTCGGCCGACCGAGCGACTTCGACGCCCGCGGCGGCCGCGGCCATCAATCCGCGGCTTTCACGTTAGTGCTCGCAGGCGGCGGCTTGCGTCATCGCGGCGCCTACGGGGCGACCGACGAGCTCTGCCAGCGCATCACGCAGAATCCGGTCTCGATCCCAGATTTCCACGCCACGATCTACAGCGCTCTCAATATCGACCCGGCCAAAATTCTCTACGACGGCAGCCGACCCGTCCCGATCACCGATGGCGGGCGTGCCGTCACCGACCTGTTCGCATGAACGGTTCGCTCGGCGCGAGGGGCCTACTCGCCGTTGTTGAGAATGTCGAGCTTTCCTGACGAAATGTCGTAGATCGCGCCGACGACGGTAATTCGGCCTTCCTCCACCAGTTTGCGAATCGTTCGGCTTTCATCGACAATTTCACGCACCGTGCGCAGAACATTCTGGCACGCGATTTCGTCCACTGTTTTCGTTTTTTCGTCGCCGACCTGCAACGCCACGCGCTGGCAGGTCGGAGCATCGACCGATTTCTGGATTCGGCTCACGATATGCTCGAGGTGCTGGCAGCCCGTCGCTTCTGCCGCGTTCGCGCCGGAACAGACCAGATCGACAGCAGCCGTCACGGCGCCGCAGCGCGTGTGTCCGATAACCAGAATGAGCTTCGCGCCGGCAACCGCGCAGCCATATTCCATGCTGGCGAGTACGTTCGGACTGATGACGTTGCCCGCGACGCGGACGTTGAAGATGTCGCCCAGACCGAGATCGAAGATGATCTCCGAGGGCGTCCGCGAATCGATGCAGCTCAGAACGACGGCAAGTGGAAACTGCCCCTTGGCCGTGGCGTCGAGCTGTCGACCGAGGTCGCGGGTAAGCCTTTGCCCGGTGCGGAAGCGTTCGTTGCCGTCCTTCAGGATTTCAAGTATCTGCTCGGAGGTGAGCAGTTGTTGCAGTTCGCGAGTCGAATAGTCGAGGAACTGGATATCGTCCTTGAGGCGGTAACGTTCCTTGAAGCCGCGCACGCTAACCTTGACGCCGTGGGCAGGAGCGATCGTTTCCTTGAAGTCGTGAATCAGATCGAGAACATCCAGATCGATGTATTCGGTGTTGGAGGCATCGAGGAGGACATGTCCGCCGCGGGGCACTTCGTGAAGCGCCCGCTCCAGCGCGGCTCGATTGAGAAAGCTGACCTGGCTGCCGAGCTGGATATGCAACACATTACCGCCCAAATGCTTTTCCAGGATGCGGCGAAGCGGACGGCGAAGATTGCTGCTGAGGATAAAGGTAACGCTGACGGCGAGACCGATCAGGATCCCCTTGAGCAGGTCGGTGAAGACGATCGCGATCAGCGTGAGCACGAACGGAGCGAATTGGTAGCGTCCCTCGTTCCACATTCGCAGAATCAACCCGGGGGTTACCAGTTTGATGCCGGTGACGAGAAGAATCGCCGCCAAGCACGACAAGGGAATCATGTTGAGATAAGTCGGCAGGAATAGCACGCAAACCAGCAGCAGCACGCCGTGAAAAATGGTTGATAATTTCGAACTCGCGCCCGAGTTGATGTTGACGGAGCTGCGAATGACGACAGAACTGACGGGGATGCCGCCAACAAGACTGATGATGATGTTGCCCACGCCTTGCGCTATTAGCTCGCGATTGGGCGGAGTGACGCGTTGAAGAGGATCCAGTTTGTCGCCGGCATTCAAGTTCAACAACGTCTCCAGCGATGCCGCGAATGCTATGGTGATTCCCGATAGATAAACGGCGGGATTCGTCCACTGCGAGAAATCGGGACTGTAAAGGTAGCCCCGAAATTCCGCCAGACTTTCGGAAATGGGCACTTGCACGAGGTGATTTCTCTCGATGCTCAATGGAGCACCCAGCCAATCAAAGACTAATTTCAGAGTCACGCCAAGAACGACGACGAACAAAGGAGCGGGGACCATCGAATTCTTTAGCCAACGATTTTTCTCCCACGCGACCAATGCGACGATCGACAAGGCCCCGATAATGGCTGCCCCCGGATGGAGGTCATACATCATCGCGACGAATTCGGAAAATGTATTTTGATCGTCGGGCTGAAAGAAGTCCATTTCCCCTTCAGGATCCGTGTCGTGCCCGACGATGTGGGGTATCTGTTTGAGAATCAAAATGACGCCGATGGCCGCCAACAATCCCTTAATTACGCTGGAAGGAAAAAACGCCGAGAGAAAGCCTGCCCGAACAATTCCCAGGCCGATCTGAATCACTCCGGCAACGAGCACGGCGAAAAGAAATGCCTCGAAAGAACCAAGCAGCATGACCTGCGAAGAAATGACCGCTGCCAGGGCGGCCGAAGCGCCGCTCACGCTTGTATGCGATCCGCTGAGAAATCCGATCACGATGCCGCCGACTATACCCGACAGCATTCCAGCCATCAGAGTGACATTGGACAACGGCGCGTCGTCTCCCGTTGCCCTTGATGCCAGCGCGATGCCCAAACACAAAGGCAACGCCACGAGAAATACCACGAGCCCCGCCGAAAGATCGCGGCCGAACTTTCCTGGCGTGTACGCTGAATCCGGCATGTACGCTCCTCCTGCTGAATGTTTCGTTACGCTTTTTTCCCTTTATCTTCCCATTCGGCGCGCGTCTTTTTGATCGCTTTACGCACCTGCTCGGCAATTGCATTGTCTTCTTCGAGGAAAGCCATCGCCTGAGTCAACCAGGCGGCGAGTTCGGGGCGTTGTAGATGATAAAACACTCGCCGACCCTCGCGCCGTTCGCTCACCAGGCGATTGACGCGCAAGAGCATCAGGTGCTGGGAGACACCCGAATGGCTGATGCCAAGGGCCTTCTGCAGGGCATTCACATCGCGCTCGCCGCCGCGCAGCTCCTCGACGATGCGAATCCGATTCGGATGCGCCAAAACACTCAATAGGTCCGCCAACTCCTTGGCCACGAGAACGCGATGGGGCATGACGAACTCCTTGGCAATCAGCGAATAATGCCCTGGCTTTCGCATTAGGCCTGACGCTTCGCGTGCGACATTGCGCTGAGCCAGGGCCGCAAGCGTAATTATATATTCAAATGTTTGAATATATTAACATTAATATGTTAGTACTTTATTTCGAATGCGTCAAGGCCGATCGCCGAAATCGGCTTCCCGATTAAGGCGCAGGAACTGTCTGGTTCGCGGTATTTCCTGGTTGACCCGTCCCTGCCTTGTCCCTTATGCTAAGAGGATGAAACACATCATCCTCTCTATCGGTGTTGGGTTGTTCGCCATTGTCGTCTCCGCGCCGGCGGGGCAGGGGCCTAAGAAGGCGCCGCCTGTCGAAAGCGACCATGCGGCGAAAATGGTCAAGGGGCTGGATGTCTTTGCCAAGCATGTCAAGCCGATCCTCATGACCAAATGTTTGAGCTGTCACGGCGGCAAGAAGATCGAGGCTGACTTCGACCTCTCCGACCGCGAAGGGCTGCTCAAGGGCGGGCAGACCGGCGTCGCCGTCGTGCCGGGCAAGAGCCGAGAAAGCCAGCTCGTCAAGCTAATCCAGCACGCCAAGGAACCGAACATGCCCGCCAGTTCACCAAAGCTGGCGGACGCGGCAATCGCGAAAATAGCCGAGTGGATTGACCTCGGCGCGCCGTACGACAATCCCCTCGTGGCGACGAAGCTCAAGGGCAAACCCTGGACCGAACGCGTGCTCCCGGCCAGCGCGAAGGATTGGTGGGCGTTTCAGCCGTTGGCGAAGGTGAAAGTGCCTAACGTGAAGGACGCGGCGTGGTGTGCGACGCCGATCGACCGATTCATCCTCAGCAAGATCGAGAATGTGAAGCTCACGCCCAATGGACGGGCGACCAAGGAGCAGTTGATCCGCCGCGCCTATTTCGACCTGATCGGCCTACCGCCGACGCCGGAAGAAGTGGACGCGTTCGTCAAGGATGCTGGCCCCAACGCATTTGCCAAGGTCATCGACAGACTTCTCGCGAATCCACATCATGGCGAGCGCTGGGGCCGGCATTGGCTGGACCTGGCTAGGTTTGCCGAGAGTCATGGCTTCGAGCACGATTACGACCGGAAGACGGCGTATCACTATCGCGACTTCGTCATTGAAGCGTTGAATCAGGATATGCCGTTCAATCAGTTCGCACGCTGGCAGATCGCCGGCGACGAGTATGAGTCGAACAATCCGCTTGCCCTAAAAGCAACCGGTTTCCTGGCGGCGGGCGTGCATTCGACGCAGATCACCAAGAGCGAGGTCGAGAAACACCGCTACGACGAACTCGACGACAAGCTCTCGACCATCAGCACGACGTTCCTTGGCCTGACGGTCGGCTGTGCGCGTTGCCATGACCACAAATACGATCCGATCCCACAGCGCGATTACTATCGGATGTTGGCCGCGTTCACGACGACGGTGCGCAGCGAGATCACGCTCTCGCTCGACTCGGTCAAGTTCGCCAAGGCCAAGGCGGCGTTCGACCGCGAGCACGCTCCGTTCGCGGAGGCGATCAAGAAACGCGAAGCGGAGCTGGCGCCGAAACTCGACGAACTGCTCCTTACCGCGACCGTGGACCGCAACATCTGGGAAATCGTGGAAATCAAAGATGCGAAGTCAAAGGGTGGCGCCACGCTTACGCTTCAGGACGATAGCTCCATTCTCGTGACGGAGAAGAACCCGAAGACCGATGTCTACACCATCACTGGCCAAACCAGACTGGCGAAGATCACGTCGGCCAGGCTCGAAGCCCTTTCCCACCCTTCGCTCGTTAAAGGCGGACCAGGCCGGGCGAAGAATGGCAACTTCGCACTGTCCGATTTCGCGATCATGGCCGCGCCGCTCGATGCCAGCGTCAAATCGCCCGCGATTGCCGTGAAGCTCAAGAACCCGCGTGCGACATTCGAGCAGAAGGGTCTGCCGATCCGGGCAGCGATCGACGCCGATCCAAAATCGGCCTGGGCCATCGATCCGCAGTTCGGCAAGAACCACGCGGCCACGTTCGATTTCGAGACGCCCATCGGCTTCACCGGCGGCACGGTGCTGACATTCACGCTCAAATTCAACAACAACGACGGGCACGCAATTGCCCGCCCGCGGCTGTCCGTCTCTGGCGCGACGACGACGCCGGAGCTGACGGCCCCACCTTTGGCCGCCAGCGTTCGCGAAGCATTAGACCTGCCGGCGGCGAAGCGCGACGCCCGGCATAATGCGGCCCTACTGAGTTGGGTGCGGACGCTCGATCCGATGTGGCGAACGCTAAACGAGAAACGGCTCGCACACCTCGCAAAGGCGCCGCAGCCGACGAAGGTCAAGGCACTTGTCGCGACGGAGGGCCTGCCCGCGGTTCGGTTGCACACGCAGGGCGAGGACTATTTCCCGCAGACCTTCTTCCTTCGCCGAGGCGACCCCGCCAACAAGGAAGGCGTGGCGACGCCCGGTTATTTGCAGGTGCTCATGCCCGACGCAAAAGCAGAGACGCGCTGGCACGTGAAGCCACCCGCGGGTTGGCGAACTTCGTATCAACGGCGAGCCTTCGCGGAATGGCTGACCGATTTCGAGAACGGCGCCGGCCAGCTGCTCGCACGCGTCATCGTCAATCGGCTTTGGCAGCATCACATGGGCCGAGGCATCGTCTCCACGCCCAGCGATTTCGGCAATCGCGGCGAAGCGCCGACGCATCCCGAGTTGCTCGATTATCTCGCCGGCGAACTCATCAAGAATGGCTGGCGCCTCAAACCGATCCACAAGCTCATCATGACCAGCGCGGTCTATCAGCTAAGCAGCAACGAAGACCCCGCCAAGGCAAAGATCGATCGCGATAACAAGCTCTTTTGGCATCAGCCCGCCCGCCGGCTCGAGGCCGAGATTATTCGCGATGCCGTGCTTGCCGTGTCGGGTGAACTTGACCCGACGCCGTTCGGGCCGGGCACGCTGGACGAGAAGAGCAAGCGGCGCAGCATTTACTTCACGGTCAAGCGAAGCAAGCTCATTCCGATGATGGTGATTTTCGACGCTCCGGAAGCCTTGGGCAGCATGGCGGAACGGCCGACGACGACGATCGCGCCGCAGGCGCTGCACCTGATGAACAACCCGCAGGTGCGCCAGGCCGCCCGCGCTTTCGCTCGGCGAATTGCCGGGGATGCGTCTGCAAAATTGGACGACACCGTGCGGCTCGCCTACCGCACCGCGCTCTCCCGGCAACCGACGCGTGACGAACTCGCCGACGGCGTCGCTTTCGTGGAGCAACAGATGCGCACTTACCCGGAAAATCAACGCCGTGAGTCGGCCCTGACCGACTTCTGCCAGGTGTTGTTTTGCTTGAACGAATTCGTTTATGTGGATTAGTCCGTCGTGCTTTGAACCTGGTACTTGGCCGGCGGATTCTTGCTACCCCGAAATGAATACGAGACGCCGGCCGTATTCAACCTGTCGCTCTCGCGGCAATGCTGGCGAGACATCAATACGCAAGGGACCAATGGCCAAGAACAAAGCACCAAGCACAAAGGACTAATCCATGCGTCTCTTCCGCTGGATACTGGTCGTCAGTCTGTTGGCGTTGCTCGGAATGGCGGTGTACCAGACGTTGCTTTGGCGCAGTTTTGTGCAGACCGAGGTCGGACTGCTCGATGCCGACGATCAAGAAATCGCACTGATCGAACCGGCGACGAGCATTGACGACTGGGGAAGGATCGTCAGCGCCAGCATGCTCATCAAGAAAGAATGGAGTAAAACGAATCCCCAGCTCCCGAAGCTGCTGGTGGACGATGGAGACGCATTCCCCAGCCGATCGGCCGACGTTCCCGAAATACGCTTCGCTTTTGAGTCGTCGCCGCAACAATGGCTGCGTCTGCGTTGGTACAAGATTAGTGCGGAGCACAGTGTCGAGTCGTGGGTGGAGAAGCTGCACGCTCGCGGGAGGATGCCGCTGGCAATTATCGGCGGCGCGACAAGCGATCGCGCGGTGCGCCTCGCCAAGAAACTGCAGGAGACGTTTCCCGATCCGAAGCTGGCCTCGCCGATCTTGCTGATCACGACTGCCACTGCGGAGAAGACGTCCGCCGACGGGCAGCTTCTGATTACCCAGTATAAAGAACGCAGTTTCCGATATTCCTTCACCAATCAACGTATGGTCAAGGCGCTCCTGCGTTTCGTCGAACAGACGCCTGACCTCTGGGTTCATCGGCCCGTCGATCCGGCCACGCTGGCCAACGCCGTCGCCAGCATGGCGGGCGCGGGTGAGTTTTGGCACACCTGGGGTGTCCTGCGCGCCAATCCGGAATTGCAGCCGTACACCATGCATCTTGTATCATGGGAAGACG
The DNA here is from genome assembly GCA_964484265.1 of uncultured Singulisphaera sp. Lineage (GTDB taxonomy): Bacteria > Planctomycetota > Planctomycetia > Gemmatales > Gemmataceae > SIAQ01. The sequence goes on from CAZAFH010000085.1 coordinate 23,814, forward strand.
AGCGCTACTCCAAGGACCTGACCGAATTGTTCGAGCGCGAATTCAAGACGCGCAATCTCGTGAGCGAGGTATTTAACGAGGGTTCGATCGCGCACAGCGTGGGCGGTTTCTTTCAACCCGCGCCGCTTGAGCAGAACGCCGTCGATACTTTCCTCGGCCCGCGCGTGATCACGCCGCATTCGCTGCTCGTTCTGCCGACACAGATGGTGCGCATGCGGCGATTTCTTATCAATCTGCGCCAGCGCTCGCCCTCGACGGCGCGGAATCTAGTGATTCTAAACGGCGATTCGATCTCGTTCAACTCGGTCTACCGCGACCGCGACGTGGTGTGGAACATACTCGATCTTCCTTATTCGCTGGTGTTTTTCACCCATCGCGACCCGATCGCTGAGGCCGCCGGTTTTCCGCGCAAGAAGGATGCTGACGCGAACGCCGGCGCGACAGAGCGAACGACGACCAGTACGAGCGACGTGTTGCTTTTCCGTGATATTTTGGAATCGGTCTTGTATGCCGCGCTCGATAACGGCGGTCTGCTCGACGATGCCAAAAAGATGCGCGAACGCATGCGTGGGACCTGCTGGTACCGTCCGAAGGACTCCGCCGAGGCCGCCCGTGTCACGAACTCGCGCATTCAGGCGATGAACGATCGGCATCGATTGCTCTTCGACGCGGATGGCGATCGTGAGACGTACACGGGCGAACATATCGTCTGGGTGAAACCGATCTATCATCAGGATCGCGTCGACGGGACGAGCCGAATCAGCATCTGGAATCGGGTGCGCGACGTAGACCGAGGCGCCTGGGAGCGCGAGGAAGAATTTGAAGCGACGTATAACGTCCAGCGCCTGGGAGGGGCATTGCCGTGAGCGAGCCGTCATCTTGGGGTTCTCGTGTGCGCCGAATTTGGCCCATGCTCGCGCCGTTGCTCCTGGGTGGGCTAGTCTTTTACTTTCTGCGCGAACCGCTCACGTACTGGCGCGACGGCGAGACGATGTACGACGAACAGGCGATGATGGAATGGGTCCGCGAGGCCCGCATCGGCTCAACGACTCTGCCTGAACTCATCCGAGAATTCGTCGCGCTCTCGGACGAAAGCTCGGCACTACTAAAGGAAACGCCTGAAGGCGACGCCGGCAAGATCGGCTTCCTTCATGCGCAGAAGCGTGACGAGATCCACGAGATGCTGCAAGCGCTCTGCGTGCCGCCGACGAAAATCTACACGGGGCAGCTGCCCTTGTTTCCCGTCATCTATCGAATGGAAGTGCGCTTCTCCGATGAGCTGATCCAGCGCTGCGATAGCCGCCTGCAGTTCACGCCGATCGTCTGGGATTCGCAAAGGCCCCGCCACAAGTACCAATACCGGGAGCTAAAAGGCTACCGTTTGCCTCGCAATGAGCATGCCACGGTCGAGATTCAGTACCAGCTGCACGCCTACATGCAAAAACAATTGAAGGAGCGCGAGGAGGACGCCAAACGCCGGCTCATCAATATCTGGATCCTCTTTTTCGCCGCACTTGCGCTGCTCTGGATGTTGTTCATCCAAAGGCGCGAGGCAGAGCGCGATCGACAGCGCCTCGTCGTCGATCAGCAAATACAGGATTCCAAGCAGAAGCACCTCGAAGAGGAACTTCGCAGACAAGAAGCGGAACGCAAACAGGAGGAGGCCGAGCGCCAGCGTCTCGAAGAAGAGCTGCGCCGGCAGAAAGCAGAGCAGGAAAGGCAAATTGCCGAGACGCAAGCCCTCGAACTCAAATCGCAGATGTTTCACAACATCGGCGTCATGGCGAAATCGTATGCCCACAACATCAAAAACTTGCTCGTGAGGCCCAACGACCTGCTGCGCCGCTGCGTCGATGAGCGTCCCAGCCAGGACGAAGGCAAACGCATGCTCGTCGAAATCCAGCAGACGCTTGGAACCGTCACCGAGCGCTTGCAGGAGATCTTGCAGACCGTCCAGCGCGACCCGAACAAATTCGAACGCAAACGCATCGACCTAAACGCTTTGGTCCGGGACCTTAATCACACCTGGAGCGAGCAGGCCGAGAGCAAGTGGAAGATGCGCATCGAGCTAGACCTGCACAAAGCCGGCGCGTCATCGGCACTTTACATCGGCGGCGATCGCTCGCATCTTCAGCAGACTCTGGAGAACTTCCTCTTCAACGCGCGCGACGCGATTTCCGAAATGCGCAATCAGCTCCGCAAGCAAGCCCGCCCCGACGGCGCCGCACGGTCAAGCCCCCTCGACGATGCCCAGCGCCAGGCGCTAATCGCCGCCGCGGGATGGAAAGGCCGAGTGACGATCCGGACCTCGCTGGAAAACGGCCAACCGGTGCTGGAAATCGAGGACAACGGGATCGGCATGACCGAGGATACGCGGAAACATTGCACCGAGGCGCATTACTCGACGAAACGCAACAACGCCCTTTACGCCGGACTGAGCGCAGGCATGGGGCTCGGCTTGTCGTTCGTGCAGATGATCCTCGAACACCACGGCGCGGTGCTGGAGATCCAGTCCGAACCAATGAGAGGCGCGCGGTTCCGCATCCGCTTCCCGGCTCCGGAGAGCTTGCAATCAAACAGTAGCGTCGAGCCGGAGAGTCTGCCTACCTACGACTGATCCTTTCAAAAAATGGCAGCATGAAGGAACTATTTCGCGAAAATTCAATTTTTTATGAGAATTCGGCGCGTCCATTCCGTGAAACATGCGATAGGATAGACCGAGCGTGATGTATGTTTGGCGAGTCATTGACCTGACTTTTCGGTAACTAGATGAGTCAGATAGGTCCCGCTCGGCTCGCGGGAACTGCTTGAATTCGGCTCGGCCGCTTGTGGAATCTCTCTTCAACGATGTGAACGCACGGTATGCCTCTCAATCCGCAAACGAAAGTATTGTTGTCAGCCGCTCGAACAATGCTCGATGAATTGGCTGCCGACGCCGTTTTGCTTCTCACGGAAACGAACCTGGACTGGGCGCAGGTATTCGACATCTTGCCGGCAGAAAAGCTGCTGGTCGCGACCAAAGTGCCGACGTTGGTTGGCGAACTCGAGAAGGTGCCGAACCTTCGCCTCTTGGACATCGATCCCGGTCCGACCCCGACACACGAGCAGATGAGCCTGGCCCTCCTGGAAGCCGTCGCGACCGAGAAGGTAAAAACCGGCGCACAGGTCATCGCGATCTACAATGGCATCGGCGGCGAGAACGAACGCCTGGAACAGGTCGACAGCCTCAGCATCATTCACCTGGGCGAACATCTCGAACGCCTGACCGCTGCCGACCTGCGCAAACTCGATACCCATGTTCCGCTTGAAACCTTGCGTGCCGTGGTTGAATTGGCAACAGAGATCGGCCAGGAGGGACGTGAAGGCAAACCGGTCGGCACGATGTTCGTCGTCGGCGACACGGAAAAAGTGCTCGCGATGTCCAGGCCGCTGAATTTCAATCCGTTTCGCGGCTACAGCCGAAAAGAGCGCGACATCCGCGATGCGAAGATTCGCGAGCAGATCAAGGATCTCGCTCAACTCGAGGGTGCAATTCTGATTCGGCGCGATGGAGTCGCCGAGGCAGCGTGCATGTACATCGACGCGCCCGCCGACACCGTCGCCATCAGCAAGGGCTGGGGTACCCGGCACTGGGCGGCAGCGGCCATCAGCAAAAAAACCAAGGCCATTGCCGTCGTCGTCAGTCAATCGACCGGCAAGGTCGTCATCTTCCAGAATGGCATGGTCGTCCTGCAAATCGCGCCGTTTTCGCGTCCGATGATCTTCCAGCGTTTCCGCATGGACCATTCAAACGACGGCCCCGCGGTCACGCCGACCTCCGGCATCGGCCCGACCAGCATTCGCGTGTAACGCACGGCTTTTTTGCAAAACCCTCAAACGCGTGCTTCCAGGAGCATTACCTTGTGATCGGCATCGGACGCGCGGAATTCGCGTTGCTTAATGAGCCAGGGAAATTGCTCCATCATCGGCTCGACGTGTTGCGTGTTCTTGAACACGATCGTCAAACCGCGAGGCGATGCCGTCAACGAAGCGCGGATATTATGCAGCGCAGCCGAGAGCACCGGGCCTTGGAACGGATTGTAGAAGAAAATGAAATTGATGTCGTCAGGAACCATGTAGGTCTGAGCATCGGCGGTGATGATCGACACATCCGCACAACGGAGCTTCGGTTGCGCGCGTTGGACGTTCGCTCGGGCAACCTCGGCGAGCCGTGGCGAAAGCTCGACGCCGACGACCCGCCGAAACGGGAACGTCGCCGCCACCGCGACGGCGCGGCCCATGCCGCATCCGAGATCGAGGAAACCGTCGAGACCTTCGCGAATGGGCAGCATGCGCAGCGACTGATAGATGGTCTGATAGTCGGCTGGATAATACTCGAACGCAAACGGGCTATCGATGCCGAGTTCCTGCGGCGCGAGTCTTCCCATCGTACGAATGCCGAGCCGCCATTCGTGGTAGGATTCATTCGCTCGTTCGCGCGCATACTTGACCGTCTGCCTGAATCCGTGCTCGCGTAATCGCGCGATCGCGTTCAAGGTTTTCAGAAAAAATCGCATCTCCGCTCCCAGGCATCGACGGAATACTACTTCGAGCGCCCGAACGAATATAACATTATTTTTAAGTAGTTGCCGAAGATCGTAGTAAAATAGTGTGATATCGTTAGGAACATCGTGAATTGCTGGGATTGAATTCTGACCGACCCTTGGAGGTATTTGTTAGCCTCGTGGCAAACATTTCGACGCACACCATCTCTGTTACACGGTCACGTAACGGCGTCACCTCGATCGAAAAATCCACATATCGGAAATGAGCGAAGGAAAATATGGTCATTGACTGGTCCCCTTTTGTTGACATCGTGCGGAAACATCAGCGCTTTCTCATTACCACGCACGTGAGGCCCGATCCGGACGGTCTTGGATCGCAGCTGGCCCTGGCGGATGTTCTCATGCGCATGGGTAAAGAGGTGCGGATGGTCATTTCAAGCAGCTGGCCGCCGCGTTACAACTTCCTCGATCCCGAACGCCGAATCGCTCGCTTCGAACCGCCCGGCGATGCCTACCGCGATATCGAAGTCATCATCGTGCTCGACACGGGCACGTGGAATCAACTCGGTGATTTCGGTCCCTTTTTGAAAGCATCGCCTGCGGTGAAGGTCGTCGTGGATCACCATATTTCGCAGGACGAACTCGGCGGCCTGCTTCTGCAAGACACCACCGCCGAGGCGACGGGCCGACTCGTTCACGAAGCCGCCATGGCGCTCGGAGCCTCGCTATCGCCCGCGGCGGCGAATCACATGTTTGCTGCGCTGGCGACCGACACCGGCTGGTTTCGGCACAAGAATACGCGAGCCGACACCTTCGAACTCGCGCGGGCGCTTACGGCGGCCGGCGCGGATCCGAATCTCCTTTACGACGAGATCTACGAGCAAAACACAGCCGCGCGTTTGAATCTGTTGGGGCTTGTCTTGTCGCGCGTGAAGGTGATCGAGAACGGCGCGATTGCATATTCCGAAGTGCGACGTGAAGACTATGCCGTGACCGGCGCCATCCCGCAAGACACCGAGGACGCCGTTGGCTATACGCGGAGCATTTCGGGCGTCGAGGTCGGCATGTTGTTCCTGGAGCAGCCGGCGGGCGGCATCAAAGTCAGCTTCCGCTCTCGCAGCAGGATCGACGTGGCTCGTGTCGCCGAGCAGTTCGGCGGCGGCGGACATCGCCTCGCCTCCGGCGCCACGCTCAACACCACGCTCGACGAAGCCAAGACCCGCGTCATCACCGCCGTCAAAGCCGCCTTGGCGGCGTGATTTCCGTCACGCGGCTCGGCGCAGTTCTTCCGCTCGCGGCGAGAAATTGCGAGTGGATCGCACCGTGTAAGCACGCTTCCCCTGGCTTTCGTAATACGTGCGTGTGACCAGTTCTCCGAGCAACCCGGTTGCGATGAGCTGTACGCCGACTAGCTCGAACATGACCGCAAGATGCAAAAGTGGATTGCGGATCATGTGCGCGCCGTCGAAGATTCGCATCATGACCGTGGCGAAGAATGTCGCAAATCCCAGCGCGATGGACACCAGTCCGGGGAAGCCCATGACATGCATAGGCCGCGTGATGTAGCCCTGCATGAACTTGATCGTAATGAGATCGAGCAACACGCGAAACGTGCGAGAGATGGTGTATTTCGTCTTCCCCGCCACCCGTGGATGATGCTGGACCGGAACCTGCATGTACGTCGCGCCGGCGTCGCGCACCAGCACCGGGATGAAGCGGTGCATCTCGCCGTAGAGCGCGAGTGTCTTGGCCAACTCCAGCCGCATGGCGCGGAGCGTGCAGCCCATATCGAGCACGTCTGCTCCGGTCACGAAGCGGATCAGCCAGTTTCCCAATCGGCTTGGCAAGGTTCGGTTGATGAAGCCATCTTGTCGATCGGCCCGCAGACCGAACACCGCATCGACGTTATTCCGATGTAGCGCGTCGATAAGCATGGGGATGTCGGCCGGGTCGTTTTGCAGATCGCCGTCCATGGTGACGACGACGTCGCCCGAAGCGTGATCGATGCCTGCCTGAAGCGCGGCGGATTGGCCAAAGTTGCGGCGCAGAGAAACGACCTTGACGCGCGCATCGAGAGCGGCAAGCGATTCCAGTTCGGAGGCGGACCCATCGGTGCTGCCATCGTCCACGAGAATCAGCTCGAACGTCAAAGAGGCGGCCTGCATCGACGCAGCCACGCGGTCATGCAGCCGCTTTAGATTCTCCCGCTCGTCCTTGATCGGGATGACGATCGACAGGTCCATTTTCGAGCACCTCGGGCGATTGAGAAACCTCGTTCGTTTTCGGAGCAGCGCCGGCGAGATAAACAAGCCCGCCGCACAAACTGACGGCCACGTTGACGGCGAACCACAGAAACGCCAGCGTCTTGGCGGAGTCGGCATCGATCCCCAACGGCGCGACGAAGACAATCGTGCCAACCTCGCGCACTCCCATGCCGTTGACGCTGATCGGTAGCAACGTGAGCAGCGACACCATCGGGCCGAGAATGAAGCAGTAGAGCAACGGCAGGTCGAGATTCAGCGATTGGCCGATCAACCAGAGGCAGACCGCGCCGATCACTTGCACAAGGATCGACATCAGCGTTGCCACGGCCATCTCCTTGGGCAATTTCAACAAACCCACGACGGTTTGAAGCTGATGCCGGCGTGGGTCCGACAGCCATTTCGTTCGAGCCGCGATCGGCAGCGCAATCACGCCAGCGACAGCACAACTGGCGACGCTCCAGACGGCGGCGTGAATCCAGGGTTCGAGCGGCATCGGCGACACCAGGACGCCGACGCACGCCAGCGCGATGAGCACGAGCAGACCGTTGAGCCGTTCCAAAAACACGCTCGCCAGGGCCGCGAGTTTTCGGCCTGATTTGTTGTCCAGGTAAAGTACGCGCATGACATCCCCGCCGACCGAGGTCGGCAGAAGGAGATTGAAGTAGGAGCCGATGAGGTAATAGGCGCTGCACTGCCAAAAGGTTGCGCGGAAATGCAGACGGTGGGTGAACATCTGCCAGCGCCGGGCGCTAAAGAATTGCGTGGACAGCAGTACGCCGACCGCCGCCAGCCAGAGTTCCACGTGCATGCTGGCGAATTTCGCTCCCACGTCGGACCAGTTCGTCCGCCAGCCGATAACGGTCAAGAGCACCGCGCTGATACCGATACGAATGTACTTATTCACGAATCGACCACTCCTCTTCCCAAACGTGCGAGCCGGTCTGGTGGAACCAGCAATGCCCTTCCTCGATCATGTCGATCAAAAGGCGATAATTCCCAGGTTTGCGTATCGGCGGGATCGACAGAATCACCTGAATCGAATCGCCCGGCTCCACGGTCCTGCGAATCATGCCCGCGCGCCCCTCGTGGACGACCTGATGTTTGTCATCCTCGATCTTGAACGTCACATGATGACCGGCCGTCTTCAATGGGTGGAAATGCCAGGGAGTCGGCCCCGTGTTGCGCACGACGAGGTCGTACTCCAGACGCTTGTTGAGCGCCGGCTCGGCGAAGAGGCGATCGACCTTCTCGAATTTGGCGTCGCACCACCCGCCGCGGTATTCGTGAAGCACCCAGTGCCGAAAGTATTGCGGTTCGTGCGTTTTACCCTCACGGTTCAACCAATCGGCGTAGAGCGACATGAAGCGATCGAGCACGGCCGTCTTGCCGAGCGCGACGTGGCCGTAGCGAAGGCCAAGATGGGTGTGCGCCGACGAATAAGTGTCGTCGGTCTGGAGCAGGTGCACAGTCATGGCGACGAGTCCCGTGCGATCCGCGCCGTGCCTGCAGTGAACGAAGATCGGATACTCGGCTCGATCGAGCGTTTCGAGCAGCAGGCGCAGCTCATGTTTCGACGGCAGATGCACTGCGGAGAACGAGATATCGATCAGCTGAACACCCAGGCGCTCGCAGACTTCGCCCTCGGCCACATACCACGGGTCGGGATAGCAGCATCCTCGTGAATTCAATACGGTGCGTATCTTGTACTTCGCGATGATCTTTTCGAGAGACGCAGCACTCGGCTGAGCGCCGCGATACATTCTGCCCGGGATAACCTCGTGGAAATTCCCTGTTCCATAGATCTGCCAAAACCACGAACCGGTTAACCACAGGATGAATGCCGAAGTCAGCAACCACGCGTACCGGCTCCAGCGGCGCGGTGGAGATGGCCGAGGAGCCTGCGTGTCGGCGGACGGCGGCGCTTGCTCGGCGAGCGTTGCGTGCATGGTGCATCCTTGCAAAAAACCAATCGCATTCACGCGGACGAGCCGATAATGCCAAATTCGTATGGGAAAGAATAGCCCGATTTACCAACGTCGTTATCGGCAATGAGAGCTCGCCCAGGTTCCCGATTCGTCACGCTTTTCCTCGGGACTATTCCTCGCAGCCCCGTTGTTTGGATACAAATCGTGCAGGTTGCCCATTTTCTCCACGGCGAATGGCGTGCTTGCCCTAAATTGGTCCGCTGTTTTTCGTAAAATAGCCTGACGCCTTACATCAAACCGTAATCAAAAGATTCTGCTCCGGAGCCGACGCCATGCGATGGACTCTCGCGCTTGCTGTGTTTTGCGTATTTGCGAATTTTGCACATGCCGACAATTGGCCTGCCTGGCGCGGACCGAATAACACGGGTGTTTCGACCGAAAAGAATTTGCCTTTGCACTGGTCGGATTCCAAGAACGTGCGCTGGAAGATCGAGCTAAAAGGCGCCGGTGTCAGCCAGCCGATCGTCTGGGAGGATCGCATTTTTATCACCGCATCGGACGGTCGGCTCAACGATCGCCTGCATGTGCAATGCTATCGCCGATCCGACGGGAAGCAACTCTGGCATGCCCGCCTGTTTGGTTCCGCGCCGACCGATCTGTATCCCGCCGGCGGCATGGCGGTCCCGACGCCGGCGACCGATGGCAGGGCGGTTTATGTCCTCTTCGGCACGGGCGACCTTGCCGCGCTCGACTTCGACGGACGACCGATCTGGATCCGCTCGCTCGCCGACGAGTATGGGCCGTTCCGAAATCGTTGGGGTATGGGCACGTCGCCGATCCTGCACAAGGACACGCTGCTGGTGCAAGTCGATCACTGGTCGCAGTCCTATCTGCTCGCGGTGGACACGAAAACGGGCGCTAACCGCTGGAAGGCCGATCGACCCGGTTCGGTCAACTGGACTAGCCCGCTTGTTGTCAAGCTCAAAGACCGCACCGAAATCATCACCTTCGGTACGAACTTCGTGCGCAGCTATGATGCCGACAAGGGTGATGAGCTTTGGCGCGTGGACGGCATGCACTTCCAGTGCATTCCCAGCCCGATCGTCATGGGCGACATTATCTTCGCAGCATCAGGCGAGAACACCATGGCCATCAAGCTCGACGGCAGCCGCGGGGATTTAACGAAGACCAACGTGTTGTGGAAGAACAAAAAGGCTTCGGCGTTCGTGCCCTCACCGATTCTGTACAAGGGGCTGATCTTTCTGCCTGGTGATCGGAATTTCGTCACCTGCTATGACGCCAAGGCCGGCACGCAGCTTTGGCGTGAACGGCTTGGCGAGCAGTTCCACGCCTCGCCGGTGGCCGCGGGGGACCGTATTTACGTCGCGACGAAAGAAGGCGCGGTGAAAGTATTCCGCGCCAGCGCGAAATTCGAGCTGCTCGCCGACAACGCGATGGGTGAGCCGATCATCGCTTCGCCGGCGGTTTCCAACGGGCAAATCTTTATTCGTGGCGATCGGCATCTGTTCTGCATCGAGGATCCGAAACGGCAGTAAGTTCAGACCAAGCCGTGAATTTTTTGAAACTTTTTCCGACCGTCAACGGTATCTTTTCATAGACCATGGAAAGAATCAAAAACAGACGAATTTTCATTCAGGAGTAACGATTCATGCAAATCCGCCGAAATCTTTGGTTGGCTGCCGTTTGCGTCATTGCGATGACGGCGAGCGCGTCGTCCATTCGCGCCCAGCAGACGAATCTTCTGCCGCCTGACACCGAATTGGTTGTCACGTTCAATTTGCAGCAGATTCTGAAATCGGATGTTGTCAAAGCCAACAAAGCCATTATCGATATCGCGAAAGGCAAGATCGACGAGCAACTCGACGAAAAGGGGCTCGCGAAATACCTGAAGAAGGCCAACTTCGACCTGTTCCGCGATCTCACTGCGGTCACGGTGTCGGTCCCTGGCGAACGCAATCAAGAAGAAGGCTTTATCCTGCTCGAAGGTAACTTCGACGGCGAAAAAATCGAAGCCGCATTCACCGATGCGAGCAAAGACGCCGGCGGCGGTTTGAAGACCTCCATGATCGGCAGCACCAAGGTGTTCGAGGTTTCCCCCAAAGGCGAAAAATCGATGTTCGTCGGCGTGATCAACAAGAAAACGCTGATCGCATGTGCCACCAAGAAGGACTTCGCGGATGCGGTCGCCCGTGCAGGCGGCAAAGGCGCTGGCAAGTTCAAATCGGAAACCGTCGGAAACCTACTTCAAACCGTTTCGAGCAAGCAAAGCATCAGCTTCGTCGCCACCAGCAAAGTCCTTGGGAAGTTGGCGGATAACGCTCCGGAAGGCGCGCCGCAGGCCAAAATGGCTGTCGAAGCCATCAAGCAGATGGACGGCCTTTCGCTCGCCATCACCATCCAGAAGGACATCGACTTCCAGGTCGGCCTCAACATGAAAGACGCCGACACCGCCAATAAAATGGCTGCGGGCATCAACTTCGCCATCGCACTCTTTAAAGGCAAGATCGATGAAAAGGCTAAACAAGACGAAAAGGCCAAGATCGCGGCCGATGTCATGAACACCATCAAGGCTTCATCCAAAGGCCCGAACATCGTTATTCGCGCTCAGATAACGTTCGAGAACCTTGGCAAGCTGATGCAAAACCTGCCGCTGCCCAACAACTGAGAATCCTTCCGCTTCCCGCGGAAAAACGCGATTTGTTCCCTCGGCGTCGCGCGACGCCCAGTACAACGGCGTGTATGCCAGCCCTTGGCGACACGCCGTTTTTCGTTTCCATGCTGCGTTCGTACATTGAACATTAAGGCAAACAGCACCTTCATCTCCCACGAAAGGATCGACAAATGCAAGGAAAAGACGTGGCCAAGCTCGCGCTGGCTTCCACCTGCGACACGACGATGATGTTTCTGAACGACCTCGCCGATGCCGACTTCCTCGTGCGTCCGGTGCCCAGCGCGAATCATATCGCCTGGCAAATCGCGCACTTAATATTAGCCGAGAAGGGCCTTCTCGAAGGCTTCCTGCCGGGCGTGTCCTACCCCGAGATCCCCGCTGGCATCGCCGCTCTCGGCGCCGACCGCACTGGAAAGATGGAGCCAGACAAGAGCGTGACCAAGGCGTCATTGCTGAGCACTTTGAAAGCGATGCGCGCCGCGACGGTCGCCGCCGTTGACAAGATCACCGATGCCGCGCTCGACACGCCGAACACGAAGATGCTTCAAGAATTCGCACCCAATCTTGGCGCAATGCTGATCCTCGTCGCCAACCACACGCTGATGCACGGCGGCCAATTCACCGTCGTTCGCCGAGCGCTCGGCAAGCCTGTAGTCTTCTAGCAAATTCAAGTGCGACGCGGAAAACGCGAGCTTCTACTCGCGCTTCTCGGCGAGCCAGGAGCGTCAGCGACCGGAGGTTCAGTCGCACAGATTCTCCAGTTGCTCACGCTCCTGGCTCGCGAATTTTCGATTTTCGGATTTCTCACCGAAGGTGTTCATCATGCATCCGATCGCAGCACCGGAATACAACGTCACCGGCGTCAACTATGACGAGCGCTCGCATCTGCAGTATCATGGCTCGATCATCGACTTTCATTCCCATGTCATGGTCACTCGGCCTGGCGATCCGCCGACAGGACCGCCGCTCGGGCATGGCCCCGGCGCGACTACTGATCAAGCGGAACTAATGCTCGACGTCGCCGCCGATTTCGGCGTCACGCAAACCGTGACCATGTGCCCGCTAGGCGATATCCAGCCGCTGCGCGAGAAGTTCGGCGATCATCTGCTCTTCAACGCGATGATAAACAAACGCACCGCCGACGAACCCGACGACGACGTTTTTCGCATGATGGACCAGTTTTACGAGCTCGGCGTCAAGGTCGTAAAACTCTGGTCCGCGCCGCGAGGCCGAGAGCGTGGCCTGATCATCGACGCTCCGTGGCGCATCGAAGCGGTGCGGCGCGCCCGATCGGCGGGAATTCGCCTGGTTATGGTGCATGTCGCCGACCCAGACGCCTGGTTCCGCACCGTATACGCGGATTCGGCGAAGTTCGGCACGAAGGCAGAGCAGTATGTCGGCCTGAAACGCATGATGGAGCTATTCCCCGACATGACCTGGATCGGCGCCCACATGGCCGGCGATCCGGAGCATCCTGATCATCTCGAGGCATTGCTTGACGCCTATCCGCAATTCTACATTGATACAAGCGCGACCAAGTGGCAGGTGCGCGAGGTGTCGCCGCGCGCGGAGGCGCATCGGGACTTGTTGGTTCGGCGTGCGGATCGATTTTTGTTCGGCACGGACCTGGTAACGCGCCATCACCTGACGCGCGAGCACTACGTCAGCCGATACTGGTGCCAGCGCACGCTTTGGGAGAGCGCATGGAGCGGCCCCAGTCCGATCGCCGACGCCGACTGGAAACCGGCCGAGGGTGAACCAGCACAGCCGCTGCTACAGGGAATCGGCTTGCCAGAAGACGTGATCGAGATGATCTACCACCGCAACGCCCGCCGACTGCTGGATCTGGCCGTGGTGTGATTCGTGTGCTGCACGTGAAAATGGAAACAATTCTGTTGCAAGCCGGAAACGGGTGGGTTAAATTACATTCTCCACAGATACTAGATTGAATTATCGGAGTCAACGCGATGGCAATTCGCCTAAGATGCCCGTCTTGCAAAGCGCAACTTACGTTCGAAAACGAGGATGCAGGCAAGAAAGAGCGCTGTCAGCAGTGCAACAAACTGATCGCCATTCCGATGCCGCCTGCCAAGAAAAAGCCCGAAGAATCCGGGATTCAGGTCGATCGCAAATTACCGATCAAAAAACCGCAAAAGCCCGTGGAAGAGTCGTCGGATGAGGAAGAGGAGGAGGAAGTTCCGCCCGCGCGACCCGCCCGTCGGAACTCGACACCTCGAAAGGGTATGCCGCTTGTTGTAGTGGCTGTCGCCGGTTTTTTTCTCCTATCGTGCTTGCTCGCCAGTTCGGCAAGCGTCGCCTGGTTTAT